>NZ_JBVFVW010000004.1:0-360069 GCF_055522415.1 Christensenella sp. KGMB01412 | reverse complement strand
TTGCCTTGCTGAGGATATCCACCGCCTGCCCAAACTCCGCCGTTCTTACGATTTCTATCACGCGGTTTACTTCTTTTGTCTCAATCTCCACCGACTTTACCGCGTATTCCTGTGATTCCTGTTTCATACCTGATGTCCTTTCTTTTGTACACAAATAATAACAGTATATCTGTTTTGACCACCAAAGAATATCATCTGTATTTAGTTTAAATCATCCGGGCAGTAAAATCAATCGCGCGCTTACCCTTCCCACGTCACAGTCTCTCCACGCTGCATGGGAAGAACAATTTTCCCCCCATGTACGCAGGGCTCTTCCGCCATCCGAATTGCCTGCGCGGCAACGCTGCCCGCAGAGCCATAGTGAATGGGGAATACGATTCGCGCTCCCACGGTCTGCATAAAATACGTAAGCCCCCACAGCAGGCTTTCTCCAAGCCTTGGATCTACAGGTACAAAGGCAATATCGATTTTTTCTCCGATGAGCCGGTCTATCTCTTTTTTATAGTCCCGCGCCATATCGCTGTTCCACTGCGGATCCTCGCCCTCCCAGTGCCACCAGTTCAAATCTCCGGCATGGTAGATTGTAAGGCCGTCCACTTTGACAAGGAATGCAACTCCTTCGTCTGTAGAACGCAGTGTTTTGAACGTGACATCCTGAACAGCATATTCCTGGCCCGGCTGTACAATCGTCGCGCCGTTTGCGCGGCTGACGTCGCTTGATACGATATAGTGGATATCCTTGATTTGCTCCTGCCACGCAAAGATCATTTTGTTGAAATGGTCTGCATGCGCATGCGAAACAAACACAAACACATTTTCTTTTTTCAGCTCCTCCGGATCGATCACACCGCCCGCAAGGCCCTTCTTCCCGCTTTCCGGACGATTGTTCCAGCAATCGAAAATCAAAAAATGCCGCTCCGTCTTTACCGCAAAGCCGCTGTTATCGAGATAAGTGATTTCCGCTTTCAATATCTGCGTCCTGCCTTTCCGCTTTTTTCTTTTATTATAGCAGGGAAAGCGCAGTAAATACAGACATGCAATTTTTACTTTTGCAGATATCTGTTTTTTATACAAATGTTTGTGCTATACTAAAACAAGGTGGTGGGATTATTTATGGATAAAAGTGCAATCAAAAAAGAAGACAAACGAATTACAGTCACTTATATACTTTGTATTGCGGCTATTGTGTTTTATACTTTGCTGATATGGCAAGAGATACAAAATATTACCCGAGTTTTTCTTTGGAGTTACAGTGAATATATTTGGCTTGACCTCCTGTCTTTTTTCCTTGCTATTTTTACCTATATTTTAGCAATACTTTTTTATGCTGCTTTGCTCGGGCGAAAAAGATCGAATACAACTAAAAAAATAACATTACTATTTTTACTTTTTGGGATTGCTTATCTTTGTTTTTACGTTATTCCAATGTTGATTGAGTTTCCAATTTTTTCGCAAAATTATACATTCCCATTTTATTTAGGCAGGATGCACCGAATCTTTATGGTTATTGTTTTGATCTTTTTTGGAATTCTTTTGATCAAAAACAATAAGCCGAATTCAAATACCACTGCAATATCACGATATCTTTTTTTCATTATTTTGCTGATTGACGTAGCCTTATGTATATGGGAGTCTTTTTTGATGGTTGTCGAAAATTTGTTTTTACTATTGTGGATATTAGAACCGATTTTTCTTCTTTTGCCAATTTATCTTGCAAATAAAGCGCTGGCAGATGAAAGCTTTTATCAACGCTTTATTGCGCATTATTGAAACAAGGTGGTGGGATTATGGATCATAGCGCAATCAAAAAAGAAGACCGGCGCGTTACAGTCACTTATATACTTTGTATTGCGGCGCTTGTGCTCTATGCTTTGTTACTATCATGTGAAATAAGAACTATGCTTCCTTCTGAGATTGATATGGATATTTTTAACTATTCATTATGCTATTTTATTGGTTTCTCAGTTCAGTATGGAGCTTTTCTTGCTTTATATATTTGTTTGATTGTAAACCCTCGCCAAAACCGGACCAAAATTGTTTCCCTTGCTTTTTGTATTTCTTCAGCGGTATATTTTGTCGCTTTTTGTATTTCTTTGATCCCGTATATATTAATGAATTGGCCTGATTTGAGCTTTATGTTTTGCATTTTACGCATGCTCGATTTAATCCTTTATATTATATTAATCATATTATCAAGGCTATTGTATAAAAAGGTAACGAAAAAAAGTTATTCCCTTTTGTTTTGCCGAATATTATTATTTCTTTTTTTAACCATCTGGGCCGTACGAATGGTCGTAGGAACTGTGAGTTTTACTGATTTGACTATTATGGATTGGTATACTTTACTCAAATTTGTAGAAGTATTTATGATATTTCTTCCATTTTATATCACCTATAAAGCGCTGACAGATGAAAAATTCTATCAGCGCTTTATAGTGCAATTTCCGCAGAAGCCTTATCATCCGCAAAAACTCGATATTTTCAGTGATAAATAGGCACTAATTCTCGGCATAGTTATTGTATATTTCTTTGCCATTGTTTTCTATACGTAATATTTTTTTCTGATTTCCTTGAACATAATATTCATAAACAATTTTATTGTGGTAATGCCAATTTCCCCCAGTATTCCAATCTCCCGTCCCTGTTGTGACATCAAGCGTCTCCCTCGTTATTTCCCCAATTTTCTTCCCTTGTTTATCATATCCACTGTATTTTGGCGGTTTTTGATCTTCAAATCGGTCAATCTGACCATCGATCCTTTGACCGATTTGATCGCTGATAAATTCCTGATCAGGATTGATCGTCCCTTCCCTTATGCTGCTTATCGCGCCAAGCCCTCCCAAAATAACATCGCGAATATTTCTGCCTGCCTCTTTCATTTCCCTATCATGATTCTTGATTTTGTTGTTAATTTGGTCTACCGTAGTCGTCGTTGTTGTTGTCTCGCAGGAAACGCTTTCCGCATCTTCGATCGTTTTTAATAAAGGAGAAAAAATTTTGTCTTTAGTCAAGCCATTTAACGTTCCTAATTTCTCCATTGCGATATTTCTATTTTTTTCTTCTGGTCTGGATAATGCAGAATAAGAGTGCTGCGGAGTATTATATAAACTTACTTCTCCATCAATCAACTCGAACGGATAATCTTCCGGGCTTGTCGGTGCGGCTTTTATCGACGGTTTCTCTGCCAAAGCATGATCCCAGCCTCCTGTCATCCTTCCGTCAAGCCCTTTTGGCAAAACAGCGTCAGGATTCTGTTTCAGGTATTCCTGGAGCTCATCCTTTGATTGAAACTGCGTGGGATCTACTATTTGTTGGCTAACATCCTTCTTCAAAAGATTGTTCCTGCTTTCCCCTTTTTTTGAAGTAATGGCTTCCCTGGCCGGTGACTGAAGATCAAGCTTGAGTAACCTTTTTCCTGTTTGTTTGGGTTGTTCCATTTTGCTGCCATTAAGATCGCTCCATCTTCCCGCCATGATGTTTTTCACCACTTTATCTTCGAGTTGGGGCATTGTTGGGTACTGCTTCTGGCTGACAGTTTTAGGCCGGTAATGATCGTCCATCAACCAGCCTGTAAATTCATTATCAACCTTACTATTTACATGATCTGTCTTTGGACCATATATCCCGTCTTCCTTTAAAGGCTTTCCATCCAAATAGCGGATTCCGCTTTGATTTAATTCTTGTTGAAATCTTTTTGTTTTTAAACTGGGTTTTGCGAGCTCTTCCTGATACCGACCAAATTTTTTTGTCGCTTCTTTTGTTTTCGCTCCAAGCACTCCGTCTTCCTTCAAGGGATTTCCTCTATTATCTGTGAATCCAAAACCATTTAGCAAAGACTGTGTTGCTTTGACAGAATTAACCTTTACCATTTTCGATTCCCGCTGGCTTCGCAAAAGTTCCTGCTGTTCCTTTTTTACACGTTTCCTTCGTTCCTCCTCTTGTCTGCGTTTTCTTTCAGCTTCCTCTTTTTGCCTGCGTCTGGCTGCTTCCTGCTGACGTTTTTGTTCATAAAGTTTGTTATTAAAAACCATATCTGTTCTTTCCTTTCTTTGCATATAAAAAGGAGCTATTGAAAGCTCCTTTTTTATATTGCCTGATATTATCATCTTACATCAGAATCTCCGACAAATGGCGACATCCTTCGGACAAGCTTATCCTTTTCCTTCGCCCGCACGGTATTCCTTTGGAGACACGCCGTATTTTTCGCGGAAACGCCTGTAAAAATAACTGTTGTTTTCATAGCCTACCGCGGCGGCGATATCATTGATCGAAAGATTTGTTTTGCGAAGCAACCCCCGCGCCACAAGGAACCTCTTTTTTTGCAGCAGCTCTTTAAAGGTACAGCCAGTATTGCGGCGGATTACCCTTGAAAGGGAGGAAAGCGAATGATTGAGACTCTGCGAAAGCGCGGTCAGGTCTGCGTCCTTGTAGTGCATATCCACATAGCGCAGCACAGTCATCATGATACTGTTTTCGTATTCGTAACGCTTGCCCACGTCTATCCTGTCCGGATGGTTCATCAGGTGCATGAACAGCAGCATCATCGTGGTCTGGTTGAGCTTTTCCTCATCCCGTTTGCGCCACACGAGCGAATAGAGCAGGTTTTCAATCAGGTTTTGTATTTCCGGCACATCCGCTACCTTACAGTGCAAAAAGCGTATTTTGCCGGATTCCCCGCGCAGCGTATCCACCAAAAAATCGGTGAGCACGTTACCGCCGTCCAGCATATCGAGCACCGCGTCAAAGAACTCCGGAAGCACGATAAAATTCACGCCGATATCCCTGCGCTCCGCACGACGGATCGAGTGGTACAGATGCTGGTTCAAAAGCAGGAATTCCCCCTGCCGGAGCACCAGCTCCCGTCCCTCAATAAGATGCGTCACCGAGCCCTGGCACATATACATCATTTCAATGTAGTTGTGCCGGTGGCGCGGAAAGTCGATAAAGCGCGTATGCGTGCGGCTCGCGATCAGCATTCCCTTGCTCAGCATCTTTTTGCTGTCCACGGCAAAATCCGTGCCTGAAAAATAATCCTCCGGCGCGAGCCCCTCCCCGCTGAGAAATCCCTGTTCCTCGGGCGTGGGCGGTTCAATTTTTCTTAATATCTCCTGATTCATGGCTGCCTCCGCTTACGCCTGTCCATTATCAATCCCGCAGTCCTGTTAAGGCACGCGAAATCAGCATCCGACCTGTAACCTATGCCCTGAAATGATCAGCCACGCGCTGTTAAAACGTCCGCCTCATAGCGGGCGATCTCCTGAAACCAGTCTTCCTTTGCCGGCACATTGTTTCTCTCGCAAAATTCGTTCCACACATCCCCAAACGGATACAGCTTGAGCTCCTCCTGCCACATCATAAGCTCTGTGAGCCTGCCTTCGTCCTGTAGCTTTGCAAGCTTGCCGTTTGGCGTCAAAAGCGCAAGCATCAGCGCCTTTTGCATATTACGCATTCCCACCACCCAGGCAAACACACGGTTGATGCTTGCGTCAAAGAAATCAAGGCCGATCATTACGCGATGAAGCGCGTCCGCCGCAACGATTTCCTTTGCGATCTCGCTGACCTCGTCGTTTAAGCGCACGACATGGTCGCTGTCCCAGCGAACGCCGCGCGTCACGTGCAGCGCAAGACGGTCGTAAAACAGCAGCATAGCGGAAATTTTATCCGCAACCTGCTCGGTTGGATGGAAATGCCCGTTATCGAGCAGGCAGAGCACGTCGTTTTGAGCGGCATAGTTCATATAAAATTCGTGAGAGCCTACGGTATAGGATTCCATGCCGATTCCAAACACCTTGGATTCTACAGACACAAAGACCTTATCGTGGTCAAAATCAACCGCTAAAATCTGGTCGAGCGAATCCTTCAGGCGCGCACGCGGCGCCATACGGTCTGCGGGCACATCCTTATAGCCGTCCGGTATCCAGATATTCACAAGACTGTAGGTGTTTAATTCTTCTGCAAAATACTGCGCGATGCGAATACATGCCTTACCGTGGTCAATCCAGAATTTGCGGATTTCCTCGTCCGGGCTGGACAGCGTAAAGGTTTCGGCATTGGGATGCGAGAAATATGTGGGATTAAAGTCCAGGCCCAGGCCCCGTTCCTTTGCAAACTCCACCCACTTTTTAAAATGTCTTGGTTCGAGCTTATCCCTGTCCGCAAATTCTCCCTCTTCAAATATAGCATAATTTGCGTGAAGATTCAGCCTGTGTTTTCCGGGTATGAGGCTGAGCGCCTCATCAATATCCGCCATCAGCTCCTGTGGCGTGCGCGCCTTGCCCGGATAATTCCCAGTCGCCTGGATGCCGCCCGTAAGCGCCCCGTCGCGGTCAAAGCCCGCGATATCGTCTCCCTGCCAGCAGTGCATGGAGATGGACGCAGCCTCCAGTTTTTTGATTGCAAGCTCGGTATCCACCCCTATTTTTGCATATTGTTCCTTTGCTTCTTCATAACGTCTGCTCATTTTTTAATCCCCTTCCCATATTCTTTGATCGTAAACGACCGTTTGATCGTATCCCTTGCCTGCGACAGTGATGAAAACTCGCCTGCCGCAATCATCTGCGCGGCAATGTTTCCGGTTGCCGTCGCTTCCGTCGGCCCCGCAAGAACCTCCCGCCCTGAGATGCGCGCCGTAAGCTTATTGAGGTAATCCGCATTTGCGCCGCCGCCCACGATGTTGATCGCTTCATATTTGCTGCCTGTGGCGTCCTCGATCTCTTCCACTGTGCGCGCATAGCTGTGTGCAAGGCTCTCATAAATGCACTTTGCAAGCTCCCCGGGCGTTTGCGGCACTGGCTGCCCATGTGCGGCACACCAGTCCTGTATCGCTTCTGTCATACTGTCGGGAGCCATAAAGCACCCGTCGTCCACATCCACAAGCGCGTGGAAATCCGTCTGTTCCGCCATATCGCACAGCTGTGCAAAGGAATACTTGTTTTGCAGCTCCTTTTTGACATTCTGGATCATCCACAGTCCCATGATATTTTTTAAAAAGCGGTACTTATAATCGTAGCCACCCTCGTTGGTAAAGTTGTACCTGCGGCTTTTTTCACTGTTTTCCGGCTGCTCCCGTTCAATCCCCATTAGCGACCATGTGCCTGAGCTGATATAGATCGCGCCTTCCCCGCTGAAGGGCGACGCCATAACCGCCGACGCGGTATCATGCGTAGCAGGGGCGACAACCCTGCACTGAAAACCAACTTCCTTTTGTATTTCATCAGTAAGCATCCCCACAAACGTGCCCGGGCGCGACAGTGTCTGGAATATCCGTTGGGGAAAGCCGAGCATTTCGATCAATTCCCTGTCCCAGTCTTTTTTTCCTGCGTCCATGAGCTGTGTTGTAGAGGCGTTGGTGTATTCCGCCGATTGATTCCCGCTCAGCAAATAATGGAAATAATCCGGTACCATCAGCATTGCCTGCGCACGCTTCAAATACTCCGGATGTTCCTTTTTGATGGCCATCAGCTGATAGATGGTATTGAACTTCTGCTGCTGGATACCTGTACGCGCATAAAGCGCGCTTTCCGGAATGATATTCCCAACCGCTTCGATCATGCCGTCCGTACGCTCGTCACGATAACCGACCGTATCGCCAAGCACTTTGCCGCCTTCGTCGAGCAGTACAAAATCCACCGCCCACGAATCGATGCCAACGCTTTTTGGAATTTTATTTTCCGCCTTGCAGCGCGCCATTCCGGCTTTGATTTCTGCAAACAGCCGGTCCATCTCCCAGCACAAATGCCCGTTTTTCCTGACCATCCTGTTTTCAAACCGGTAGATTTCTTCAAGGCACAGCTTTTCATTTTCCCTGTGCGCCAAAATGTGCCGTCCGCCGGACGCGCCGATGTCAATCGCCAAATAGTAACGATATCCTTCCATTTGCTTCCCCGCCTTTTTCTGTTTTTAACTGTTTTTGCTGTAATAACTGTCTGAAATGGTGTGTAAGTTTCGCATGTTGTAATTGCTCTTTTTCTTTATTATAACGGATTTATACAAAAAAGTAAGGACGCTATTTTAAAAAATATACGTCCTTACTTTACATTGTTGACAATTTTATTTCTGTCGGCCTTTTTACTTTGTTTTATCAGGCTTTCGCCATTTCGATGACGACCATATGCGTATCCCTGAGCGCCTTTATCGTGACGTCCTGCCCGGTGATTTCGAGCGCGTCGCGTTCTCCCAGGCGGATTCCCTCGATTTCCGCTTCGCCCTCCACTACGACAAGGTATGCCTGACGGTCTTCCCCTGTCATAAACGCAAGGCTTTTTCCCGCCCCTAAGATAGACGCATAGGCGTTGATATCCGCATGGATGCGGATTGGCGCTTTGGAGCCCCCGTTGTCAGTGCCCGTGGCGATTGGCAGCCACCTGTTTTCCCTGTCCTCAAGCTTAAAGCGGTAATCTCCGTAGTTTGGCTGGTACCCGGAGGCGTCCGGCAGAATCCAGATTTGCAGGAAACGCAGCAGGTCTTTTCCCATATTGTATTCGCTGTGCAGTACGCCCGTACCTGCGCTCATGTACTGCACCTGTCCGCGTGTGAGCGTTTGCTCGTTTCCCATGTTGTCCGCGTGCGTCAGCTCTCCCTGCACCACATAAGAAAGAATTTCCATGTTTTGGTGTGGATGCGTGTCGAAGCCCGTGCCCGGCTGTACCATGTCGTCGTTTACCACGCGCAGTACTCCAAACTGGATATTTTGAGGATTGTAATATTCCGCAAAGGAAAAGTGGAAATGGCTGTCCAGCCAGCCATGGATCCCCCGTCCCATTTTTGTATGGTCAATGTATCTCAGCATAATTTACTCCCTGGTAAAACGTATTTACATTAATGATAACCCGGGAAGGCCGGTTTATTCAGTTGTTTTCGTGATCATACCGTTACAGCCTGAAAAAACCGTAAATCACAACGCCCGCAGCGCCGCACAGCACCATGACAAGCATTGGATTCCACTTGAATTTCCTGAGGATAAAGAGCGCCGCGCCAAACAGCATAAGGGCGGCTGCATTTATCTGCGCCGCGCCTGAAAAGAGATCCGACGTGCCGCAAAGCGCAATCAGCAAAATCGTTCCTGCGGACGCGGCAATCAGCCCCACCGATACGGCTCGAAGGCCGCCCAGCACGCTCATAACCCCATTCGTATTTTTGTATTTTTCAAAAATGCAAAACAGCAGGATGGAGATGACAAAGCCTGAAATCACACATCCAAAGGTTGCGACAAGCGCGCCTGGAATACCTGCGATCCGTATCCCGACGAACGTGGAGGTATTGACTGCAATCGGCCCGGGCGTCATTTGCGATATGGTAATGATATCCGTAAATTCCTGGAAACTCAGCCAGTTCTGGGCATTTACAACCGCTTCCTGGATGAGCGGAATCGTCGCATATCCGCCTCCAATGCTGAATAACCCGATTTGCAGGAAGTTTACCAACAGGTTAACCAGAGTGCCCATGGCGCGCCTCCCTCTTTTTATTCAGCCACCCGGTCATAAAGCACAGCGCCGCGCCGCCTATGATCACAAGCATCACATTTGCCCGGAAAAAGAACACGAGTACAAATGAGGCGGGCAGCAATATCCACAGGAGCGGTTGCTTTTCCCCGAATACCGCCTTGCTCATGTCCCACACCACATCCACGATCAGCGCGCACACGCCGGCTTCCATTCCCTTGAGCGCGGCGGCGACCACCCAGTTATCCCGAAATACCGTATAAAACGAAGAGATGACCGACAAAATGATAAGCGGAGGAACAACCGCCGCAACACAGCTGATGACAGCGCCCGGAAGCTTTGCCGCTTTATAGCCCGCGAGCGCGGACAGATTGATTGCAATCGCCCCGGGAGAGGACTGCGCAATCGCCGCGAGGTTCATCAGCTCTTTTTCTCCGAACACGTGCTTTTTTTCCACATAATATTTGCGGATCATGGGAATAACCACATATCCGCCGCCAAACGTGAATGCGCTGATGACAAAATTAATTCCAAACAGCCACAGCCACGATACCTTTTTTCCTTCTTCCACCTGCAACAGCCCCCTTTTGATACATTTATTATATCAGTTGCAGATCGATCAATGAAATGTTATTATTTTATTGATATCATAATTATTTAGTAATGGATTGGAGCGCAACCATATGAACATACGCCAGCTGC
The DNA here is from genome assembly GCF_055522415.1 of Christensenella sp. KGMB01412. Lineage (NCBI taxonomy): Bacteria > Bacillati > Bacillota > Clostridia > Christensenellales > Christensenellaceae > Christensenella > Christensenella sp. KGMB01412. Next base: position 349,927 of record NZ_JBVFVW010000004.1, on the reverse strand, counting down.
AGGTCTTTCAGGCCGTATGCAGGGAGCTCAGCTTTACCGGCGCGGCAAAGAGCCTTTACATGACGCAGCCTGCCGTATCGCACATGATCAGCAGCCTTGAGGCGGAAACCGGCTGCGTGCTGTTTGACCGGATCGCGCGCCGGATATACCTGACGGAAGCCGGAAAAACGTTTCTCGATAAGGCTACCCGCATATTGGAGCTTTACGGTGACCTCACATCGGATGCGTGTGGCGCAGCGCATCCCGCGCCCATACGCCTCGGCTCGTCCATTACCATTGCAAACTTTCTGCTCCCCTCGCTGCTGCGTGAATTCGCAGGCCTTTGCAGCGCACCCGTGCGGGTGGAGGTAGACAGCGCCCGGAACATCCAGAAACGTTTGATGGACAATGAAATCGACGCGGCGCTTGTGGAGGGCGTGATTCCGCATAAACAGCTCGTAAAATTCCCTTTTTCCTCTTTTACGCTTACTGTCGTCTGCTCGCCTTCCTATCCGCTTGCAAAAAAAGGCCCTGTCCCCATCGACGCGCTTGTGCGCGAGCCGCTCCTGCTGCGGGAAAAGGGCAGCGCCATACGCGACGCTTTTGACAGCGTGCTGCTTCTCAAGCATTTATCCGCGGAGGGCGCATGGACAAGCGTCAACTCGCAGGCGTTGATCGAAGCGGCAAAAAACGGGCTTGGCGTCAGCATCCTGCCGGAAATCCTGATAAAAAACGAACTTGCGGCGGGAACCCTGACGCAGCTTTGTATCGAGGGATTTTCACTTGAGAACACCAATTACATCGTTTATCACAGGGACAAATACCTGACACAGCCTCTTCAGACTTTTATCGGCCTTGTAAAGCAAAAAGAAAAAACCGCCCGAACGGACGGTTCATCATTTCCCTGACGGGCGGCTTATGCTACCGCCTTATTTTTCTTTTGAAGCTTCCGGTTTATCTTCATCCATATCGTCAAAACGGATAAAGGATGCGGATACTCCATTGTCAAATTCTTCCTCATCTGCCGGATTTGTGAGAACAACCGCTTCCTCGTCCACAAATTCGCCCGGATCTGTTTTTTCTACTGCCATAATAACGCACCTCCTTGGTAACTTAATTTTAAACAGGAGCGCACTTTTTAAACACTGAAATCCCATTTCATTTTGTCACGACATGTTTTTTCTTCCATCCAATCACTGCCGGGCAGTGGAACCGGGCTGTGAAAGGTGCTATGATAACAGGCAGGGGGCACATCCCTGTAAAATCTTCCAAAGGAAGTCCCGATATGAAAAAAATGATTGCCCTGTTATTATCTGTTATACTCATCGTACCGCTTGCAGCCTGCGGTGCGGAAAGGGAGGCTTTTGAACCGTCCATTTCCCATGCTCCCGCCATAACGGTTACTCCAAAGGCAACGCCCGCAGATACGCCGGCCCCGGAAGCCGCTTCGCCCACACCCCTGCCCACGTCAACGGTATCCCCACAAATGCAGGAAACGCAAGACAATATGGCGGAGGATCCCCTTGCATCCGCGCCTGCAACCGATAAGACCGCGAGTCCGGAAGAGACGGTCAGTCCGCGTACGCAGACCGTTTACTGGACGCCAAACGGAAAAGTTTACCATACTACGCCTGACTGCAGCTCCCTTGCCAAATCAAAAACAATCCTTAAGGGCAGCGCCGAAGAATCCGGGAAATCGCGCGCATGCAGGAAATGCGGATAGCTGTTATGGGGTTGTGCCCAGCAGCCGCTTATCGCCCTTGTCCATTTCGCGCGGGTACAGTCGGCTTTTGCGGACCGCGCCTGTTGCCCTGGATTGCGGCTGGCTCGTAAGCATGCACGATATCACATAAAAAAGGAGCTGCTATAAAATCATCCGGGGAGCAGCCCCTTTTTCAGTAGGGAAATCAATTCAAACGATTTTATTTACTTTTCACAGCTAAGAACCGCTTTTACCACATCCTCTGCAATCAGGTCTTTCATTGCCTGCCCAATATGTTCCATTGGGTATTCCTGCGCGTATTTTGTTACGTCCAGCTTGCCTGTTGCGATCAGGTCAAGCGCTTGTTTATTGTGCTCTGCGCTGGATGCGTGCACGCCGTAAACCGCCGCCTCCTTATAGTGGATCAGGTTGCTGTCCAAAAATCCGTGCCCATCGCCCGCAAGCCCTCCAAACAGGCTCATCCTGCCAAGCTTATTTAAAAGCTCCAGCCCTGTTTTGTGGGTAATTCCCGCCGGGCAGGCTGTAATCACAACGTCTACGCCACTGCCATTTGTAACTTTTCCGATCTGTTCCTTAAAATCCGGCGCGGATGAATCCACCGTAACAACGCCTTTTACGTCCTTTTGCGCCTGCTGCCTGCGCTTTGCGGAAATCTCCGCAATAATCACCTGTTTTGCCCCGCTCAGGAAGGCAAGCTCCGCATGGATGCAGCCAAGGTAGCCCGCGCCAAACACGAGGACAGCATCCCCCTTGCCAATGGTAAGATAGCTTTGCGCGTTGATGGCGCACGCCACCGGCTCCGCAAGGCACGCCTGTACGTCCGAAACATGCTCCGGCACACGGATTACATTGCCCATGCGAAACGCCTGCGCAGGGATCGCGCAATACTGCGCGAACGTGCCGTCCCATTCAAAACCAATGGTCTTTAGCGTATCGCACATATTTGTCTTGCCTTTTTTGCACTGGCGGCACTCGCCGCAGCCGACTGCGGGCGCGACAATCACGCGTTCCCCCTTTTCGTATCCTTTTATTTCAGGCGAAATATCCTCCAGAAGATAACATGCCTCATGTCCGATAATCCTGCCGTCCTCGATTTTATCGCTGCCGGAGCGGTACGCCCGCAGGTCTGTGCCGCACACCGACGCCCTCAGTATCTTTGCCACCGCTCCGCCCTGCGGCAGGACGGGGCGTTCCCTTTCTTCCACCGCAAGTTGTTCAATTCCATGATAAATACAAGCTTTCATATCCGTCCCCTTACTTAAAAATTGCTTCGCGTACCGCTTTCACCGTTTTATTCGGATTTCCCTCCTCGATCAGCTCCGCAAGCCTGTCAAACCCAATGAGGTCCACCGCTTCATCAAACTTTTGCATGGTGAGCACGCTTTCCCGCGTACTTTCGTACTGGTCCTCCCTGTATGGGAAAATATCGATGGACATAAAGCCGTCGTATTTGACTTTTTTGAGTGCGTAAAACATTTCGATATATTCCATATACCGCAGCGATCCGGCGATCATGTCGTCGTCCCACAGGTTGTAGTTGTCGTTTACGTGCATCATGAAAAGCTTTCCGTAGCGCGCCGCGACTTCGATATTCTGCGCCACATTCTGCTGTGCGTAAAATACGTGGCCCGTATCGATTGCCACGCCAACGTTATCGCGGTCTATCTCCATGCACATAAGAAGCGCGGTAAGCGTCGTATCGACAAGGCACCTGTTACGCGGTTCCCTGATCTTTCCCTCGAGCGTCAGCCTGATGTTCGGGTTGTAGTCTGCAAGCTCCCCCACACTTTTTATCAGGTAATCGTACTGCTTACCGTAGTTTGTCTGCAGCGGATAATCAAAACCGTCCTGCCCCAGCCAAAGGTTTACGCTCGGGCTGCCGACAAGCTTCGCGTTGAAATCGATATTCTGCCGCATCAGCTCCATTGCTTTTTTACGCGTATGCGCGTCGGCGGCTGTGATGGAGCCCCATTGCCACTGCCTGTCTCCAAACACCTGGGGCAGTACGGAGGACGCCGTAAAGCTGTTTTTTGTCAGGATCTCATTGACCGTGTCCGGATCCGAAAGCGGCCCCGTGGGAGCCTGGTATAAATCCGCGCCCTGCAATACGCCTGTTTTCGCGAGCGTGCCGATTACGTCCGGAAACTCGACGTTATCCACCTGCGGATCCTTATAACCGCACTTCATAAAACGGTCGCTCGTCTGCCCAAGCGATCCGATAATTGCACTGTATTTCATGACTATATCTCCCTTTTCCTGTAGGTATTAAGTGCTCTGCCGCTCTATGACAGAACCATTGTAAATGATCTTGATCTGCGATATCTGTTCTTCCGTAATCATTTTGATCAGGAGCTTTGCCGCTTCGTTGCCCATTTTCCGGATTGGCTGGCGAATCGTCGTAAGCGGCGGGTTTACAATTTCGCACATGACGGTATCGTCAAAGCCCAATACGCTGACGTCGTCCGGAATCCTTATTTTTGCTGCCTTCAGATATTTGATTACGCCGATGGCAAGCTGGTCGGACGCGGTCATCACAGCGTCAACGTCGCTGTTTTCCGTGATCAGCTTTTTTGCAGCGCCGTAACCGATCTCCACCATGGTGCGCGTTTTGCTCTCCTTTGGCAGGATCACAAGCCCGGGACGGCAGGAGAGCCCTAAATTCCGCAGGCCCTGCTTATATCCCTCGCAGCGGTTGAGCGTTACGTTGTTGGCGTCCGGAAGGTTGATATAGGCAATGTTGCGTTTTCCCTTATCGTAGAGCAGTTTTACCGCGTCCATCGAGCAGCTTTTGCACTCCATCGCAACGCAGCAGATGTCTTCCACGTCCGCAAACGCATAGTCCATAAAAACCAACGGTACTTTTTTTGAAAGCTCCCTGAAAAACGCTTCGTTTTTTGGCGTCCTTTGCTGTGTAAAATACAAAAGGCCGTCAATATTGCGTTTCATGAGTTTATCCGCATACTTTACTTCCGTTTCAAACGATCTTCTGGTATTGCACAATATGACCATATAGCCGTTTTTGAGCGCAATATCCTCCACCGCCTTGAAAATTTCCATGTAGAAGGTGTTTGACGTGTCCGGGATCATCATTGCAATCGTCTTTGATTTGCCTGTCCGTATGTTTTGCGCAAATGCGCTGGGCGCGTAATTGAGCTCGCTGATCGCCCTGTTTACCTTTTCCCGCGTACGCTGCGCGACATATCCGTTGTTGTTCATCACCCGCGATACGGTCGTTTTTGATACTCCCGCGTGGCTCGCAACATCCAGTATATTGATTTTCTTTTTGTTTTCCATTTTAAACCTGCGGGGATTTTCACCCATACAGTGATTCGGGCGGGACCGCAGCCCGCCCGCAACCACTCATTTCATTTTTCTGCCGTTAGAATTTGCTGGAGAGTTCGTCTACGTTTTCCTTTGTGATATCAAGCGGAGGCCCTAAGATGATCGTCTTGCCGTCTTCCTTGAGCTGGAGCGCGCCGACATTTGGAACGTCTACGCCGTCCTTGATCTCGCCGCCGGTTGCCGCCATATAGCCGACATAAGCCGTGAGGTAGCCAAGGTTATAGATATCCCACAGAACGCCGCAGTCTGCAGAGCCGTCTTTGATATATTCGGCTGCATCCGCAGGCATCGCGTGGCCGACAAGCGCAACCTGATCCTGCAGGCCAAGCTCCTGGATGGCCTGCCCGGCGCCGGGAACCGTGGGCGTGCTCATGCCCATGATACCGTCAAGGTCAGGATAGGATTTCATCAGGTCAAGCGTTTTGGAATAAGCTTCCTGCTGTTTTTCATTCGTGGGGATTTTATCCGTCACGAGCTTCATGTTGGGATAGTTCTGCTCTGCCCAGTCCATACCGTACTTGATCCATGTGTTGAGGTTTTCCGCCTCGAGGCCGCCTGTGAGGATTGCGTAGGTTCCTTCGTCCTTGCCGATTGCTTCGAACAGCTTCTGGAACATATGCTCGCCAAGCTCTTGGTCGTCCGCGTTATGGATGGAATAGTCCACCGCGTCCTTTTCCGCAGCCGTATCCCAGTCAATAACCGCAATGCCCGCTTCTTTTGCCTTTTTGAGCGCCGGAGTGAGGCCTGCCGGATCGTTTGGCGCCACGCAGATTGCGTTTACGCCCTGCGCGATGTAGTCTTCCACCATTTTGAACTGCTGCGTTGCGTCCGCTTCCGTCGGCCCTGCGTAAATCACTTCAAAGCCCATATCCTCGGCACACTGCTTCGCGCCCTTTTCAGCCGCGTTGAAGTAAGGGATACCAACGAGCTTGGGCATGATAACTACCTTCACCTTGGAGCCGTCTGTTTTTGCGCCGCCGTCCGAAGAAGCAGCCGCGCCGCCATCGTCTGAAGAAGCCTGTGAAGACGAAGCCTCCGCAGGAGCTGAAGAAGCAGCCGGCGCGGCGCTGCAACCGGTGAGTACCACAGAGAACACCATGATGACGCATAACGCCCATACAACTATTTTTTTCATATTGATTCCTCCTCTGAATCTATTTTTTCTGCAGGGTTTTTCCCCGCAAATTTCATGCTTCGTTTGCCTTGATCTTTTTCAGCATATTTTTATCCTGTACTTTGGAATAGACGAAGTTGAGCGCAAGCACTGCGATCAGCAGGCAGCCCATCACGATATCCACAAAGAACCGGTTGAGTCCGAAAATGTTGAGCCCGCTCGACACAATTTGCAGCGTGAATACAGCCACCACCGTGCCAAACACCTTTCCATAGCCGCCCGCGATGCTCGCCCCGCCAAGCACCACTGCAAGAATGCTCTGCAGCAGATATGACGAGCCGTAATCCACCTTCATGGAATTGTAGCGCGCCGTCATAACGAGCGTTGCGAGGAAACAAAACACCGCGCTTAAGAGATATACCTGCATCAGCTGTTTTTTGACGTTGACGCCGGAATAACTGACCGCCGTTTCGTTGCTCCCCAGCATGTGCAGCTTTGTGCCCCAGGGCGAGCGCTCCATAACGAGCCACGCGACGATCGCAATCACAATGAAAATAATCAGTGAAATTGGTATTCCCGCCACCGTACCGTTGCCGATTACGCTGAAGCTTTCCGGGAATCCGGAGATCGCCCGTCCTTCCGTGAGATTGAGCCCAATCCCTTCAAAAAGCATCATCGTTCCAAGCGTCGCAAGGATTGGCGATACGTGAAGGTGCGCGACCAGAAAACCATTTAACAGCCCGCATCCAAGCACCATTGCAAGACCGGCCACAAGCCCCAGTACAATCGAAACCGCCGGATCTGCACCGGATGAATAAAGATTGCTGATTACAAGCGCCATGGTAATGCCGGACAGCGACGCCACGTAGGTCAGCGAGAGGTTGATGCCCCCGGTGAGGATCACCACCATCATGGCGAGCGCCATGATGCCAAGCTCCGGAATCTGGAATGCCATGGACTGCAGGTTTGTGGCCGTCAGGAAATCCCTGGGAGACAGGATGGACATCAGTATGAACGCACCGATACATACGATCAGCAGAACGCTTTCTTTTGGATTTTTCTTAAACATAATTCCCTACCTCTCCTTCCGCTTACGCCACGTCGACCTTGCGGCGGTTCTTTTCGGTGTTGTACCTGCTGATCGCGTCGATACTGACCGCGACCACGATGATGATCCCGACCACGATCTGCTGCCAGAAGGTTGGGATACGCATCAGGATCAGGCCGTTATTCAGGATCGTCATGAACACCACGCCAAGGATCGCCCCAAATACGGAGCCGTAACCGCCCTGGATGTTGGTTCCGCCGATTACCACGGTCGCAACGACCTGTATTTCGAATCCCGCGAAGGAATTGGGATCCACCTGGCGGTAAATGGACGTGTGCACCAGCGCCGCAACTCCCGCGAGCGCGCCAAGGTACATATACAGCAGCGTCTCCGTCTTTTTGATGTTATAGCCGATGCGCTGCGCCGAATCCCGGCTGCCGCCCACCGCGTAAACGCTCCTGCCAAAACGGGTGTATTTCAGAAGCGCCCAGGTGACGACCGCCACAACGATCAGGAACACCACCTGTATGGGCAGGCCGACCGGCTTTGTAACGCCGTCCACCGTGGTATTGAAAAAGCTGATTTGCCCAAAATCGATAAAATTCTGGGGGATACCTGTGATCCAGGTACCGTTCGTTGCATATTTTACGATGCCGTTTATGATGTTGAACGTGCCCAGCGTGGCTACAATAGGAGGAATCTGCAACCGCGCTACGAGCAGTCCGTTGGCGAGCCCCATCAGCGCGCCTGCGCCCACCCCCACAAGCAGCGCCAGGAAAATATTATCCGAAACCTGCATGAGGAACGTCCCCACAATACACGCGCACGCCGCGGTGACCGCGCCTACGGATACGTCGATGCCGCCGGTGAGCACCACAAGCAGCATTCCGCAGGACAGGATGCCCAGCACAACGCAGTTTTTGAGGATGTCCATCAGGTTATCCAGTCTCCAGAAAACCGGATTTACGATTGAAATAACTGCTACGATGATAATAATGATGCCCAGCAGCATTCCTTCTTTTGTCTTTAGTACTTTTTTTACATTATTCATAGTAATCACCCACAATCGTTTTGCTTACAGAATTGCTTCATTCATGATCAGTTCCTGCGTGGCGTCGTCACCATTGAACTCGGCGACGATGTGCCCTCTTCTCATGACAAGTATCCGGTCTGACACCGCCAGTATTTCCGGCAGGTCTGAAGAAATCATGATCACGCCGATTCCCTGTGCGGCAAGCTCGCGCAGGATGTTGTGGATGTCCTGCTTGGCTCCGACGTCTACGCCGTTGGTTGGCTCGTCGATCACCATTACCCTGGGATGCGTTGCTACCCATTTTGCAATTACAATCTTTTGCTGGTTCCCGCCGGACAGCTTTGACACCTGCATCTCCGGATAGGGCGGCTTTACGTTGAGCATATTGATATACTCCTTCGCCTTTTCACTTCGCTGCTTTTTATCCACGATACTGAGCTTGCCGACCAGCTGGTCCAGAATATTGATCGTTATATTTTCTTCCACATTGTTCTCGAGCACCAGCCCTTCCGTCTGCCGGCTTTCCGGCACGAACGCAAAGCCTTCCTTTACAGCCTCGCTGGAATTTGAAAACGATACCTTTTTTCCATTGAGGACGACCTGCCCGCTGTCTGCCTTCGAAAGGCCGAACAGCGTCTCGCACATCTCCGTCCGTCCCGCGCCCACAAGCCCCGTGATACCAAGTATCTCACCCTTATGCAGGGTAAAGCTGATATCCTTATAATTTCCCCTTCTGGAAAGGCTCTTTACCTCGAGCAGCGGCACGTCTGTTGCGGACGTAATACCCGTACGCTCAAATTCCACGTTTCGGCCTACCATAAGGGATATGACCTTACGCCTGTCCATATCCCCTGTTTCGTAGGTTCCCATATACTGCCCGTCGCGCATGATCGTCATTCTGTCGGCGATCTGGAACACTTCGTCAAGCTTATGGCTGATGAAAAGCACGGCCATGCCTTTTTTCTTGAGGCCGTCTATGATATCGAATAAAAGCTGTACCTCTGAGGACGAAAGCGACGAGGTCGGTTCGTCCAGAATAATGAGCTTTGCGTCGTACACGAGCGCACGCGCGATTGCTACAAGCTGTTGCTTTGCTACGGAATAACTTCCAAGCCGCGCGTCTACGCTGATTCCTCCGCCGATTTTGTCAAGCGCCGCCTGCGCCGTTTTTTTGAGCGCCTTCCAGTTAACAGTTTTTTTCCCTTCCTCGATCACCCCGCTGATCGCGATGTTTTCCGCAACCGTCAGGTTTGGAAACAGTGAAAAATCCTGATAAGTGACTGCGATTCCTTTTTTGACTGCGGTGATTGGCGTAAGGCTCGTCACTTTTTCGTTTTCGATATAGACCTCCGAGCCCTCGTCCGGTTCGTAAGTACCCGCCAGTATTTTGATCAGCGTGGACTTCCCCGCGCCGTTCTCGCCAAGCAAAGCGTGTACTTCTCCTTTATTGATCCCAAAGGAAATATCCTGCAGCGCTTTCACGCCCGGAAACGTTTTGCTCACGTGTTTCAGACGGATCAACTCTTCCCTACTCATTCCTGAAATTCTCCTTCACCCTCGATTTAGATTTTTGAAAAGGTACCTATAAACTTTCCGGAAGGACTTCCCCTTCCTGTTATGCCTTTCTATTTTTGAGCGCTTCGGCAAGTGTGATCCCATCCCTCGGGATGAACCTGCGCCAGTACGCAAGCGTCTCGCGAAGCTGCTCGAAAATGCTGTATTTGGTCGCCATATTGGAATAAAAAAGCTCAAAGCTGAGATAAATCTTTTCTGCCGGGGGCATGATTTCATCCTCGCGGGCATAGGATTCCGCGATTGCTGAGAGCAGGCGTTCTCCAGTAATGATGCCCGTTTTATTGGCCTTCGGCGTAAATGAAACGTGCCCCGCGGTTACGCCGTCCGTCTGCTGCATATGCACGATCGGCGAATATTTTGCGAGCCTGCGGAACCACTCGTATTCGTCCGTATCCTCCGGGCCTGCAAACAGGTACCCGTATTCCTCCATGCCGGAAAGGATTTCGTCCGCGCCCCTCTCGTAATCGCCGCTCTTGCGAAAGCTTTGCCACTGCGCGTACTGCCTGTCGCTGCCCAGCCATATGCCGGGCCGCTCTTTGCCAAAGCTTTCCACAAGCTGTTCACGCGTGGGCTTTTGGTATTTTGCCTGACCGATCATATGCCCCGTATCCAGCGTGACATAGGCCGGATTCCCATTCGCTTCATAGACGCGCTGTAAATACCGTTCCGTCTGTCCAATGGTAAAGGGCGGCTGGTAGGGTACGTACATTTGCTCGAAGCTTACTTCAAACCCGCCAAGCTGCCGGGCATAAGCGGCTGTTTCCTGCATGATGCGTATGATCTGTCCTTCGCGCTTTTTATATTCATCCGGCTGCTGCATCGCCGCCTCGGGTATCGCCCAGAAGCTAAAGCCAAGGCCCTTTGCCCCAAGGCCTTTTGCACGCCGCATCAGCTCGAATATCCAGTTTTGTTTGAGGTGCTCCGCCATACCCGCGTTGTGGTGCGCAAGGCCTATGGTACGGTAGGTTTGGTAGCCGGTGAAAAAGTTGGCGACCGTAACGCCTGTTTCCCGCTGCGCCTTTTCCACTTCCCGGAACCACTCGTCCATATAACCTTCCGTAGAGAACAACGGATCCATTTCGTTGTCCGTACTGGCCTGCACGTAGGAGAAACCGATTTCCTTTGCCACGCGCATCCATTCAGCAGGCCTTACCCAGCGCTTGATCGCAAAACAGTTATCGAGTACAAGGTATAATTCAGGCGACTGTTTCATATTGTTTTCCCCACTGCCTTCATATAACGTTCAAATAGATCGTCCCAGCCGCCGCCTTTGGCAGGATAATAATCCTTTGTGTTCGCCGAACGCGCGGCAATTTGCCTTCCCTCCTGCAGCGAGCCGATATGTCCGAGACCCTTCATCTGCATCAGCAGGTTCCCAACCGACGTTGTTTCCGCAGGTCCCGCTTTTACGTGCACGCCAATCGCATCCGCAATCCACTGGCATAAAACACTGCTTTTGGAGCCTCCGCCGACCACATGGAGCAATTCCAGTTTTTTTCCTGTGATCCGCTCAATCGCAAGGCCGCAATATTTGATGGCAAGCACAAGACTGTCGTACACGCACCGCGCGACCTCTCCCATGCCCTGCGGCACATAACCGCCGCGCTTTTTCTGGTACTCCTGTATCCGCAGCGGCATATTGGGATTTGGATGCGCGAACTCCTCCGCGTCAAGGTCGATAAACGCCCTGCCGCCCCCGGCTTTTTGCGCCGCATCGATTACCTCATCCCATTTGAGCTTCCTGCCCGCTTCTTCACTCCAGCGTTTGTGGCATTCCTGAATCACCCACAAGCCGGTGAAGAGGTTTACAAGATTTGTTTTGCCTTCGCAGCCGCCCTGGTTGGCAAAGCCCAGCTCAAAGGTTCTCCTGTCCCGGTGGATCGTATTCCCTTCGACGCCAAAGATCGCCCATGTTCCAAGGCTGATATACGCCCAGTCCTGCGTCTGCTCTGCGCTGACCGGCACGCCCGCCATCGCGCTTGCGGTATCGTGTGTCGCCACGGCGACAACCGGTAGCTGCGGAACCTCGTATTCACGTGCAACGCCCGGCTGTATTTCGCCAATCAGCGTACCCGGCTGCAGGATTTCCCTGCAGATATGCTGCGGCAGCCCAAGGCGCTTAAAAAACCGTTTTTCCCATTGCTTGTTTTCCTGATCCACCATCAGCGTCATGGTCGCGTTCGTATATTCATTTACCGCAACGCCTGTAAGGTTATAATTCAGAAGGTCCGGCATCATAAGCAGCCGCTCTGCCGCGCATAGCGCGCTTGCATCCTGCTGCTTTTGCGCGTACAGCTCGTAAAGGCCCATAATGTTATTGGTATTTGTGCCGCCGAGCTTAAAAATTTCGTACTCTCCAAACGCCTCGTCCAGTTCTTTTTTGTAGATATAACGTGCTTCGTCCCTGTAATTGACCGGATTTTCCAGCAGCCGTCCGCATTTGTCCAGATATCCAAAATCGCAGCCCCAGGTATCGATTCCAACCGAGCAAAGATCCCGGTGCCTTTGATATGCCGCCTTGATCCCTGTTTTGGCTTCATTCGCAAGGCGCAGCACATCCCAATAAAGGGTTCCCGCAAACCTTACCGGAATATTGTCAAATTCGTGCACAGTCTCCATTTCAAAGCTTTCGCCGTCATATTTCGCCACAATACATCTTCCGTGGCTCGCGCCAAAATCGAGCACCAGATATTTTTGTTCCGCCATCGCCGCTTCCCCCAAACAAAACGCTTTTTTGTAACCTGACTGACAGCGTACACATTTTCGTTCCCGAAAAAAGGGCAAAAAAAAACGCCTGTTCAGGCGTTTTCAATCAAAAATAAATTGATTACCATAAAATTCTGGCTGAACGAAAATGTGTATTTTTGCGTTCAGATTCTGACAGTATCCTGAAGCCGCTTTTCCACAAATTCTGTGAACGTTCCCACATTTCGAATTTTTAAAACACCGGCGGTTTTTCCCTGTTTTGGGAACGCCGTATGTAAAATCGAATTCGGTTGCTTTTTATGTGTAAGAATTTTCTGGATTGTTTCCGTGTCTCTTTTTTAATACAATAATTGCATCAGGGCGCAAAGTCAAGATAATTTTTTATTTTGGAAATATATTTCGCAATTCAAATTGTAAGAAATATATTTCATCCATTGGAATTATTTCGAGAGCATGCTTTTTAAAGGCAAACGAATCGATTTTTGATATTTTGTCGTCCCGGTTCGTCAAAAACCGGCACTGATTAGGGGAACGTTCACACCAATGCGGCACGTCTGCAAAGCCGCCGAAAATATGTCCGGGGCGCAGAAATCCTGAAACCAGTCAAAAAAGCCGCATTTGCGTCTGCTTTTCCTTCCATGATTTCACCGCGCGTTCCGTAACCTTATCCCCTTGCATCAGGCTTCCGCACAAAAGCGGCGAAGCGGGATCGTACTGTTTGCAGTTACGCGTTACGGCCTGCCCGGAATCATTGGCATAACAGTAAGCGCAGCCATTGCCGCAGGTGTCGTACGCGCCGATATCCACACTGGAAACACAATAACAGTCCCCGCGCTGACCGGGATCTTTTTTCAAATGGAAGGGATACCCCGTGATACGCGAAATAAGCGCGTCGTCAATACATTTTGCGGGCGGCACGCCCGCTGCCGCAAGGTCGATGGTTCCGCACGCGGAAACCGCAATACCCTGCCCAGCCGCGATTTTGAAAAACTGCTGTGCAAGCCGGTTTTTCTGTTCCTGCGGAATCTCTCCCACGCCAAGCGCAGCCATCCGTTTTTTGATTTTGGCATACAGGTCGATAAAGCTTAGCTTACACTGCTCCGTATAGCCCGAAAGCCGCTCCGCAAGCATCGAAAAAAAATCGACATGAAACGCCTCCGTATAGGTTTCGTTGATGAGAACCGGGCTGTAACGCCAAACGGTCCGCTCCGGGCCAAGCTGCTCCGACAGGCGTTTGAACGTATCGGCAAGCTCGTTTTTCCCCGGAAGGTTGCCTTCAATCTCTCTGCCGTAGGGATTGACTGTAAACTGGACATAGTAAGGATAAGCGGCAATCCGGTCAAGTTTTTCCAGCATGGGCTTTGGATTTTTGGTCCAGAACACAATGCAGTCTACTACGTCCGGCGAAAGCGTTATCCTGCTCACCTGATGAAAGTTCATGGGATTTCGCACAAGCGCATAGCCCTCCGTTAGCCGGTTCAAAAACCAGTCAAAATAGAACCGCGGAATATCCGTGCGCCTGCTTACACTGAGTATCATTTCCCGCCTCCTTGCCAATTTCTCTTTATTTTAGTAAACACCCCCGCCCGGCCAAAAGCAAATTAATTTTAGCAGTAAGCGCCTCCTGAGATAAACCTGATTTTTCTGTAAGCGTTTTAACCCCCCACCATGGCAGCGCATTTACGCGTCCCCGGCAAAACGGCGCTTGAGGCAGACCTTTTATTTTGGTATGATTTGTGATAGAAAGGCCCTAATCCGGGCCGGAACGGAGCCGAATGGAAAAGCAAAACTGCATCTATATCCTTTTGTGCGCAGACGGCACGCTGTATACCGGTTGGACAAACGACATAAGCAAAAGGCTGAACGCCCACAAAAGCGGGAACGGCGCAAAATATACCAAGGCGCGGCGGCCCGTGAAGCTTGTCTATCTGGAATGCGCCGACAGCAAGCAGGCGGCCATGCGGCGCGAATACGAAATCAAGCAGCTGTCCCGCGGCGAAAAGCTTGCGCTCATCGAACGTGCCGCGCCCCCGGAAATTCCGGGCGGTTGATTTTGCCGTGTCAAAAAGGCCACCGGGCGAGCGCATAAGATGCCGCGCCGAGGAGCTTGAGAAGCCATGACCACGTTGCGCCGCTTATGCTTGAATAGGCGGATGCAGCGCGCCGTACTCAGTTTTGATTTTTTGAACTGTACGGCGCGTCTCCGAAGGGAGGCGTTTTATGCGCCCGGCACTGAATCCTTTGTACGATATCACATACTATTTCCACAAACGGCAAAGGCCCGCACGTTTTGTGTGCGGGCCTTTGGTATTCGTTCCGTTTTAGTCAGCGACGGCAGCTTCTTCCAGGTTTGACGGGCAATCGATGTTGCCGCTGGTTTCAATAAACACATTTGCCGTCGTGGCGACGTATATGCTTTGCGATACCCTGCACAGGCTGCCCCTGAGCGCCAGCAACGCCCCGCTGACAAAATCAACGATGCGGCGCGCCGTTTCTTCCTTTGCATCGTCAAGGTTGATTACCACCTGCGTATTTTGTTCCAGGTTGCCTACAATATCATTGACCTGTTCAAAATGCTCCGGCCTGAAAATCATAATATTGGCCTCATAATCATAAAGCCTGACTATATTATCGCCGTCGCTTTTCTGCGTCTTCTTCTTTCTTTTTTTGGCAGGTTGTTTCTGTTCGTCGTAATCTTCCCGCTCCGGTTCATATGCGTAAGCTTCATCCACCGGAACGCGCTCCAGCCCGATTGCTGCAAATAATCTGTTTCCAAAGCTTCCCATTTGGCTTCTCCTTCATTGTGTTTCTTTCTCATGTTTTCCGGCAGCTCCGGCAGACCTCTTCTTTACCGGCTTGCCGCTCTGCCAACATTACATTAACCCGTCCAATGTCCGCGAAACCAAAACTTTCGAAACCCTCCGCATATTTCAGATTAAAATTTTCAGGGAGCATACGCGCCTTTTACCTTGCGGGTTCAGCTGCATGCCTCTTTTACCGCCTTCAAATATACCCTTCCGATGGGAACCTTTTCCCCGTTCGAAAGCTCTATTTCCTTCATCCCTATATTAATCCGTGCGATTTTATCCACCGATACGATATAGGAACGGTGCGTTCTTAAAAAGCCGTGATCATACAGCATGTTTTCTATCTTTCCGAAGGTGGAATAAAACTCAAAGCTGGTGTTGTCATAATATACATTGATATAGTGACCTTGTATCTCAAAATAATGGATATCCTTTACAAAAACCTTGCGTATCTCCCCCGCGCAGGAAAAGATCAGCGTTTCACGCGTTTTATTCCGGCATTTTTCAAACGCCTTCAAAAATATTTTTTCAAACTGCTCCCGGCTGGTTTCCTCTTTGACTACATAGTGGAAGGCGCCCACGTCAAACGCTTGCAGGATGACGTTATGCGAGGTCGCCGACGTTAAAAACACGATCTCGCTTTCGCTTCCGTTATCGCGAAGCCTGTTTGCAGTCTCTATGCCATTAATCCCGGGCATATCGACGTCAAGGTAAATCAGGTCCGGCTCCTCTTTTGTGTCGCTCAATTCAAACAGCATCTGCTTTCCGCTCAGATATGGGGTAATATCCAGGTCAATACGGTGTTTTTCACAGATCGTACTGAGTATGTCCGTATATAAAGTTATATTTTCCTTGCAGTCGTCACAAAATGCTACGTTCACAAGTATCTCCTTCGGTGTTTATTGTGTGCTTTTTTTACTTCCGTCAATCAGCTTCTGGATCGTCGTTTCCTCAAACTGCCTTTCCAGTTTTTCCTGTACCTCACGATAAAAGCTGTGGGTTGGGCATTCCTGCGCCGCAAAACACGAACAGAACGGCTCATGCTCCTGGCAACGCATAATCTTAAACGGTCCCTCGGTTACCTTCAAAATATCCAGAATTGTAATATTCTCCGGTTTTTGCAGGAGGCTGTAGCCTCCCGATACCCCCATATGCCCGGTGATCAGGTTTGCGCTCCTTAATTTATTCGCCGTCGCAAGCAGCGACTTTTTCGCAATCCCTACTTTTTCAGATATCTCTCCCGCCGAGGTTACCCGTTTGGTTTTGGCGAGATACATAATAATCCTGATTGCGTAATCTGTTGTAACTGTCAACTGCATCTTTTTTCCTGCAATTCCTCTTTCATAAGCCTGGTTTGCCCATACACGGCCCTTTACAATATGCAGACCGCGCGAATGAATATAACCACACTCATATATTCATTCCTGAGTTTTCATGATAAGGTAGTTTGTACTTGATTTTAAGGAGTCAAACGGATCACTCACGCCGCATGTGTGACTTCTGTGTGATTTCTGCTTTTTGGTTCGCATGCGCCAGATTTTCGGCAACACAAAAAGCCCGGCAACAAAAATTGTTGCCGGGCTTGTATTTATTGCTTCTGTTTTTGCAGGGAAACGCCCGCGTTACCTGCCAATCACACTGGTGATAATGATCAGCACCGCGGCAATGCTCCGCATTCGCCGTCCCCCTTTGGGATTGTAATCGTAACTGTTGTTCCCTGATTCCGCAGGCTGTTTACCACAACCTCTCCCCCACAGATATCCTTTACCCGTTTTGTCACATTCTCAAGGCCCAGATGGCTGCCGCCATCGTCCCTGTCTGGCACCCGGAAGCCTGCCCCGTCATCTGAAACAGTTATGACAAAGGATTCCTGCGTCTCACAGGTTGAAATCGTTACCGTCCCGCCATCTTCCTTTCTGGTAATGCCGTGGCGCACGGCGTTTTCCACAATGGGCTGCACTGTAAGAGGCGGAATCAGGAAGCTTTGTGCCCGCAGATCATAAACCACTTTCAAAATATCTCCAAACCGTTTTTGTTCCAGGGAAAGATAGCTTTTGACCTGTATCATTTCCCGTTCAAACGGAATGCACCCTTTGGCTGTGAGCGCATCGAGGTTTCCCCGCAAATAATTTGAAAATTCCACGACCGCTTCCTTCGCCTGTTCAGGCTCGATATCGCACAACTGCTTAATGGCAGCCAGCGAATTGCACAAAAAATGGGGCTGTATCTGGCTTAGCATAATAGAAACCTTTGCATCCGCAAGTTCCGCCTCCCTTTGCCGGATCCTGCGCGCCTGCTCCTCCTGAATGAACAGGAAAATGATCAAAATCGAAATTGTCGTCGCAAGGTTGAGCAATGCGATTCCATAAACAAATATCTGGATACACATTGCCGCCACCGGCAATATAATATAGGAAGAAAACGCGATAAGCTCGATTCTTTCCATGCTTTTGCGGTACCGGATCAAAAGGCCCGCATTGATGCACAGCCCAACAATACCCCAAATCTGCGAAACCCAGAAGGAGCTTTCCCTGTGGTACAGGTTGTTTCCGTCAAAGCTGTAAAACATATGGTTAAACTGGGAAATAACCACAAATAGTACCGCAACCACGCACATTACCCGTACAGCCCTGAGCGGAGCATACGAAACATTTGTCTTTTGCCCGATATAATTGGTGAGATAATTGGTAAAGGCCGTGAGAAGCAGGTAGCCAAATGAAAAAACCAGAAAATTTGCTATCCGCACCATCCAGTAGTTTGCCGGATCAGGACTTCCCTTGCTCAGCCATGCCGCCGCATCGCTTGCCAGAATAACAATATTACAGATTAATATCCGCAGGAAAAGGCGGTTTTGCCTGCTCTTTGATTTTTTGCCGATCATCAGGCATATTGCGATGATCAGCGTTAGAAGGCTTCCCCATATTTCAAGCGATACGTTGATATATCCCACTGTAGTCATGCCTGCGTTACCCTATCTTTCCATGCGATTTTTTCGAATCGGCGTCAATCCCCTGTTCCATACTATACCGCCGATATATTATATCAACCAGGCCAAAAATTAACAAGCATTCCTGTGAACCGCGCATTAAAATTAGCATTGCAGGCGCTTATATCAGGCAAGCGGATTGATGAAATTTAATATCACCGCATTTTTCACGGAATATCAAAAGGCCCGGACTAGTCCGGGCCTTTTGATTTGGTTTTATCAAATTTTTACCATTGTGCCGGCAGATAATTCTCAACGTTTTCTTTTGTGATTACGCCGGGAGTCATCAGAATTGCGGTTGGAAGCTCTTCTCCGTTAAACCACTTGGCTGCTAGCTGAACGGGCAATGCGCCGTCCTGCATGGGGGGCTGGTTGGTCGCGCAGGCAAGCTTTCCTTCTTTGACATAATTGAGCGCTGTTTCGCTGTTGTCGATCCCGCCGATAATGATATCGTCACGGCCCGCAGCTTCGCAGGCTTCTATCGCTCCGATTGCCTGGCCGGTCGTCTCTGAGGTTGCAATTACGTTCAGGTCGTCGCCGTATTTTGTAATCCAGTCGGATACGACGCGCTTAACTTCCTCAGCCTCCATGCCCGGCGTCTGGATATCAAGCAGCTTCATGTCCGGCGCAATCTTTGCAAGCTCTGTAACGACGCCGTAAGCGCGCGCATAATAAGCCGATCCTCCGGGATTGTGCGTGATGATCGCATAGCCGCCTTTGTAGCCCGCATCCTCGGCGATTTGCTGTGCAAGGAGCCTTGATTGTCCCCAATCGTCCGGCGCGCTGAAGCTGAGCAGGTACTTCATTCCTTCCGGGCTGGGCATAACGTTCGAGCCAATCACCGGAATGCCTGCCTGATAGATTTTACGCAGGTGCTGCGCGGATGTTTGCTGGTCAACAGGCAGATAGATGATCAGGTCCGGGTGTTCGTTGATCGCCTGGTCTACCATCTGCGTCTGCACGTTTACATCCCAGTTGGGGGACATCACTTCCACATCCATGCCATAAATTTCGCCTGCCTGTACGGCCGCTTCGTTATAGGCCGTATGATAAGGATGGTCGCCGTTTTTGATTACAATGATCTTTTTTCCAATACAACCATCCGCGGGGGACTCCGGCATTGTTTCTTTCTCTACGTTTGCAAAGGGATATTCGAAGTCGTACCAGTGGCCTGAATCCGTTTCCGGAAGGGAATCCGGATCTTCGGGACGCGTCGGCGGCTCAGGAATAATCGTATCGATAAACAACGGATTCCCGTCCGGCGTGGTATAACCGGAAACATCGATCGCAAGCGATTTTTCGAGGTTTGATCCTCCGTCTCCGCCAGCAGCGGCGCTTTCCCCCGCAGCGGATGAACCCGTCGCCGTGGAAGCGTCTGCCGAAGATTCTGCCGGCGACTGCTGAGCGCAGCCGGCAAACAGCGCAAGTACCATCAGCATTGCGACAACTACTAACAAAATTCTCTTCTTCATAATTTTCTCCTCATATTTTTTAGTGAACTTCACGTTCAAACTTTACTTTGCTTTGTCCGTCCGGCACGTTCCGGCAGATGTACGGCTTCCCGCATCAAATCCGGATGAGCCCCCTCCATCTTCTGCTTCTTATAGGTGTCCACCGCCTCCATCAGGATTACGACCATGAGCACCAGGCCGCTGATAAATATCTGTATTTCATATCCTGCCTTGAAGCATGTGAGCGCATTGAACAATACGGTGAGTGTAAGAACCCCGAAAAAACTGTTGAGTATGCTTCCCCTGCCCCCGGCAAGGCTTGCCCCGCCAAGCACGGTTGCCGCGATGATCGTCATAAGCGGATTGATTCCGCGTTCGCCGATGTTTGCCATCGCCGAAGCCATACTCAGTGAGAACAGCGCGCCGCCAAGGGCTGCAAACAGTCCGGATAGTGTGAATGCAACCGTAAGGTAGCGGTCTGTATTGAGCCCGGCAAACCATGCCGTCTCCTGATTGCCGCCCACCATATAAAAGCCTTTTCCCTTTGGCGTTTTTGCAATGATAATATGGAATACGATTACAAGCGCAATGGCGATCAATGCCTTCACGGGGAACAGCGGCACCACCGCGTTATCCAAAAAGTCCGCCGCTTCAAAATTTGTAGTGGAAAGTGTCGCCGCATTATTAGAGTAATAAACAAGGCCCTGCACCAGCGTCATCATTCCAAGGGTTGCGATAAAGGAATTGATCTTTGCTTTTGTGACCAGCAGGCCGTTGATCACGCCCACAAGCGCACCTGCGCCCACTGCCGCGATGATTGAAAGCGCCCAGCTTCCTGTTTGCAGGCTGACGTAAATTGCGATATTGCCCGCAAGGTTGATCACCGAAACAATGGATAAATCAAGGTGCCCGCATATGATCACAACCGTGAAGCCGATTACGACCACTGCGTTTAAAACCATAGTCCCCAGAATATTTGTAATATTGAATTCGTTGAAAAAATTCGGCGCGATCACTGACATGACCACAAATAAGACGAGGAATATGACATAGATCCTGTTCTGGTTTACTTTTGTCCAGATATTTGATTTTGTATTAAGCATATTTTTCCTCCATCTTCTTAGCTGAGAACGAAGTGATCCAAACCACTAGGATAAATACCGCGCCGACCACAACGTCCTGTAAAAATGAATTGACTCCGAGCAGCGTCAGTATATTGTTCAACAGCCCAATCGTAAGCACGCCGCCCAAAACGCCCAGTATACTGCCCTTGCCTCCGTCCAGTAAAACGCCGCTTAATACAATCGCAGTGATCGCCTTGAAGTCGTAACCTGTTCCGTAGCTGTATGCGGCTGACTTGGAAAGCGACGCAATGAAGACTCCTGTAAGCGCCGCACAAACGCTGCTGATGATAAACGTTGAGCAGATAACCCGCGTGACGTTGATCCCCGTAAACCTTGCGGCGGATTCCGCACTGCCTACCATTTTAAGTTTTGCTCCATACTTGCTGCGCGATACAATAATATGTAATACGATCAGCAAAGATACCATAATCACGACGCTGACCGGCACGATACCAAAGAGTTTTGTGCGCGAGATCGCTTCAAATCCTGAAACATCGTATTGCGTGTTTGGATAAATGTTGGTGCTGCCAAAAATGACGCGGATGAGCCCTGTTGCCACAAATGTGACTGCAAGCGTCCACACAACTGTGTTCGTCCTGAATTTTCCGATCACAAAACCATTCAGCAGGCCGATTGCCGCGCCAACTGCGAGCGCTGCGATGATGCTGACCACAAGGCCGGCCCCAAGTGTCATGATCGATACAAATCCGGCAACCGCTATTACGGAAGGCCCGGAAAGATCGACAGATTGTCCGGCATATGTAACGAGGGACATTCCCGCGGCAAGTATTCCAAGGAACGCCACCGATTCCAGTATGTTCATAATGTTCATTGCGCTGAAAAATTTGTCTGATACAAACGCGCCGACCACAAGAAGTATCACAACAATAATATATGCGCCATATTTTCCTACGAATTCCGACCGATTGATCCTGTTTTCACTCATCGTTTGCCACCCCGCCATTTGAAGCCATAAGCAGGCTTTCCTCCGTACATTCGTCTTTTCCCATGGTGCCTGTCAGCCGCCCCTGGTTTATAATCAATACCCTGTCCGATAATCCACTCAGCTCCATCATGTCGGATGAAATGACAATCGCCGCGTTTCCTTTTGCTACATACTCCCTGACGGCATTGTGAATCATCTCCTTGGCGCCTACGTCCACGCCCCTTGTCGGTTCGTCAAGAATCAGGAGCTTTGGATGGACTGCCATCCATTTGGCAAGCAGTACCTTTTGCTGGTTCCCGCCGGAAAATGTTTTTACGACCTTCTGCGGCTGGTTTGGTACAATTTTGAGCTTTTCGATGAACGCCCTGATCTCGCTGCCATATCTTTTTTTATTTACCCATTTTCTTTTGGATTGTGCCGTAACCACTGCCGAGGTGATATTATCCGCCATACTGAAACCAAGCTGCAGGCCCTGCTTTTTGCGGTCTTCCGGAAGATAGGCAATCCCCTGGCGAATGCACGACTCGTAGTTTTTGATTTCTGTTTTCCCGCCTTCGATAAAAATTTCCCCTTCATCGAGCGGATCCAGTCCGCAGATTGATTTCACAATTTCACTGCGTCCGGCTCCTGTCAGCCCGCACAGCCCCACTATTTCTTTTGCCCGGACCGAAAATGTAATATCCCTGAAAAATCCGTACCTGCTGAGCCCTTCTACGCGCAGCATTTCGTCTCCGGCATTGTTGCGGCTGGCTGCGTAGAAATCTTCAACGTCGCGGCCTACCATTTTGTGAATAATCTCGCCGGGGTTCGTATCCCGCGCGTGATACGTCCCCTCGTATTTGCCGTCCCGCATGACTGTGATGCGGTCGGAAACGGTGAATACTTCGTTGAGAAAATGGGAGATATAGATGATTGCAAGGCCATTGCGCTTTAATTCGTCGATGATCACAAACAGCCGCTTTACTTCCTCACGCGATAGGGCCGAGGTTGGTTCGTCCATAATCAGTATCTCCGGTTCGTTGGAGAGCGCCTTTGCGATCTCTACCAGCTGCGCTTCGTGCTGGCTCAAGGAGGATACCGGGCTCGCCGGATCCACATAATCCAGCCCGACCTTCTTTAAATAACGCGCCGAGCGGTTCATCATCTCCTTTTGGTCAAGCAAAAAACCTTTTTTGGGAAGCCTGCCCACAAGAATGTTCTCCGCAATCGAGATCGGCTGCGCCAGGCTCAATTCCTGATGAATAATCTCAACGCCGTTATCCTTTGCCTTTTGCGGCGACGTCAGCCTGACTTCTTTTCCGCTGATAAAGATTTGTCCTTCATATTCTCCGTTTTCCCCTGCAATGATTTTCATCAGGGTGGATTTGCCCGCCCCGTTTTCGCCGCAGAGTGCGTGCACCTCGCCTTTCCTGACGTCAAAATTAACGTGGTTTACTGCAATCGTGCCCGGGAATGTTTTGACAATATCTTTCATGACCAATGCGTATTCCATAAAGATTCCCCTTATCCTAAATAATCCATGAATAAAAAAAGATGTGATTTTTTTGATTAGTACAAGCATAATACGTTTTGACCAATTCAAAAAGTCACAAGCATTTCATTTTTACTTTGCAATAATTTCATTCCTGGAAGTTTTGCAGAAATTGATTTAGTTTTCTTCGTTGATGTGTTCAAATACCTTTGTTAATTGTTCCATGGCGATTTTTTCGTCCGGACCATCGCAAATAAGCTCTACCGTGTGGCCTGCGCCTACGCAGAGGGAGAGGAGTTTAACCGAGCTTTTTGCGCTGACCGCGTCGCACCCGTGCTTCAGGCTGATCTCCGAACAATATTTCTGGGCTTCGGCAGCAATCACCGATACGGGCCTTGCGTGCAGGCCGACGTTATTTTTGATTTTCATCGTTTTGCAAATCATGTTTTGTCCTACCATTATCTATCGAATTTTATTGGAACCCTGCCCTGACGCTATCAGGAGACGGCGGTTTCATAACTGGCCTGCCCAAAATTCTTATGCACCTGCAAATAGACGCGCAAACCACGCGGCAAGGCCGCCCCACACGCCATACTCTGTTTCTCCAAAAGCCACTCCATAACCATCAAGCGCCTGGACTGACGACGTCATCCACATAATACTCAGGGAGATCACAAGCCCTACTGCAACGGACGATATCACAACGCCCCGCTTGCCGCCATAAGCATTTGCAAAAACGGCGGAAGAGCCGCCCGTAAAAAAGCAGCTTGCCACGCCTGGCAGCACAACGCACCGGGCCCCGGCGAGCAATGCTATGAGCATTACCGCAATCCCTGCGGCAAAGCTCAAAAGAAAGCCCCACATCCACGCGGCAGGGCAATAAGAAATCACAGCCGATGCGTCCAGCCCTTTCACTGCTTTTGGCGCAAACCTTGCCTGCAGCGCATACATAATTTGGATGATTTCAGCAAGCAGCATTCTCATGCCCAAAAACACAACCGATACAGCCGCGCCGAAGCCCACCGCATATAACAGGCAGTCAAGGCCCCAGTTTCCCTGCGTTTTTCCTGCGGCAATGCTGAAAAGCAAATAGTAAAAAAACATAACGACCGTGGAAAGCACCACGACATCCTTCATTTCAAACCGGCTTTTTTGGCCTTTTTCAAACTTCTTTTTCCCTTGAAACAGCTTTCCAAGAAGGCTTCCAAGCAAAACCCCCGTATTGCCTGAATTGGCAAAGCCAATGTCGCCGCTGCCTGTAACCCTGTGCAGGAGTGGCTGCGTCGCTTTGACCGTCAGGCAGGCGTAAACGCCCACCAGCGCCCCGCCCGTTACAATGACCGCCCAGGGCGGAAGCGGCGTTAACGTTCCGAGGATGACCGTAATAAGCAGCGAGCTATAGAGCAGGTGATGCCCTGTCAGATAGATTCCGTTCGCTTTTGTATACCGCGCCAGCAAGAGGTTCACCACGATCGCGATAAACATGACGCAAAATCCTTCGAATCCGTAATCCGCTATCAATGCGGCTCCCATGAATTCACTGTTCAAAAGCACCGATTGCGTGCCAAAGCCATTCCATATGATATCCGTAAGCGGCGAGACCGACCACATGACAATTTGTGCGCCGAATACCAGCAGCATAAACCCGATCATTGTTTTTATGGCGCCGGACAGTACACCCGAAAACGGTTTTTTCAGCAATAACAAACCCACCACCACCACAGCGGCGGGCAGTATCGGTGGTTTTAAGATTTCAATAAACCAATCCATCATAACGTTTCATGTTCCAAATACTGCGTAAGCTTTGCCTCAATTTCCGCTTCATCGATTACGTTTTCTATTTCAACGAACTTTGCGCCAGGAGAAAGCGTCCCCTTCGTTTCAAGCCCCTGCGGGAATACATAGATATCGGCATATTCCAGCGGCGCGCTGCCAAGATCACAGGGTGTTACCTGCGCGCTCACGCCATGCTTTGCCAATACTTTTTCTACTGTGAACTTGAGCAGGAAGCAAGTTCCAAGGCCACAGCCGCACAATGTGATGATTTTCATTCCGTTCCCTTTTCGTCGCATCATAGTTCCGGCGCCCTGTGTGATTGCCGTAATGCGTTTATGTCCAGTTTAGCGCATCTACGCCGATATTTAAAATTAATTTTCATTCCTGCCAAAACTCATGGAGAAGCTCCATAACCTCTTCCTTTGTATGTGCGTTTTCGATTCCCCTGACGAGGGCTTTATCGCTGATCACATTAATCAGCTCCGCAAGGGCGTTCATATGTTCTTTTCCGTCCCGGGAGCCCATGGAAAAAATCAGCTTAACGGGATCGTTTGCGGCATTTCCAAACTCGACTTCCTTTTGCAGCACCGCCAGCCCGATGCAGCTCTGGTTCACTCCGTTTTCCGGCAAGGCATGCGGCATTGCGATGCCTGGCGCAATGACAACGTAGGGGCCCATCTCAATAATATTATCCACCATGGCGTCGACATAGCTCTGCTCGATCAATCCAAGCTCCAAAAGGGGCTGCGCGCTTACCCTGACCGCCTCTTCCCAATCCGCGGCCAAAGCCCCCACCTGAATTGTCTGCGGCGTGAGCATATCCCTGAGCTTGCGTTCCCTCTGCGGTTTTTCGAGGTTGAGAATGTTTTTCAGCTTGCTCTCAAGGGCGATGATATCCCGGATGTCGCAAGTCTCACCAATCGCATTGATCAGCCTTTCAAATACATTTTGCTGCCCGCGGGAACTTTTTTGTGGGTGCGCTTTGATAAACGAGCGTATCTTTTCAATATCGTTACCGCTGAGCATGGAATGCACCTCGATTACCGTGATATTCCTGCTGTTAACGGGGACTGTGGAAAGAATAAAATCAGGCTGTTCCTTTTCCACAAGCTCATCCACCCTGTGCAGGGAAGCCGTATCGATAATTTCAACCTCAGGAAAATGCCTTTGCATGATTGCCGATATCATTTTTGCGGTTCCAATCCCGTTCAAACAAACCACAAGCACCCTGTATTTATCATTAAACTTACTTAATTTTCGTTCGCTTGCCGCCAAAAAATGCAGCATGACAAGTACCGCCTCTGATTCCTTATCAACCACCGCGTCAAACGCGTTGATTTCATCGAGCAGCCTTCTGACTTCACCGAACAGCTCTTTGTTTTTTTTCACATATTCGTCGAATGTCCCTGTAACGGCCCTTGCCTTCACCGTTGTTTTAAGGGCTCTTTCAAAATGCTGGCGCAGGCTTTGCCTGAGCGTTTGATCCATGTAATATTTTTCATCCGTAAGATCGCTGATGCGTATGATGAACTGTTCGGCAATCAGGTCTGCCTTGATCTCAATCCCTTCGCTTCCATCCGGCTGCAGGATGCGCTTCACCTCGCTTTCGATAAACGCCCTTTCATTCGCGCTTATTTCCATCTTAAGGCTTGCCTGCACCCCGTCAAAAAACTCATTGAGGAAAGCGTCTTCCCCGCTGTATTCCGCCCCGCCTGCCGTAAACCCCTGCGCCGCGCGCGAAAGGGACAGCGCGGTCAGGATTACCACAAGGTAATAATAATCGTCCGTCAGCAGCTTTTTATTTTTGTTTTCTGTTTCACGCAGGACTTTCCCGCACATATCGACGAATTTTCCATCCATCATCTTACGCCATTTTCGTTCAATAACGATGCTGATATTGGAAAATATATCCTGCGTAATCTCCCAAAGTTCAAGCGGCGTGAACACGCTTAAGGCATAGTCTATTACAACCCTGCGCCGCTTTGGTTCGTCCACGTGCAGCATAATACCATACTTTGTTGATTGCAGGCTGTCTTCGCCTATGTCGTCCTTTAAGGAACGTACATCCTCAATCGCCGTTTTCCTGCTCACAAAAAATTTGTCGGCGATTTCATCGTATTTGATAAACCCTTCTGCGTCAAAAAGCATCATGACAATAAAAACCACCCGTTCCTGCTTTGTCATTACGTAATTCTGCAGGTTTGATTCAAGCATGGTTTGTTTTATTTTCCTGATGTTTTCCGGTGATTCGTCAAGGCGAATCCCAAGGCCTTTTTCGCGCAGCAGCTCGTGAAAGGAGTTTTTTTTCAGAAAATAATCGATCTTATCGATATCATAACGGATCGTGCGTTCCGACACGTTGTATTTTTTCGCCAGCTCTTCCACGCGGACAAATTCTTCCCCGTTTGCCTGCTGGCAAAGATATGATATGATTTGGGCGCACTTTTGACTTAACATTCCTTACTCCGCCTTCAATAACTGTGCAAGAGATTCAAAATCCGGTTTTACGTCTTCATAAAGCTTTAGATACTGTTCAAAATATTTTTGGTAGAGCGCGTGGTTCTGCCCGTCTGGTTTGTTAAACTCGCTTACCTCAATAAAATCCTTCGCGACCTCGTAATCCCTGAATATCCCAACGCCTACGCCCGCATTGATTGCATCGCCCATCGGCGCGCCCTTTGCGTTGGGCGTATAGGAAAACTCGATTCCCATCACATCCGCGGCAATCTGCCGCCATAGCGGGCTCTTTGAGCCGCCCTCGCTCACTACAATCGGCAGCTTCATTTCAAGCCCGTTTTCCTTCATGATTTTCACGCAGTGGTAAACCGCATAAATTGCGCTTTCCATCATTGAACGCACCCAATGCCCGCGCGTATGCGATAAGGATAATCCGAATACCACCCCGCGCGCAAGCGGATTCCATAGCGGCGTCCTTTCGCCGGACAGATACGGTAAAATGAGCAGGCCGTTTGCGCCCGGCTGTATTTTCTGCGCCTCTGCCGTCAGGATATCATAAATATCTTCTCCGTTCTCTTTGGCGATCCGCGCGTCGGTTTCCACGAGCGCATCCCTGAAATACCTCATCAGCCCGCCGCAACAGGCCGTTCCCGCAAGCGTCGTATAGTTTTGGCCGGAATACGCGGTATGCACAACGTTCGTCATCGTTTTTGTGAAAACCTGATTTTGGTGCACAACGCCAAGCGCGCCCGCGGTGCCCATGACAAAGCTCGCGTCGCCCGGCATCGTTGCGCCGTTTCCAAGCCATCCCGCATTGCAGTCCATCGTTCCCGCCACAACAGGCGTGCCTGCCGCAAGGCCGCATTCCTGCGCCGCCTTTTGCGTCACTTCCCCCACCACCTCGTCGCACGGGGCGAGCCGCGTGAATTTATCCGGATCAAGCCCGACCTTTTCCGCGATATCCATCCGCCATTTCCGGTTCCTGATGTCAAACACCAAGCCGGTGAGCGACGCATTCGAGTAATCCGTTACAAATTCCCCTGTGAGCAGCATCGTAATATAATTGGCGGGGTTGAGCATCTTAAAGGTTTTCTGGTAGATTTCCGGACGGTTGTTTTTTTCCCATAGCAACTTCAGTGCTCCAATATGCGGATCCAGCGTGTTTGCGGTAAGCTCGAATATTTCATCAGCGCTATAAAACTGCTGCACATACCGGCACTCGTCCACCGCGCGCCGGTCCTGCCATGTCTGGCTTCTGTCCAGCGCATTCCCCTGGCGGTCTACAAAAACGCTGCATGGCGAACACGAGCTTACGCTGATTCCCCTGACTTCCCTGTTATCCACGCCGGAATTTTGGAGCGCGCCGCGCACCACGTGTTTGAACACCCTCCAATAATCCTGCGGATCGTGCTCCGACCATCCGGGCTGCGAAGCAAGCAGTGGGTATTCAATATATCCGCTCCCCAGCAGTGTCCCCTGGTCGTCAATCACGATGGCCTTCGCACCGCTCGTTCCAATATCGCATCCAATCAAATAATTAGCCATAATAACCTGCCTGAAATAATATTAACATCGATCCTTATTATAAATTCAGACAGGGGCAAGAAAAAGTAACAATGGTGTCAACGCCCGCGGAAATCAGATTCCTCATTTTTATCATGTAAATCGGCAAGCCCGGCGATCAGGGAAGGCGGTACGCTGACATAGTCCACGCCAATCTCATCGAAAAAAAGCAAGTTGTTTTTATTTGCAGCTGCGTCGCCGCAAATTCCTACGCTTACCCCTTTTTTGTGGCTTTCCCGCACAACCTTGCTGATACTTTTTTTGATTTCCGGATACAACGTTGATAAGTCCTCTTCCCGCGGCATGCCCAGCGTGTATCGCGTCAAATCGTTTGTTCCAATGCTCAAAAAACCGGCAAGCCCCGCGATTTCCTCAATGTCTTCCACCGCTTGCGGCGTTTCAACCATACAGCCTGTTTTCAGGCGTTCCGCCGGTATTTTCCTGTCCTGCGCGGCTTCTGCAACCATTCTTTTTACGTATACAAAATCCTCAGCACAGCGTATCATCGGCGCCATAATTCCATGAGGCGCAAGATAACCCGCGCCAAGAAGCGCCCTGATTTGCGTCTGATAAAAGTTCCTGTTTTCACAAACCGCATCAATGCCGCGCAATCGCTTTCCCTCTTTTTCCGCCATGAGCCAGGGAAGTCTTTTATCCTCGTCCATATCGGCCAGACGGGCATAGACCGGCAGGCCCGCCTGCAAAATTGTCCGGTACAATTCTTCCTGCTCTTTTTCCCCCGGCTCCCTGTGGTATTGCATCAACAGCGCTTCCGTCCGCAAAAGGCCGATTCCCCACGCACCATTTTTCTTTGCGCTGAGCGCGCCGCGCCGTCCGGTTACGTTCGCTGCAAAAAACGGCTTTGGCTTTGCCTGGCTCTCTTCGCACTTTTTGGGACCGGACGCCTGTATATCTGGGGGCCGTATCACAATATGCTCCTTTTCCGGATCGAATAGAACCATGTCTCCGTCTGCCACTTCATCGTACAAACCTTCCGCCGCAATAGCATAGGGCATTCCTTCGGTTTTTGCGAAAATTGCCGCATGCCCTGTTTTGCTCCCCCGTTCCACTGCTACGCCAAGCGCGCCAGCCATGGAAAGGCGCATGATTTGTATCGCCGATATCTCCAGCGCCACAACGATGCGATCTCTGTAACCTGCGTAGTCCGTTTCGCATCCGCGGGACATGTGCTCCAAAAATCCAGTACAAATACTTTCCAGCTCTACCGCGCCCGAGCGCATTTGTCCGTCTTCCGCCCTCCGCATAATTCCCACATATTGCTCCGCAACAGTTTTCACGGCAGCCTCAGCCGTTTCACCCGTCAGGATTCGCCCCGCAATATCATTATGGAGCTCAGTATCCTCTGCCAAAACAAGGAGGGCTGACAATACCTGTTTTTGCGTTTTACCGTGCGCATAATGTTTCAAATCACGAAGAGAGCGGCAAAACGCGGACGCCGCGCTTTCAAATCTCTGGAGCTGCGCCCGTTTGCCCG
Organism: Christensenella sp. KGMB01412; assembly: GCF_055522415.1. Taxonomy (NCBI): domain Bacteria; kingdom Bacillati; phylum Bacillota; class Clostridia; order Christensenellales; family Christensenellaceae; genus Christensenella; species Christensenella sp. KGMB01412. The sequence continues at coordinate 319,331 of NZ_JBVFVW010000004.1, read as the reverse complement.
CCTGCTGCATTTGCGGCTGCTCTTTTTGCAGGCCAAGCCTTACGGCCTTTCCACAGACTTCTGCCGGGACGATAAATTCGCATTCGATGCTCGCATCCTGTTTTTTATAACGCTGCATAATTGCCGATCCTCAAAACCAATTTGCCATTTCTTTCTATCATATCATCATCCCGGGCGAAAAGAAAACAGAAAGCCACGCTTAAACCATCGATTGTTGCGTGCAATTCTTGTCCTGGGCGGGCGACATAATTGTGACTTTAGACGCTGCGGCGCCTTTACTATAATAAGAATCAAAGGGGCCTTACGGCTTCCGTGGCACCGAAACGCCCGATTGGACGGCATTATCTATCGCGTTCACGGATTTTGTGCCAAAGCACACAGATTTTAATTTGGAGGTTTAAGATATGAGCGACAGAATAACGGCACTGAAAAATGCTTTTTTCTCGGCTACGCGCAGCGCAGATATCGAGCGCGCCGTACTCGTCACGGAAAGCTATCAAAATAACGAAAATAAATCGGATCCCATGAAGCGGGCGCTTGCGCTTCGGCACATTATGGAACACATGACGATTTCCATTCACGATCACGAGCTGATCGTAGGCTGTCACGCCCAAAAAGTCCGCAGCACGCCTATGTTCCCCGATTATGCCGCCGGCTGGCTTTCTACTCAAATGGACGACTTTATGACGCGCCAGGGAGACCGGTTCGCAATCACCGAGGAACAAAAAAAGGAGATGCACAAATGCCTCAGATACTGGAAGGGGCGCGCGCTCGACGAACGCGTTATGGCCTGTGTGCCTGATGATTTGCAGAAGATCATTGATTTTGGCGTGATTTACAATGCCAGCTACGCGTCCAAATCGCCGGGACATCTGGTTCCAAACTACGAGTATTTGCTTGCGACCGGCTTTGATAACATAATTTGCATCTGCAAGGAAAAATTGTCCGCACTGGACTCCCTTATGGACGACTATGTGGATAAACGCGAATTTTACTTATCCTGCATCGAGGCGATGAAGGCGGTCATCAAATACATGAATCGGTTTTCCGCACTTGCAAAGAACATGGCAAAGAAGGAAAGCAATCCCGCACGAAAAAAAGAGCTCCTGCAGATTGCAGAAAACTGTGCGAATATCCCGGCCCGGCCGGCTTCTTCCTACTGGGAGGCGCTTCAGTTTATCTACCTGACACAGCTTGCCATCCAGCTCGAAGGAAACGGCCTTGCGATCAGCATCGGCAGGCTGGATAAGTATCTCTATCCATATTATAAGGCCGACCTTGACGCAGGAAAAATTGACCATGATTCCGCGCTTGAACTGATGGAATGCTTTTACCTGAAGCTGAGCGAGATCGATAAAATTTCCTCGAACGAATCCACCCTTGTGAACACCGGTCCGGCACACGGGCAGACGATCACGATTGGCGGCACGCTCGCCGACGGCAGCGACGTTACAAACGATGTATCGATCCTCGTACTGGAGGCAGACAGGGGAATCGGCCTTGCACAGCCCGATATTGCCGTCAGGATTCATGAGCACACGTCCCAAAGGCTGATCGACGCGGTAACCGAAAACGTAAAGGCCGGACTTAACAAAGTAAAAATATATAATGACAAACTGATTGGGCAGGCAGTAAAGCAAATCGGCGCCAGTGATGCGGATGCGTATAATTTCAGCTTCCTTGGCTGCAGCGAGCCCGTGATCGACGGCAAGACGAACAGTTGGGGCAACTGCGGGCATATCAACCTCGCAAAGTGCTTCGAGCTGGCGCTTAACGACGGGAAGTGCATGCTCACCGGGCAGCAAATGGGGCCGCAGACAGGTGATCCGTGCTCCTTTACCTCCATTGAGGACGTTAAGGACGCCTACCGCAAGCAGGTGAATTATTTTACAGACATCCTTATCAGGTATGACCGCGTGATCGATATGTGCCACAAAAAATTCCTCTCCCTGCCCTTCTGCTCGGTTGTGATCGACGATTGCATTGAAAAAGGCGTTGATTTTGAACGCGGCGGCGCAACATATAACTATACCTCCCCGCTTGGAGTCGGGCCGATTACAGTGGGCGATTCGCTGGTGGCAATCGAAAAATTTGTTTTTGATGAAAAATCACTCAGTATGGCGGAACTGGTCGCCGCACTGAAAAACGATTTTGCAGATAACGAGCCCCTGAGGCTTATGCTCAAAAACAAAGCGCCCAAATACGGCAACGACATCGACAAAGCCGACGACATGAGCGATTTTGCAGTTGCGGTATTCTGCGATGCGCTTGAGGGGCCCAGGAACGCGCGTGGCGGTATTTTTACGGCAGGCATCTATTATATGACTGCAAATGTCCCCAACGGAGAACACACTGCCGCTACGCCAAACGGCAGGCATGCGGGGGAGCCGCTTAACGATGGCGGCGTATCGCCCACACATGGTGACGATAAATGCGGCGCAACTGCAATTTTGAGGTCTGCCGGTAAGCTGTGCAACGTACGCGCAGGGCATGGCTCCGTATTGAACCAGCTCCTGCATCCGTCTATCTTCAAAGGTGAGGACAGCAAACGGGTGTTTGGCGAATATATGCGAAGCATCGTAGATTGCGGAGTGTGGGAAACTCAGTTTAACGTGGTAACGCAGGACGATCTCAAACACGCGCAGGAATGTCCGGACGAATACCGTTCGCTCGTTGTGCGCGTCGCTGGCTACAGTGCGTTTTTCACGGTGCTTGGCAAGGATGTGCAGGACGACATTATAGACCGCACAAGCCTTTTACAGTATTGACATGAAGGGTTGTATTTTTGACGTCCAGCGGTTTTCCATACATGACGGGCCCGGCATACGAACGACAATATTCCTGAAGGGCTGCCCTTTGCGCTGCAGGTGGTGCTGCAATCCTGAATCCATCCATCCTCAGCCGGAGATCCTCTTTAACCCTGACCTGTGCATCGGTTGTGGAATGTGCATCAGGGCATGCCCCACGGGAGCGACAAAAACAATCGATATTGACCGTTCGCTGTGCACGGGCTGTGGAAAATGCGTACAGACCTGCTATGCCGAAGCTAAATACCTTAAGGGAGAATATGTTACTCCAAAGGAGGTTTTGGACATCGCAATACGGGACGCGTCGTTTTACGCCCGTACGGGCGGCGGCGTAACGTTCAGCGGCGGCGAACCCCTTTTGCAGGTGGATTTTCTTGAGGAGACGCTTTCTTTGTGCAAAAAAAACGGTATTGGAACCGCCATTGAGACGTGCGGTTATGTTCCGTGGGAGCATTTTGTACGAATCGCGCCCTTTGTTGATGTGTTTTTATTCGACATAAAAAGCACGGATAGCGATAACCACCTTGCGTACACAGGCGTACGGTGCGAACGCATCATGGAAAACTGCGAACGCCTTTCCAAAGTGGCAAAACGCCTCGTCATCCGTGTTCCCGTAATACCATCGTTCAATTTTGATGTGGGTTCGCTGACTAAAATTGTGCGGTTTGCCGAAAAAATCGGAGTGGCGGAGATCAACTTTCTTCCCTATCACCGGTTTGCCGCGAAAAAGTATACATTTCTTGGACGCGAATACTGGAATCCGGGGATAGAACGGCTTGACGACAGCGTGGTAAAAGCGTGTATCGAAAAAATCAAAACGCCTGTGAAGCTGAGGATCAACGGGTAATTCCCATGATAAAACAGAGAGAACCGTTCTGCAAAGGCGGTTCTTTTTGTTTTTATGTTTTGGGGAGAAACAGCCGTACAGATTGCGTGCGTTTGACCTCCTGCCGGTTTCATGCTAAACTGATACGTAATTTGAATTGAAAGGACATCATTATGCTCGATCCAATCTTTTGCTGATATCGAACCATCAATAAAACAATCCAAAATAAAACGGTGCGAACAGCCTTATGCTTCGCAGTTGTTTTAGTGCACCCAATTTATGAAATACAGAAATGAGGTAATGATATGTTTGATATCAGGAAGATGCAGGAAACAGCCCTGTTTGAAAGGATAAAAGCTGCCGCGGGGGAAGAGCTTGCGGCGGCAATCGTATACGAAGGCGGCGCAGGCAGTATGGACGACGCAGCATGGGTTTGTGAAACCATGAAACGAATGGAGGCCGCTTTTGACACACAGACCTTGAAGCGCCTGCGAATGGGCTGCCAGTGCGGTTACGGCATGGACGAAAAAAAGGCTTTGGTACGGGAGCTTACCCGCTCGGCAAACAATATGGAGGAATTTGCGGGCAGCGAAAAAGCGCACAACGCCGGTCTTTTCACAGAGGACGGAGCCTTGTACCTGAGCTTTCCGTTTTGCCCCTGCCCCATGCTCGCAAACGTAAAACGGCTCGACACGAAAACATGGTGCTACTGCACGATGGGTTACAGCAAAGAGCTTTTTGAAGACGTATGGGGCTGCGAGGTGGAGGTCGACCTGCTGAAAAGCATCAAAGCGGGCGACGATATGTGCCTGATGAGGATAACCCCCTTATCGCCGGTCTGGTAATACGAAACCCAAACCCGTTTATACTTCAGGAAAAAGGCCAATGGCAGAATTTTTCTGCCATTGGCCTTTCTTTTTTACATGGTTTTTTGCTTTATCCCGGGCAATCAATACGCAAAAAACCGTACAGCAAATAAGGGTACGGTTTTTTACGAATTATGTTTTTCTTTCAAAGGAACCTTATGCTTTTTCAGGCTTTTCTTCCAGCTTAACGGTTTCTGCCGTGCAGGTTATGACGCTGCTTTCGCCGCTCATTTCACGTTCTGCAATGATATCCTCGATGTCCTCTTTTGTTTCCATGAGTTCTTCAAGCGACAGGTCTGAAAGATTCATTTTTCCGGAATCCGGAACCGGCAGTCCATGCCCGCGCAAAAACGAATCCACCTTCTGCTCGTTTTTTTTGTAGAAATAAAATCCTACCGCGCTGATTCCAAATCCGATCAAGAGTCCTTTTGCAAGTCCGCTCATCATAAGTTTTTTATCCTCCTTTATCGATCCGGCTTTTGGCCGGTTTCACACTATATTCCGGGCACGCTCCGTCCCTTTGGCGGAACCCCCTTCCGGTTTTTACTCCTGCACGATAAAACGCCCGCCGGAAGCAAGCGGCATCTGCGGATAGGTTTGCAGGTAACGGTTAAAAAACTCTCCCAGGAAAGCTGTTTTCTTAGGATTTTTTGTGTCCCGCACCACGCGCACGTAATATTCGTTTTCGCAGCCCTCTTCGATTTTGAGCATAACGCCCCGGTCACTTGGACGAAACAGGTGCCGCCCAAATGTAATCAGCCACACCAGCGGCGTGGCATAGATCGTCTGCCCTTTATTTACCGCATTGGCCAGATACATGATGGACATGACCTCCGGATCAAAGGCGCCCTGCTCGCACAGCTCATGATATCCATGCTCGATCACCGCACCCGCCGTTGTCCCGACCGCGCACCATTTTGTGATATTGGCAAGTATTGTTGCGGGCATAAAAACCTGCACCGCAATGTTTGCAAGAATGGTTGCAAGGGCAATCCTTCCGCTTGGCGTAATGTTAGGCGTTTTCTTTGCCTGGCAATTCTTTAAATGAATGTATTTCATCCCGTTTTGGTTTGCGTAAGCGACCGCAAGACGCGCCAGTATCTCGTCCTGCGAAATCCCCTCGTACCACACAAGCGCCGTCCTGATCACAGGATTATAGCGAAATCCGTTCACTTCCTTCTGTCCGCACAGGAAAAAGCCCGCGGCGCCGGGATCGGAAAGCCCTTCTGGCAGGCGCACCCTGATCCTTCCGCGCACCGTATGCAATACTTCCAAATCCGAATGCAGCATTATAAATCCTTCTCCCGTTCCTTATCGTAAAACAGCAGGCGGCAGGAATTGCCAACCACTGCAATCGTACTCATATTGTGCAGCATCGCGCTCCAGAAAACGGATATGTTGCTCGCCGCTCCCAAAATAAGCCCCAGCGTATTGATGCCGATTACCATTCCGAAATTCTGCTTGACGATCTCCATTGTTTTGCTCGAAATATCCCTGACCTGCGGAATCAGCATGGGATCGTTTCGCCCGATTACAATATCGGACGTTTCCATGGCGACGTCCGTGGATTTGCTTCCAAGCGAAATCCCTACGTCCGCATAGGACAGCGCAGGCGCGTCATTGATGCCGTCGCCCACCATAACCACCCTGTTTCCGTCGGCCTGCAGCTTTAATACGGCTTCCGCCTTTTGCTCCGGCAAAAGCTCCGCCTGATAGGAATCCGCGCCGATCTGGGAGGCAACCGCACCCGCCTGCTCTTTGCTGTCTCCTGTCAGAAGGGAGATTTCGTCGATTCCCTTATTCCTGAGGTTGTTGACTGCCCTGCGGATATTGGTGCGCGGCTTATCCATCGCGCACAGCACGCCAAGCAGGGTATGGTCCGCCGCAATATAGGTTGCAATGCCAACTTCAGCCGGCATCTGCGCGGATCGCGGCACCCTGATTTTGTTCTCCCGCATATAGGCAAGGCTGCCCGCACGGATACATTTTCCGTCCACCATGGTGCTGCTGCCCTTGGAGATTACGGTCACAGTATCGCTGTGGACCGGTATTTCAACGCCCATCCTGGTACCGTAATCCAAAATTGCGCCGGCAAGCGGATGGCTGGAGGTTTCCTCCGCAGCGCAGGCAAGCGCCACCACCTCGCGCTCCGTATATTCCTTTGTAAGTATTTTGGCGGCCACCACCTCCGGTTTTCCTTCCGTGATGGTTCCCGTTTTGTCAAAAATGATGGTGTTCGCATCACTCATGCGCTCCAGAAAAGCGCCGCCCTTGATTAATATACCGCGCCGCACGGCAGCGTTGATTGCCGCGGAAAAAGCCGCCGCTGTGGAAAGTTTAATTCCGCAGGAATAATCGATCACCAGCATTTTCAGGGCCTGATCCGGCCTGCGCGTAACCGCATAAACCGCAATGGCGGCGAGGAAATTAAGCGGGACAAGATAATTGGAAAACTGATCTGCATAGTGCTGGATGGGCGCTTTTTGCGAAGCAACGTTTTCCACCATATTGATGATGCGCGAAACAACCGTGTCGTCGCCAACCTTTAGGGCGCGCACTGTTACAACGCCGCTTTTTATGATAGAGCCCGCAAAAATTTTATCGCCTTCCTTGCACACAACCGGCAAAAACTCCCCTGTTGTGGAGCTTTGGTCCACAAGCGCTTGGCCGGTAAGCACCTCTCCGTCCACCGTCACCTTTTCGCCCGTGTGAATGACCACCGTATCCCCAATTATGATATCCTCAATCGGGCAATGCTCAAGCTCCCCGCTTTCCAGCATCTTCCACGCATACGCATCTTCCACGCTGAGCAGCTTTTTGATAGACTTGCGCGTACGCTCTATCGTATAAGTAGTCATAAATTCAGCAACATCCGACAGCATAATAATGGTGAGGGCGGAAAAGCTTTGCCCGAGCAGTATGCTGGCCACAATAGAAGTCACGGTCAAAAAATCCGCGTTTAGCTTTTTATCGCGCACAAGCCCCTTCCACGCCGACTGAAAAAGCGGCACGGTAAGGCCAAGGCTCACAATCGCGGGAAAGGTTGTAAACTTTCCAAGATAGGGAACCTTCAGAAGTTCCGTTTTGGCATAATTTCTCAAAAGGGTATTTCCAAGGGCAACCGTAGTACCTGAAACCGCCAGCCTTTTCAGAATAGATTTGGAATCCGCGCCCGGCTGTTCTGTCTCTGTTGCAGACTGGCGGGCATTTTCCTCTTTTATGGCCTTATATGCCTGCATCGCATACGGCTCCAGTACGGAATCTATGGTTTCCTGCAACCGGTCCGCCACACGCTTGTTATGCCTGTAATAAACCAAGAGGTTCTCCGTTACTGAATTAAAGGTAACGGAATCAATATGCGCCATTGCGCACAGCTTTTTGCCGATTTCCTTATAATAATCTTTCAGGTAACGAATGCCTTCATAGTGCAGGCGTATGCGTCCCGTGGTTTGCCGCAGCGTCACCCCATGAAACGTAATTTTGCTGTTTATCATAGTTCCTCCGTTTTTTCCATATCCGGCACGCGCCTTGTAAGCCGCTCAATTAAAAAAGCCTCTATGCGCGCGGGTTCCCTGATACCGGAACGGGCAATGACCGGCGCATATTTTACGCCTGTTTCTATCATGATATTGATCCATTCAAGTATTTTTTTCGTATTGGCCTTAAGCGGATCATAAATAATCAGCAGGCTGCCGACCTTCGGATTCAGCCGGGCGCTTTTTACGCCCGGCAATATTCCAAATGCCTTTGAAATATACGGTAACGAGGCGTTTACGCCCGTCTCCGGAATCAGTCGGAAATTCTTAATTTTAATGCGCAGCCGCCCGGGGATATCTGAATTTATAACCACGCGAAAAAAGGACTTGATCGCTCCTGCCTTCCATCCGCTCATTCGCCGGCGCCCCTTTGTCCAAGCAGTTGATTGGTTCCCCAACGAAGCAGCGTATACCCGTTGGGGAACTTCGCCGGATTTTTCAAAACAAAAAACATCCCAACGCCCATCATAAGAATTGAGATCAAAAAGTTCAGGTCCATCAGTCCGCCGGTTTTATCCGCAACGGCATGGTTCATGGATTGCGCAAATGTGCGGCATTCCCGTCCAAGCAGGGAACCTCCGCTTTCGTTTGCAGCTTCTTCCAGGCCCAGCAGTTTCATAACAGCCGCCTGCAAAAGCTGCGGCTGCACTGCGCAACTGTCGTAGCAGACCAAAAGCGAGCCTGTGACCGTATTGATCGAGACCTGCGAAACCGGCTTTAGCCTGCTGATTTGCTGCTCGGCCTGTGCGGCCATCTGCCCGTTGCCTTTCAAAAACGGAATGGAAAAACGGATCCTGCCGTCAACAGCGCTTTTCACTTCCAGCACGCCGCGGAACGAAGGCAGATTCAGCTGGTTTGGCTTACGCTTGTTTTTACCGCCGTTTAAAATCATGTTTCCAAGAATGGGCAGCAACGCCGCCGCTAAAAATCCACCGCTCATAATATCCCCCTGACCGGCAATGAAGTAAGCCGGTGCTAATTCCCGCATAAAATATATGGGTTAGCTCTTGCTTACCCATTTTTCAGTTTACCTGTTCCTGAAAAAGATGTCAAGATGGATTCTCATCGATATTTCATTTTACCGAATGCAAAAAATGGAGGAAAACAGGTTTCCTCCATTGTATTTGACAGGCAACCGTTCTATCAGGAACGTGCGGACAGGCAAAGCCATCCCTTTTTTTGCTGATGCGCAACGATATCCGTAAATCCGGCTGAACGGAGCCTGTTTTCCAGATCATCGCCCGAATAAATCTTCATTCCGTCGATCCGGTCTGTCCACGCCGTATTTTCCGGGTTGCTCTCCTCGCAAACAAGCAGGAATACGCCGCCCGGCTTAAGCACCCTGTGCACCTGCAAAAATGCGACGGAAAGGTCCGGCCAGAAATACACGGTCTCAAACGCCGTTACCACATCAAACAGGCCGTCTTCATAAGGAAGCGCCATCACATTTCCCTGCACAACCTCACAACGTTTTCCCAAAGCCGCGGCATTTTTCTTTCGGCTCATCTTCACGCTTTCCTCTGAATAATCAACCCCGTCCACAAATCCATTCGGACAAAGGGATAGCAGTTTTTCTATATTTGCGCCTCCCCCACAGCCAATATCAAGCACCCTTGCACCGGGCGCAGGACTGAGGTGGGAAAGCCCCCAATCCGCCAGCTGCGCGTGCCCCGCGTTCATTCCGCGGAGGATTGCGCGTCCCCAAAAACCTGTGGGCTTTCTTGTATTCTGTAATATGCTTTTCAATTTGGACCTCCTTTGCCCGTTTCCTTCCACACGTTGGAATACAGGCCCAACTGTTGCCCAACGCCGCTCCGGATATCGGTTTTCTTCTGTTCGCCGGTGCCTTTCCCGCCGTCTCTGCCGACGTGTTTTTTCAGTTTTTCAAAGCTTTCGTCGCTGATCACATGTTCGATCCGGCAGGCATCCTGCTCGGCGGTTTTGGGATCGACTCCGGCTTCGGTCAACTGGCGGGTAAAAAAACGGTGGCGTTCGTAAACCTTCTGCGCGAGCTCCATTCCGGCTTGCGTCAATTCAAGCTCATTGCCGGTATCCGGCTGTAAATAGCCTTCCTTTCGCAGTACCGCAACCGCCCTGCTGATGCTTGGCCTCGTATAATCCATATAACGAACCAGGTCAATCGGCCTGACCAGGCCTTTTTTTTGCTTTAATACCAGGATTGCCTCCAGGTAATCCTCACCTGACGCGTGGGAGTGGTTTTTTGTCTTTTTCTTCATGAGATGCTCCACCCCGCGCTTTCCTGTTGCAGCTCCACCATATGCGCGAATGCTCCCTGCTTTTTTGCGAGCTCCTGTGGCGAGCCTGTTTCCGCTACGTTGCCGTCCGCGAGAACGACGACCTTATCCGCGCCCATTACGGTGCGCATACGGTGGGCGATGATAAGCACCGTCTTATTTTGCACCAGTCCTGAAATCGCTTCCTGCACCGCCGTCTCGTTTTCCACATCCAGGCTTGCCGTTGCTTCGTCAAGCAGGATAACCGGAGCGTCCTTCAGGAGCGCCCTTGCAATGGAGATGCGCTGGCGTTCTCCACCGGAAAGGGTGGATCCGTTTTCGCCGATTACCGTCTGGTACCCCTCCGGCAGTTTTTTTACAAATTCGTCGCACTGTGCGGCTTTTGCCGCTGCCAGCACATCCTCGTCCGACGCGTCCCTTCGCCCCAGCCGTATATTTTCCATTACCGTATCGTGGAACAGCACCACATCCTGAAATACGATTGCATAGTTGGTGAGAAGCGCCTCCGGTTCTACGGTGGCAACGTCCACGCCGCCCAGCGTAATTTTTCCTCCGTTCACATCCCAGAACCGCGCGGCAAGCTTTGTGGCGGTACTCTTGCCGCCGCCTGATGGGCCGACGAGAGCCGTTACCTCTCCCTGCTTTGCCGTAAAGGATACGTCTTCAAGCACTCCTTCATCTTCGTTGTACGCAAATTTTACGTGGTCAAACACGATATCATATCCCTTGGGGGAATAATGGTCCATCCCCGTCTGTACCGGTTGTTCCTCAATCGCGCGCATCCGTTCAATCTTGATTTGCATATTGAAGACCGCCGCCATATTTTCGAACGCTGCCTTGACCGGATCGTAAATACGGGAAGCGGCGATCAGGTAGACCAGAAACACCAGAACGTCGATCTGTCCGGCAACCAGCAATCCGATTCCCACCAGCACCGTGGTGGCAAGGCCGATTTTCAGGAACGCCTGCGCCGAGGTAATGCAGGTTCCCGATACGAGCTCTGAATGGATGGTTGCTTTTTCCGCAAAATCAAGCTTTTCGTCAAGCCCCCTCAGATACGTTTCTTTCTGGTTGCAGGCCTTTACGTCCTTTACCGTTTCGAGAAGTTCCTGCAGGCCGTCCGTTGCAACGCGCTTTGCAAGAAGCGTGCGCGTCCCTGCTTTATCCTGAGCCTTTTTGGATGCGAGCACCAAAAGCGCGGCAACCGGCACCACCCAAAGCACCGCCAGTCCCATCCGCCAATCAAACGCAATCATGCCGACCGCGATAATGATCGTGGAGATGATTGTGCCGTAAAGCTGCGGGACAAAGTGTGAGAACGCCTGCTCGAGGGATGCGCTGTCCGACATCAGCGTAGCCGTCAGGTCTGACAGGTCCCTCTTTCCAAAGAAGGACAAGGGCAGTTCCCTGAGCTTTTCCGCAAGGCGTATACGCCGGTTTGCGCTTTCCTGATAGGTTGCGATATACAGCGATTTATATTGGAACCAATGGACGATATAGATGACGGCGACAAGTCCTGCTGCCAGCGCCGTATATCCCCATACTCCCTGAGCGGGATCCCCTCCGGCCATGAGGGCGTTTATGATTTGCATGAGCGCCAGCATCAACAGGCCGATCGGCACCATCAGGCTCAGGTTCGCACCCACAGTCCACAACGTCGCCTTTACGAGATCTTTCGCCCCTCTTTCCGTCAGGGCATAATGTTTTTGCAGTTTGCGGATCATGACGCCGCCTCCTTTCCTACCTTCCATTGCGCAGCAGTTTGATAGTCGTTCCACATGGCTGCGTAAACACCGTTTTTCTCCACTAGCTGATCATGGGTTCCCTGTTCCGCCACCCTGCCGTTTTTCAGTACCAGGATGCGATCCGCCCCGCGCACAGTAGACAGGCGGTGGGCGATCATCAAAACGGTTTTTCCTTTGGTCAGTACTTCAAACGCCTTTTGGATGAGCGCCTCGTTTTCCGGATCCGCAAAAGCGGTCGCTTCATCCAGTACGATAATAGGTGCATCCTTCAAAATTGCGCGTGCAAGGGCAATGCGCTGTTGTTCGCCGCCTGACAGATACACGCCCTTTGTACCGATCACAGTATCGACGCCGTTTGGCATTTTTTCCAGAATATCGTCACACTGCGCGGCGTGCGCTGCCTTCAGCGCCTCCTCACGCGAGGCCTGCGGGCGCGCCGCCCGTATGTTCTCGAGGATGCTTATTTTAAACAAGCGGGTATCCTGAAACACAAACGCCACCTGGTCCATCAACACCTCAGGCGAAATCTGCCGCACGTCCACGCCGCCCACAAGCACCTCGCCCTCCTGTACATCCCAAAAACGGGGAATCAGGCTTGCCGCTGTGGTTTTTCCACCGCCGGACGGTCCGACGAGCGCAACCGTTTTTCCTTCCGGAACATGGAAGCTGACTCCGGAAAGCGCCGGATCTCCCGCACCCGGATAGGTGAACGTAACATTCCTGAGCTCCACATCCGCGCCCTTTGGCGCTACAGGGTTTTGCGGTTCCTCCAGTGGTTTTTCGTCTGTGATCTGTTCCAGCTTATATACCGCCTCGCTTGCCTCCATCGAGGCCTGTCCCGCATACATGATGCGACTGACCATCATTGCGCACAGCGGCGTAAACAGGATATAGAATACAAGGTCCACCAAAATCGCCCATCCGTCGGAAGCAATGCCGCACAAAATCATGCCCGCAGGGATCAGTAAAAGGAATGTCGAGTTCAAAACCGTTGTAAATACCGTCATGGGCGTGCGGTTTACCATGGCGTAATCCGACGCCAGCCTGCTGTAGCTCATAATTGAGGAATAAAAGCTTTTAAAGGAATAAACAGTTTGCTGGAATACTTTTACCACCGGGATTCCCCGTACGTATTCCGTGGCCTCCGAGCTCAAGTCCTCAATGGCCCGCTGGTATTTGCTGAAAAATTTTGCCTGCTTGCCCCCCATCATTCGAAACAGGGTGATGACCGATATGACGATTGGAATCAGGCACAACAGCCCCATCCGCCAGTCAAACACAAACAACAGCACAACAGCCGCAAGCGGAGTAACAACTGCGCCCACGTAATCCGGCAGCTCGTGCGCCAGAAGTGTCTCTGTCATGTCTGCGTTGTCGTCAATCATCTTACGCAGGCGGCCCGATTGGTTTGAGGTGAAATATCCAAGCGGCAGGTTTACGAGACGCTTCGCCGCCTGCGAACGCATATTTTTCGCTGTGCGGAAGGCGGCAAGGTGCGTGCACAGCAGCGCGCCAAAATAAACCGCCGCCGAAACGAGCGCAAACCATAGCGCATCCCAGCCGTACTGCACCAACCCCTGGGACGAGGAAAAATCAGGCATCGCTGAAAAAACCCCTCTGGCCACAAACCAGATTAAAATATAGGGAGCCATGGAAAGTATTGCGGAAACACCGGACAATACGCATCCCAGAACCGTCAGCTTTTTATGGCCGCCGGCATAATCCAGAAGCTGCGAAATATTTCCTTTCTTTTTCTGTTTCAATTTGCATCCTCCTTTTGTCATTTTAGTTAGCAACAACTAACCCATTGAGCGTTATTCAGTATTCCAGACGCTACGCCGACACCCAAAATGTAAAACGCTGTTTTCGGAGTCTTTTGGGCACGGGTAGCGCCCGTTACCAATTTAGTTAGCAAAAGCTAACTCGCACACAAAAAATATAGCCGCATTATAGCCCCAGCACCGCCCGCCATCCCGGGAAAAAGAAGCGTTGCAAAGTGTCCAGGTAATGCTCCGCCTCTGCCCGCTCAAAGCTGTGAACCACAACTTCAAATACCGCCGTATAGTAAGCGCTTAACAGAAGGTGCAGCTCCTGCGGCTTGATATCATTGACCTGAAGGCCTTTTTTGCGGGCTGCTTCCATATATTCGAGCGTTTCCTTTTGCTCGAAGCTTGTGAAGTCGTGAATAAAATCCGCATGCTTTGTCCCATCTGCACAGCAAAGCAACAAACGGAATTCATCATAATAACGGTGCATGAGGTCCAGAAAAATGGTCAGGTCATTTTTGCCCATCCACAGTTCCTCCATATTGCCGTCGTCCTCCAAAAAACGGTAAGCTCGTTTTCGCTGCGCAGCATACGCCTTTGCAAAGGCCTGCATCAGAGGCTCGATCAATGCGTCAAACAGGTCTTCCTTATCTTTGAAATGGCGGTAAAGCCCGGCTGCGCTCATGCCGATTGCAGAAGCAATATTACGCATGGAGGCTTGCTCAAAGCCTTTCTCTAAAAACTCAGCCTTTGCCGCCCGTATGATTTTATGATAGGTTTCTGTTTTGTCTTTGGGCATAACAAGTCTCCGTTTATTTTTGCGAACACCGTTCGCTAACACTATTAACATAATAGTGCGTTTTTTCTGTCTTGTCAATATAATATGAAAAAAACGGAAACAACCGCCCGCCGTGGTATGGTGCCATAAGGGACGGCAATTTCCGTATTAGGATACTCAGAGTTTTTTCAGCTTTCCATATTTTTTATCGATGTCCCTGTGTCCCGTAATAGTTTCAAACTCAATCTCATAGCTTTTGTCTGTTTCCCGCAAAACAACGCCCTTTCCAAAGACAGGATGAATTACACGGTCTCCTGCCATGAGGCGCGCCTGCGACTGGTACAGCCGTCCTTCCGCGCTGCCGATGTACGCCTTTGCCTGGGAAAGAAACTCTTCGTCGGGAATCCCGTCGATCTCGAGCTTCTCAAAGTCCACGTTGAAAATAAATCTGGACGGGTAGCGGTAGCTGCTGTCGTTATTGCGGCCTTCGGCGTCCACGAGAAAAAGATTATCCCTTGCGCGCGTAAACGCTACATAGCACAGCCTGCGCTCCTCCTCCATTTCCTGCCTGCTGCGTACCCTTGCCGATGGAAAGATTCCTTCGTTCAGGCTGACTACAAATACATATGGGTATTCCAGCCCTTTTGCGGTATGCACAGTCATCAGTTTTACGCTCTCGCGCTTTTCCGTCACATCCAGATTCGTGAATAACGCAATTTTTCCAAGGTAATCGTCAAGCGACACCTTCTCCCCAGCGCTTGACTCATATTGCTGGATCGCGTTTTTCAGCTCGCTGACATTATCGATCCGGTTCTGGTCCGCGTTCTTCATCAGCATTTCTTCATATCCGGATTCACGCAGGATTCCATCTACGAAATCCGAAACGCTCATACGGCCTGTCAGCTCCGCGTATTTTTCAATCACCTCTGCATAGCGCCTTGCCCTGGTGTTTTTGATTTTCTCGTGGTCGAGGTTGTCTTTGAGCGCCTGATAGAGCTTTACGTTGTTGTTTTCCGCATATTCCGTGAGGAAGTTAAGCCTCGTACGCCCGATTTCCCGGCGCGGGGTATTGATGGTGCGCAGGAACGATATATCGTCAAAGGTAAGCGGCATACGCAAATAGCAAAGCACGTCCTTGATTTCCTTCCTGTTATAAAATTCTACGCCGTTAAACAGGGCGTATGGGATATCCTCCTTGACAAACGCTTCCTCCAGGCTGCGCGAAACGTAATGCGCGCGGTAGAGAACCGCAATATGGTAGGGCTTTACGCCGCTGTCCAAAAGAAACCGGATCGTGCGCGCAACATAAGCGGCTTCCTCTGCGGTTGACTTTGTGTGTTTATAAAACACCTTTGCGCCGTCGTCCCTGACAGGTAAAAGTGCGTTTTTAAGCCTTTCCCTGTTTTTTGAAATCAGGTCGTTGCTCACGCTGAGAATCTGTGGGGTGGAACGGTAATTTGAATTAAGGTATATTGTTTTTGCCTGTGGAAATTCTTTGTTGAAATCAAGGATAATGTGAACGTCGGCTCCGCGCCATGAGTAGATCGTCTGATCCGGATCGCCCACCACAAACAGGTTTCCATATCCGCCGGACAGCAGATACACAAGTTTTGCCTGTTTGCCGTCCACATCCTGGAATTCATCAACCTGTATATATTGCAGCTTTTCCTGCCATTTTTTTAAAACGTCCCCGTAATGGGTAAACAAATACAGCGTGTAATTGATAATGTCGTCAAAATCAAGCATAAAGTTACGGCGCTGCTTTTGGACGTACTTGCCGAGTATTCTGTCCCTGTCGTCCCTTGTAAAGCTTGCAAAATACCGGATTGCCTTTTGCTCGTCCGGCTCCGTTACCTGCCCGACATATTCGTACGGCGCTTTAAACAAATCGATTACCTTGAGCATATCGCGGAAGGTGTAGTCGCGCAGGCTCAGGCCGAGCTCATGGTAGATTTCCTCAAGAAGGCTTTTCTGGTCCGTTTCATCCATAATCGAAAACGACTGCGGATAATTCAGCCTGTGGATGTCCTCTTTCAGCACCTGCAGGCAAAAGCCGTGAAATGTGCTGATGAAGCCCGTATCCACATCCCCCAGCATTTTACGGATTCGCGCCTTCATTTCTCCCGCCGCTTTATTGGTAAAGGTGACCGACATGATTTTGCCCGGCGACACGCCCAGTTCCTCCACCAGATAAACATAGCGTGAAGTAAGCGTCCTTGTTTTTCCGCTTCCGGCTCCCGCAATGACGCGTACATACCCCTCGGTTTGCTGTACCGCTTCCCTTTGCCTGTCGTTGAGTTGTTCCAAAATTCCTGCCAAAACGATCTCCCGATTACTTTTTCTTTTATTATATCATCCATATGGTACAAAATGTGTTAAGAATACGGGACTTTTCCCGGTTTGGCAAAAAAGAACGGGCATTTTGGCCGCGCAGCGTCATTTTGTGAAATGATAAAATATCGCCGCGGGTATCCGCCAGCGAAAAAAACGCACGATAACATAAAAAATGGTGATTAAAACAGCACAGGTTGTTTAAAATACCTGCATTGAAAGGATTTTGATAATTCCGGAGGTTTTGATATGTCAGACGTTATTATGGTCATTGTTTTTATTGCGGTTCCACTTGTAGTTGGGATGCTTTCTGCGAGGGCGGCGGGAAACTCGAAAAAGAAATATGAAGCTTTCCGCCAGCCTCCGTTAAGCCCGCCCGGGTTCCTGTTCCCGATCGTCTGGACAATTCTATATGTGTTGATGGGAATCTCGTCCTATCTTGCCTATAAGGGAGCGGCCTTGGCAGGGGCTTCTGTTGCGGTTATCCTGACGCCATATATTATCCAGCTTGCATTGAACTTTACATGGTCGATCATCTTTTTCAGGAACCGCGGCTACCTTGCAGGTTCTGTTTGGCTGTTGGCCCTGATTGGCTCGATCATATGGATGATGGCCGCATTTTATCCGTACAGCCCGCTTGCAACGATGCTTCAGATTCCATATTTGTGCTGGTGCCTGTTTGCAACCTTCCTGAGCTTTGGTGTTGCAAAGCTCAATAAAAAGCATACATGACAAAATATTTTTCAATGTGGATCGATAGCCGCCTTCCCGGCCCATTCATTTGTCCTTATGTTTTGCGCGCAAAAGCAGGATTGTTGTTTCACAGTGGACGCGAAGCAATAAACCTCCAAGCTCTTTTGCGATTTATTGCGTTTGAACAGGGTTATCAATATCAGATCGATTTTGACCGGATGGTGAATGATATTCTTTTATTTTCCAGTCTGCATCACATAGCTATGGGTACAACATTCCTTCATTAATTCGTTGTCGTGCGTTATAAGGATGATCGCTTTGCCGTCTTTGGCAGCATTTTTAAACGCCCCTGCAACACGCACGAGGTTTTCTCCATCCAGTCCACTGGTGGGCTCATCAAAAATCAGGATTTCCCTGCCGGACAACAATCCACACGCAATGGACAGTCTCTGCTTTTGCCCACCGGAGAGCGCCTGCGGATGACAGCTCCTGTATTCATACAAATCAAAGTCTTTCAAAATGTTTCTGGCTGCTTCAATATCATTGCCGTTTCGGGATTGCAGCAAAAGCTCATCCTCTACGCTGTTTGTAAACAACTGCGTATTGATGTCGTTAGAGCTGTACCACACATTCTGCCACCGTTTTCTCGCAGGCACTTTCTTTCCTTTCACAAACAATGCGCCGCCACTCTCTTTTTTCAATCCGCAAATTACTTTGGCAAGGGTCGTTTTTCCCACACCATTTTGACCTGTGACCGCAACGATTTGCCCAGAACAGGCTGAAAACGATATTGACGACAATATCTGTTGCTTTTTTGCACGGTACGATACATTTTCCAGTGTCAGCAACGGGCGGTTTGTGTTGTCTTTTCTGGGCACGGGCAATCCAGCGTGAATGTATGGAAAGGGAATTCTCAAACCCATTTCTTTTCTGGCGCCTTCATCCAGCGCCATCAATTCTTTGGCTGTATAGCTGCGTATTATTTTTCCATTTTCAATATACACAAAGCGGTCCGCAATCCCTGTGAGGTAAGCCAGCCGGTGCTCTGATATAACCAAGGTATACCCCTGTTGCTTAAACTGCCGCATCGTTTCTGTCAGTTTAAGCGAGGCCTGCCCGTCCAGATTGGCAGAAGGCTCGTCAAACACATATATCTGCGGTTCCACCACCCGCACCGAAGCAATGGCTACCTTTTGCTTTTCGCCGCTGGACAGCACATCCAGCCTTCGCGATTTTATATAGGTTAACCCCATTTCTGCGATTGTTTTGTCGGTGCGTTTTTTTATGGCCTCCTTCCCATATCCCAGATTTTCACACGCAAAGGCCACTTCGCCCACAAGCTCTCCAGAAAAAAACTGCGATTTTGGATCTTGAAATACATTGCCGATCGCCTTGGCGCGCTCCCAGTCCCGATACTCCCTGATATCTTTTCCATTGATTTTCACTTCACCTGTCAGGGTTCCTCTATAATACGCAGGCGCAAGCCCGTTTATGATCCTTGTCAATGTCGTCTTGCCGTTGCCCGAACGTCCCACCAGCACAACACATTCGCCTTGTCTGATTGTCAGGTTTACATTATGAATGCAGTTCTCCTGTCCTTCATACGCAAAAGATACATTATTGAGCTCTATCATGCCATTTTCCCACCTATAAGCAATGCCATCATTGCAGCAATAAAAAGAGCCATGCACGCATAGTCTGCCGCTTTCATTTTTGATTCATAATAGCTTTCCCTCCGCCCTGGTGTATCCAGCCCGCGCGAGACGGCAGACACTGCCAGCTGGTCGGATATTTGCAGGCAGCTCATCAATACAGGGATAAGCGTATACTCAAAGGTTGCCGCCGGATGGGCGACCATCTGTTTGCCTGTCGTAAGGCCGCGGTTGTGCATGGACTCCCGCAAGCCTCTCCATTGCGCGCGCATCGTGGGGAAGAAGCGAAACACAACCAACATCCCCAACGTCAGGCTGCGCGGCGCATGCAGTTTAGAAAAAAACGCGCTCAATTTGCCAGGCGGCGTGGTCATCAAGCTCCATGCAACAATAAAAACAGGCGTCAGCCACCAAAACATAAATATGTGGAATTCAGAAAGTACAGGCATCCGCATTCCTTGGCGTATCAGCAGCAGCAACAGGCTCAATGCCAGATAAAATATTCCAAATCCGATACCTTGTTTCCACTGCCTCTGCACCAAAACATACAGCAGCCCCGTCACCGTAAGCATCCACAGGTTGTCCTTATCTGTTATCAAAAAAACAGTAATCAGCGTGCAGAAAAATGCACATAATTTTGCAGGAACGGCAAATTCATATCGTGCATTTGATTTCATTACAAAACGCCCACTTTTTTAAAATGCTTTTGCATCATCCGTCTGCCCACCATACATCCCAAAAAGCCAAGAACGGCAGTGATTACTACAATGGCAACCAGCCAACCGGGTTGAGAATAATAGCGCACATATGCGTCGATATATTCCTGCGTCATTCCGCTGGCCAACGCGTTTTGGTGAAACGAATCCCAAAAAAACCACATCGGCAAAAGGTTCACACCAATGTACAGCACACTGTATATCGTCCACGCAGCCGTAATCCGCCACGGATTATCGTAAGAGCCCTGTTTCCACAAGATCGCCTCACAGATCAATCCCACCACTGCAAAGTACGGCAGCAAAAACCAATCGCCCATGATCAAAAATACAACGCCCAAAATCAGCATATAAATGAGCGAAACAAAGCGTTTACGTACCCGCCGCACCAAAAGAAAATAGATAGGCGCACATAGAAAACAGCTGATCCCCACGGATAGCACCATACTGACAAAATCATTCAACATGGCTACCATGTTGATCACCAACTGAATTACGATCAGCAACAAACTCAACAGCACTGTTGTGATGATATCCCTTGCCACCCATTTGTTCCAATTCTCCATGCTCATATGTTCCTCCAATCCAACGCTTGAATTAGCATAAGCTAACTCGTTGTTAAAAAAATTATTGTATTTTTAAAATTCCATCCCATCCACAGTTAAAAAACATGGCGATCTTCCGTACATATCGCAGCGCCTTTGCCCTGCTCATGTCGTGCGCCACCACCTCAAACACCGCTGTAAAATATGCGCTGGTGAGCATGTGGTGAACATCCTTGCTGACCGTATGTGCTATCTTGCCCAGCTTCTTTAGTTTCCTGTAATATTTTTCTGTTACACGCACCTCAAGCTCTACCAGCTCATGAATAAAATTTTGATATTTTGTACCGTCCGCACAGCATATGATAAGCTTGAACGCGTCATAGTTGTCGTAAATATCATTGACAAATCGAATCAAATATTCTGTGGAAAGCTGTCTGCTCTGCGCGGTATTTTCCTGCTCGATCAAATCAAAATGTTTGTCCTGCGCCTCTTTGAATCGGGATACAAGCGCATCCGCAGCAGGCGCTACCAGCGCGTCAAACAATGTTTCCTTATCTGGATAATATCCATAAAATGCACCCAAAGTAAAACCGGCTTCTTTGACAATCCCCCTGAGAGAAGCATTCCGAAAGCCTTTCTCCAAAAATTCTTTTTTGCCAATGTCCAACAGCTTTTGCTGTGTGTCGCTCAACTCTGCCAAAGCAACCTCCGAAAAAATATATCAGTGATATATTACTGTAATTCCATCTCTTTGTCAAGTGTCTGGCCGGGCAGGCGTTAACCGATCTGCCAACCCGCCGACTTTTTTCTGATGTCGATAAAATCGCGGTATATGCCTGGCTGGCTAACCAGCTCCTTGTGTTTGCCCTGCTGGACAATTTTTCCATCATCTACCACCAATATCTGGTCGGCATTCTTCACTGTGGCCAGCCTGTGCGCAATCGATGTAGCGTGATACAATAGGGCGCTATTACACGCCTAAGATCGATCGGGAGATTTCTGTGTTTGCCGGGTTAGTACGATGTATGGACTGCGGTACTACGATGTGCGCCTCGCTGCGTGGTGGAGGAAAAGTCCGTAAAATGACCTATCGATGTAGCAAATATACCAACAGTGGTAAGGAGACTTGCGCGTCGCATACAATACGCGAAGAGGTCGAAATACGCCATGAGAAAAACGCTGACAAATGGATCGAGACAGTGAGAAAATATATTGGGGTAAAGAAAATCGACCGGGAGATGGTGCTTGCGTTGATCGAAGAGATACGAGTATCCGCCCAGTATAAGGTGAATGGCAAACGGACACAGGATGTTGAAATCACTTATAAGTTTGTTGGTGATTTATTATCCTTAATAGCAAATGGCGATCGGCCGCTTTGGCAATACTCCGGCAAATGGATGCAAACGCTGCAGAAGGCTGAATAAAAAAATATTGCATGAGCATAAACCCATGCAATATCTGGTTTTTAAGAGATATCCTAACCAAGAACTATCTCTCAGGCCAAAAAGGCCATTTGTTTGGCGGAGAAGGAGGGATTTGAAGCCTTAGAGTCATAACACACCCCAAAAAACGGCTCATAAAAACCGCTTAACAAAGCACTTTCTTGCATGAGCAATGATTGATTGTTTTTTCTCAATGTGGGTTAATAACCCGTTTTTGTGAGATGGAGTGGGTTACAAAGTGGGTTATGATTTTGAATAGGGGAATATAAAGATTGGTTATTGTCCGAAAAAGAAAAGAGGTTTTAGAAATGGGAAAAAGAACAAATAGTGCCGTATGGATGGATAAATATAACAGGTGGCAAATCAAGGTGCAGAAGGACGGGATTCGCAAAACGTTCTATTCGTCCACAAAAGGGCGTAAAGGACAGCGCGAATGCCATGCAAAAGCTGATGCTTGGTTGGATGATAATATCATTAACGCCTCGGTAAAGGTAGCTACACTATTTGACCGTTGGATAGAAGAATTAAAAGTTACGACATCCAAAAGTTTTTGGCGGCAATATGAGGGATATGGGCGAAATTATATCAAACCACAGATAGGAACAATAAAGTTAGAAAATGTTAATGAACAGCATTTACAGGAGGTCATTTTATTTGCATATCAAAATGGAAATGATAAAAAGAAGTTATCGGATAAAACGCTTCGCAATATTCGAGCTTGTCTGAGCGCGTTTATTAAGTATGGTCGAAAGAATAAAGCAACAACATTGTTCCCAGAAAGCCTTTATATTCCGAAAGCCGCAAAAAAAAGTGAGAAAAAAGTCTTACAGCCTAATGATTTTTCGCTTTTGTTCTCATGCACAAAAACAGTTTATCATCAAAAAGAAATTGATGAATGGTATATCCATGCTTATCGTTTTGAGGTAGTTACAGGGTTAAGACCGGGAGAGCTGATTGGTTTAAAAAATGAAGATATACAAGACGATATTTGTACCCTGCACGGCGCAATCAATGTCTATAACGAGCACACTACCGGAAAAAATAAAAATGCGCTTCGTTCTTTTGTGCTGCCCGATATTGCGCTCCAAATATTGGATGAACAGCGTACAATGTTAAGAAATGCAGATGTAAGTTCCCCGTATGTTTTCCCAGACCAAAACGGCGAGCACGCAAAACAAATTACCTACTATAAGAGATGGCGAAATTATAGGAATCACAATAAAATCTCTCCCGTCACTCTGTACGAATTGCGCCATACTTTTATATCGGCAAACAAGGAGCTCCCTCTTGAATTGATTAAACCAATCGTAGGGCACGGAAAAGATTTCGATACTTTTGGTACTTACGGCCATATTTTAGGAGATGAACAGTACAGAGCCGCCGCCCTTATAAACAATGTTTTTGCAAGACTCATTCAGGCACAATAAACAGCAGCGGGTTATAAAGTGGGTTATTCTTCTCAATTATATGCAAAAGAACCGCTTAACAAAGCGGTTCTTTTTGGCGGAGAAGGAGGGATTTGAACCCTCGCGCCGATTACCTCAGCCTACTCCCTTAGCAGGGGAGCCCCTTCAGCCGTACTTGGGTACTTCTCCAACTGAATTTTATCTTTATTTACTTTGTTGACAGATAGGCTCTACCACAGATCCTGCGTTTCCCATCCTTCGCGAATAAAAAGCGGCAGCGGGGATAAACCGAACCGCAGTCTTACGTTTCCTGTCTTCCCCTTCTCCCATTCAGTAAAATGGCGGAGCGGATAGGACGAACCATTGGTTCTGCGTCTTCCCCCTCTCCCATTCAGTAAAAAATGGCGGAGAGATAGGGATTTGAACCCTAGGTGCGCTACTAACGCACAACGGTTTTCAAGACCGTCACCATAAGCCACTCGGACATCTCTCCATTCAAATACGCTTTAATATTATATCAAAGAGATTCCTTTATTGTCAATAGAAAACCGCAGGAATACTGTGTCATGATAAATCCGCTCTCTAATGATACGGTATCCCTGCGGTTTTACAGCTTTTTCTTCCCGCCTAAAATGACCGGCGGCTTCAAATCTTTTTCATGATCTTGCACGGATTGCCTGCTGCTACGCAGTTCGCCGGAATATCCTTTGTGACCACGCTGCCCGCACCAATCACGGCATTCTCACCGATCTTAACGCCCGGACAAATAATCACGCCTCCGCCAATCCAGGCATTATCGCCGATTGTGATCGGCTTTCCAAATTCCTTTCCGCTTCTGCGCTCCTCAGGATCGAGCGGATGGCAGGCAGCCAATATCTGAACGTTTGGCGCAATCAGGACGTCGTTTCCAATGCGAACCTCACAAACGTCAAGGATTTGCACGCCATAGTTGATGTATACGTTGTTTCCAAAATAGGTGTTGCATCCGTAATCAAACCGGATCGGCTGCTTTACCACCACTCTGTCTCCATCCACATGGACAAGCTCGCGAATAATCCTGTCAAGCTCCTGATCGTCTGTCGGATCTGTATCGTTATATTCCCTGCACAGCTTTAAAGAACGCCTGTGCTCAGAGGAAAGCTGCGGATCGCATGCAAGATAAAGTTCGCCGCGCAGCATCTTTTCTTTTTCTGTCATATTTATGCTCCCTTTCTCAATCAAAAATCCCCTCTATTATACCATTTGACCGCTCTATTTTGTCATTTTGAACGTTTATTTTCACAGCGTTTTTCGCTTGCCGGTAACCCGCTTCGCAATGCGGTTTTTTCCATTGCCATTGTTTTTACGGCTGTGGTAAAATAGATATAGTACCCGTTTGTTCAATAAAAGGTACGCGAAGGAGCGTCATTTTGAAAATATTGGTGATTGACGGACAAGGCGGAAAAATCGGCCGGCAACTGATCGAAACGATTTTGGCCAGTGTTTCCGGGGCAGAAATCCTTGCAGTAGGTACAAACAGCACTGCAACCTCAAATATGATGAAAGGCGGCGCAAAAAACGCCGCAACCGGTGAAAACGCCGTAACCGTAGGTTGCCGTACCGCCGATGTAATCATTGGCCCGATTGGCATTGTGCTTGCGGACGCCCTTTTTGGTGAGATTACTCCCGCGATGTCGGCAGCGGTAGGAAGCAGTACGGCACAAAAAATATTGATTCCCATCAATAAATGCGGCGCAATCGTAGCGGGCACACAGGGGCAGACCATTACAGGCTTAATCCAATATGCGGTGGCCGCCCTGAAGGATCTCGGCTGACGGGTTTTGGTCATACCATTGACACAAACAACAAATTTTATTATACTGAATCTGTCGTTGGCACGAAGCCAATGCCTGCCGGCAGAAGCCGGATATCCCTATAGCCCTTAAAGTTTTTTAATCTTTATAAAATGATTATGGATGATATCAGGAAGATATCAGCTTTCAGAAGAAAGCCGGTATCTTTTTTTACGTCATCTTTTCTGTTTGGAGGTATTATTATGAATCATACAAAAAACCTGATTATGACAGCTTTGTGTATTGCGCTTGGTATTGTTCTGCCGGTTGCCTTTCACTCGATTCCAAATGCCGGCAGCATCTTTTTGCCGATGCACATCCCCGTTTTGCTGTGCGGGCTGATTTGCGGGCCTTACTACGGGCTTGCATGCGGCGTGCTTGCGCCGTTGTTATCCAGCCTTATCACCGGAATGCCCCCAATGGGCTATCTCCCCGGGATGCTGTGCGAGCTTGCGGTATACGGGCTGGTTTCCGGAATCCTGCTGCGCGTGGTGAATACAAAGCACAACATCGCAAACATCTATATTTCCCTGATTGGGGCAATGATCTGTGGACGCGTCACCTACGGTATCCTGAATTCGCTGATTTTCCAGGCCGGGGATTATTCTATGCAAATCTGGCTGACGTCCGCTTTTGTGACTTCGATCCCCGGTATCATTATACAGCTGGTCGTAATTCCAATTCTTGTTTTTGCCCTGCAAAAAGCAAGGCTGATTAACCATGAATCCCTTCGTCACGCTGGTTAAGGCACACGCGCATAAATACCCGCTGATGCAGCCCTGCGATGTGGTCAAGCTTCTGTACCAGCACGAGTTTGGCGGCGGGCACCTCGTTACAGACGAGGCCCTGAGCCTTCAGCGCTTACGGGCTGAGGCTGCCTCTCTTGCAGCGGATGCAGGCAGCCCGTTGCGCGAGGATATCGGAAATGGCTACGAGAGGCTCTATTTGTCGCCAGCAGGCCGTCAGAAGCTTTCTTTGGAGCTTTTGAACAGGATCTTCATTGCATCGTCAAAGCATGCCCATGGGACGCAGGAAGCCTTTCAGGACAAACTCGCCATTTTACGTGGGATGGCTGCGGAACATATTTTTACATTCTCTATATCGGATTTGGATTGCTACCTCAGGCAATATCGAGAGGCAGGCTATCCTGCGGTGAGCCACAGCGCCGGCTATGTGAGCGCTTACCATCCGGCATACCGCGTTGTTTGTAAACGCTACATGCAGCTATTGCCTCTTATTTGCAGGATCGGCCTTCTGCTGAAACAAAAGCAGCACGTTATCGTTGCAATCGACGGAAATGCAGCCGCGGGTAAAACGACTGCAGCCGCATTGCTTGGCGATCTTTTTGACCTGAACATAATCCATATGGACGACTTTTTCCTGCCGCCCGCCCTGCGGAACGAAGCACGGCTGCGGGAGCCTGGCGGAAACATCCATTATGAACGCTTTGAAACGGAGGTTCTCCTGCCTCTTTCGCAGGAAGTTCCTTTTTCTTACCATATTTTTGACTGTGAAAAAGGCGGGTATTCCGGGAAAAGGATTGTTTCCCCCAAAAAGCTCACGTTAATCGAGGGCTCCTACAGCCTGCATCCGCGTTTTCGCGCACAGTATGATTTGACTTCTTTTTTATCCATAGATGCACGCGAGCAAAAGCGCCGCATTTTGAAACGCGACGGCGCGCATGCCCTTGATATCTTTTTGAAACGGTGGATTCCAATGGAGCAGCTTTATTTTGACGGCTGCTCTGTCCGTGAACACTGTGATTTTATTTTACACACTTGAACTATGCGAGCGCTTTGTCGTTTAATTATTCAAATTCAGATGGAAATGTTTTACCAACTGCAGGAAGGCAAATGGACTATCCTTTAACGCATCAAAAAACGGTATGGCCAAGGCCATACCGTTTTTATGAAACAATTTATTCCGTCTTTTCGCTTTCCGGCTCTGCTTCCGGTGTTTCTTCCGCCTTGGGCGCCTGTCCGTCTTCCTGTTCAGCGCAGCCGCAGCCCTCGAGCTCCTCGTCGTCGTTTTCAGTCTCGACGATCTTTGCCACACACACAACCTTTGTATCGTCATCCACACGCATAAGGCGCACGCCTTGCGTAGAACGCCCGATCAGCGATATTTCCTCTACGCTCATGCGGATTACCACGCCCGCGTCGTTGATGAGCATGATATCCTCTGTTCCGTCCACAACCTTAAGGCCGCACAGCTTTCCGGTTTTATCTGTAATGTTCATGGACTTGAGGCCAATACCGCCGCGCGACTGCAGCCTGTATTCGCTTGCCAGCGTGCGTTTGCCATAGCCCTTTTCTGTGATTACAAGTATCTGCTTGTCTTTTTCTGAGATACACGCATCCACTACGCTGTCTCCCGCGCGCAGCTTGATCGCCCGCACGCCGGTCGCAACCCTGCCCATTGGGCGAACGTCTTCTTCACTGAAGATAATCGACATTCCGTCGCGCGTTCCCACGATGATTTGCTTCGAGCCGTCTGTTTCCATGACGGATATCAGCTCGTCGTCATCCCTTAAATTAACTGCCTTCAAGCCGTTCTGGCGGATATTGGAATATTCCGTGAACGGCGTTTTCTTGACGACGCCGCGCTTTGTAACGATCATCAGGTTCGAATCCTTTTCGATCTCACTCTCGATTGGGAACACTGCGGAAATCTTTTCATCCGGATCAAGGTTCAACATATTAACGATCGCGGTTCCCTTTGCAGTCCTTCCCGCCTCGGGTATCTGGTAACATTTTTTCATGTATACCTTTCCCTTATTGGTAAAGAACAACAGCTGGTTATGCGTACACGTCACAAACACCTGCTCCGCAAAGTCCTCCTCGCGGGTTGACATCGCGGTTACGCCCCTGCCGCCGCGCCGCTGCGCGCGGTAGGTCTCCAGACTGATGCGCTTGATATAGCCGTAATGCGTGAGCGTCACCACCATATCCTCGCGCGCAATGAGCTCGTCGATATCGATATCGTCCTCGTCAAAGGTGATCTGCGTACGGCGCGCGTCGGAATATTTATCGCGAATCTCAATCAGGTCGTCCTTGATGATGTCAAGCACCATCTGCGGCGTGGAAAGAATCTTGTTGAAATGATCGATCTTCGCCAGTATTTCCCTGTATTCTCCTTCGATCTTATCGCGTTCGAGTCCGGTAAGGCGCTGCAGGCGCATATCGAGGATCGCCTGTGCCTGTATCTCTGACAGCCCGAACCGTTCGATCAGCGACGCGCGTGCGGAAGCCGCGTCAGGAGATTTTTTGATCAGGTTTACGATTTCATCGATGTTATCGAGGGCAATGATCAGCCCTTCCAATATATGCGCACGTTTTTGGGCCTTTTCCAGCTCAAACTTGGTGCGCCGTACAATAACGTCCTTCTGGTGCTCAATATAATATTCCAGCACCTGCTTTAAATTCAAAACGCGCGGCTCGCTGTCCACAAGCGCAAGCATGATCACGCCGAACGTATCCTGCATTTGCGTGTGTTTGTACAGGTGATTGAGCACAACATTCGCATTTGCATTGCGTTTGAGTTCGATGACCACGCGCATACCGGATTTATCCGATTCGTCGCGCAGGTCTGAAATCCCGTCGATCCGCTTTTCATGCACAAGCTCCGCAATTTTTTCTACCAGAGCGGCCTTATTAACCTGATAGGGAAGCTCTGTTACCACAATGCGTTCCCTGTCCTCGTTATACTTTTCAATTTCCGCCTTTGCACGTACACGAATCCTGCCGCGGCCTGTTTTATACGCCGAGCGGATGCCGGACACGCCCATAATGATGCCGCCGGTCGGGAAATCCGGGCCGGGCATAACGTCGATCAGCTGGTCGATCGAAATGTCGGGATTATCGATCAGCGCTATCGTTGCATTGATTGTCTCCGCCATATTGTGCGGCGGGATGTTCGTAGCCATACCAACCGCAATACCGCCCGTACCGTTTACAAGCAGATTTGGAAACCTCGCGGGCAAAACCGCCGGCTGCTCCAAGGTCTCGTCAAAGTTTGGATAGAAGTCCACCGTATCCTTATCGATATCGCGCAGGAGCTCCAGCGTAATCTTTGACATACGTGCTTCCGTGTAACGCATAGCCGCCGCGCCGTCGCCGTCCACAGAACCAAAGTTTCCGTGTCCGTCCACCAGCATATAGCGCGTGGAAAAATCCTGCGCCATCCTGACCATTGCGTCGTAAACCGCCGTATCGCCGTGGGGATGGTATTTACCAAGCACGTCGCCCACCAGGCGCGCGCTTTTGCGGTAAGGCTTGTCCGGATACATATTGAGCTCGCTCATAGAATATAAAATACGCCTGTGAACGGGCTTTAGTCCATCCCTTACGTCAGGAAGCGCCCTGTTTATGATAACCGCCATCGCATAGGCAATGAACGATTTCTGCATTTCCTGGTTGATGTCTATGGGTATAATGCTGTTTAATGGTTTCTCCAAAATAAATTACCTCTTTTGCTCACCTAATTAACGATACAATGATCAGATATCCAGATCCGCGACCAGCTTCGCATTCTCCTCGATAAAGTCGCGGCGCGGTTCCACACTGTCTCCCATCAGGATCGAGAACGTCTCTTCCACTTCCATCGCGTCTTCCATGTCCACCTGCAAAAGCACGCGCTTATCCGGATCCATGGTGGTATCCCAAAGCTGCTCCGGGTTCATTTCCCCCAAGCCTTTATACCGCTGGATCGCGGCGCCGTCGCCGACCTCCTTCAGGTATTCCTGCAAATCCTCGTCTTTATAAAGATATTTATCTTCAAGACCTTTTTTGCTCACCTTGTAAAGCGGCGGCTGCGCGATATACACAAAGCCCTTTTCGATCAGCGGGCGCATATAGCGGTAGAAGAACGTCAGCATCAGGATGCGGATATGGCTTCCGTCAACGTCGGCATCCGTCATGCAGATAATTTTGTGGTAACGCAGCTTTTCCACATCAAATTCTTCGCCCATGCCCGCTCCGAAAGCGGTAATCATGGCCTTGATCTCATTATTGGCAAGCGCCCTGTCATGGCGCGCTTTTTCCACATTCAGTATTTTTCCACGCAACGGCAGGATCGCCTGGAACCGTCTGTCCCTGCCCTGTTTTGCGCTTCCGCCTGCGCTGTCTCCCTCAACGATGAATATTTCGCATTTGCTCGCATCTTTTTCCGAGCAGTCCGCAAGCTTGCCCGGCAGCGCCGCGCTTTCAAGCGCAGTTTTCCTGCGTGTCAGCTCCCTTGCTTTTTTCGCGGCCTCCCTTGCGCGTTTTGCGGTCAGGCATTTTTCAATGATCACCTTTGCCGTCGCCGGATTCTCCTCCAGGAACGTGCTGAGGCCTTCCGCTACCGTGCTATCCGTCAATGCGCGCATTTCGCTGTTGCCAAGCTTTGTTTTCGTCTGTCCTTCAAACTGGGGTTCCGTAAGCTTTACGCTGATAATTGCCGTAAGGCCTTCGCGGATATCCTCTCCGGAAAGCGTTGGCTCGTTTTCTTTTACAAGCTTATACTGCCTCGCATAATCATTCACAACGCGCGTCAGCGCATTTTTAAAACCGTTTAAATGCGTGCCGCCCTCATGCGTGGAAATGTTATTTGCAAAGGAATAAATATTTTCCGCGTAGCCTTCGTTGTACTGCATCGCAACCTCCACCACAGAGGTCCCTTTTTCCGCGCAAAAATATACCGGCTCTTCAAACAACGGATTTTTATTCTTATTCAGGTGCTGCACAAAGGATTTGATACCGCCCTCATAGCAGTAATTCTGCCGTACCGGCTCGTCCCCGCGCAAATCCTCGAGCGTAATGCTGATTCCCCTGTTCAGGAACGCCATCTCCCGCAGCCTGCGGCGCAACGTATCATAATCAAAATGAACGTCCTCAAAAATATCCGCGTCCGGCCAGAAACGGATTTCCGTTCCCGTTTCCTCACAGTCCCCGGTCACGTCGAGCTTTGTTATTGCAACCCCGCGTGAAAATTCCTGACGGTGCACTTTTCCTTCCCTGCGTACCGTTGCCACAAGCTTTTCCGAAAGCGCGTTCACAACCGAAACGCCCACGCCGTGCAGCCCGCCGGAAACCTTGTATCCATCCCCGCCGAACTTTCCGCCTGCGTGCAGCATGGTAAGCGCAACCTCAAGCGTAGAAACGCCCGCCTGCGGGTGGATTCCTGTCGGAATACCGCGTCCGTTATCCCTGACATACACGCTGCCGTCCTTTTCGATCACAACAAGGATATCCGAACAAAAACCTGCCATGGCCTCGTCGATCGAATTATCTACGATCTCATACACCAGATGATGCAGGCCCCGCAGGTCTGTTGAACCGATATACATACCCGGCCTTTTCCTGACCGGTTCCAGTCCTTCTAAAATCTGTATTTGACTTTCGTCGTAATGCTCCTCTAAATTACTCATTAAATCCCTCTTTTTTCCTTCAATAAAAAGGCGTCGTCCAAAAATTCCTGCGTATTGCCCCTTCTCTGGAGCGTACGCGTAGAGATTGGAGAATAATACGCCTTTTGAGTCTCATCCTCTTGTGTGATTATGATTGATTTTGGCGCTCCGTCAGAAAGATCCTTATGAAAAACGCTCTTTAAAAAAAGGCTTGTTTCTTCATTCGCCACAGCCTCTTTATACTCCAAAATCATAATGATATCTTTCGTTTTCACGAAATAATCGTTACCCAGATGCAAGATCATAAAACACCTCTGCCTATCTTACGAATACTAAGTCTATTATACCACATTAATATGCTTTTTGAAAGCCTTTTTTCGATTTTATCGGGTTTTCCACATTCTTTGTAGAGGGGTATTTACAATACCTGAAAATGCGTCTGAGGGCTTCTTAGGCCCCTAAAATTGAATTGTGAGTTTTCAACTCATTATTTTTGAAAATTATTATCCCTTTTGTTCTTCTATGGTTCCATTTTCCACAAAAAACCTGTGGATTCCCTTTGCAGGAGGAGTTTCCTCCGGATCTGCGGTCGTAATAAAAACCTGTATTCCACGCAGCGTATTGAGCAGATTTCTTTTACGCGCTGCGTCGAGTTCGGAAAACACGTCGTCCAAAAGCAGCACCGGCATTTCCCCCGTGCTTTCCTCCAAAATCCGCAGGCACGCCGTCTTGATTGCGAGCATCAGCGTCCTCAGCTGCCCCTGCGAAGCAAATATCCGGACGTCTTTTCCGTTGATTGTAATATCAAGATCGTCCCTGTGCGGCCCGGCGGCGCAGCCAAACTCCGCTATTTCCTTTGGTATCAGCCTTGTAAGCGTTTCTTTGATTTCTTCCTCCGGAATGGTTTCCTTATAGGTGATTTTGATCTGTTCCCTGCCCCCGGATATCTCGCTATGTGTTTTTTCCACATATTCGTTGAGTTTTTTTACATATGCCTTCCTGTTTTTCAGTATGATTCTGATATAACCGGAAAGCTGCTCGTTATAGGCTTCCAGTAACGTTTTTTTATTTTTTTCTTCTTTCCTGCGCAGCACAGCGTTTTTCTCAGCGATGATCTTTGTATAATTTTTGAGTGCATCCACATAAGAAGGCCTGATTTTTGAGATTTCCCCATCAAGAAAACCGCGGCGAAGGGAGGGAGCCTCCTTTGCCGTTTTGATATCCTCAGGAGAAAACACCACAACATATAAATTTCCCAACAGTTCTTTTACGTTCCTGACAGGGATTCCATCTATTTTGATACTCTTTTTCCTGTCTTTTTCCAGTAAAACCTCAATATTTCCCGTTCCGCTGCCTGTTACATACTCCGCATAAAGATACGCGCCTGTAGTTCCCGCCATAATCGTTTTGCTGTCCGCATTCACACGAAAAGATTTTCCATTGCCACAGATATGGATCGCCTCGAGCACATTTGTCTTTCCCTGTGCATTGCTTCCATACAGAAGATTAATCCCTGGAAAAAATTTTACATTCAGTTGTTCATAATTCCTGAAATGAATCAGTTTTAACCGGGAAAGATACATCAAAATCCTTTCAAAAAGAGGGCGCCAACAGCGCCCCCGGTCCATTTATTCAAATCCTGTCTTCTATTCTTCCCTGAGCTGTACCGGCAAAATCAGGTAATCGTACGCATCCGAATTTTCCTGCTTTACCACGCATGGGCTTACTCCCGTATTAAATTGCATCAGAACCTCTGATTCCTCCACATTTTTCAATACGTCGAGCACATATTTTGCATTAAACGCTATTTTGAGATCCTTCCCCTCCGTCAGGACGGGTATCTGCTCGTCAATATTACCGATCTCCGAATTTGAGGTGATTTCAAGGTTTTTTTCCTTAATTT
This sequence comes from Christensenella sp. KGMB01412, assembly GCF_055522415.1. Classification (NCBI taxonomy): domain Bacteria; kingdom Bacillati; phylum Bacillota; class Clostridia; order Christensenellales; family Christensenellaceae; genus Christensenella; species Christensenella sp. KGMB01412. The sequence continues at coordinate 285,847 of NZ_JBVFVW010000004.1, read as the reverse complement.
CAAATTTCACGACATTATTATTTCCTTCCCGCGCAAGGATCGACGCACGTTCCAGACTGTCTTTAAGCATCCCCGTTTCCACCTTTACGCTGGTCGCGCAATCCGCGGGCAGCAGATTCCTGTATTTAATATATTCGCCTTCCAGAAGACGCGTAAATATCTGCGTATGATTTACTTCAAACAGCGCCATATTCCCGCTGATCGATACTTTAATATTTTCATCCGTATCGTCGATAATCCTGGAAACCTCACGCAAGGTGCGCGCGGGTATTACACATTCCTTATCGATATCTGAAATCGCAGGCTGCTTACGTACCGCCATACGGTATCCATCCAGCGCAACAACAGTAAGGCTGTCCTTTTTGATATCAAATAACAAGCCTGTCAATATTGGCTTATCCTCATTGACCGCAGCGGCAAACAGCGTCTGGTTGATCATTGCACGAAGGACATTTTGCTGTATTTTAATCTGCTCCTCATCCTGCAACTCCGGAAATACAGGAAATTCCGCCGCATCCATTTGCTGGAGAACGACCTTTGAATTCAGGCAGCTGATCTCTACTGAATTTTCTCCAACACTGCTGAAGGTAACGTCGCTTTCCGGAAAACGATTGATGATTTCATATAAAAGCCGGGCAGGAATTGCCGCATCTCCCTGTTTTTCAATTTGCGCGTTCATTTCTGTTTTGATGGAAAGCGCAATATCAGTTGCCTTTAAAGTGATCGTATTTTCCCCGCAGGAGAAAAGAATACATTCCAGAATGGTCTTTTGCATTTTTGAAGCCGCCCTGTTGACGGTACCGATCGCTGAGAGCAGATCAGCCTTTGCACACGTAAATTGCATTTTGGTAATCCTCCGTTATTTTTATATCTTAATATAGGTATTATTGGTTGTATTAGGGGGTGTGCATATTGTGGAAAACACATTTTTCAGCGACTGCCGAGCGTTTTTCCAGCAATGTGCACTGGGTATAAAACCTGAGTAAACCCTCTTTATCTGTTCACAGGATGTTTCTATTTTGTGGAATACCTCAAAAAGGGTTTTGGACACATTTTTTGGAGTCCACCCGTTATCCACAACTTATCCTTTGATTTTTGCCTCGATATCCTCAATGACGCGTTTCAGGTCGGCGTCGTCTTTCATTTGTTTTTTGATTTTTTCTTCCGCGTGCATGATTGTGGAATGATCCCTGCCAAAGAAATCTGCAATTTTGGAATAGGAATTGTCCGTCATATCGCGCAGGATGTACATGGATATCTGCCGCGGGAAAACATATTCCCTGTTTCTCTTCTGACCGCGTATATATTCTTCCTTTACGCCAAAATATTCGCACACAACGTCAATGACTGTTTTGGGAGTAATGGCCCGTACAGAGGGCGTTTCAAAATAATCCTCCAGCGCCCGCTGTGCGATGCTTGAATCAATCTCACGCAGCATTAGCTTATCTTTATGAAGCTCAGCATACATGATAACCTTTTGAAGAGCCCCTTCAAGCGTCCTGATGTTGGAATTTTTCTGCTGTGCTATATAATGTAAAACATCGTCCTTAATGGGAAGAATACCCGGATTCTGAACTTTGAGAGCCTGCACCTTTTGCAAAAGGATGGCGACACGCGTTTCGTAATCCGGCATCTTGATATCTGCAATGAGGCCCCATTCAAAGCGGGAGCGCATTCTCTCCTCCAGTTTTTCCATCTCTTTTGGGGGACGGTCGGATGAAATAATAATCTGCTTATTCATTTCATGCAAAGCGTTGAAAGTGTGGAAAAATTCATCCTGTGCAACGTCTTTGCCCGCAATAAACTGAATATCGTCTATCAGCAGGACGTCAACATCCCTGTATTTTCTGCGAAACTGCTCGCGCAGGTCTACGTTTGCCTTATTATTGGTCAGCTGGATCATGCGAATGAGCTCGTTCATAAAGCTTTCGCTTGTAACATATACAATTTGCGCCTGCGGGTTTTCCTTTAAGATGTGGTTACCAACAGCGTGCATCAGATGCGTCTTTCCAAGGCCCACGCCTCCATATAAAAAGAGGGGATTGTATGCGCGGCCGGGGGATTGCGCTACGGCAAGCGCAGCGGCATTCGCAAATTTATTTGCTTCGCCCACCACAAAGGTGTCAAAGGTATAGCTTGGATTAAGATTTGTACAGGCGGAAGGCTTTTTATCTTCCTTTTCCGGTTTTATTTCCTTGATTTTGATATTTGCAGATTCCTGCGGCGTAATAAATTCAGGAGTGATGTCCGCACCTGCAACGCCATACAGCTCCTCATATGCCGTCTGCATGGTCTGCTGTATTTTTTCAGAATATTTCTCCGTCATCAAATTTTTGTGCATTGGACTTGAAACTTCAAAATAATAAGTATTTCCTTCCTCATGGATCGGTTTTAATTCTTTGATCCAGACATTAAACTGGAACATTGGAAGGTCTTCTTCCAGATAATTTAAAGTTTTTTCCCACAAAACATTGAAAACGCTCATCTAAGTCTCTTTCCTCTGATTTATTGCGCGCGGTTTATTCACAGGTTGTGGATAAGTTTTGCACAGACTGTTTTTATGAATTTGCGCGTTGTTGCAAAGAGTCATAAAAAACAGGAGAAAAGTTATCCACAAAGTTATCCACAAAAATTAAGAAAATGTGCATAAACTAAGGCTTTGCGCATGGTTTATTATATCACAGCGCCCGAAAAAATGGTACCCATAAAATTAGAAAAGCAAAGAGCGCATTAAATCCAAAAAGCAAAAAAGAGAAAAAAAGAAAGAAGGATCAAACGGGAAAAAATAGATCTGCGCGTTTATTGGAACAATCAATAAAAAAGAAGAAAACATTATAAAAAAACTATATCTTGTAGTGAAAACAATATAAAGAACAAAATTTTAAAAAATAATCGCAAGATCATGTATGATAGAAAGGAGGAAAATGTGTTGGAAAGAAGGCTCCGAAACAGTTTTTACCTTGACACTTGACTGTAATAAATATATAATAATAATCGTCTTTTTATCGAAAAAAGCATGGTGGCACAAAGAAGATTATTTTGAAATGCTACTATAATATATTACATAGAAAGTGGAGAGATTAAGACTATGAAAATGACGTATCAACCAAAAAAACAAAAACGCAGCCGCGTACACGGCTTTATGAAGAGAATGAAAACGAAAGCCGGCCGGAATGTGCTCAAAAGAAGACGCGCGAAGGGCAGAAAAGTACTGTCTGCTTAATGGCGGCTTAATATTACAGGCTTGGAAGTTTGTACGTTAAAAAAGAACAAAGAATTTAACTTTGTTTACAGGCGGGGAAAATCTGCGGGTTCCCGTGATATGACGCTCGTATATGCAAAAAGCAGGTACGGAGGCGCAAGAGTCGGTTTTTCGGTCAGTAAGAAGGTCGGGAACAGCGTGACGAGGAACCGTGCGCGAAGGCGTCTGAAAGAGGCGTACCGCATGATTATGCCTGAAATTAGCGGACATCACAGTTTTGTTTTTGTAGCAAGAAGCAGCATTACGGCTGCCGATTTTCAGAGTATTTGCCATCAGATGAGGCGTTTGCTGGAAAAGATGGGAGTGCTTCCCTCTGCGGGGAGGAAACAGGCATGAAAAAAGTAATTCTTGCAATGATCAGGTTTTACCAGAGAGCCATTTCGCCATATTTGCGCGCGAGTTGCAGATATACGCCAACCTGTTCGCAATATGCAATAGAAGCTGTCACCAAATATGGAGCGCTGAAGGGCTCCTTTTTGGCAATAAAACGAATTTTGAGATGTAATCCGCTGTTTCCTGGCGGTTATGATCCTGTACCGTGATTAGGGAGGATATTGGGTTTTGGATTTTCTATATAACAACTTTTTATCAGACTTTTTCGTCCTTTGTATGAAGGGCCTGCATAGTATCACACTGGACTATGCGCTTGGTATTGTTGTATTTACCATATTGATTCGCCTGTGCCTGCTGCCGCTTGATTTGAAGCAGCGCAACAACCAGTCGAAAATGTCGGCTCTGGGGCCGGAGATACAGTCGCTGCAGAAACGCTATGCGAATAATCCGCAGCAGCTGCAAAAAAAGCAGCAGGAGCTGTATCGGAAGATGAACGTAAAGCCGATGCTTGGATGCCTTCCGGCGCTCATACAGCTGCCGATCCTGTTTGCATTTTTCGGCGCGATGCGCGTGCTGCAAAGCGAGCAGACAATTTCACTTATGCTTAATGCCGCACAATATGGTCCGGAGACGGTTCAACTGACGCCGTTTTTCTGGGTGCACAACTTCTGGCAGGCAGATTCGTTCCTTGGAGCGAATGCGGATATCCTTCCGAGCAGCCAGTCATTTTTATCCTTTGTGCAGATGAATCAGGTTTATATCCAACCACAGACACTCGAGCTTTTGCGTTCCCAGGGATTGCTTGATTTCTCAACGGGAGTCATGCAGGTGCCGCAGGAGGCGTATGATGCGCTTAAAAAAGGCATCCTTGAAGCAAACGGATACTGGAACTATTCTACCAATACGGTAACCAACATGAACGGTTACCTGATTCTCCCGGTGCTTTCGGGCGTGGCGCTGTTCCTGCAACAGAAATTCAACCCCGCAATGGCAAACGGCGGTATGGGAATGAATATGGCGGCAGCCGGAAACAGTGAAGAGCAAGCCCAGGCGCAGGGCTGTACGAATAAGATGATGATGTGGCTCATGCCGATTTTCTCGGTCTACATCTGCGCCACAGGTAATACGGCGTTTGCGCTTTACTGGTTTGTGTCCAGTTTGTATGCGTTCGGGCAGATGCGCGTCGTTGACCTGATCAAAAAGAGGAAAGCAAAGAAGCAGGAAGTAATTATCTCGTAGTAAGGGGGATTTATCGTGGCATTTGTAGAGGCAAAGGGAAAAACAGTTGACGAGGCCATTTTCAAGGGACTCGAAGAAATGGGACTTTCCCTCGATGAAGTAGATATTGACATTGTACACGAAGGGGGCAAAGGCCTTTTTGGCATTGGCAAAAGCGCGGTTGTGCATCTGACAAAAAAAGAAGCGGCAAAAGCGCAGGAGGGTTCTCCTGAGGAATTTTTAACAGGGCTTTTTGGACTGATGAAGCTTGACGCCGCATGTGAAGTAAAGGAAGACAGCGATAAAACGGTAAAGATTGAAATTACAGGTAAGGACACAGCAGTATTGATCGGACGGCGCGGCGATACGCTCGATGCGCTCCAGTATCTTACCGGCCTTGCCGTGAATAAGGGAAAAGAAGATTATAAAAAGATCATGCTGGACGCGGAAAACTATCGCGAAAAACGTGAGCATACGCTTGAAAAGCTGGCAAAAAGGCTTGCGAATACAGTGGCAAAGACTGGAAAGCCGATCACGCTTGAGCCGATGAATCCCTATGAGCGCAGAATTTTGCACGCGACCTTGCAGAATAATCCGCGCGTGGAGACGATGTCTGAGGGGGAAGAACCGTACCGCCGTGTTGTTATCAAAAGAAAGCGGTATGAGAATTGATCTAATCTGGTAAAAATACCCGGCGGCACCTATTCGTCGGGTTTTTTTGAACGGTGAAAAGCATGGTGAGCGATACGATAGCGGCAGTTGCAACGCCCGCGGGAACAGGCGGAGTTGCGGTAATCAGAATCAGCGGAGCAAACGCAAAGGACGTACTGCAAAGGGTTTTTCCGCGTGATGATTATGTGCCGGGGCAAATGTATTATGGAAGTATCAAAAAAGACGGGCAGTTGCTGGATATGGTGCTGGCGGTCTTTTTTCGCGCGCCAAGGTCGTATACAGGCGAGGATACGGCTGAGCTGCATTGCCACGGGAGCGCGGTTGGCGTGGAAAACATCCTTCGCTATGTCATGGAGTGCGGGGCGCGTCCCGCGCAGCCGGGCGAATTTACACGCCGTGCATTTTTGAATGGAAAGATGGATCTTTCCCAGGCGGAGGCTGTCTGCGATTTTATTTCAGCTTCGTCGCAGGCAGGAGCGAAAGCGTCGCTTGGGCAGCTTACGGGAAGACTGCGGGAGCGGGTGGTCGAATTTCAGGATGTTCTGACAGATGCACTTGCCCAGGTGGAAGCCGCAGTCGAGTATCCGGAGGAAGATCTGGAAACAGAGATCACGCAGGATATCAGGCCGGTTCTCGTACGCCTGAAAAAGGACATAGCACATTTAGCGGATACGTTTGCCTCAGGACAGATTGCAAAAGAAGGACTCTATGTCGCAATCGCCGGAAAACCAAATGTTGGAAAATCATCTCTTTTGAATGCGCTGACGAATATGGACCGGGCGATTGTAGCGGATATTCCGGGCACGACACGGGACACCATAGAGCAGAGTTTTACGGTTGAAGGAATACGTATTAATTTAACGGATACTGCGGGAATCAGGAGAACGAACGATTTTATTGAAAAGCAAGGCGTAGAACGATCAGAAAAGGCAATAAACGAAAGTAAACTCGTGATTTTCATGTTGGATGCAGGCCTGGAAATTACGGAAGAAGACCGATTTGTTTTTAAAACGCTTAAAAATTCTCAGGTTGATGTTATAGTCGTTTTAAACAAATTAGATGCCTCTGAGCGGCTCTCAGAAGAAGCTGTAAAAATGGAATTTGGAGACGTTCATCCAGTTCGAATTTCTGCAAAGACAGGATTGGGAATCGATGAACTAAAAAAACGCATCGTTGATTATGCGCATATGGATCAAACGGCGCAGGAGGGAATCTTAATTACAAACGAGAGGCACAGGCATGCGCTTGACCGGGCGGCGGAGCAGATGGGCGATGCGCTTGATGCGCTTGATGCAGGTATGGATATGGACTGTGTGACCATTGACCTCAATGGCGCATGGACAAGCCTTGGAGAAATAACCGGGAAGACAGTGAGCGAAGAAATTATCGACAGGATATTTACGAAGTTTTGTCTTGGAAAATAAGGGAGAAAGAATGACGGATTATTTTGGCGGAGCCTATGACGTGGTCGTCGTGGGAGCGGGCCATGCGGGCGTGGAAGCTGCGCTTGCAAGCGCGCGCCTTGGAAAAAAGACATTGCTTACAACAATCAATATGGACGGAATTGCGCTGATGGCGTGTAACCCGGCGATTGGAGGCACGGCAAAAGGCCATTTGGTGCGCGAGATCGATGCGCTTGGGGGACAGATGGGCCTGGCGGCGGACGCAACCTTTATTCAGATCAAGATGCTCAATACCAAAAAGGGGCCTGCCGTGCATTCGCTGCGCGCGCAGCAGGATAAAAAGCAATATCAGCGCTATATGAAGGAAGTTCTGGAAAATACGGACAACCTGCAGCTTGTGCAGGATGAGATCACAGAGATTTTAACAGACGATGAAAAAGTGATCGGCGTGCGCGGCGCGATGGGCGCACGGTATGGGGCGCGCGCAGTGATTTTGTGTACGGGCGTTTATTTAAAAGGCAAGGTAATTGTCGGGGAGTATGAAAAAAGCGCAGGGCCAAGCGGCCTTTTTCCCGCGGAGTATTTGAGCGCAAGCCTGCGCTTGCTGGGCTTTGAGCTGCAACGCTTCAAAACGGGCACCCCTGCGCGTGTGGATGCGCGCAGCATTGATTTTTCAAAGACAACGCCGCAGTATGGCGACGAAAAGATCGTCCCCTTTTCCTTTATGAGCGGAAGGATAGAGCGCGAGCAGGTGCCCTGCTTCCTGACCTATACCAACGAAAAAACCCATGAGATCATTCGTGAGAATATCCACAGGAGCCCGCTTTACAGTGGAATGATCAAGGGAATCGGGCCGCGCTATTGCCCGTCAATCGAAGATAAGGTTGTTAAGTTTCCGGATAAGGACAGGCATCAGATGTTTTTGGAGCCGGAGGGACTGCATACGAACGAGATATATGTGCAGGGAATGTCCTCCAGCCTTCCGGTAGAGGTGCAGGTAGCGTTATACCGGACGGTTGCCGGCATGGAGCATGTGCATTTTGTACGCCCCGCTTATGCCATTGAATATGATTGTATCGATCCGACGCGCCTTATGCCCAGCTTGCAGACAAAGACCGTACCGGGACTCTTTACGGCAGGGCAGATCAATGGAACGTCCGGCTATGAAGAAGCGGGCGTGCAGGGCCTGGTTGCGGGGATTAATGCCTGCCGGTTCCTTGATGGGGAAGAACCGGTGATTTTAGGACGCGACCAGGCGTATGCGGGGGTGCTGATCGACGACCTTGTAACAAAGGGAACGAGCGAGCCTTACCGTATGATGACGTCGCGTGCCGAATACCGTTTGCTTTTACGGCAGGACAATGCGGATACCCGCCTGACTCAGATCGGCAGGGACGTTGGGCTTGTGGATGATAAACGCTATGATGCGTTTATGTATAAAAAGGAATTTGTTTCACGTGAAACAAAACGCCTGGAGCAGACAAGCGTTCCAAAAGTAAAGGCGGATGCGTTTTTACAGGAACGGGAAATGGAGCCGGCAGGCCGGGGGATGAAACTTGGCGCATTGCTGGCCAGGCCGGGTGTTCTTTATGCAGACCTGCGGGAGGTTGATGAAAACATTCCTGACTGCGGGGATGATGTTGCGCAGCAGATTGAAACAAATATCAAGTATGCGGGGTATATTGAAAAGCAGCTAAAGCAGGTGCGCGCTGCGCGTACGCTTGAGAAAAAGCAGATACCCGGCGACATCGATTACGGGAAAATAAGCGGCCTGAGGCTTGAGGCAAGGGCAAAGCTGGGCGAAGTGAGGCCCCTCAATGTGGGGCAAGCGTCGCGAATATCGGGTGTATCGCCTGCGGATATTTCAGTGCTGCTGGTATATCTGGCAGCACAGGGGAAATAAAGCGGCCCCACATTGATAAGTCGGGGCCCCGCAAAGCCTGCTTTGTGGGGAAAAGGAAAAGGCAGGCAGCGGGCGAGCGTTTCGCAAAGCGAAACGGAGCAAGTCGAACTGTACTTTGACGCGGGGCAAGCGTCGCGAATATCGGGTGTATCGCCTGCGGATATTTCAGTGCTGCTGGTATATCTGGCAGCACGGGGGAAATAAAGCAGCCCCGCATTATGCGATTAAATTGCTATCCAAAGCTTTTTTGATTAAAAAAGAAAAGCGGGAAGCGCGCGGCTGTTTCGCGCAAAGAAACGCAGCATAGCGGCCTGGGGTTTGAACAAATGCAAAGCCGGACGAGGCAGGCGCCCGCAATGCGGGCCGATGCTGCAAATGTCTGGAGCGTTGCCGGACATTTTCCTGCACAGACAACCGGTTCTAGACAAGTACAAAGGAAAGAACGGGTGCGATTGTTTCACGTGAAACAATTTGCGGTCGATGAAAAAGAAAAAGGGAGACCGTCCCACAATATAGATTTAATGGAAAAGGTGAAGTAGAATATGGTAAAATAGTGCGTAAACAGGAATGATGTGCAAAGCTCAAGAAACAGGAGGGGTTACAGAATGGAATTAGCAGAAAGAACGGCAAAATGGCTCAATATGCCGCGGCAGGCAACAGTAACAGACCGCAAAATTGTGATCTATACGGAACCGGAAACGGATTTCTGGCAGGACACTTATTATGGTTTCCAGAGAAACAGCGGTCATGCACTCTTGGTGGATTCTGACGAAAAAACCACCTTTTCCGTTAAAGCAACGCGTAAAGGCAGCGATCCATATGACCATTGCGGAATATTGGTCTATCTTGATGAAAAAAACTGGGCAAAGCTGTGCCTTGAATATGAAAGCGAAAACGAACAAAAGCTTGGCAGCGTAGTTACGGTGGGCGGATATTCCGATTGGGCTGTCCAGGATTTCCCGGCGGATGTGGAAACAATGTATTTCAAGGTGTCGCGCAGGGATGGAGATTTTAAATTTGAATACTCAATGGATGGAAAAACCTATCATATGCTGCGTATCTTCCACATGAAATCAAAGTGTAAAACCCCGCAGGTTGGCATTTTTGCGTGCTGCCCGCAGGGGGAAGGTTATAAAGCTGTGTTTGAGGAAGCAAAGTTTACGGATGTTCAATGGGAGCGGTATACGCAGCAATAATGTTTCACGTGAAACAAACAGATGGGAGAAATGATGTCGGAGTTTATAGACGAGCTGAAAACATTGTGCAGGCAGGGTGGAATAGAAGCGGGGCAGGACGTCCTCGAGCGCATGGAAGAATATTATGAGTGCATGAAGGAGACGAACCGGCTGTATAACCTGACGGCCATTACAGAGCCCAAAGAAGCGGCGCTCAAGCATTTTTTTGACAGCATTGTCCCAGAGGGGGAGATCCCGGGGAAAAGCCGCGTGGTGGATGTTGGGAGCGGCGCGGGCTTTCCGGTTGTGCCGCTGAAAATCCTGCGCGGGGATATCAGCGCGTTTGCGGTGGAATCCTCAAAGAAGAAGTGCGATTTTATCGTACAGGGAGCGCAGGCTGCGGGGATTGACGTCACCGTGATGAATGTACGCGCAGAGGAGCTTGCCACGGGCAAACCGCGGGAAAGCTACGACGTTTGCGTATCGCGCGCTGTGGCGCAGCTGCGCGTGCTGATGGAGCTGTGCGCGCCGCTTTTAAAAGACGGCGGGCGTTTCCTTGCATATAAGGGAGATTACGAAAAAGAGCTTAATGAAGCGGCAGGGGCGATGAAAGCGCTGAACCTGAAGCTTGACAAGGTAATCGATATGCCGGGCGGAGAGCTTGCCCACCATGTTTTGGTGTTTCATAAGACGGGCATGATAGCGCAAAAATATCCAAGGAGATACGCGCAGATCGTAAAGTCCCCGCTGTAGGGGCTCGTAAACGGGCAGGCGTTTTGTTCATATTGAATTCTTAAAAGAGCTGTATGATAATACTGCAGAGATAAAAAACAGAAAGAGAAGTGTCACGAAAACAATGAATGGCTTTCGAAAGTTTATGATGGGGCGGTATGGCGGCGATCAGTTTGGAATGTTTTTGATCGTATTTTCAATCGTGCTTACGATTGTTCTGATGTTTGTGCCAATCCCCTTTATCAGCTGGCTCAGCTGGATTCCGCTTGTGTTTGCGATTTACAGGATGTTTTCCAGGCAGGTTGAAAAAAGGCAGCAGGAAAACTATGCTTTCCTGCGAAAATGGGGCGCGGTGCGCACGTGGTTCTGGAATATCAAAAACCGTTTGAAAGACGGGAAAACACACCGCTACTATAAATGTCCGAAATGCGCTCAGACACTGCGCGTTCCAAAAGGGAAGGGAAAGATCAATATTACCTGCTCAAAGTGTGGGACAAAATTTGTGAAAAAAACATAAAAAGCTGCAAGCGGTAAACAATTTTCGCGCATAATGCGCGCTGTGTTTAACCATATGCCATGCGGCGGAAGCACCCCTTTTCAAAGAATGCTTTGCAAAGGGGCTGTTTTATGTGAATAGAACTTTTCAATTCGTGCGTTTTCCGTTATAATAGGAGATACTGGTTTAGGAGCGTGAGAAAATTTGGGGAAAATTATTGCAATAGCAAATCAAAAAGGCGGGGTTGGAAAAACAACCACTGCAATCAACCTGAGCGCGTGTATCGCGGATAAGGGAAAACGGGTGCTTCTGATTGATATCGATCCGCAGGGCAACAGCACCAGCGGGCTTGGAGTAGAGCGCGTAGGACTTAAAAAGTCCTCTTACGACGTGCTTGTCTCCCGCCATTCGGCACTCGAGGCAATCAGGCCTACCATGATGAAAAACCTTGACCTGATGCCTGCGAACATCGATCTTGTAGGCGCGGAGGTGGAGCTTGTTTCCATGATGGCGCGCGAGACGATTTTGAAACGGGCGCTCGAGGAAGTGAAGGGGCTCTACGATTACATTTTTATGGATTGCCCGCCGTCGCTTGGGCTGATCACGCTCAACGCGCTTACCGCAGCCGATAAAATTCTGGTGCCAATACAATGCGAATATTATGCGCTGGAAGGGCTCACGCAACTGATGAGCACGGTAAAGCTGGTGCGCCAGAGCCTGAATCCGGAGCTGGAGGTGGAAGGCGTCGTCCTGACAATGTTTGACGGACGTACAAACCTTTCCCTGCAGGTGGTGGAGGAAGTGCGTAAATTCTTTAAAAACAAGGTTTACCAGACGGTGATTCCCCGCAATGTTCGTCTCGGGGAAGCCCCAAGCTATGGGCTCCCGGTTCTCTTGTACGACGCAAGGTGCCTGGGTACGGAGGCGTATAACGAGCTTGCGATGGAATTTCTGACAAACGATATGAGATAGAGTGGGAGAGACAATGAAAAGAGGACTCGGAAAAGGCCTTAGCGCCCTCATGGCAGACGCCGCGACAGAAACGGTGGAGAAGGAAGGCGTAAATGAAATCGATATTTTTTTACTGGACAATGATACAAACCAGCCCAGGAAAAAATTTGACGAGGCAAAGCTGAAGGAGCTCGCGCAGTCGATCAAGGTGCATGGCATCATGCAGCCGATTATTGTTTATAAAAACGAAGGAAGATATACGATCATTGCGGGAGAGCGCCGGTTCCGCGCCGCCAAACTGGCGGGCCTTAGCAAGGTGCCGGTCATCGTTCGCCAGCTGGATAAAAAAGAAATTTTGGAGCTGTCGCTCATAGAAAATATCCAAAGGGAGGATCTCAACCCGATCGAGCAGGCCGCAGCATTGCAGCAGCTGATGACGGATTACAGCCTCACGCAGGACGAAGTGGCAAAACGCGTGGGCAAAAGCCGCAGCGCGATTGCAAACCTTCTCAGGCTGCTTTCTTTGCCGGAAGGAGTCAAGAAGCTTGTGGTGGGAGGAAAGCTTTCGGCGGGGCACGCGCGTTGCCTGCTTCCGCTCGAGGATGCGAAGAAGATCGATGCGGGCGCAAAAACGATTCTGGAAAAAGACCTTTCCGTACGCGAGGCGGAGGCGCTCGTGAAGGATTGGCTCTTAACGCCTGCGGCAAAGGAGAAAAAGCCCGCAAAGGCGAAAAAGGTGCCAGTTGAGATCAGGGAGGCGCAGGACACGCTTTCCAAGGCGCTGTCCACCAAGGTGCAGATTAAAGGGACGCTTGCCAAAGGAAAAATATCGATTGATTATTATACTGCGGAGCAGCTGGAAGAAATTTACGAAATACTCAGGCAGGCGGAATGAAAAGCCTGCAGGGACAAAAGGCTCCTTATACTGTGCGGCGAGCCTGACGACGAAAAAAACGTTATCAAAGTAAGCGGGGCGAAGCGGATATGAAGCAGACAGGCGAAATCACCACGGTGTACCATTATTGCAGCGTGGAGACCTTTTACGAAATTATCTCCGGAAAAATGCTGCGCCTTTCCGATATCGATAAAAGCAACGACTATATGGAGCGCAAATGGCTGCAGCGGTTTATTTTGGAAACCGCGCTGGAGGAATACGACAAAAAGCCGTTTGAGCTCAATTTTTTGTATGAAGAAAAAATGCTCGAAGGGCACGAGGCTGTGGAGGCGCTCATCAATTTTGAACTGATGACCACTGGAAAGCGTTGGTATGAGGAGCTTATCACCTACGCTATTTGCTTCTCGGAAAAACAGGACAGCCTGAGCCAGTGGCGCGGATATGCGGATGACGGCCGGGGCGTGTGTATTGGATTCCGCGCAGACCGGATCAGGGAAAAGCTGATCCAAAACCGCGAATCGGACGATCCCGGGCATACCTTCCAGTTTAAGCCCATCCGCTATCTGGAAAACGAGCAAAAGGACCTCATCAGGCCTTACATCAAAAACATATTCAAGGAGCTCTCCATATTGCTTAAGCAGAAAGCAAAGCCAACGGGAGAGATTATCAAGTTGTTTTTGGCAATCAATGGGGAAAGCGCGTTTTGCAAGAATCCGGCGTTCAGTGAAGAGCACGAATGGCGGCTCGCCGTAAATTTTCCATTGCCTACGGAAAACTCTTACGTCAAATTTGCGCGCCAGTCTGAGCACGTGGCGCAAAACGATCTTTTCAGCCGCATCAAAACGGCTGTGGTGAAGAAATCCATCAAATCCTATGTGGAGCTGAATTTGCAAACGATCGGCATGGACGCAATCACAAGCGTTTGCCTCGGGCCAAAATGCGCGCTGACGAAAAACGATGTCATGCTGTTTTTGTTCAGCGAACAGATTTCCGTTCCTGCGGAAAATATTACCGCATCCCTTGCAACCTACCGCTAAAAGAAAACAGATATCAGAAAACATCGGAGCAAGCGATGTTTTTTTGCGCTGTAATAACGATTGCCGCATACTGGCAGTGGTTGCGCAGCAGGAATCCTGATTAAAAATTGTGTTAATGTCCCTGAATGGGGGGTATATTATAAATAACAACTCACTATCAATACATATAACCGGAAAGGGGAAGCGGAGACGCTTCCCCTTTTCGTGCGCAAAAAAACAAAATCTGGTTGACAGCATACGGAGCAGGTGTTATATTGTACATATCGTATATATACAATATTTTGAAATGGAGGGTTGATGAGTGGATATCATCATCAGCAATTCCAGCGGAAAGCCGATCTATGAACAGATCACCTCGCAGATCAAAAATATGATCCTGACGGGGATGCTGAAGGAGGGGGACGCCCTTCCATCCATGCGGCTGCTGGCAAAAGAACTGCGAATCAGCGTGATCACCACCAAACGCGCGTACGACGATTTGGAGCGTGACGGGTTTATTGAAAGCTTCACAGGACGGGGAAGCTTTGTCGCCCGTAAAAATTTGGAGTTTATGCGGGAGGAACAGCTGAAGGTCGCGGAGGATTTTTTGAAGCAGGCGGTGTATACCGCAAAGAGCAGCGGCATTACGCAGGAGGAGCTTGTGGAGATACTGCGTGTGCTGTACGAGGAGGAGTAGTAAAATGGACAGCTTGGCTCTGAATAACGTAACAAAGCAATATAAGGGATTCCGGCTGGAGGATGTTAGCTTCCGGCTGCCCTGCGGCAGTATTATGGGGCTGATCGGCGAGAACGGGGCGGGTAAGACAACCACGATCAAGCTGATTTTGAATATGATCCGTGCGGATGCGGGAAGCATCAGCGTGTTTGGCCTTGACCATCAAAAAGACGAGCGGGAAATCAAGGAACAGATAGGCGTTGTGATGGAGGATATCGGTTTTTACGAAACATTGAAGCGAAAGGATATCGCGGCCATTATGCGCAATACGTTCCGGACGTGGGACGACGCGCTGTTTCTGGAATACGCCAAGACCTTTGACCTGCCGGAACGCAAAAAGATCAAAGAGTTTTCCCGCGGCATGAAGATGAAGCTTTCGATTGCGGTCGCTCTCTCGCATCATCCAAAGCTGCTGATCCTCGACGAGGCGACAAGCGGGCTGGATCCCATTGTACGCAGCGAAATACTGGATGTGTTCCTTGATTTTATACAGGATGAATCGCACTCGATCCTGATCTCTTCACACATCACGAGCGATCTGGAGAAGGTGGCGGATTACATAACGTTTATCCATGATGGAAAGGTGGCGCTGTCTGAGAGCAAGGACAGCATGCTGTACGACTATGGCGTTTTGAAATGCGGGGCGGAGGATTTTGCAAAGATCGACGGAGCGGATATCGTCGGTTACCGAAAATCCGGCTTTGGTTACGAGGCGCTCACCACAGATAAGGAAGCTGTGAGGCGGAAGTATGAGAACATCGTGGTGGATAACGCAACGCTTGACGATGTGATGCTGTTTATTGTAAAGGGGGAGCGGAAATGAAGGGACTGCTGACAAAGGAATTCCTGGGAACCAAAAGTTTTTTCAAGGTTTATATCTTTATTATTGCAATCTGTATTGTCCCGGTTCTCGTATCGGATAACGGCGACTTTTCGGCAGGGTTTGCAACGGGAATCTGCACGTTTATCGGCGGCATGATGTGCTTTACGTCCTTTGCGTACGATTCCTCTAACCGCTGGGATAAATATGTACTGACACTGCCCTACACAAGGAAGCAGATTGTGACGTCAAAATATGTATTTTCTCTCCTGATGGTGGGTGTCGGTATGGGCATCGGCCTTGCAGTAAACCTGATTCTCGCGGCTGCGGGACGCGCGGTGCTCGACGCGGAGACGGGAATGGTTATCCTCATGCTGGTATGCGTGGCGCTGCTGTTTATCAGCATCGTGATTCCGCTGATTTATAAATTTGGCGTGGAAAAGAGCAGGATTGCAGTCATTGTAATTTTTCTCGTGCCGTTTATGATTTTTATCGCGTTTTCAAACGTTGCGGAAGACGGGGGAGGGATGCAGGATATCCTTCCCGGGATCATGCCTGTGCTGACATGGCTTTTGCCGATTGTCGGCGCGGCGGCGATTGTGGTTTCCTACCTGGCGTCGGTACGCATTTACCGCAACCAGGAGATATAAACGACATAGAAGGCTGAAACAAAAAAACGCTTCCGGTAATGGTTGCCGGAAGCGTTTTACGTTTCAAAAAAAGGCAGACTCCTCCTATATTACGCCGGATATACCGTTCAGCAGGAAGTTGGACTGGTAGAAAAACGCTGCGATTGGGGATTTATCGATGATTGGCGATATAAAATCGGCCGGCAGGGAAATCATCAGAACCGGCACGATCATAAACAGCGCGAACATCCCAAGGAATCCGCGCAGCAGGCCTACCGCGCCGCCTGCAAGGCTGTCAAACCGGCGCAGCACAGGAAGCGGCGTCGCATAATTGAACGCGTTGACGAGCAGCGCAATCACGATACGCGCAATGAGGTAGATGACCAAAAATGAAAAAATGTTTACAACCACATTGGTCATGGTAAAGCCAAAATATTCGGATACCTTATGAAAACCCTGCGCCTCAAATACGCCGTTCGTCATATTTTCCGTTACAAGGTGGTCAAAGGGCATGGGAAGGTTTGCGGACGAAACGATCTGCTTAATCTGCTCTGTGGAAAGCGTGGCGACGGCAAGGTTGCCGGACGCCTGCAACTGGTCTACGCCGTTGGTGAAATTTAAAATGAACCGGTAAAAAGTACCCTTGGCGATGGCCTGGGACATGAGCGGCGAAAAAAGAAACCCGACGCACCATGAGATTGCCATGCCCACCGTATTGGTGGCGGACACCAGAAAACCCCTGTAAAAACCCTGTAATACGTAAATTGCGATTAAAAACACGACGATCCACGTCAAGTTGATAAAATCCATGTATCCTCCGTGGTCTGGTCAGCTCAGCGGCATCAGGTAGCTTTTGCCTTCCTGGTCCCAGGCGATGGCAAGCGTATCCATAACCTGCTTTGCGCTGACTAGAGTATTGTTGATTTTTGCCGTTTTTTCGAGCTCTCCCGTAAGGGAATAGGTAGAAACCGAATCCGGGGAGAAAGCGTAAAGCTTCTGCTGTGATAACGCAATCGAAAAAACATTTTGCGGCATATGCAGCACCGTTTCGCTGAGCTCGTTGTTAAAAAGCTTTACGGACTCAAAATATGTGGCTGTAGAGCGCGGGATGTAGGCAAGCTCAAAAGTCTTCCCGTTGCTCACGGCAATCGGCTTCCAGCCGTAGATAAGCGCTTCCTTCTGCTTTTTGGAAGAAATATCGTAGGAAACGAGCGTGTTGGTGCCAGAGGCATAGGTCATGCCGCCGTCCGCCACATACACCTGCTCGATGATCTGCGTGTTGTCCTGTATGGTGCTGGTCGCCTTGCCTGTTGTGGTATAAGTGGAAATATTGGATACCGGCACAACGTTTGACGTATCGAGCGAAAGCACCCACAACGTATCATTATCCCCGTAAAAACCAAAATCGATCACAGGACGCGTTTTATAATCCACCTGTCCGGTCTGCTCGCCCTTGCTGTTTAAAATATAAATGTAATACATGATCTGTCCCGTCTCGTCCGCCGCGCTTCCGGAGACCGCGATGTTATTTTTACCGCACCGTACGTCAAGGATGTCGGACGCGACTGCGGAGCTGAAAAGCTGCTGCTGCGTATAGGAAACAGCCTGCAGGTTTTTCCCAAGATAGGTGCAGATCATTGTGGGGGAAATGGAAAGCTTTGCATCCGCAGAATCGAGCTTTGTATCCCACACGGTTTTGCCCTTGAGATCGGCAAGCGTCAGCTTGTCCTCCGTAAGGTAAACAAGGCCGTTTTCGTTCCCCTGCACAGTTTCCGGCAGGATGGACTCGGTTTCTGTAAGGGCCGGCTTCCAGAAGCCGATGTCCGTAAAATTATTGATCAGAAAAAATACGCCGACAGCCGCCGCCGCTATGACGGCAATGAGGATGATCATATTTGTCAGCTTCCGCCGCTTTTTCCGGCGGGAAGGTCTTAAATACATAAAAGTACCTCGAATTTCCTACAATATCATAATACCATTCTATTATATTCGATTATTGCCGGGAAGGCAAAATTTTTCCCGCGGCGGCTTCAAACGAAGAGCGCAACGGTAAAACACCGGTATCCCCCACAGCAGAGGGAATTTCCGGATTATTTTTAATCTATTGTACCATAAAATACCCTTTGAATGTGATATAATATAAGATAATGTTTCAAAATAACACGGTTTTAACAGAAATTTAAGAATTGAAAACCGGATGGCAAAAGAAGGTGATACCATGCGCATTACAAAAATGCACGGACTGGGAAATGATTTTATTGTGATAGAAGAGAAAACAGGCGATGTGGCAGAGCTTGCAAAAAAGCTGTGCAGGCGAAGGCTTGACGTAGGCGCGGACGGGCTTTTGCTTGTGGAAGCATCCAAAACGGCGGACGTGCGGATGCGAATCATCAACGCGGACGGTTCGGAAGCGGAGATGTGCGGGAACGGGATACGCTGCTTTGCGCGCTATGTTTACGACAAAGGCATCGTGCGGAAAACAAAAATGCAGATTGAAACGCTTGCGGGCGTCGTAAGCCCGGAGCTTGTCATGCAGGGCGCGCAGGTCGTGGCGGTGCGCGTGGATATGGGGAGGCCTTCCTTTGAGCCGGAGCAGATACCCGCGCTGATGCAGGATCCGATGGATTTTACAGTGGAGGTAAATGGAAACCGGCTGTTGGCTGCGTGCGTGCTGATGGGCGTGCCGCATACGGTTATTTTTGTTGAGGATATTGACAGCGTTCCCGTGGAGCAATGGGGCCCGCAGATCGAAAAAAACCGGCTCTTCCCCCGTGGGACAAACGTGAATTTTGTGCAGGTAACAGGCCGCAATTCTGCGCGCATGGTTACATGGGAACGTGGAGCGGGAAGGACGCTTGCGTGCGGAACGGGCGCGACGGCTTCCGGCGTGATTATGCACAGGAAAGGGCTCGCGGACGCGAAAATCGATCTTTTTGTACCTGCGGGCGTGCTGCACATCGAAAATGCGCAGGATGGACGCGCCTTTATGACGGGCGCGGCGGAATATGTGTTTACCGGGGAGGCAGGATGAGAGAAGGGGAACCGCTCCCGCTGCCCGGCTTCCTGAAACGTTTTTTTGAGCTATGGAAAGGCGCGGGACTTGCGGACGCGTATTTAGTGGGCGGCTACGTCAGGAACCTGCTGCTTGGCCTCGCGGAGGGCGACCTTGATATCGCGTCGCCGGAGCTGCCGCAGAAGGTTGCGCGAAAGTTGCAGTGCGAAGAGGTTTGTGTGGAAGAACGTGCGTACGGCCTTGGCACGGTTGTGATAAAACAGCGTTTTGGCGAACGGCTTTATGTGTATGAATATACGGCGTTCCGTTGCGATAACTACGGGCGGGGCGGCGCGCATACGCCTGTAAGCGTGGCCTTCACGCAGGACATGGATTTGGACGCGCAGCGCAGGGATTTTACGATCAACGCGCTGTATATGGGCGCGGATGGACGGGTGGCCGATCCCACGGGCCGGGGCCTTGCGGCGATCGGCAACCGGCTGGTCGAACAGGTGACGGAGGAAACGCTGGCGCAGGACGCGCTGCGTATCCTGCGTATGGTGCGCTTTGCAGCGGAGCTTGGTTTTGAGATCGACGGGCAGACATATGCCTGTGCAAAACGTTATGCGCCGCAGCTTCAGGATATTTCCGCGGAGCGAATCCGCGATGAATTTTTTAAGATACTGCTTGCCGATCAAAAATACGGCAACACGGATGGAGTGCTCTGCGGGCTGCACCTTCTGAAGGATTTGGGGGCGCTCCGGTTTATTGTCCCGCGGCTCGAGGACGGAGACGGGCTGGCGCAAAATCCAAATTACCACGCTCACGACGTACTGGAGCATTCGCTGCGTGCGTGTGCGTGCGCGCCGCCGGACCTCGAGGTGAGGCTGGCGGCCCTTCTGCACGATATCGCAAAACCCGAGGCATGGCACGAGACCGGAAAAATGTACGGGCACGACAAGCTGGGCGCGGTTCTTGCAGAGCAGGCGCTTAGCGCGCTGCGCGTGGATAAGGAGACGACAAGGCACGTATGCGCCCTGGTACGCGCGCATATGTTTGACCTGAACAACGATGCGGGCAAACGCGCGGTGATCAGGATGATCGCAAAGCTTGGACAGGAGCAGTTTTTAAAATTGTGCGCCGTGCGCGAAGCGGACTTTTGCGGCTCGGGCATGGGAAATCCACCGCTCAGCGCGGAAAAGTGGCGCGGCATACTGGAAGAGCTGGTCAGCAGGGATGCGCCGCTCAATTTAAGGCAGCTTGCGGTAAATGGCGACGACCTCATGCGGGAGCTGGATTTGCCAGCAGGTAAACGCATTGGGGAGCTCTTACAGGCCCTTCACGCATACGCTTTGAAAAAACCGTCACAAAATAACTACAAAAGTCTGATTAAATATGCTAAAATAATAAATACGTGTGAATACAAACCGGAAAAGAACTGACCGGATGAGAATAAATGAATTGTTGCAGACATTTGGGAGGAATCAAGCGTGTTTGAACCAATCAATATTAATAAGTTTTTGAACAGGGAACATATCGGCGATTATGCTGAGATAGAATTCGATACGTACGTGAGCAGCCATGGCAAGGAAGAGGTCGAGGACATCAAAATGCCCATGCACTATTACGAAGCGGGCGAAGGCGAGCCGCTGATTCTGGTGCATGGAATAGGCCAGTCCATTTACACATGGCGCAAGAATTTCGAGGAGCTGGCGAAGCATTTCCACGTATTTGCAATCGACCTGCCCGGGCACGGGTTTTCCGGCAAGCCGCAAATGAGCTACAGCATCGAGGAATTCGCGCTTTCCCTGGAATCCTTTATGAATGTTCGTGAGCTTGCGTCCGCACATTTTTGCGCGTTTGGCGAAGCGACGGCGTATGTGCTTGATTTTGTAATGCACAATATGAAGCGCGCAAGGACGCTTGTGTTTATCTCGCCGATGCTTACGATGAGCGCGGGCGGTGGCATCAAGGGCAAAGGGCTTCCATCCGTTCTGGGAATGACGGCGGCGAAGATGCGCCTTACAGAAGGGGCGGTAAAGGAAATGCTGGAGGACTGCTATTTTGACCGTACGCTGGTGACGGACGAGGTGGCGGCGGAATACAGCGCCGTATTGATGGACAGGGATTTTAAGGTGATTTCGAGGATGTGCATCGGTAACTTTATCGACGAGGATATTATACAGAACATCCATTCTGTCCGTCAGCCAATGCTGATTATCCTGGGTTCGGAGGATAAAATAACAGGCGGCAGAGAAAATGAATTCCTGCAGCTTCCGCTTGCGGACGCAAGCAGCCTCACCGTGCGCAACTGTGGTTTTATCGTGCATGAGGAAAAGCCGGAAAAGGTAAACGAAGCCATTGAACAATTTTGCAGACCGCGTAAAAAGCCGGAAGAGGCTTAAGGTAAAGAGGCGGCAAAATGGTAAAATTTGTTTTGGATGAGCAGGCGTTTACGCCTGTGCCAACCATATTTTTAAAAAAGTATATGTGCGACGCTCCCGCTGATTATGTGAAGGTTTACCTGTACGGCCTATGTCTGGCAAACAGCGGCAGCCAGCTTTCGGAGGTGGAGCTTGAGGACGAGCTGCACCTTTCTTCCGCGCAAATTGAATCCGCGCTTAATTACTGGTGCCTGAAAAATTTACTGTTAAAAAGCGGCGGCAAGTATTCGTTTGTGCCGATCAAGGCTGCGCCGGAAGAGGAAGCGCCCAAAAAGCGGCGCGCACCCCTCTATGAAATGCAGAATTTTAACGAGATGCTGCGTACGGTTTTGAAGAGGGATCTTTCCGGAACGGAGCTTAATAAAATCTACGATTATACGGATGTGTTCGGACTTTCGCAGGATGTGGTGCTTGCGCTGGTGGAATACTGCGTGGCGGAGCGCGGCAACCGGATCAGCGTGGCTTACATTGACAAGGTAGCGGAGGCATGGAGCGAGGAAGGCGTAACGACGCTTGAGCTCGCGCAGCAAAAAATTGAAGAATATAAGGCTGTTTCGGGCGGCGCGAACAAAATCATGCGCCTGATGGGCCTGCACGGAAAATATCCGGGCAGGACGGAGATGGATCTTTACAATAAATGGACGGAAAAATGGGGCTTCACGCACGAGGCAATCGAATATGTGATGAAGGATAAGGAATTTTCCAAGGAGCAGCCGTTCAAATATCTGGATGCGATCCTGCGTTCGCTTTACGACAGGGGCATTACGTCCTCCAGAAAGATCAGCGAATTTTATAACGCGCAAACAAAGCGCAGGAGCAACATCAAGGAAGTGCTCACCGCGCTCAAATATTCGCGGATCAATATTGCGCCCAAGCATGAGACCTTTTATAGGGAGTGGGAGGAAGCCGGTTTTTCCCAGCAGATGATCCTTATGGCGTGCGAGCAGACGGTGAAGCTGGGAAGCCGCAGGCTGGAGGCGGTGGACAGCATTTTGAAGGAATGGCGCAGCCTGAACCTGGAATCGGAAGAGGAGATCAGGGCGCACCTGAAAAAGCAAAATACGCTCGACAGCAAGATCGAGCAGGTATACGACTGTGCGGGAATCGAGAAGGCGGTCGGCGAGATGGACCGCAAAAATTATATCCGCCTGACGCAGGAAAAAGGGCTTTCCCACGAGGTGCTGATGTATGCGGCGGAAATGAGCTCACTGTTCCAGAATCCGCTTTCGTATATGATGAAGGTTTTAAACAACTGGGCCGACGCGGGCGTAGATACGCTTGACAAGGCAAAGAAGCAAAACCTGTCGCGTGCGTTTGCTGACGCGAAGCGCGACCAAGGCGTGAGCCAGCGTGAATATACAGAGGAAGAAAAGCAACAACGCAAGGAAAACGCATATCAGGAAATGGAGCGTCTGTACGATGAATAAAACCGTTGCGGATTTGCTGGAGGATTTTGGCCTGAGGCACGCGCGCGTGGTACACGAGAATGAAAAACGCCTGCGCGGCGACGGGCAGATACAAAAACTGGAAGAACAAAAGCGCGCGCTGCTGATGCAAAAGCTGGAGTGCGCTTTTTTGGCTGCGGACGAAGGAGATTTGGACGCGCAGATACGCACACTCGAGGAGCAGGAGCGGGGCCTTGCCGAAAAAAAGGGGCTTCTGGTTCCGTATGATTGCCAGGCGTGCAAGGATACCGGCATCATCGGAAAGCGGTATTGCCGGTGTTTTTTGAATGAAGTTTACATTAAAATTTTTGGGGCGACGGATATTGCCGCGCTCGATATGGATTTTGAGCATGCGGATCTTTCCGTATTTGATGGGGAAAAGCGGCTTCCAATGGGTAAAACACAACGGCAGATCGCAGAGCTTGTGTACGGTATCTGCCAAAAGTATGTAGCAGGCTTTCCAAAGACGCCGCGGCAGAATCTTTTGCTGCGGGGCAAGGCGGGACTTGGAAAAACCTATCTTCTGAACTGCATGGCGGTTGCCGCGAAAAGACAGGAGATTGACGTGTGCCTGATTCGTGCGTCAGCCCTGTTCGACGCATTCTTCAGGCACCGCATGGGAGAGGAAATGCCGCTTCATTTCCTGCAGGAGGCCGGGCTTTTGATGATTGACGATCTTGGCACCGAGCCGGTGACGCAAAATGTGACGGTTGAATATTTGTTCGACCTTTTAAACCGCAGGATAGAGGCGGGCAGGCATACTGTGATCGCTACCAACGTGGACGATTTGCAGGCGCGTTATGGAGAGCGTATTTCCTCGCGCATGGAAGGCGGAAAATGCTGCGCAGTACTCCTGATGGACGGCGATGATATCCGGATGACGAAATAGGCCTGTTTTGCCGGCGGATGGATGGGTATTATAAAAACAGGATCGGGAATGTATGCAAACAGCTTTGCCATGCGCAGGGCGTTTGTTTTTTGTAACGCAAAGGAGATGGGGAAATGCGGATCAAGATCATCAAAAACGGGCCTTATCAGGTCAGCGGCGGCGTGCCGCTCAAGGAAATGAAGATCGGCTCGAACAGGGCGGGGGATTCCACGCACTGGATCGAAGGAAAAACCATTGAAACAAAGGAAACCTATCATTTGTGCAGGTGCGGGAAATCTTCAAACAAACCATTTTGCGACGGAAGCCATTCCTGTGGCTTTGATGGCACGGAGACTGCGGACCACCGGAGCTATAAAGAGTCGGTGAAATGCTATAAAGGCGATGGCATGGATCTTTTGGACGAAGAAGACCTGTGCGCGGTAGCGCGTTTTTGCGATGTTGCGGGGGGCATCTGGGATTTGATACAGGACGCGGATAATGAGGAGCTCGCTGTAAGGGAAGCCTGTGATTGCCCGTCCGGAAGGCTTACGGTTGTCAAGGAAGGGAAAAGCATTGAGCCGGATTTTCCGGCAGAGATCGCAGTGATCGAAGACGAACCGGCAGGAAAAATGGGCCCGCTGTGGGTGCGCGGCGGAATCGAGATTGAATGCGAGGACGGAAGCGTATACGAAAAGCGCAACCGCGTTACGCTTTGCCGCTGCGGGAAATCCTTAAACAAACCGTTTTGCGACGCATCGCATATGGAAGAGGAATAAAAAACAATAGAGAGCGTAAACGCCGCGGAAATTCCCCGCGGCGTTTTTATGTGCTTCAAAATCGCCTGTACTTTTTACAATAATCGAAAAATTGCAGGTAAGCGTCCAGCATGATGCTGTTTTTCAGACAGATAAAATTGAATTCGCGTTCCACGTCAAAATCCCTGAGCGCAAGCCGCACGAGCCTGCGTTTGCGCAGCTCCTTTTGTACGGCGGCTTCGTAGAGCATGGTAACGCCAAGCCCTTTTGCGACGAGACCTTTCAGCACCTCCATATTTCCGATTTCGGTTACGCGCGCGAAGCTTTCCGTGCTCAGGTTATGCTCGTACAGAATGGATTCCAATACATTGCGCGTCCCGGAGCCGGGCTCGCGCAGGATGAGATGCTCGTCCAAAAGCTCCGCCAAAAAAGGTTTTTTCTTATGCAGCGGATGATCCGGCGCGCACACTGCAATAAAACGTTCTTTGGAAAACAGCCGGTATTCAAACCCTGATTTTTCGAAATGCCCTTCCACAAAGGCAAAATCGATGACACCCTCCCTGAGGGATTCTATCAGCCGCTGTGTGTTATCCTCGCGTATGGTGAGGCGCGTATGTGGAAAATCGCTCAAAAAGCGCCGGATGATGGGCGGCATCACATAGCCGCTGATGGTCAGCGTCGCGCCGAAGCAGATGTGCTGCGGCTCGTTTTGATGCTGCATGAGCTCTAAAAGCTTGCCCGTATCCGAACGCATCGTGCGCAGCGCTTTTTCATAAAGCGCGCCCTGCGCGGTGAGCCGCAGCTCCTTGTTTTCATAAATAAATAATTTGACGCCAAGCGCCTGCTCCAGAAATTTGATCTGCTGCGATACCGCAGGCTGCGTGACGCATAAAAGCTCTGCCGCTTTTGTATAGCTGCGTGTTTCACACAAGGTCAGAAAGGTTTCCGTCCGGTAATCGAGCATTTTAAACTCCTATAAATTATATTTATTATATTATAAAATTATATAATTTTATTTTATAATAATATGCGTTTATAATCAACATTGTAATCAATATTTATGAAAGGAAGTTTTCAAATGGCAAAGGTACTCAAAAATCATGCTCCGGGGGTGCTGTTGTCGGTGGCCATCGCGGTCATTGCAATGGCGATCGGCGAAGGCATCCCCAACAACATCATCAGCTCAAGCGTATTTGCCCTGCTCATCGGCATGGCGCTCAACCCGCTGCTGATGAAATCCGGCATATTTGGCAAGGGAGTCAATTTTACGTCAAAGCAGATATTGAAGCTTTCGATTATCCTGATGGGCGTAACGCTCAGTTTTGCACAGGTGATGGAGGTTGGAAAATATTCATTGGTGGTGATGTGCTTCACACTGGCTGCTGCGTTTGCGGGCGGATATTTCCTTGGAAAGCTTTTCAAGGTCAACTGGAAGATGTCCAGCCTTATTTCCGTAGGCACGGGTATTTGCGGAGGAAGCGCCATTGCAGCTGTCGCGCCGGCGATCGACGCGGAGGATGATTACATCGCCTATTCCATTTCGGCAATCTTTTTATTCGATATCATTATGGTTGTTATTTTTCCGCTGATGGGACGGGCGCTCGGGCTGACGGATATGGGCTACGGCCTGTGGACGGGTACCGCAGTAAACGACACCTCGGCTGTTGTGGCGGCGGGCTACGCATTTTCCGACGCGGCGGGCGGCTACGCGATGATCGTAAAGCTGACGCGTACGCTCGCAATCATTCCGGTAGTCCTGATTTTTTCAGTGATCAACCTGCGCATCAAACGCAGGGAAACGCTGGAGCAGGGAGTGGAACAAGCAGAGGAACAGGGCAAAAAGCTCAATATTGCGGGTATCATCCCGTGGTTTATCATTGGGTTCCTTGTAATGGTGGGCATTAAAAGCGCGGGACTCATTCCTGACCATGTGAGCACCGGCGTTGCGGAGGTCAGTAAATTTATGATGGTAATGGCGCTGGGGGCAATCGGCCTTTCCACAAGCTTCAAGAATGTGGCAAAATCGGGAGTGAAGCCCCTGATCCACGGCAGTATCCTCTCTGTGATCATCGTGCTGGTATCGTATGCGGTACAGGTTATGATGGGACAGGTTTAAACGGTAATTGTAAAAAAGCCTCTCCCTGATGGAAGGGGAGAGGCAGGAATGCAGGTAAATAAGGCCCCGCCGGAAAGCGGCTCCGCAAGTCGGGAAATCGAAAGAAATAGCCGCCAGTAAGTGTTCCGATCAATCGTACTTCCAAGTAAATTCATTTTTGATGTCAACTCCCTTTGAGATAATCCGGCAGCAGCCCGCAATCTTCTCAAGTTTGTTTGTAAACTGGCATTTTGTAATATCAGACCTTTCAGAGAATCCTCCTAAATAAAAGGGAAGCCTGCCTATTTGAATGAATTGTAAAAATCCTTGAGTTCTTTTTTTGTTTCATCCGGCAGGTTATGCCAGCGGATTCCGCGCAAAGCGCCTTCCAGGCCGCACAGCATGTTATAGCAAGCGGATGGATCGATCGCCTTGATTTTAAGCCAGGCGTCCCTGCTGCCGGTTTTCCTTAATTCTTCTGCTGTTTTGATGCCGGCCTGATGAAGCTGTTCCTCAACCACAGGGCCGATATTTGGTAATTTGGATAGCTCTCCCATAAGAAACCTCCGTTTTTAAGTTCAGGCTACCATGTTTGGACGGGGATTGCAATCGTGCCGGAACAAACTGTTTTGGACGCGCGGGATAGCAACTTTGCAGCGGATATGATAAAATAGAAAAAAACGGCAGGGGAGACCGATGAATAAAAAAACATTTTGGGAAACGCATGTTCCTCAAAAGACAAAAACATACGTATCCTGGGGAATTATGGCAGGGTTTGTTTACGCTGTGGTGGCCTTGATGTCGGCGTTCCAGAACCCGGCTGCGATCATAGACCTTGTAGTGGTGCTTGGCCTGACGCTGGGCGTTCTTTTCGGGCGCAGCCGTGCGTGCGCGGTGATCCTGCTCCTGCTTTATGTAACGAGCGAATTTGCATACGCCTACCTGATCGGCTTTGGGATATTGCAATGGGTGATGCTGATTGTGTTCAGCGCGTGCTATGTGTGCGGAATGCTGGGGACCTTTGAATTCCAGAAATATTGGAAGGCTTACCGGAAAAAGGGAGAGCTTCCTCCAAAAGAGGCATAGGAGATACGCTGAAAACCGTTTTTACAAAAAACGGTTTTTTTAATGCTTGACTCTGCCCCTGCGGAAGGGTTTATACTCTGTTTACCGGTCCAAAACGCGCGCGGACGAGGAAAGGAAATCAAAAATGTATAGCATCGGAATGTTTTCAAGAATCAATCAGGTTACGCCCAAAACGCTTCGGCATTATGCCAGGATGGGCCTTCTTAAGCCGGCCTATGTGGATACGGAAACAGGCTACCGTTATTACGACGCGACGCAGATCGTGCGGATGCGGCAGATACTGAATTTCAAGCAGATGGGGTTTTCCCTGTCCGAAATTCTGGAGATAATAGACCAGAAGCCGGGCGGCGGGGCGCAGCGTGAGCTGCTGGCTTCAAAGCAGCGGGAGATTGAAGGGCGCATCGGCGAAGAGAAACAAAAGCTGGAGCGGATTGAAAGCTTCCTGCGGTGCGGAAAAGGTGAATCTATGGAAAATGATCAGGTAATAGTCAAGTCCCTGCCCGGAGTCGTCGTTGCTTCCCTGCGCAGGGTAATCCCAAACTACGACGCGCTGTTTGAACTGATGCCCAACGTCCTTGGCGCGGAAATGCAGCGGCTTGGCTGCGAATGCGCCATGCCGGAATATTGCTTCAATATTTACCACGACGGGGAATACCGCGAAACGGATATTGACGCGGAAATGTGCGAGGCCGTTGTGGAGGCAAAGGAAAATACGGATATCGTTACGTTTAAAAAGATTCCGGAGGTGCCGATGGCGGTCTGCGTGATGCACAGGGGCGGCTATGATACGCTCAGGGAAGGTTATGCGTTTGGGGCGGAGTGGATTGAAAAGAACGGATATGTGATGTGCGACTCCCCGCGCGAAAGCTATATAGACGGGATATGGAACAAAGACACCGAGGACGAATGGCTGACGGAAATACAATTTCCAGTCGTCAAAGCGGAATAAAAACGCTTTCAAAGCAGCGGTATAAAGCAACGCAGTTGATTGCAGCCTGCCAAATGGTTACGCAGCCATGCGGCGCCATAAGTTAATACGCTGTAAAAACGGTATGGCACAAAACCGCCATACCGTTTTTTGATTCCAAATGAATTTACCGGCGTCAGGAAAAGAGAAGAGAGACGATACCCATAATGGCGGCGGGAACGCCTGTTACAAGCAGGATCAATATCCACACACGCACGCGGGCAGGGCTTTTGACCTGCTCCTGCAGAAAAGCGTCAGGCGAATCCGTGGCCTTGGCGACGCCGTCGGGAAACGCGTCGGATAGCAAAGCGCGGGCAGCTTTGCTATCATCCCGGTCCACATAGATATCCTCCCCATAGACAGAATAACCCATGTAAATGTTCAGGTAATTGCCCAGCTCTTTTTCCCGCGCAAAGGCGGGTATGCCTTCTGCATTCAAAAGGTCGATGATCAATTCGCTTTCGAGTTTATTCGCGGTGGAGGTGAGGTAAACCCGCCTCATTACGTCGCAATAGGAAAAATCTTCCGCGGGATCGCGTTCCGGCGGTTCGTCCACAAGCGCGCATCCGCAGTCCGCGCAGACCTTGAAGCCTTCGTCGTACTCATCCCCGCATTCAGGACAAAACGGCATAACAACACACCCTTTCAAAGCAGGATTTGAAATGATTCGGTTTGAACGTTGCGTTAAAGGCTGTGGATGATCTCTGTGGCCTTTTCGATGTCGGCCTCATCCACAAAAATATTGTCGCCGTAAGGGGAAGTACCCATATACGCCTCCAATGCTTCGCCGGCCTGTTTTCCCTGCGCCAATGCAGGAATGCCGTTTTGCCGGAGGATATCCATGAGCATTGCGGTTTCCGTACCGCTTTCGGTAGATACCAGTAACATGCGTTTTGTTTCCATAACTGTGATCCCCTTTGCCTTTTCTTAAATATAACACGGCAAGGTGTGAAAAGTAAACAAAACAGAACAAAAAAGATGGGAAAACGGCGGGTGATCAGACATTGAAACGGAACAACACCACGTCTCCGTCCGCGATCACATATTCCTTGCCCTCCTGGCGCACAAGTCCTTTTTCTTTGGCAAGCTGCATATCGCCGTTACAATCGTTTTTGAGCGTATCAAAGGCAACGATCTCAGCCTTGATGAAGCCGCGTTCGAAGTCGCTGTGAATTTTCCCAGCCGCCTGCGGCGCTTTGGTTCCTTTTGTGATCGTCCATGCGCGCACTTCCTTTTCGCCTGCGGTGAGGTAGCTGATCAGTCCCAGAAGCGAATAGGATTTTTTGATCAGCTTGGAAAGGCCTGATTCGCCAATGCCCAGCTCTTCGATAAACAGTTGTTTTTCCTCCTCGTCCATACCGGCAAGGTCTTCTTCGATTTTTGCAGAGATCGTAACAACCTCGCTGCCGTGCTCTGCGGCGTATGTAAGAAGGGGCTGCAGCACAGGAAGGTCGTTTTTGCCGACCTGGTCTTCAGCGATGTTTCCAACATAAATGATCGGTTTGTCCGTCAGCAAAAACATGGAGTGCATGATTTCCTCCTGCTCCTCCGAAAGCTCGATGTTGCGGGCAAAATTCCCCTTTTCCAGCTCGTCCAGAATCAGCTGGCAGGCCTCTGCTTCCACCTTAAACTTTTTATCCCCGGTTTTTTGGAATTTGAGCGCTTTATCAAGCCGTTTTTGCACGGTTTCCATATCCGCAAAAATCAACTCGTAATTGATCGTCGTCACATCGCGCAGCGGATCGATGCTGCCGTCCACGTGCGTGATATTATCGTCCTCAAAGCAGCGTACCACCTCGATGATCGCGTCTACCTCGCGGATGTGGGACAGGAATTTATTTCCAAGGCCTTCACCCTTGCTCGCGCCCTTCACGAGGCCCGCGATATCCACAAACTCAATCTGCGCGGGTGTGAATTTTTGCGGATGGTAAATCTGCGCGAGGTAATCCATGCGCGCGTCCGGCACAGAAACAATGCCGTAATTCGGTTCTATCGTACAGAACGGATAGTTCGCGCTTTGCGCCCCCGCCTGTGTCAGTGCGTTAAACAGTGTGCTTTTACCAACATTGGGCAAGCCTACTACCCCTAATTTCATACCAAAACTCCTTATATGAGCGCGTCCGCAAAAAATTTTACGGCGTGCGCGGTTTTATTTGCCTGCAACCATATTATTATAATAGCAAACCGCTTTTTCCGCAAGCATTGCGGTTGTGAAAGCAATGTTTTCCTGATATAATGAAGAAACTGGTGGAACTCATTTTTAAGGAGTAAGCGTATGAGTTTTTTGGATTCGATTATTTTAGGCGTTGTGCAGGGATTTACTGAATTCCTGCCCGTTTCGAGCTCCGGGCACCTGAACCTTTTGCAAGCCCTTCTGGGCGTGGGCGAGGTGCCCCTTCTTTATGACGTAATGCTGCATGTGGGAACGCTTGTCGCGGTGTTTATCGTGCTGTGGCCCGAGATTGTAGCGATCATTACGCATCCGATCAAAAATAAACTGGGAATGCTGATTCTTGCGACCATACCGGCGGTTGTCGTTACGCTGATCGCGGAAAAATTTGCGCCCGAGGCCTTCAAGGATGTGCTGGACGGTAAATACCTTGCGATCGGCTTTTTTGCCACGACAGTCGTTTTGGTGGTCAGCGAATTCCTTGCGCGGCGGTATGAACGCAAACGCAATGTGGAGCTGCCGCAGGCCATGGCAATGGGCGTGATGCAGGCGGCTGCGATCCTGCCGGGGCTTTCGCGCTCAGGCTCTACGATCGCGGGCGGGCTCTTTACAGGCGTCGGACGCGAGAAAGCGGCGAAGTTTGCGTTCCTGATGTCCATACCGGCGATTCTTGGGAGCGTTGTATTTGGCGCGAAGGACGTGATGGATAACGGAATGGGCGATGTTTCGATTCCTGCGGTGATCATCGGTTTTGCGGTTGCGGCGGTGAGCGGCTTTGTGGCCATCAAATTTATGCTGAAGCTGATCAGCAGGCACAAGCTGTACGGTTTTGCGGCTTACACGGCTGTGATGGGCGTTATCGTGATGATACTGACAAGCGTAAATCCAACTATGTTTTAGAAATCAATTCAATAGCGTAAAAAAGATCATATGGGAAAACAGATATACGAAAGGGTGAGGGTATGTTTGATTATGATGTGATCGTGATTGGCGCAGGGCCGGCGGGCTGCAGCGCAGCGGCGCGTCTGGCGCAAAAGGGCTGCTATGTTTTGCTGGCTGAAAAAATGGATATGCCGCGCACAAAATCCTGTAGCGGTATCCTGATCCAGAAGTCCCTGAAGCTGATCGAAGAATACTTCGGCGGCCTGATACCTGAATATACGCACTGCAGCCCGGCGGATAACCGGGGTATGGTGTTTGTCAACGATGCAGGCTGGGAATACAAGTTCGAGCAGGCGGGCCTGAGCGTGCGGCGCGACCTGTTTGACGAGTGGCTCGCACAGCAGGCGCAGGACGCCGGGGCGGAGCTGCGCGACGGCACGGCCGCAGTTTCGTGCACGGAGCAGGACGGATATGTATGCGTAGAGTTTAAGGACGGCGGCACCACCTGCGAGGAAACTGCGAAGGCGGTGATCGTATGCGAGGGCGCGGCAGGCAGCATAAGGCGCAAAATGCGTGGGATTTCCGGCGGCAACGTCATTACCTGCCAGTCTGTTTACGAGGGAAAAATCGACCTTGACGCGCATTATTTTTACGCGTACCTGCAGCCGGGGTTTTCGGACTACGACGCATGGTTTAATGTAAAGGACAATAAGCTTGTTTTTGGAGTTGCCGTGGACGAAATGGACGCGTATGCCGGCTATGAACGGGCGTTCCTTTCCCACATGGAAAAAGAGCACGGACTGGAGCTTGGAGGGAAGATCAAAGAGGAGCGCTGGGTGATGCCGAGGATAACGCCCGGATGTCCGCTGGATTACGGCGAGGGAAAAATATTGTTCGCAGGAGAAACGGCGGGCTTTTTGAATCCGATGGGCGAGGGGATATCCTGTGCGCTGGAAAGCGGCTATGCGGCTGCAAATGCCATTTGCGATGTGTTTTCCGCCGGGAAGGAAGATGAGAAGGACGCCCTTGTTGACGAGTACAGGAAGAATTCGCAGCAGATCAGCGGCTATATGCTCGGGCAATGGGATTTTGTGGCGAGGATATCGCCCTCCTTCGCGCATATGAGAAAACACGCTTAGCGGGGGAGACGCCGCTGTAGCGCAGGGAGAGGAGCTTTTGATGGCAACCGCAAAGATGGATTATAAAAAGGAATACAAAGACCTGTATTTGCCAAAACGCAAGCCGTCGGTGATCGACGTTCCGGCAATCGGTTTTATTATGGTGGATGGAAAGGGCGCGCCGGAAGGCGACGAATATAAAAGTGCGATGCAGGCGCTTTATTCGCTCAGCTTTACGATCAAAATGAGCAAAATGAGCGGAACGCAGCCGGAGGGGTATTTTGAATACGTCGTGCCGCCGCTCGAAGGGCTTTGGTATGGAACCAAAAGGGCGTTTGAACAGAATAAGCGGGACGAATGGCTGTGGACTTCCATGATCCGCCAGCCGGAGTTTGTGACGGAAGAGGTTTTCGCGTGGGCACAGCGCCAGTCCAGGGAGAAGAAGCCTGAGGTAGACGTTACAAAAGCGCGCTTCGAGGTGTTTGAGGAAGGCTTATGCGTGCAGATGATGCACATCGGGCCTTACTCCACGGAGCCTGAAACCATTGCGCAGATGCACCAATATATCGAGGAAAATGGGCTGCGGGACATGACAGGAAACGTTCGCAAGCACCATGAAATCTATCTTGGGGATCCGCGGCGCACGGCTCCGGAAAAGCTGAAGACAGTGCTGCGCCTGCCTGTAGAGCGGATTTGATGTGATTGTGTTACATAGAGTCAAATAAATAATTGCGAAAGGAAGCAAACGGGATACGATGAAAAAGAAATTTGCATTTTTACTGATGGGGACGCATTACGATCCTCAAACAGACAGGGCCAGCTTTGAAACGCCAAAGCAGGTCACATATATTTATACGGTCAACACAATGGATGAGGCGCTTGAAAAGGCTGCGGCCATCACGGAGGACGGCGTGGGTGCGATCGAGCTTTGCGGCGCGTTTGGCGAAGCCGGCGCACGCAAAATAATCGAGGCGACAGGCGGCAAGGCAGCCGTAGGCTATGTAACGCATTTTCCTGAACAGGACGCGCTTTTTGAAGCGTTTTTCAAGAAGGATTAAGGCGCGGGAGTAAAACCTGCTTTGTGGGAAAGAACACAAAATCGTGGGTTGCATTTGTTTTGGTACAGTGCTATACTGAAAAAAATTGAAGATTTGAAACAGGGGAGTTCATAGAGTGAGCTGAGAGGAAACGGTAGCAGTTTCGACCCTTAGAACCTGATTTGGGTAATGCCAACGTAGGAATTCAAGCAAAACGGATTTTTAGGGAATACTCTTTCAGGTATTCCCTTTTTTTGTGCGCGAAAAATGGTGCGTGCGATGTGCTATAACGAGCCAGGCGCAGGGAAGCTTGAGACTCAGGGCCGCGGCGTACAATGTCACTTTTGCTCTTTGTACGCCGCGTCCGGGGAAGGCAGTATTTGGAACAATCCAAAAACAGTCATAAAAGCGGTCTGTTTATTTTAAAATAGACGCAAAAAAAGATGTAAAAGGAGAAAAACGTGAAGATAGACAGGAAGACTATGCTGCTTTATGCTGTGACGGCGGATTGCGGCTGCGCGGCGCTCGCAGATAAAGTCGAAGAAGCGCTGCGCGGCGGCGTGACGCTTTTGCAGTACCGTGAGAAAAAGCTGACAGGCGACGCATTGCTTCGCGAGGCGATTGAAATCAGAAGGCGGTGCGACGAATTCCGCGTGCCGCTCATCATAAACGATAACGTGGAGCTTGCGCTTGCGTGCGGCGCTGCGGGCGTGCATCTGGGACAATCGGATATGCCTGCGAAAAAGGCGCGGGAGCTGCTGGGCAATGAACGGATCGTCGGCGTAACTGCGCGCACTGTGGAGCTTGCGAAAAAAGCCGAACAGGACGGGGCGGACTACATCGGATCGGGTGCGGTATTCGGCACCTCGACCAAAAAGGATGCGGTGCCGCTTGACCATGCTGTGCTCAGGGACATATGCGCATCCGTCGGCATTCCCGTTGTGGCAATCGGCGGCATCGGCGAGAAAAATATCAAAGCGCTTGCGGGCACGGGCGTTGCGGGCTTTGCGGTGGTTTCGTCGGTTTTTGGCGCGCAGGATACGCGCCGCGCAGCAGAGCGGCTTGCAACACTGGCAAAAGAGACGATAGGAGAGCAATGAGTTGAAAACAGTATTAACGGTTGCCGGAAGCGATTGCAGCGGCGGGGCGGGTATACAGGCCGATATCAAGACGATTGCGGCGCACGGCGTATATGCGACGAGCGCAATTACAGCGCTTACAGCGCAAAACACAACGGGCGTGCGCGCTGTAATGGATGTAACGCCTGAATTTTTAAGGCAGCAGCTGGACTGCATCTTTACGGATATCAGGCCGGATGCGGTTAAGATTGGCATGGTGTCGGACGCAAATTTGATCTGCGTCATTGCGGACGCGCTCCGCGAATACGATGCGCCAAACGTGGTGCTCGATCCTGTGATGGTTTCCACCAGCGGCAGCAGGCTTCTAAAAGAGGATGCGCAGGATGCGATGGCAAAAAGGCTGCTCCCGCTCGCTGACCTGATCACGCCAAATATACCGGAGGCACAGGCGCTTTCGGGGATTACCGTTAACACCAGGGAGGATATGGAGCGCGCGGGCCGCCTGCTCGCTAAGCGATACGGCTGCGCCGTCCTTGTAAAGGGCGGACATCAAAAAGAGGAAGCAAACGATTTTTTATTTAAAGATAAAACCGGCAGGTGGTTTTACGGCAAACGGATCGACAGCAAAAACACCCATGGAACGGGCTGTACGCTTTCAAGCGCCATTGCCTGTAATCTTGCAAAGGGCAGGGGACTTGCCGACAGTATTGAAATGGCCAAGCGTTACCTTGCCGGAGCGCTGGCGTCCGGGCTTGACCTTGGGCAGGGCAGCGGGCCGCTTGACCACGGCTTTGCAAACAGCCAAACAGAGTTTTACAGCGATTGAACATAACGCAGGTACTGCGGTTTGATCAACTGCCTGCATATGCAGTTGATACCAAAAGCCTGTAACCAATCTTTTGACAAAGTGCTATAAACCGACGATCCTGCGGGGATTGAGTGCACCGCCTTCCCTGCCAAGAAGGACACGGTCAATTTATAAGGAGGAAACAAAAAATGGGGTACACGACACAAATGGACGCGGCGCGTAAGGGCATCGTCACAGAGGAACTAAAAGCCGTAGCGGCTGAAGAAAAAATCGACGTCGAAAGGCTGGCAGGCCTTGTGGCAAAGGGACAGGCAGTCATACCGGTGAATAAAAACCACAGCTGCGTAAAGCCCTGCGGCATTGGGAGCGCGCTCAAAACAAAAATCAATGTAAATCTGGGAACATCGCGCGACTGCCTTGACCTGGATGTTGAGATGGAAAAGGTGATGAGCGCAGTGGAAATGGGAGCGGAAGCAATCATGGACCTTTCGTCGTTTGGCGATACGCAGGCCTTTCGGCGCAGGCTGACGGCAGAATGCCCGGCGGTTATCGGCACCGTGCCGATTTATGACGCGGTCGTGTATTACAATAAACCGCTCAAGGCGATCACCTCGCGCGAGTGGCTGGATGTGTTTAAAATGCACGCAGAGGACGGCGTGGACTTTATGACCATCCACTGCGGCATCAACCGCAATACAGCGGACCGGTTTCGTGCGTGCAAACGCCATACAAACATTGTATCGCGCGGGGGCAGCATTATTTTTGCATGGATGATGCTCACCGGAAACGAAAACCCGTTTTTTGAATATTACGATGAAATACTGGATATTTGCAGGGAGTACGACGTGACGCTGAGCCTTGGCGACGCGTGCCGTCCGGGTTCGATCGAGGATGCGGGAGATATTTCGCAGATCGAAGAGCTGGTGACGCTCGGCGAGCTTACCATGCGCGCCTGGGAAAAGGATGTGCAGGTGATGATCGAGGGGCCCGGGCATATGCCGCTCAACCAGGTAAAGGCCAATATGGAAATCGAAAAAACGATCTGCAAGGGCGCTCCGTTTTATGTTCTGGGGCCGCTGGTAACGGATGTTGCGCCGGGCTACGACCATATAACGGCGGCAATCGGCGGCGCAATCGCCGCGACGTACGGGGCGAGCTTCCTGTGCTACGTTACGCCCGCCGAGCACCTGCGCCTGCCGACTGTGGACGATGTGCGCGAGGGTATTATCGCTTCCAAGATTGCGGCGCACGCCGCAGACCTTGCAAAAGGCAATGCGGATGCCTGGGACTGGGATTACAGGATGAGCGAAGCACGCCGCAACCTCGACTGGGAAAAGCAGTTTGAGCTTGCGATTGACGGCGGGGTAAAGGCGCGTAAGTACCGTGGCGAATCTACGCCGGAGCATGAGGATACGTGTACGATGTGCGGGAAGATGTGCGCAGTGCGTAACATCAAT
The DNA here is from genome assembly GCF_055522415.1 of Christensenella sp. KGMB01412. NCBI lineage: Bacteria > Bacillati > Bacillota > Clostridia > Christensenellales > Christensenellaceae > Christensenella > Christensenella sp. KGMB01412. The sequence goes on along the minus strand of NZ_JBVFVW010000004.1, from coordinate 248,403 downwards.
AAAATACTGCGCGGCGAAGACGTGGATATTATGGATTGAGGATTGTATGGGATATCGGGCGGGGTGTACTGTTGTTCCGGTTCCTCGCGCGTTGCCTCAGCTCATTGCAGTATCCGAAGGCAGGCGCAGGGCAGATTGCGACTCAGGGACGCGCGTGCAAAGAATAAAAAAAGCACAGACGCGCTCTGCATCCGCCTATCCAGGCATAAAACAAATTTCAGGCAAAGCATAACGGCTCCTGAAGCCCTTCGCTGCAATCTGTCCTGCGCCTGCCAGCAGCAAAGAGTTATGTCGGCAGGCACACCGCGGCGGCAAAAGGAATTGCTTAGCGGTAACGGGGTGCACTACGCCAGCGCGGATATAGTCTGTTGCCTGAAAACGCCTTTGCGCACGCAGTAAGCAGGCTTTGAAGGCAATGGAATGTACCCGCGCGAAAGGAATCGGAACAAAAGAGTATAATTTAAACGTCGGTCAGTAGCGTACGTCTGATTATATTGGAAGGAGCAAAGCATGGTAACAGTGAATGGAAAGCCGGATGAAGCGGCGCAGGGAATGATGCTCGCGGATTTTCTGGAATTGCGTGGCTTCGGGCGCGAGCGTGTGGCAGTGGAACGCAACGGGCAGATCGTTCCCAAAGCGGCGTTTACAGAAACAGAGATTGAAGAAGGCGATAAGCTCGAGGTCGTCGGCTTTGTGGGCGGGGGCTGAAATGAAAATCAGAGTAAACGGGAACCCCTGTGAAACGGAGAGCACAGGGCTTTACGACCTGCGAAAGGAACTGGGGGCAGGCGGGGAAAACCTTGTTGTGATCCTGAACGGATACCAGACGCAGGAGGATATTGCCATCCATGGCGGCGACGAGATTGTGCTTATCCAAAAGGGCGAGCTGCCGCCGCAGGAGGCTATGGAGGCAATGCTCTGCGCACGTCATACGCCCGGCGTATATGAAAAGGTGAAGGCGGCGCATGTGGCGGTCGCGGGCCTTGGAGGGCTTGGATCGCAAATTGCGCTCGCGCTCGCACGCACCGGCGTGGGAAACCTGCATCTGATTGATTTTGACGTGGTGGAGCCAAGCAACCTGAACCGGCAGCAATACCGCATCTGTCACTTAGGCATGCCCAAGGCGCAGGCGCTCGGGCAGGAGATCGGGGAAATCAACCCCTATGTCTGTGTGACGGCGGAAAGGCTGCGCCTTACGGAGCAAAACTGCATGGACACACTGCGTGGTGACGACATTATATGCGAGGCGTTCGACGTGCCGGAGGCAAAGGCAATGCTGGTAAATACGGTTCTTGCGGAATGTCCGGAAAAATACGTGGTGTCGGCTTCGGGCATGGCAGGCTACGGAAGCGGAAATGAAATCCGTACGCGCAGGGTAATGAAAAACCTGTATGTATGCGGCGACGGGGAAACAGGGGCAAAACCCGGATGCGGCCTTATGGCGCCGCGTGTCGGTATATGTGCGGGGCATCAGGCAAATATGGTGCTGCGTATTATTTTAAACGAGCTTGAAGCATAAAAAAGGAGAGACAGGAATGGAAAAAGACGTACTCATAATCGGAGGGCACACGTTTACCTCGCGCTTTATTTTAGGATCGGGCAAGTATTCTCTGCGGCTGATTGAGGCCGCGGTGGAAAACGCCGGCGCGCAGATCATAACGCTGGCGCTGCGGCGGGCCGCGACAGGAGAGGTGGAAAATATCCTCGACTATATCCCAAAGGGCGTAACGCTTCTGCCCAACACCTCAGGCGCGCGCAATGCGGATGAGGCGGTACGCATCGCGAGGCTTGCGCGGGAGGTAGGGTGCGGTGATTTTGTGAAAATCGAAGTGATACGCGATTCCAAATACCTGCTCCCGGACAACGCGGAAACGGTCAAAGCGACGGAAATCCTGGCAAAAGAGGGCTTTGTGGTTATGCCATATATGTACCCGGACCTCAATACTGCAAGGGATTTGAAAGAGGCGGGCGCAGCGTGTGTGATGCCGCTCGGCGCGCCAATCGGTACGAACAAAGGACTTGCAACCAAAGAGTTCATACAGATACTGATTGACGAGGCGGACCTGCCGGTGATTGTAGACGCGGGGATTGGAAAGCCGTCACAGGCGTGCGAGGCAATGGAAATGGGCGCTGCGGCTGTGATGTGCAACACGGCAATCGCCACAGCTGGCGATATCCCCATGATGGCTGAGGCGTTTAAAAAAGCGATTGAAGCGGGGCGCAGGGCGTATCTCGCGGGGCTTGGACGGGTGCTCGCAGGCGGTGCGAGCGCATCTTCACCACTGACCGGATTTTTGCAGGACTGAGGAGGAAGCACAATGAGTGAAAGAATCGACCACATGACATACCTCCCCGGCATGGAGAAGATAAAATCGGACGTGATGGACAAGGTGACAGCGGCCATGGAGGCTTACGACTATGACCGCTATACGGCACAGGATGTGCGCCGGGCTCTCTCAAGGGAAGTGCTTACGCCGGAGGACTTTGCGGCGCTGCTTTCCCCGGCCGCTTTCCCGTTTCTGGAGGAAATGGCGCAAAGGGCACAGCAGGAGACGAGAAAGCATTTTGGAAATTCGATCTTTCTCTTCACGCCGCTTTACCTTGCAAACTATTGCGAGAATTACTGCATTTACTGCGGCTTTAATTCACACAACAAAATACACCGCGCGCGCCTGACGGCGCAGGAAATGGAACGCGAGATGAAGACGATCGCAGATACCGGTCTTGAAGAAATCCTTCTGTTGACCGGGGAAAGCCCAAAAATGTCGGACGTACATTATATTGGCGAATCGTGCAGGATCGCGCGGAAGTATTTTAAGGTGGTGGGCCTGGAAGTATACCCCATGAACTCGCAGGATTACGCCTACCTGCACGAATGCGGCGCGGATTTTGTGACGGTGTTCCAGGAGACCTACGATGCGGATAAGTATGAAACGCTGCATCTTGGCGGGCATAAGCGTATTTACCCGTACCGGTTCAACGCACAGGAGAGGGCCCTTATGGGCGGCATTCGCGGTGTGGGCTTTGCGGCGCTGCTGGGACTGAATGATTTTCGCAAGGACGCATATGCCACTGGTATGCACGCCTGGCTTTTGCAGCGTAAATATCCCCACGCGGAGATCGCGTTTTCCTGTCCGCGGCTCCGGCCAATTATTAATAACGACAAAATCAACCCGCGCGACGTGCATGAGCCGCAGCTTTTGCAGGCCATTGCGGCATACCGGCTGTTTATGCCTTTTGCGAGCATCACGATTTCAAGCCGCGAGTGCGCGCGCTTCCGTGACAACATTGTCAAAATCGCGGCAACCAAGATTTCCGCGGGAGTGGACGTGGGAATCGGCGGGCATACAGGCGAGGCCAAGGGCGACGAGCAGTTTGAGATCGACGACGGGCGCAGCGTGGACGAAATTTATGATATGATCCTGTCCCAGGGCCTTCAGCCTGTGATGAGCGACTATATTTATGTTTGATGTGATTGCTGTTACAAACCGCCGCCTGTGCGAAACGGATTTTTTGAAGCAGATTGAAGAAATTGCCGCTGCGGGCGTTTCCTCTGTGATCCTGCGGGAAAAGGATCTTGCGCCGGAAGCCTACGAAGCGCTTGCAAAAGAGGTACTGCGGATTTGCGGGCAATATTCCGTGCCCTGCGCACTGCATCATTTTACAGACGTGGCGCAAAACCTTGGCGTAAAACGTCTGCACCTTTCCCTGCCGGACCTGGAGGCGAACCCCAAGGCTGCTACGAAGTTTCCGGTCGTTGGGGTTTCCGTGCACTCGGTTGAGCAGGCGAAACGCGCGCAGGAGCTTGGCGCGGATTATGTGAGCGCGGGGCATATCTTTGAGACGGACTGCAAAAAAGGGCTTGCGCCGCGCGGCATACCGTTTCTCAGGAATGTTTGCAGGGCGCTTTCTATTCCTGTCTATGCAATCGGCGGGATAGGCGCCGGCCAGATACGGATGGTGCGGGATGCGGGCGCGCGGGGCGCATGCCTGATGTCTGCTTTTATGAAGGGCGACGCTGTACAATATCTGGAAAACATCAAAAAAGGATTGCGGTAACCATTGGATTTCGCAATCTTTTTCATTTTCAGTGTTACAATGATTTTAATCTGCGTTATAATAAGATTACAGCAATTTATCAAAAGGCCAGTTACAGGCTTTTGGTATAAATTGCATATGCAAGTGATTTATGGTGAGTTTTGTATAACCTGTTCAGTGAAATCGCTGTAAGAAGTTTATACCAATTCCATAAAAAAGCATTCGATGGTTTTTGCAGCGCGAAACGCGTTTGGAATGGCATGAGCTGTGTTATGTTCCGTTTTTGCACAAGGACATAAGCCCCGCAATGCGTGGCATCATCAAATAAAAACGACGTTTTTTATTTTATTCTGTTCATAAAAGGAGATTCGATCGCAATGGAAGAAAAAACAAGGGATCAGATAGACAGCCGTTATAAATGGGTGCTTGAGGACATTTATCCTTCGGATGAAGCATGGGAGGCGGACTACAAAAAGCTGGAAGGGCTGTTTTCCGAAATACCCCATATCAGGAAAACGCTGACAAAGGATGAAAAAAGCCTTGCCGCAGCGCTCGAATCCATAGAGGCAATGGAGCATATTGCGGGGAACCTTTTTGTATACGCCCGGATGCGCCGCGACGAGAACAACGCGAATACGACCTATCAGGCAATGACCGCGCGGGCAATGGACCTCAATGTGCGTCTTGGAAGCGCGCTTTCGTTTGTGAGCCCTGCGCTGCTGGCCTTAAAGGACGGCGTGCTGGAGGGCTATATCAGGGACGCCGGGCAGCACTGCAAAAAGGACAGGGATCCGAAGACCTGCAAAAAAGGCGGCAAATGCAATAAATGTGATAATAACGTAAAGGGAAATAAAAAGCTTGCGCCATATGATTTTATGCTGCGGGAGCTGATCCGCGGGAAAAAGCACGTGCTTTCCCCAAAAGAGGAGAAGCTGCTTTCTATGACTGCGGAAATGGCGGGCGCGCCTAAGGATATTTTTTCCATGCTCGACAATGCGGACATGAAGTATGGCACCGTAAAAGACGCGGATGGAAAGGAAGTGGAGCTTTCCCATGGCAAATATATCGTCATGATGCAAAGCCCGGACCGCGAGGTGCGTAAAAATACCTATGAAACTTATTACCAGTCTTATAAAGATATGATCAACACAATCGCGGCGACGTATTCCTCCAGCGTAAAAAAGGATGTGTTTTACGCACGGGCGAGAAATTATGGAAGCGCAATCGAAAAATCGCTGTTTTCCGATAACGTGCCCGTTTCGCTTTACGATAACCTGATCGAGACCATCCACAAAAACCTTCCTACGATGTACCGCTATGTGGATGTGCGCAAAAGGGCGCTGGGAATCGACGACCTTGCGATGTATGATATTTATACGCCTCTTGTGAAGGAAGACCACGGCGAATATTCTTATGAACAGTCGATGGATATTGTAAAAGAGGGGCTTGCCGTTTTGGGCGAGGAATATGGAAACCTGCTGCAGCAGGCGCAGGACACCGGCTGGATCGACGTATACGAAACGCCCGGTAAAACAAGCGGCGCTTATTCGTGGGGCGTATACGGCGTGCATCCGTATGTGCTGCTCAACCACCGCGGCGACCTTGACAGCGTGTTCACAATCGCGCACGAGCTTGGGCATGCGATGCACACCTACCATTCCAACAAGCACCAGCCCGAAGCAAAGGCCGGTTACGAGATATTTGTAGCGGAGGTGGCGAGTACGGTCAACGAGATTCTGCTTACGCATCACCTGCTGGGTACGGTCAAGGAACCCGGCGCGCGCAGGTATGTGCTTAACCATTACCTCGACCAGTTCCGCACCACGGTAGTGAGGCAGACGATGTTCGCGGAATTTGAAAAAATGACACATGCGGCGGTGGAGGAGGGCGAAGCGCTTACGCACGAAAGTATGTGTACGATGTATGGAGACCTGAATGCGCTTTATTACGGCCCGCAGGTTGTACGCGACGATACGATCTCTTTCGAGTGGGCGCGTATCCCGCATTTCTATAATGCGTTTTACGTCTATAAATATGCCACGGGCTTCTCGTGCGCGGTAAAGATCGCATCCGATATCCTGTCCGGCAAAAAGAACGCGGTAAGGGATTACATCAGGTTCCTTTCCTCCGGTGGAAGCGATTATCCGCTCGAGCTTTTGAAGATCGCACATGTGGATCTTGCGAGCGGCGAGCCTGTGGACGTTTGCATGCAGGAATTTGGCAAGGCGCTTGACGAATTTGAGCAGACGCTGTAAAAAGGACAAAAAAACCGGCAGTCATCGGCTGCCGGTTTTTTGATGCGCATTGTTTCCGTTATGCAAAGATGATATAATATTAAAATCATATGTGAAAAGATTGGATATGCTATGGAACGCGAATACGATAAGGCAACGCTAAAAAAGGTGCAGCAAAAGGAGCTGGGGATTTTAAAGGATTTTCAGGATATCTGCAAAAAGCACGACCTGACCTATTTTGCGATGTGGGGGACGGCGATTGGCGCAATTCGCCATAAGGGATTCATCCCATGGGATGATGACATCGACGTATGCCTTCCGCGTGCGGATTATGATAAACTGCTGCACATTATCGATACGGAATGGCAGGATAAATATACCGTGATCAATGCCTCAAAGGATGAAAATTATCCGTTGATGACGTCGCGGATTATGCTCAACGGCACAAGATTTCAGGATTATTCGCTGAAAGGCCTGAAATGCAAGCTGGGGATTTTTCTGGATGTTTACGCGTTTGACAACGCGCCGGACGATGAGGCAGAGCTGAAGAAGCAGGCACGTAAGGCTTTTTTGTATAATAAGCTGATGATATTAAGGCTCATTCCTTATCCCTATCTTCCCTTTGGCGGAATCAAAGGAAAGCTGGTTCATGCCGCATGCGCGGTAGTACATGGTTTTCTTGTGCTTTTTCGTGTGAAAAACAGTTCGTTGTACCGTAAATACTGCGCGGCTGTACAGCGCTATAAGGATAAGGAAACAGAATCGATTGCATACATGGGAGACACTGATCCCCTGATTGCAGTTTACAGGAAAGACGATGTTTTTCCGCTGAAAGAATATGATTTTGAGGACGTTAAGCTATATTTGCCTGGTGAGGTAGACAAGCTTTTGCGGCGCCAATATGGAGATTATATGGTCTTGCCGCCGGAAGGGCAACGAAAAAATCATTTTCCGGCGGTACTGGATTTTGGGGATGAATAGACTTTTATTAGGCAATACAGATCACCTGCAACGGAAGATTTATCTTTGGAATATCATCGGAAGCGTGATGAACGCCCTTGCGTCTGTCTTTTTGTTGTTTGCTGTAACAAGGATCAGCGGGCAGACCGACGCCGGTATTTTTTCGCTCGCTTTCAGCACCGCGCAAATGATGCTTACCATTGGATACTACGAGATGCGCGCATTCCAGGCAACCGATATTACAAAGGTTTATTCATTCAGCGATTACCTGATGTCGCGGATACTTACCTGCATCCTGATGATTGTTGCAAGCGTGTTTTTTGTCTGGCTCAGCGGTTATACACCGGAAAAAGCCCTGATCGTAGTGCTTGTGTGTGTTTTTAAAATGTTCGACGCACTCGAAGATGTTTTTCACGGATTATATCAGCAAAACGGACGGTTGGACGTTGCAGGAAAGTCGCTTGCTTTGCGGGTAGCCACTTCCATGGTTGCCTTTATCCTCACATTATTATTTACGAGGAACCTTGTAACTGCCTGCGCCGTTGCGATTATTGCGGCTGCAGTGGGGTTTGCCTGCTTTAACCTAACCGTATTCCGCAATTTTTTTATCGGGAAATTTTCATGGAACGGTTCCGCAATCAAAAAATTGCTGTGGGTATGTTTCCCGTTGTTTTTGGGTTCGTTCATGCTGCTTTATATCAACAACGCGCCAAAGTATGCCATCGACACCTATATGCCCGCGGAATATTTCCAGGCGTATTTTAATTATCTGTTTATGCCCGCGTTTGTGATCAACCTGTTCAGTACGTTTATTTTTAAGCCCATGGTCACAACGATGGCGGAAGTGTGGGGAAGTAACCAGAAAAAGCTGCTCTTAAAAATTATCGGAAAACTGCTGCTGGCTGTGGCGTTATTGACGATTGCCGTGGAGGCTGCCGGCTATTTCCTGGGGATACCCGTGCTGTCTTGGTTCTATGCTGCGGATTTGGCGCAATACCGAACGGAGCTGTTGATACTGATACTGGGCGGAGGCTTCAACGCCGTCGTGACGCTGATGTTTTATGGTATTACCGTGCTGCGTAAGCAAAAATTTGTGTTGATAGGATATTCCGTTACGCTTGCACTTGCGCTTGTCATTTCGGCGGTGCTGGTACCGGTGGGAGGGCTGATGGGCGCTTCGATCGCATATTTGCTTTCTATGGTCATACTTGCGGCGGTTTTTACAATTACCTTTGCGGTATGCTACAGGAAGGGAAAACGGGAAGCCGAAGCCGCAGAAAACGCGGGGTGAATAACGATGTACTAAAAAAGCACCGTGCAATCGCATGGTGCTTTTTCATAATCCGCTATTGACGGGGAAGCGCAGAATCCAGGTTTAACGGTAGGATTTTTGCAGGATTTCAAGAGCAGCCGCATCGCTTAGCTCGGCGGGATCGGCTTCAAATAAGCCGCCCATGGTTTCGCGCGCATTTGCAACGTATTTTGGAAGCTCGTCATAATTCACGCCGTATTCACTGAGCTTTATATCCGCAACGCCGCAGTCCTTTTGCAGCTGCACAAGGGCGTCCACAAAATCCATTGGATTCCTTGCATCCTCTTTGCCAAGAGCCCGGGCCATTTTGACCATGCGCTCGTCACATGCCCCGCTTTTTGCCATGAAGGTATAATACTGCGCGCTGATTGCAATGAGCGCAGCCCCGTGCTCAAGGTTCTGGTGGTACGCGCCAAGCGCGTGGGCAAGGCTGTGCTCCGAAATACAACCCGAAGTCGATTCGGACATGCCCGCAAGCGTATTTGCAAGGGCGATATCGCTTCTTGCGTCGATGTCGGCGCCGTCCTGCACTGCTTTCGCAAGGCTTTTCCCTACAAGCTCAATCGCCCGGTAGGAATAAAGATCCCCCAGTGCGTCCGCCGCGGTGGAAAGGTAGCCTTCCGTGCTGTGGAACAGGGCGTCGAAGCCCTGGCAGGCCGTTAAATATTTTGGTACGGATACCATAAGCTCCGGATCAACCACCGCAAGGACGGGGAATGTCCCGTCATAGCCAAAGCCGATTTTCTCGTTGGTTTCCGTTTTTGTGGTAACCGTCCACGGATCGGCCTCGGTGCCCGTTCCCGCTGTGGTCGTAATTGCCACCACGGGCAGCGGGGCGTTTGGAACAGGCTGGCCTTTTCCGGAGCCGCCAGAAACATAATCCCAGTAGTCGCCCGGATTTGCAGCCATAACGGCAATGGCTTTTGCCGCATCGATCGCGCTGCCACCGCCAAGGCCCACGACAAAATCGAGCCTGTACTCTTTGCACAGCTGCGCGCCCTCCATCACGTGGTCTTTGATGGGGTTTGGAAGGATTTTGTTAAACAGCACAAATTCCACGCCCGCTTCCTGAAGCTGCCCTGTGAGCGTATCCAGATAACCGTATTTTACGACTGACGTGCCATTGGTTGTGACGATCAGCGCCCGTTTCCCCGGAAGCTTTTGCCGCGAGAGTTTACCAAGCGATCCCGGCCCAAACAGGATGCGCGTCGGCATATAATATTTAAAACTTTTCCGCATAAAATTACCGCCTTTCATTGATTGGTTGGTATACGAAACAGTATAAATTTTTTCTTGCTTTCATGCAAGCCCCGCGTTAAGATGAAGAGAACGACAAAGGATCAAAGGAAACGCAATGGACGACGTAATTTACCGCCCAATCACAAAGGAGGACTATCCGCAGATCAAGCGGATTCTGTGCGATATCTGGCATTTTGACCGGTATGTGAAATCTGAGCGTGCGCTGGAGGTTTTGCTCCAGATGCTGATGCACTCGTACCTGTGCGCCCAAAACTATACGCGGATTGCTTTGCGGGACGGAAAAATCGTCGGCTTTTTGTTTGGGAGGTCTGATAAACGGCCTGCCGGACGCGGGGAGCTGTACCACTCCCTGGGAGTTTTCTGGAACCGGCTGCGGCTGCAATTTATGGAAGATGCGCGTGAGGGCCTCGAAATACAGAAACGGATTTCCGGATTGGGCGAAAAGCTGATGGCTCACCGCGAGGGCCAGTTTGACGGCGAGCTTGTGCTGTTTGCCACGGCCCGCCAGGTGCGCGGAAAGGGAATCGGCAAAAAGCTCCTGTTTGAGTTCAATAATTTTTTGCGGGAAAGCGGCGCAAAGTTTATTTACCTCATGTCCGACAGTTTCTGCAACTATGGGTTTTACGACCATTTGGGCTACCGCCGCATTGCAACGCAAAAGGGAATTACCGGCGCGGAGCAGGACGGGCGGCCCTCTGAGTTTTACCTTTATACATATGAGGTATAAATGATGATATAATTGCAAACAAAATAGCATTATGATAAAATAAGAAAAAGGAATGCGAAGCATTGGAGGATTGAATATGAAACTATGTTTTTCCACATTGGGTTGCCCTGAATGGAGCTTTTCCGATATTATTTCCACAGCGTGCGATATGGGCTACGACGGCATTGAAATTCGCGGTGTGGGAAATGTAATCGATGGAACGCGTATTCCGGAATTTTCACCTGCGAACGCGCAGAAAACGAAGGCGCTGCTCGCAAAGAAGGGGCTTACGGTCGCTTGCCTTACATCCGCATGTTATATGAACGACCAGAACCATATCGACGACGTGCTCTACCTGGCCAAGGCCTATGTGGATACGGCGCATGACATGGATATTAAAAATATCCGCGTGCTGGGGGATTTCGGCCCGGAGCAGAGCGGCGAGCTCAATACGGTGGAAATCGCAAAGCGCGTGAAAGACGTTGCACAGTATGCCAAAGCTAAGGATGTGAACGTCCTTGTGGAGACGAACGGTTTCTTTGCCGATTCAAAGCGCATGACAGAGCTTTTAAACGCGGCTGACGAAGAAAATATTGGCGTGCTGTGGGATATCCACCATCCGTACCGTTATTTTGGAGAAAGTCCGGAGCAGACGGTCGGTATGCTTGGAGACCTGATTCGCCACGTGCATATAAAGGATTCTGTGATCGAAAACGGCAAGCTCAGGTATACGATGGTTGGTTATGGAGACCTTCCGGTGCGCGAGTGCATTGAGCAGCTGAACGCGACAGGCTTTGACGGTTTTTATTCTCTGGAGTGGCTGAAACGCTGGGACCTTTCCCTGGAAGAGCCGGGGATTGCTTTCGCGGGCTACGCGGATTACATGAAATCGCTGATGAAATAAGTAGAGCAGATTCAAAACACCTGCCTTTGGCAGGTGTTTTTTTGTCCTTTTATTGCAGGAATCTATGGACGCTCCCCTGAATTAAAGCCCGTTATAGAATATATCTCCAAATAAAAATGTATCAAAAAACGCCTGAAAACCGCTGCTTTTCAGGCATTTTATTTTTGCCCGCAAAATTTTTTAATTTATCGCTAAATATTTTGAAAAAGGTTTCGATAATAACATTGTGTGGACTCGGATTATGGATAAAAAACGTTTTGAAAAAGTAAATAAATAAAGCAAAATGCGACTGCTTTTGAGACTGAGCGAAGATATAATGGCTTTAAAACATACATTGGTTATCAGGTATACATTGATAGCGGCTTCTCAAATGGTTACGCAGGTAACATTGCAGGAAACGCTGGCAGCAAACATTTTCATGTACACAGAGTGAGCTACTATTTGTTAATATGCTGCAACATAACTGTGCATGAGCGATAAGGAAAGTAGGAAATGGTATGAAATATTCATTCGAACATGGAGAGCGCTCCAGAAGAGGAAAGAAGAAAGCGGCTGTAGTCAATAAAAAGACGCTTCGCAGGCTTGTGGGATTCGTCCTCGTTTTGGTGACGCTTTTGGCTGCGTTCCAGACGGGCGTTTTGGCTGCGACCGGCGACACTTCTGCAAGTACTGTGGAAGTTGCCGCGCAGAGCGAAGGGGATGCCTCTGGCGCGCAGGATGTACAACAGGGCGAAGTACAACAGGATGAAATCCTGGACACTTCTTCTGTGGCACAGGAATATACGGTAACGCTCTTTGTTGGAGACGACCAGTATCTGGAGCCGATTGCGGTGCAGGACGGTAAGATCGCGCAGCCGGATGCACTGGCTGCCGACAAGGTTCCGGAAGGCATGGCCTTCAAAGGATGGTATACGCAGAAGGAAGACGGCGAGAAGTTTGACGCAGGCCGGGCAATTACAGAAGACCTGAAGCTTTACGCGCAGTTTGAGCAGGTGCAGGATCAGGAGGATGAAGCTGCTGCGATGGCAGATCCTGAGGGACAGTTGTTTGTAACGCTTTACGTTGGCGGTGCGGCGTATGGCGACAGGATTCCTGTATTTGACGGAAAGATCAATATGCCTGACGCACCGGACAGCAGCATGTGGCCGCAGGGCGCATCCGCTTTCCTGGGCTGGTTTATGGATCCGGAGCTTGAGACGGCGTTTGATACGGAGGATGTTATTACAGAGCATATCAACCTTTATGCGAAATTTGAGCAGCAGGCGGTTTTTGTCTATTTCCTCGACGCTGACAACGCAGTTGTAAAAACGTTGAGCGCGGCGCCGGGAGACACCGTGGAGGAACCGAACGCTGACGACTTTATTATTGCGCCGGATTCCAGGCAGTTTATGTATTGGGCGGACAGCGAGACGGGCGACAGGTTTGACTTTACTGCGCCGCTTACAAAGGATGTTACGCTGATTCCTGTATTCAGCAGTTCGTGGTACGCATATTTTTATTCGGAAGGCACGCAGATAGAACCGGTGCTTGTAAAGGATGGCGAGGCGGTAGCGAAGCCGGAAACAAACCCGACGCGCGAGGGCTATACGTTTCAACATTGGTCTACAGTGATCAGCGGCCCGGAATATGATTTCACAACGCCGGTTACCGACACACTCCGCCTGCATGCGGTGTGGAAGGCTTCGGAGGTTTCTTACAGCATAATTTACTGGACGGAAAAGCCCAACATTTCCGGTACGCCGAGCTGGCCGCAGGATTATGTTTCCTATGCAACAGGAAGCGGGAAAACGCTTGCCGGTACGGAAATAACGGATATCACGCAAACAGAAGCAGTGGGAAATATGCCTGGGGTACAGTTCTTTGAATATGGAAAAACGATTCCAACGACAATCCAGGGAAATGGATTGAGCGTGGTAAACGTGTGTTACGACCGCATTGTATATACGATGCAGTTTATACTGTATAGCCCATATGATTCGGGAGCCAATTACGGAGTGGGGGATTCGCTTACCTGGGAATGGCTGAGCGCTTCGCCGCAAGGATGGTCCGGTACAAAAACATTCGACAATCCGGATAACAAAACGGTAGTGTACGAGTTTGATGCGAAGTATGAGCAGGACATCAGCAGCCTGTGGCCGTCTTTTAACGTGAATACGAAATTGACCAATTATAAGGACGGCGGCGTTATGGAAATGCAGCCGACCTCATGGATGTCGTATACGGTGCGTGTGGGCGGGGCCGGTGTAGGCGATTCAATGGTAACCAAACGGTTGACGCTTTCACCTGATTTGATCCCGAACGAAGCTTATAAACCCGGACAGCGCAGTGCCTTATGGTATATCCAATATGATTCGACGCCTATGACTGTGCATGTGAATTACTGGTTTGAGGCACTTGACGGTCAGGAGGGCGAAAGCGCGGTAGAGGAAGCCAAGGCATATAATGGCGGCCTTAATAGCGGTATTTACGGCAGGAAATATGTACGGGATGAAAGCCTGTCTCAGACGCTTAAACTCAGGAAAGACGATACCCTTACAGCCAAGGACATCAACGGAATGATCAGGGGCGGGTATACGGATGCGGTTGCACAGCCTGATGGCAGCGTCCGCTACGATTTCTACTACAATAGAAGTTCACTGACGCTAAAATATAACTCGCAGGGCGGCAGCGCCATATCGTCTGTCAATAATGTGAAGCATGGACAGGATATCAAGAGATACCTGCCGGCAGATCCGCAAAAAGATGGATACACCTTTGCCGGATGGTATTATGATTCCAACTATAAAAACCCGGTTGACTGGGAAAACGATACGGTTTCCACATATATTTACGGCAATAATGCGACGGTTTCCAGGATTTCAGAAATGACGCTTTTTGCAAAGTGGGAATCAAGTGCGAATACTGTCTCGTTCTACGACCGGCAGGGCAGCATTGCAGGAGGATCGCCGCTCGATACGCAGGGAGTGGCGACAGGCAATTATGTTAATCTTTCCACACCGGTTACGATGACGGTGGACGGTATGCAATATTCGCTGACCGCCAATACAAGCGTACCCGGATATGGCGAATTTATTGGCTGGTATTGGTTGCAGGGAACGGAACGCATGCCATTCTCGGCGGATATGCCGATTAACAAAAGCTATGACCTCTTTGCACTGTGGAAGGTTGGAAACTTTACAATTACCTACGACAAGGGAGAAGCGGCAACGGGAATGGTACCGGTTGCGAGCGGGGAGTATGCGCTCGGAACGCAATATAAGGTTGCAGGGAATACCGGAGCTCTGAGCGTGGACGGCAAGACGTTCATTGGCTGGAAGAGCAGCGTGGACGGTAAGGTTTACTATGCGGGAACCGTTATGGAGGTTCAGGGCAATACAATCCTTACGGCGCAGTTTGCTGAGAAAAACAGCTCGTACCTGATGACGTACAAGCCCGGCTACACAGGCAGCAGCCAACAGAACGTAACGAGCTATGTCAAAAAAGGCACCTCTACCCAGTTGCCGAATGAAAACACCTTTACGCGCCCCGGATTTGTATTTGCAGGATGGGAATCCTCTCAGGGCGGGCTTTATGAAGCGGGAACGGCCTATACGCCGTCAGGCGACGAGACGATGACGGCAAAATGGACGGAGCTGTTTACAGTCAGCTTCCAGGCAGCGGGCGGCGGATCCCTCACGGGCCGGGCCAGCTATGCGAATATACTGGAGGGAACAACATGGCAGGCAGCGGGCATAGTTGTGCCAACGCCGGTCGCGCAGGATGGATATTATTTTGAGGGATGGGATAAGGAAATTCCGGGACAGGACAGCAAGGTTACGGCAAACGCAACCTATACGGCAAAATTTGAACAAAAAACAACGGTAACGATTACGGCGTTATCGGCCGG
The DNA here is from genome assembly GCF_055522415.1 of Christensenella sp. KGMB01412. Classification (NCBI taxonomy): domain Bacteria; kingdom Bacillati; phylum Bacillota; class Clostridia; order Christensenellales; family Christensenellaceae; genus Christensenella; species Christensenella sp. KGMB01412. The sequence goes on along the minus strand of NZ_JBVFVW010000004.1, from coordinate 233,103 downwards.
CAAACCTTATGACGGGCAGCCGCTGACTGCAAACGGCGTGACGGAACAAAGCCTTGCGGCGCTGAAATCCGGGGATACGGTTGAAGTTTCAATGAAGCCGGACAGCACGCAGACAAATGCTGGCTCACATGCAAACGAGATCGCGCAGGCATCTATTTACCGCGTAATCAATGGCGTCAAAACAGACGTAACAAAAGAATACAATGTGAATGCTATGCCGGGGACGCTGACCGTTGATAAAATGAAGGTGAAGGTAACGCCCAACAATACGGGTAAAACATACGGCGATCCTGATCAGCAAAGCCTTACAGCGACGACAGGGGCGACCATCAACGGCGACATGCTTCACTATACGGTTACGCGTGAAGCTGGCGAAGACGTGAAAGACGGCGGTTACCAGATCACAATTACGCCGGGGGATAACGCCAATTATGAAATCGTTCCGAGTGCCGGCGTGTTTACAATCACAAAGCGCGACGTAAAAATCACTGCGGACAACAAGGGCAAAATGTTCGGCACGGTGGAAGATCCGGCGCTGACGGCAGTATATACCGATCCTGGAACAGGAACGGTTCCGGTTTATTCGCTGAGCCGCGTAGCAGGCGAAACCGTAGGTACCTATCCGATTACAGTGACGGCAAATCCGGCGGACAACCCGAATTACAATATTTCTACGGAGCCCGGAACCTTCAGGATCAGCCCGCTTACGACGCAGGTAGCGATCATCCCACAGGGAAATACCAAGATTTACGGGGACGATGAGCCTGAGCTTACGGCCATCGTAACTGGAGTGCCGGAAGGCAGCCCAATGCCGAATTACCGTTTGGTTCGAGTGCCGGGCGGGACGGTAGGTACGTATAAAATCAGCGTTGAGCTGCTTGATGGAAATGAAAATTACGGAAACATCGACACATCCGCAACAGCTGATTTTACGATCACCAAAAAGCAGGCGAGCATCGAAATCGCGCATGCCATGCGCGAATATGGCGACCAGACGGAAGAAGTATTCCACGCAACGGTATCCGGAACGATCAACGGCGACGTACTCAGCTATACGCTCCAGCGTGAAAAAGCGGACGTCAAGGATGTGGGCAGATACATGATAAGCGCCGTACTGGATGAAACGTCTGCTGTCAACCGGAACTATAACATTGAAGTGACGAAAAATGATTTCAAAATCGATCCGCGCCCCGTTACCCTTACTGCGGACGACCAGTCCATCACGTATGGGGACTCTGATCCGTCCTATACGGCGAAGGTGACTTCCGGGACGCTTGTGGGCACCGATAAGCTCCTGTATACGTTTGAACGCGAGCAGGGTACAGACGCAGGCGGTTATGAAATCAGGGTGCTTGCGGGCAGCAATCCGAACTATACGGTTACGCCTGCGCCGGGCACGCTCACGATTGGCAAAAAGACAATTACAGTGACGCCTAAGGATACGCAAACTGTGTATGGCGATGATTTTGACCTGAAACGGGACGTCCGGATCGATGCGGACGGACTGCTTGCGGGCGATGCGCTCAATTATGACGTTGTTCGGACAGATCCGGATAACAGGAACGTGGGAGAATATGAGCTCACAGTCAATGATGGAGGAAATAAGAATTATATCATTGAAACAGGAAAAGGCAAGCTCGAGATTACGCAGAGGCCTTTAACAATCACGCCTGACAACAATACAAAGGCATACGGCGATCCTGATCCTGTTCCGCTGACGACAGTTCAGATGGATAACATTGTAAATGGGGATAAGATTGACTATACACTGAGCCGCGTAGCAGGCGAAATGGCGAACATACCGTATACTATCAGTGTAAATGTGAATAAAGCGGCGTATCCGAACTATAATATTACGCTTGGGACAGGGAAATTTACGGTCACGCCGCTCTCGACAGAGATAACGATCAGTCCCAATAACACGTCAATTTTTTATGGCGGGGATGAGCCTGAGCTGGATGCGAAGGTAACGGGAATCCCGGAGGGCGAAACGCTTAACTATACGATGAAGCGGGAAGCCGGAACAGACGCCGGGACTTACAGGATTACCGTAGAGCTGGGCGACAATCCGAATTATGACGTGAGCAGGATTTCGACGACGGAAGGCAGTTTTGTAATCAAGCCGCGCCCCGTTACGGTAAAGGCTGACGACAAGACCATGGAATATGGATCCACGGCCATACCTGAGCTGAGTGCGACAGCGCTCGCGAATGATCAGGATGCGAACAGTATGGGGCTTGTAGGAAATGATAAACTGATATGCGACCTCGACCGTGAGGCTGGAAAGAATGCAGGAAGCTACACGATCCACATATCGGCAAGGGAAAACAAGAATTATGCCATAACGACAAAGGAAGGCAACTTTGAGATTACGCGCAAACCGATTACGGTGGCTGCGGGAACTTATACCAAAACGTATGGCGACGCTGATCCGGAGTTTAAAGCGACGGTGTCAGAGCTTGTGCAGGGCGACGTGCTGACCTGTTTGCTGCAACGCGAGCCAGGACAGGACGCAGGCAAGGATTACGCGATCCATCCGACGGTCAAGGCGGATGAGGTTTCTAAGAATTACAGCATAACCCCGGCGGATGGAAAGCTGACGATCGATAAGAAGCAGATTACCGTAACGCCGAATACGGCAGGAAAGGTATACGGCGACGCTGATCCGGATTCTTATGGTGTGAATGCTCCAGACCTTGTTACAGGCGATACTCTGGACTACAGCGTAGAGCGTGTCCCGGGTAACGACGCAGGCAGCTATGACCTGACGCTGGTACCGGGCGAGAACCCGAATTATGACATCGTTCCGGGGACGGGCGGAACCTTAGTGATTTCCCCGCGTCCGGTAACGCTGAGCGCTGACAATAACGGCAAGATTTATGGAACCGACGATCCGGAATTGACCGCAACGGTTACAAATGGAACCGTTATTGCGGGTGATACGCTCAACTATACGGTTGCGCGTAAGGCAGGAGACGATGCGGACACATACCCGATTCACGTGACTGCGAAGGCGGAGGAGAACAAGAACTATACAATTACTGTTGCGGACGGAACCTTTACCATCTCGCAGAAGACGATAGAGGCAATCATTATTCCGGACAATACAGGCAAGGTTTATGGCAATGCGGATCCGGAGCTTAGCGCAAAGGTAATCAGCCCAGGCGGTGAAGCGGTCGATTACACACTGAGCCGCACGGCAGGGGAAAACGCAGGCGGTTACGAAATTAACGTAACGCTTGGCGACAATAACCCGAACTACAATGTGCAGGCGATTCAGCTGGCAAAGGGAACGTTTACGATTTCCCCAAGACCGGCAACGGTAGCCGCGATTGATACAGCAAAGGCCCAGGGCACGCAGGATCCTGTGCTGACAGCCAATGTGACGGGCCTCGTTGGTACAGACGCCCTGAACTTTTCGCTGGCACGCGATGCAGGAGAGGAGCCGGGAACGTATGCAATCAATGTAACGCTTGGCGATAACCCGAATTATGCAGTCGCCGCAACGCCCGGCGTATTAACGATCACAGCCGGCGGAACGACCGGAGGCGGGACAACGGACACGCCGGAAGACGGAAACACTACGCCGCCCGCAGATCCTGGTAACGCAGGAGGCGGAACCACCGCTACGACTCCAGCAGCACAGACGGAGAACGCAAATGATCCGGGCGTACAGGACAACACGCAGACTACGACGATCACCGAAAATGATACGCCGTTGTCAGATGGAGGAAATGCAAGCTCGCCCACCGTTAATATCGGTGATAACAAAGTGCCGTTGATGTCAAATGGAACGACGCCGTCATGGGCTTTGCTGAACCTGATACTGGCATTCCTGACGGGAATCATTATGTTCATATTGCTCTTTACTTACTTCTTTGGTAAGGACAAGGAGAAGGAAGATGACGACGAGCAGAAAGCGACACGTTTGCAGCGTACGGAGGACGAGAGCTCTGACCGCAGGATCAAGCGAAGGGGCCTTGTCAGGATACTGAGTATTGTTGTAACGCTGGCGGCAGTCCTTGTATTCATCTTTACAGAGGATATTACGCTGCCCATGGTAATTACAGACCAGTGGACATGGGTGATGGCGGCAATCTCAGTGGTTCAGGTGGTGCTGGCAGTATTTGCCGGAAAAGGCCATAAAGAGAATGACGATGAGGATAAGGAAGAACCCAATCCCCAGGTGCAGAACATCTGAAGAAAATGATTGATCAAACGCAGGAGCCGCACGGCTTCGTGAAAACCGGGTTTCCATAAAGCATGGAAACCCGGTTTTATTGTGAGTAAAATAGCGGGAACTGATACCCGCATAAGGGCGATAAACGGACAGGAACCAAAAAGCGTATCACAGGATTGCTTTGCAATCGCTGGATTCAAGCAACAGGCCTGATTGAAGATACAAAAAAGACTGCCCCGGCCCGGGACAGTCTTTGGCGCCAGCCTGTTATTTTGTTCCCGTGGAACCAAAGCCGCCTGCGCCGCGGCCGGTTTCCTCCAGCTCGTCTACCTCGTTAAAGCTTACCGCAAGCACCGGTGTGATCACCATCTGTGCGATACGCTCGCCCGGAGCGACAGCCTGCGGCTGAGAGGAATGGTTATGCAGTGCGACCATAAATTCCCCACGGTAATCGCTGTCCACCACGCCAACCTTGTTGGCAGGCGCAAGCCCCCGCTTGGAGGCGAGGCCGCTGCGCGCATAAATAAGGCCCGCATAGCCGACAGGCACCTCCATTGCGATTCCTGTGTGGATCATTTTAGTTTCGCCCGGCTGCAAAACAAGTTCTTCATCAAGGCAGGCGTATAAGTCCGCGCCTGCGGAATACTCCGATCCATAAGTTGGCAGGACAGCCTTTGCGTCAAGTTTTTTGATGTTTACCGTTTTCTTTTCCATTTGAATACCCCTTATCTTTCAATCTGTCTTATCATCCCATAATATGGTTTTTCCCTGCGCCAGGGATTCGCCCACCAGTATGGTTCTCTGGTTTTCCGAGCCCTTGAAGCGCAGGTTCACGTTTTTTTGTTCCAGTATAAATTCGCCGTCCACCAACACGTCGATATACGCAAGAAATTCTTTTGTTTCAGGACGTCCAAGCCATTTTTGAATGATATCCCGTTCAAAATCATAGCCTGTAAAACACCAGACGTCTTTTTGCGGATACAGCTCCTTTACCTTGCGCAGAAGCGGCAACAGGGCCTTCTGGTTGGAAGGCTCCATCGGATCGCCGCCCAGCAGCGTCAGTCCTTTTACATAGGAAGGCTGTAGGTAATCTAAAATGGTCTGGATCGTTTGCTGTGTGAAGGCCTCGCCGTATTCGAAATCCCATGTTTCCGGGTTAAAGCAGCCCTCGCATCTGTGCGAGCAGCCGCTTACAAACAGGGAGACGCGTACGCCGGGGCCGTTTGCAACGTCGTATTGCTTGATGTCTGCATAATTCATGGCTTACAGGTGAAGCACGCGGGCTTTGATTTCCTTGGTTTTGCCTACGTTCCAGAAATTTTCGCCAAGATATCCGCACGTCCGCCTTGTGACATTCATCTTTGCGTGGTCTTTATTTCCACAGTTTGGGCATTCCCATTCATTGTCATCGTTGATGATGATCTCGCCGTCAAAGCCGCACTCGTGGCAGTAATCGGACTTCGTATTAAATTCCGCATACTGGATATGGTCGTAAATATACTTTATGACTTCCTCGAGCGCCTCGATGTTATTGCGCATATTGGGAATCTCCACATAAGAAATCGCCCCGCCGGAGGAGATTTTCTGGAACCTGCTCTCAAAATCAAACTTGCTGAACGCATCGATTTTTTCGCGTACGTCCACATGGTAGGAGTTGGTATAATACCCTTTATCCGTCACGTCCTCAATGGTTCCAAAGCGCTCCTTGTCGATTCGCGCAAAGCGGTAGCACAACGATTCCGCAGGACTTCCGTAAAGGCCGAACGCAATGCCCGTTTCCGCCTTCCAGCGGTCTGCGGCGGCGCGCATATAGTTCATGACCTGCATGGCGAATTCCTGTCCACGCGGCGTGGTATGGCTTTCGCCCTTCATGAGCTTGGTTACCTCGTAAAGGCCGATATAGCCAAGCGATATCGTGGAATATCCGCCGGTAAGGAATTGGTCGATTTTTTCTCCCGGCGCAAGGCGCGCAATCGCGCCGTATTGCCAGTGCACAGGGCTTACGTCCGAGGTTGTGCCCTTGAGCGCGCGGTGGCGGCACATGAGGGCTTCATAGCAAAGCGCCAGCCGTTCGTCCATCAGCTCCCAGAACTTCTTTTCGTCGCCTTTTGCGAGAATGCCGATCTGCGGGAGGTTCAGGCTTACGACGCCCTGGTTGAAACGCCCTTCAAATTTATAGTTGCCGTCCGCGTCCTTCCACGGCGTGAGGAAGCTGCGGCAGCCCATGCAGCTGAACACGTTGTTTTCGTAGTTCTCGCGCATTTTTTTCGCAGAGATATAGTCCGGATACAGCCGCTTTGCCGAGCATTTGGCGGCAAGCTTTGTAACATAATCGTATTTTCCACCCTTCATGCAGTTGTGCTCGTCGAGCACATAAATCAGCTTTGGGAAGGCGGGCGTTACATATACGCCCTTTTCATTTTTGATGCCCTCAAGGCGCTGGCGGAGGATTTCCTCCACAATCATCGCGTTTTCCTCAAGGTATTCGTCGTCCTTATCAAGATTTAAAAACAGCGTCACAAACGGCGACTGCCCGTTTGTCGTCATCAGCGTATTGATCTGGTACTGGATGGTCTGTACGCCGCCGCGAAGCTCTGCGCGCAGGCGTTCGTCCGTCAGTTTTTCAATCGTCTCCGAAGAGGCGCTTTCGCCAAGGATCTCGCGAAACCGTTTGCTGAATTTTTCCCGGCTGCGGCGCAGGTATTTTCCAAGGTGCCGTACATCCACAGACTGCCCGCCATACTGGCTGCTGGCAACTGAAGCAATGATTTGCGTCATAACCGTGCACGCCACCTGGAAGCTTTTGGGACTCTCTATCAGCTTGCCGTTCATCACGGTGCCGTTATCGAGCATATCGCCGATATTGATCAGGCAACAGTTAAAAATCGGCTGTAAAAAATAATCCGCATCGTGGAAATGAAGCACGCCCTGCTCATGTGCCTTGGAAATTTTTTCCGGAAGCAGCACGCGGCGTGTAAGGTCTTTTGACACCTCTCCTGCGATCAGGTCGCGCTGCGTAGCAGCGACTACCGCATTTTTGTTGGAGTTTTCCTCCATAACGTCCTTGTTGCTGTTTTTGATCAGGCTTAAAATGGAATCGTCCGTGGTATTTGCCTTACGCACGAGCGCACGCGAATAACGGTAGATGATGTAGGTTTTTGCCAGAGCAAACTTTTTTTCGTCCATCAGCCGTTGCTCGATGATATCCTGGATATCCTCCACAAGCATACGCATACGGTGCTTGCTTTCAATACCGTCAACAATCGCTTCTATTTTTTCCTGTGATATTTTCTCACTGTCTTCCACTTCGGCATTTGCTTTTTGAATTGCTATGATGATTTTACTTCTGTCATAATCAACCGAGCTACCGTCTCTTTTGATCACTTGCATGGTATCAGTCCCTTTCTTGTCGTCACTTTCGGTATTTCCCCTATTAATGCCTGTGCCATGGGCGCTTAATACAGATGAACACGATTGCTATTATAACATAAATATACCCTGTAGTCCACCAGATATAGTATTTAATTGGGGATAAATTCGAATTATTTATACCATATTTAGGGATGCCTGAAACGGCTTTTTTACGGCTGCAAAAACAAAACCGCACGTTTTTACGTACGGTTTGCCTGCCATATTCCCGATCTATATAGGTATCCCCAATCAGCTGTTTGATACCCGGACGTTGCCGCGCCGGTTAAATCCCGCTCTGCTCTGTAGCGCTGTCAATCAGCTTAATCAGCTCAAGCTCGCTCCGGAATGGTTTTCGCTCGTTTTTTTCCGACCATACAACCTGGCCCTGCCAGGTGGCGTTTTGCCTATACTGTACCTGAATGACAAAGGTTGCCTTTTTTTTCGTATCTTTTTCTGTTTCCATTGCTTCTGTTTCCTCGCTGTCGGTTCTTCGTCCGCGATCTGTTTTTGCCCGTTCTTATTATATAATGCCGCGGTCACAAAACCGGTCACAACTGTGGTGAAAAAGTGATTATATAACAAAAAGCCCTTTGCACAGCGGTTGAGGCAGGGACTAATATGGCCGGCCCATAGGGACGGTTTCATATATTCAGATTGTTTTTATTGGGAGGACTGTAAAGGGAATGGCTTTAGCCGTGGATCAACCTGCTTTCAATCCGCTTTTCCGGAATGATCCATAAAACAAGCGACGCGGCAACGGAAATGATGACTGCAACCGGAACAAAAATACCGATAATAAGTCCCGCGCAGATAATGCACAACGTAAGCTTTGATTTTTGGTAACCGCGCAGGGCCTTGGCAATTTCCGAATCAGGCCCGTTTGCTTTCACAAGCGCACGGGCAAGCAGTGCGTATGCAATGTCCGCGAGCAGGATGACGATACCGTAGGTGATTTCCGGCGCGCGTTCCAGAATGTGCTCGTCTACCCATGCCGTTACAAATGGAAACAGCGACAGGAAAAGGATAAAGGCCATGTTGTACCATAAAATTTTACCGTTGATGATTTTTGAAATCTGGAACAGGTGATGATGGTTGTTCCAGTAGATTGCGAGGGAAACAAAGCTCAGGATATAAATCAGGAACTTGAAACGAAGATCCCATAAGGCGGCAAAGGTCGGCTGAGCCGGTACTGCAAGATCCAGCACCAATATGGTCATAATAATTGCGATTACCGCATCTGTAAACGCCTCCAGCCTTGTTTTGGGCATATAACTTTCCTCCCTTTTCTAAAACTGTGTAATAAGGAGTGCTCTAACGCCAGCGCCAGGTCAGCCCGCTGCATGAAAACGCCTTTGCAGGAGAGGGCCCCGCTTAACTCGAAAGCAGGTTTTGAATGCAATGGTCTGATGTGGCGTGAAACGAGGCACAAACACATGAGTTAACCACGAATGATATCACATAGCTATTGTTACACAAAAATTTTATTACGGAAACAAAAACAGGCGGCAAATGCCGCCTGCGGTTTTCTTACTGCCTGTATCATGTTGGGCCGGTTAATTGCGCTGCGCATGCAGGGGAGCGGGAATCCGTCCGCCCCGCGCAATGAATTCTTTGGGAGAATTCCGGTTATAAGGCATAATCGGCGCACTGCCCAAAAGCCCGCCAAAGCTCACCATATCCCCAACCTTTTTACCGGGAACAGGGATGAGGCGCACAGCGGTTGTTTTGGTATTGACCATACCGATTGCGGCTTCGTCCGCGATGATTGCCGATATTACATAATCCGGCGTATCGCCCGGGAGGGCAATCATATCAAGGCCGACAGAGCAAACGCATGTCATTGCTTCGAGCTTCTCCAATGTGAGCGCGCCTGTCTGCGCCGCGTGGATCATACCTGCGTCCTCGCTGACAGGAATAAATGCGCCGGAAAGCCCGCCTACGTGGGAGGTAGCCATAATACCGCCCTTTTTGACCGCGTCGTTGAGCAGCGCGAGAGCGGCTGTCGTGCCGTGCGCGCCGCAGGTTTCAAGGCCCATTTCTTCAAGGATATAAGCCACGCTGTCGCCGATTGCAGGAGTGGGTGCAAGCGAAAGGTCCACAATGCCAAACGGTACGCCCAGCCGCCTGCTTGCCTCGCGCGCCACAAGCTGCCCCATGCGTGTGATGTGGAACGCCGTGTGTTTGATGGTCTCTGCCACCTCGTCAAAGGGCTGCCCTTTTTTATCCTCCAGCGCGACCTTCACAACGCCCGGGCCTGAGACGCCTACGTTGATCACCGCGTCGCCTTCGCCCGTGCCGTGGAACGCGCCCGCCATGAATGGGTTATCCTCAACTGCGTTTGCAAATACAACCAGCTTTGCCGCGCCAAGGCCGTCCTTGTCTGCAGTAAGCTCCGCCGCCTGCTTGATGGCCCTGCCCATGCGGGCCACAGCGTCCATATTGATGCCTGCGCGCGTTGTCGCAACGTTGACGGAAGAGCAAACGAGGCCCGTTTCAGAAAGCGCCTGCGGAATGGTGTCGATAAATTTCATCTCCTGCTCTGTCGCGGCCTTCTGCACAAATGCGGAATACCCGCCGATAAAGTCTACGCCCATTTCCTGCGCGGCCCTGTCCATCGCTTTTGCAAACAGCAGGTAATCCCCGCAGCCCTGCGAGATGAGGGAAATCGGCGTGACGGAAATGCGTTTGTTGACGATCGGAATGCCAAACTCGTTCTCAATGGCCTCGCCGGTTTTGACAAGATCCTTTGCCCTGGTTACGATTTTATGGTATACGCGCTCCGAGCAGGTTTTTGCATCGTCGCTCACACAGTCAAGAAGGGAAATCCCCATTGTGATGGTGCGGATGTCAAGGTTCTGCCGCGCGATCATATCGATTGTCTGTAGAATATCCTGTTGGTCTAACATAAAAAATATACTCCTTTTCGCAGGGCGTTATACCCTGTGCATACTCTGGAAAATCTCCTCGCGCATCAGGCGCACCTCTACGCCGATCTCCGCGCCCACCGCGTCAAGCTGCTCTTTGAGCTGCTCAAAGGATGCGTTCATTGCGGAAAGGTCTACAAGCATGGTCATGGCAAACACCTCGTCCCGTAGTACGGTTTGCGTGATATCGAGGATGTTTGCGTTCGCGTCAAACAGCTCGTGTGAAATTTTGGCGATGATGCCCGGGCGGTCGTGCCCGAGAACGCTTACGATTGCTCTCATAAAAATTTACTCCTTATTCTGCGGATATTTCTTTTCATATTCATATTTTGCATTCTGGTAGGTATGATAGGTAAACGCATACCAGAACGGAAAAATCAGTGTAATAACGATGATGGCCGCCAGCGCGAGCAGCACTACAAAAATCATCAGCGGGTTTTGCAGGGCCAGCATAGGATCCGTAAGGTACAGCTCATATAATTCGAGGAACGGAAGCTGCGAAAGCCAGTTGATCAATACGCCGCCAAGCACTACGATGAGCGCCGCTGTGAGCACGCGGGTAAAGTTGCTCCAGAAATTCCCCAAAAAAGCATAGCGGTAGGAAGAAAAAACAGCTTTAAAGCCCTTTTGCCCCTGCACCGCAACCGTATAAGGCACAAATACAATACCAAATACCACAAACAGTACCACCAGCGCAAATCCAACCAGAAGGGCGATCTCCCCGCCGGAAAGCGTTTCTACCAGTATACCGTCCGCAAACGCCACATTGCCGATTACGATTACCGCCGCCACAATGAGCGGAATCAGAAGCACGATAATTGCAAAATAGGACCGCAGCATACTGCCGTAGCGTTTTCTGGCATGGGCTCCCGCATTGCGGAAAGTGATATCCCTGCCGTGGTAATCGCTGTCAATCACATATACCACGTTTGAAACCATAAGCGGCGAAACGAACAGCGCCACGCACAGCACGATTCCAAGCACAGTCAGCACGCTTGCAAGGCTGCTCCCGCCGGTTTGGGAAAGCGTCAACAAAAGGCTGCGCGCCACGGAGACAGTCCCCGGCATGGTGAAAAACATCAGTGGCACCAAAAGCACCAGCTGGAAGGCCAGGAGGGGTATGAAAAGCCTGCTGAAATTTTTCCTGTAAACCAGGCCGGATTCCCGGAACATGGTTTTGAAGCTCATTGGAAGTTTGCACATTTTAATTTCCTCTGCCGGCAAAGGACCCCCCAATTATCCTGTGTGCCGTTTCAATTCGGGCTGTCAGGCGTAAACCATTTGCTCCCGGTTTCCTGATAGCGGTAATTTTTGATCGCGTCTATGGCCTGCTGCGGCGTATCTACAACCGTATAAACCGTAAGGCTCTCCTTCTTGGCGAAACGCTGCTCCACGGCTTTTTCAAACATTGCGATCAGTTCGTCAAAAAACCGGTTGGTGTTCAAAATAATGATTGGCTTGTTATGACGCAAAAGCTGTTTGAGCGTCACGACCTCGCAAAGCTCCTCAAAAGTGCCAAAACCGCCCGCCGCTACGATAAAGGCGTCCGAAAGATCCTCCATCACCTGCTTGCGCTCGCGCATTGTCTCTTTGATGATCATCTCGTCGCACGCTTCAAAGGGAATACCGGGGATATTCATAAATTCCGGGATTACGCCCGTCATCTTTCCGCCTGCGGCCTGTACACCCCGCGCGGTGTGCCCCATAACGCCCATATCGCCTGCGCCAAACACAAGCTCCCAGCCGTTTTCGGCAATCAGCCTGCCAAGCTCCGCCGCCGCGTCAAAATAACTTTGGTCTATGGCGGACGATGAAGAACCGAACACGCATATTTTTTTCATAATCTAAACTCCTATCCTGTGTGTCAAACAATACGGAAAATTGTTTTTTTATAACGGTTCAAAAGGAACCAGAGCGGCATGCCTACCACATAACAGGCAACAGCCTGCCCGGCGCCCACGGTAAAAACATTCAGCCAGTACGGCGTGCCGTACTGCACCAGCAAAACCCAGGCTACCAGGAAAGCGTTTACGATAACGCTTGGAAGAGGCAGCAGCCATTTGTTTTTGTTCCTGATTTTCCACGTGATGAATGCCGCAAGCAGCGTGGCAAGACTTCCCACAATGATATCCATCAGGCCAAGGCCCGCTGTATAAAGGTTTGCGAGCAGGCAGCCGATGAAAAGCCCGGGGACTGCCGCCGGCGTAAAAAACGGAAGTACGCAAAGCGCTTCCGAAATACGCACCTGAACCGGCCCGTAGCTTAAGGGCGCGAGAAGCAATGTGAGCGCAGCATAGATCGCCGCGATCAGCCCCGTCTCGCACAAAAAACGGGTTTTTGACGCTTTTTCCATAAAACTTTATTCCTCTTTATATCAAAAAATTAATTTTATCATTAAATACACTTTAGTATATCATATTTTTTTTCTGAAAGGAACCGCGCAAAATAAGGTTACCGCAAGCAAAAGCCATTCCCGCATTGCGTTTGACAAGCGGCGCGGGTAGATTATAATGGAACTGAGAGCGTTACAACCGTATGCAAAATAAGGAGAAAGCAATGTTTGATTACCATATCCATTCCAATTTATCTTTTGACGCTTACGACAGCCCGGTGCGCTGTGCAATGGCGGCGCGGGACAAGGGGCTTACGGAAATCTGTATGACCGAGCACCATGAGCTGGATTACCCGTACAACGAGACAAACTGCGAGTTGGATTTTTCGTTTTATGACATGGAAATCATAAAAGCGCGGGAGGTCGTCCCGGAAATCATAGTCCGTAAGGGCGTTGAGGTTTCCCTGCGGCCCGCCGTACTCAAGCGCACGCAGGAGAGCATTAAGGGGCGGGGATTTGATTTTATCATCGCGTCCCAGCATACCATAAAGGAAAAGGATCCGTATTTTGGCGACGGCTTTGAGGGGAAAACGCTGCGGGAAGCGCAGTGCGAGTATCTGGAGGAGATGCTTTACGACCTGCAAAACTTTGATGATTACGATGTAATAGGGCATATTGGCTATATCGATAAATACCTTGAGAAGGCGGCGGGCCTTACGGGCGGCGGCGGGCCGTTTACATACGCGGATTTTCACGAGCTTCTGGATGAAATCCTGCGCACCGCAATCTCAAAGGGAAAGGGAATCGAGGTCAATACCAGTAATTACTTTGTTTACGACTATCCCACGCCCCATCCAAGCATCATAAAACGTTTTGCAGAGCTTGGCGGCGAGGTTATGACGATGGGCAGCGACGCACATTTTTCAGATGCGATCGGGCACCGTTTTCGTGACGCGGTGCAGCTGATGAAGCAGTGCGGGGTGAAATATGTTTGTACCTTTGAGCAGAGAAAGCCCTCCTTTATTCCGCTGGAAGAATTATAGAGGAAACGCCTGCGCTTCGGCTGTTATTTCCCAAAACGGGTTTATCCGACGGGAGTGTTACGGCGTATTGCAACGCCGATAAAAAGGTATGATGATATCGTTCGCGGCGTACTTATACTGTAGTGTGAGTACAGTTCATTGCCTTCACTGGTCGGCCGCAGGACAATTTGCGACTCAGGGACGCGCGGACATTGTAACGGGAAAACAAGGACGCGCTCTGCATCCGCCTGTCCGTGCATGAAACAAAATCCAGCCAAAACGCAACGGCTCCTGATGCCCTTCGCTGCAATCTGTCCTGTGCCTGACGTGAAATAATGCAATAACGTATGTTTTTTTCATGAAATTTTTTGCGGACATATTGACACACCCTAAAAAGCATGATAAAGTTAATATCGGTTAGCGAAAGCTAACTAAAAGCAAAGGGGCTTTTGGGCCTCTTATTCTTTTTCAAATGGTTAGTTAAGGCTAACTGATCGCTGCACAAAAACCATGTTAACAACAACCGCAGGGCTTTGATCCTGCAAAACCGAAAGCAAAACAGCAACGTAAGTTAGCCTATACTAACCGAAATGGGAACAGACGGAATGGGAAAGGAATCAATGTAAAATGATCAAAATTGCCTTATATGGGAAGGGTGGGATAGGCAAATCGACAACCGCATCCAATCTTTCCGCCGCGCTTGCGCGGAAGGGGTTTCGCGTGATGCAGATTGGCTGCGATCCAAAGGCGGATTCGACGCAGAATGTCAGCGGCGGCAAGCCAATCGCCACGGTGCTTGACGTGCTGCGGGAAAAGGGAGACGGCGCAGCATTGGAAGACATCGTAACAGAAGGCTATCATGGCATACTGTGCGTGGAAGCAGGCGGCCCCACGCCGGGGATTGGCTGCGCGGGGCGCGGTATTATAACGGCGTTTGAAAAACTGGAGGAGCTTCATGCCTATGAAATTTATAAGCCGGATATCGTACTGTATGACGTACTCGGGGATGTGGTGTGCGGCGGCTTTGCGATGCCCATCCGTGGTGGTTATGCGGATCAGGTGTTCGTCGTTACCTCAGGGGAAAAAATGGCTTTATACGCAGCGGCAAACATCGCTCTCGCAATCGAAAACTTCAAAAACAGGGGCTACGCCGCCTTTGGGGGCGTGATCCTGAATGCGCGCAATGTGGAACGCGAGACAGAGCTTGTTGAGGAATTCGCACGCGAGGCGCACAGCGGGATTGTAAAAACAATCCCACGCAGCAGCTTTGTTCAGCGTGCGGAGCAGCAGCACAAAACCGTTGTGGAAGCGTATCCCGAAAGCGATATGGCGCGTGAATATATGGAGCTTGCGGACTGCGTCCTTGCGGTGTGTAATACGGAGGTCAGAAAAAATGCCTGAACAGACCTTTGATTTTGAAACGACACTCCAGTATTCCTCCCCTGCAAGGGGCGGCTGGAGCATTGTGCGCATGGCAATGCAGGTGCCGCAGAGCTACCAGCTTTTTGTGGGGCCATCCGCTTGTATGCGCCACATCATGCTTTCGTCCATGGAGCTTAAAATAGACGACCGCATTTCGTGGTTGTTTATCAAGGAATCGGACATCGTTTCCGGAAGCTATGAGCAGCTGATACTGCGCAACGTAGACGAGATGCTGGGACAGATGAATCCGCGTCCGCGCGTGTTTATGATTTTTGTAACCTGTATCGACAATCTTCTTGGGACGGACCACGATGTGTTCCTGAAGCCGCTGAATGAAAAATATCCGGAAACCCAATCAATGGTGTGCTTTATGAATCCAATTACGGGGGACGGCCCTGCGCCGCCCGCTGTCACGATTCAGGACACCATGTATTCGCTGCTCGAAAAGTCCGGCCAAAAGGAGCGTGCGGTCAACTTTATCGGCAACAACCTTGCAGTAGAAGAAAATAACGAGCTGGTATTATGGCTCAAAGAGCACGGGATCCGCTCAAACCACATCAGTAATTACGAAACCTTTGACGATTTTATGCAAATGGGAAAAAGTATGCTCAACATTGTGGTTACGCCGCTTGCACTCTACGCGGCAAAGCAGATGAAGCTCAAAAAGGGAATTGATTACCTCTACCTTCCCGTAAGCTATACGTTTGACGAGATCGAAAATGGAATCCGCGAAGTATGCGGAAAATTTGAAATCGAGCCGCCACAGCTTGAAACGGAACGTCAGAAGGCGCAGGAAGCGCTTTTGAAAGCGGCTGTAAAGCTTGACGGAAGACCTGTTTGCATCGATTATGCGGCGACCTACCGTCCCTTTGGAATGGCGCGGCTGCTTTTGGAGCATGGAATTTGCGTGGATACGATTTATGCGTCCGAATGTCTTCCGGCAGAACGCGAAGACCTGAGGTGGCTTATGAAATACAAAAAAGAGGTCAGGATTACGCAGCCTGAGCATTATACCATGCCCGGCCACGTACAGAAAAACGAGGATTACCTGTGCATTGGATTTGAAGCGGCGTATTTTACAGGCTCGCCGCATGTGGTACCGCTTGCCGCAGATGGAGAACAGTACGGCTTTGCGGGCGTCAGGCTGCTTGCTGAAAGGATGCAGCGGGAATGCGACCACAGCTATGACCTTGAAAAGCTGGTCAAAGACAGCGGATTGGTGGTGTGAATTATGAAACAGTTATCATTACGGCTGCCCCCGTTTGCGCCGGATTACTCAGGCGTATGCTCTGCGCTCTTCGAGCTTGGCGGCATGATAATAATCCATGACGCATGCGGTTGCACCGGTAATTATACAGGCTTTGACGAACCGCGCTGGTACGGCTCGAAAAGCGAGGTGTACTGCTCGGGACTGCGCCAGATCGACGCGATACTGGGCGATGATGAAAAGCTGATTGGAAGGATTATGCAGGCTGCGCGGGAAATGCACCCAAAGTTTATCTGCATTACGGGAAGCCCGGTGCCGATGATCATCGGTACCGACTTTGAAGGGATTGCAGGCGAGGTGGAGCAACGCTACGGCGCGCCCGCGTTTGGATTTCCAACAACGGGACTGAAGCTTTACGACGAAGGCGCAGGAAACGCGTTTTGCGCTCTTGCAAAGAAATTTGCACGGAAAGCGCAAACACAAAAGGGTGCGGTAAACCTGCTGGGCCTTACCCCGCTCGACTTTTATGTAAGCGATAACGCGGAAGACATCAAAGCCGCGTTCAAAAAAAGGGGCTACGAGGTACTTTCGTCCTACGCAATGGGAACCTCTCTTGAGGATATTGAAAAAAGTGCGGAGGCGCAGGTGAATATCGTGGTCTCTCAAAGCGGCCTTGCGGTGGCAAAGTATTTTTATGATACATACCGCATCCCTTATGTGGCAGGGCTGCCGGTGGGCGAAAAAGCGTCGGAAACCTTCTTTAGTGCTGTGCAGCAAAGTATGGACGACGGCTTAAACAGGGTGCTTACCGGCAAACGGGAGCAGGGAAAAAAACGTGTGCTGATTATGGGCGAGCGAATCACATCCAATGCGATGCGCCTGTGCCTGGAGCAGGACTATGGCATGGACGGCATTGCCGTGGCGGGAATTTTTTCTCCGTGTGGGGAGCTGATGGCCGAAGGCGATCTCCAGGCCGTAGGCGAAGAGGAAATCAGCGGAATTCTGAACGGCGGATACGACACGATTATCGCCGATCCGATGTTCAAAATGCTGCTAAAGCCTTCAAAGCACGTTCATTTTGTGGATTTTCCCATTCCTGCGGTTTCCAGTAAGCTTCATTGGGAAGAGTGCGTTCCATTTATTGGAAACAAAATAGAGAGGCTGGCTTCTATGGTGTGAAAGGAGAAAAAATCTCCTTCAAAATATAACAAGTCTGAAAGGAAAAGAGGTAAAGATGAAAAAAGGTATTGCTATTTTATTGTCTGCCGTGCTGTGCATGGCGCTACTCATGACTGCTTGTGCACCGGCTGCCGAAACGCAGGAGCCTTCTGCGGAAGCGACGCAAAGCGAAGAGGCAACACAAAGCGCAGAAGCAAGCGCTTCTGCCGAAGCGTCGGAAGCGGCGCAAACACGCACAATCACGGATCACGCCGGAAATGAAGTGGTTCTCCCGGAAAAGGTAGAACGCGTGGCGATCGGCGGTCTTACGCCGTTAACATCAGTTTACTGCATGTTTATGGGTTCGTCTGACGGTCTCGTTGGCATTCACCCGGATTCCAAAAACGCTGCGGTTAATTCCATTCTGGGGGAAGCGTATCCCGGACTCAAAGAGCTGCCGGACGGTTGGGCGAGCGGCGACGACATCAATATGGAAGAACTGCTGAAATTAGAGCCGGACGTTGTATTTTACAACGCGGACGTAACGGAAAATTATGAGGCGCTCAAAGCGGCTGGAATTCCTGCGGTTGGGTTTTCCACCACGCTCTATGACGACTACAATACCATCGAGACTTTTAACGCCTGGATTGACCTTTTAAAACAGGTGATGGGCGAATCCGACAGGGCGGATGGCATCATCCAATATGGTGAGGATGTCCAAAAGCAGGTTGCAGATACCCTTGCGGGCGTTTCGGACGATGAAAAACCAAATACGCTGATTCTTTCAAATTATAACGAATCTGCAATCACCGCGGGAGGCACAAGCTTTGCGAATTACTGGATCACCTCCACCGGCGGCGTGAACCTGGGATATGACGTCGGCGCCTTTGTGGGCGAAGTAAATATGGAACAGATTTATGAATGGAATCCGGAAGTGATCTTCCTCAACAGCTTCTCTGCCTATACGCCTGAGGACCTTTACAACAACACAGCGGCGGATGGCCATGACTGGAGCGGTGTGAAGGCCGTGCAGGATAAGCGCGTCTACAAAATACCGCTGGGAATGTATTACTGGTTCCCGCCGTCCTCCGATTCCCCGCTGATGCTGCAGTGGATGGCGAAGCAGATGTATCCAGAGCTGTTTGCAGACCTTGACATTGAACAGGAGATCAAGGATTATTACAAAGAATATTACGGACTTGAGCTTACGGACGAGCAGCTTGACCTGATCCTTAATCCGACGCCGGAGTCAGCAGCGGCATTTTAATCGATGTTGACCTTAAGGAAAAATCATGTACTGAGAAATATTATATTGCTGGTTCTGCCCATTGTTACGGCTATCATCTGTATGGGGATCGGACGTCTGCTTCTGGGGCCGGATGAGATTGTATCGAACCTGTTTCGAATCATCACCGAAGGCGCCGATAGCGTTGATCCGCAGATATACAGTGTGCTGATCAACGTGCGGCTTCCGCGAATTATTCTCGCGGTGCTGTGCGGGGCAGGACTGGCGGTGTCGGGCGCGGCATTCCAGAGCATTTTTTCCAATGCTCTGGCCACGCCGGATACGCTTGGCGTGGCGGCGGGCTCCAGCTTTGGAGCGGCGCTGGCGCTGCTTTTGGGAATGGGGCTTATCTCCGTGCAGCTCACTGCGCTGGGGATCGGCTTCATTGCCGTTTTGATGACCTACATGATCAGCCGCCAGAAAAAAGGCGCAAGCACCATCATGGTCATCCTTTCAGGCATGGTGATCGCTTCGCTCTTCGAAGCGGGTATCTCGATTATCAAATTTGTGGCGGACAGTGAATCGCAGCTTCCCGCAATTACCTACTGGCTGATGGGAAGCCTTGCCAACACGAGCTACAAAAGCCTTATGCTGGGAGCGCCCTTTATTGTTGTGGGCATTGGGATTATCTTCGCGCTGCGCTGGAAGCTGAACGTACTGATGCTCAGCGAGGACGAAGCAAAGACCATGGGTGTGAACATCAAGGTCATGCGCGTGGTAATCGCTCTTGCGGCGACGATGATTACAGCGTCCTGCGTTTCCATGTGCGGGCAGGTAGGCTGGGTAGGGCTATTGATCCCTCATATCTGCCGGATGCTGTTTGGCAGCAACAACCAGAACATCATACCCGCCAGTATCAGCCTTGGCGCGGTGTTCCTGCTGATAATGGATACGGTGGCGCGCAGCGCAACGGCTGCGGAAATACCGATCTCCATTCTGACCGCGGTGATCGGCGCGCCATTCTTCATCATTTTGCTCAAAAAAACGGGAGGTGCAAACCTGTGATTTTTGAAGTGGTAAACGGTTCGTTTGGATATCAGCCGGGACATGAGATCCTGCACAACCTGAATTTCCAGGTGCCGGACGGAAAAATACTTTCCATACTGGGACCGAACGGTGTGGGGAAAACAACGCTCCTGCGCTGTATGATGGGACTTCTGCACTGGAAAAAAGGAGAAAGCAGAATCGACGGCGAGAACATCCGCAAAATGCCCGTACGCAGGATATGGAAAAAAATTGCGTATGTACCGCAGGCAAAGGGAAACGCGCTGATGTATACGGCGGAGGAAATGGTGCTCCTTGGGCGCTGCGCGCATCTTGGAATGATGCAGCAGCCCGGACGCGAAGACATTGAGACGGCGCGCGAGGCCATGGCGCTCGTAGGCGTTACGCACCTTAAGGAAAAGCTTTGCTCGCAGATGAGCGGCGGAGAGCTGCAGATGATATTGATTGCCCGCGCTCTTACCACGAAGCCATCCATGCTGGTTCTTGACGAGCCGGAATCAAACCTGGATTTTAAAAACCAGTTGATCATACTGGATACCATAAAAAAGCTTTCCCAGGAAAAGGGGATTTCCTGCGTTTTTAACACGCACTATCCGGATCACGCGCTTAAAATTTCCGACGAAGCCCTGCTGCTCGATAAATCGGGCCGTTGTACGTTCGGAAGCAGCAGCGATGTAATCAACTGCGAAAATATGCAGCGATCTTTTGAGGTCGAGGTTTATATCGACCATTTGAAGGTGAAGGGCACAAGCATTGCCTCTGTGGTACCGCTTGCCCTGCTGTAACGTAAACCAATCCGGAATGAAACGGCCCGCACATCTGGTGCGGGCCGTTGTTGTCTCAGGAAAAGTTGATTTTCCCGTGGCAGGCCCGGTTTGGGAAGCTTAACGTTGCTTCTTGATTCGTTCAAGTCAGGGACAGAAACGTTTTGACCGGGCGTATTTACGTTTATATATAGTTCATAAAGAAATGATATAAAGGAAGCACAAGTAAAAAGGAGTACAGACAATGT
The DNA here is from genome assembly GCF_055522415.1 of Christensenella sp. KGMB01412. Lineage (NCBI taxonomy): Bacteria > Bacillati > Bacillota > Clostridia > Christensenellales > Christensenellaceae > Christensenella > Christensenella sp. KGMB01412. The sequence goes on along the minus strand of NZ_JBVFVW010000004.1, from coordinate 212,145 downwards.
TTTTTCCATTTTGGTTTGACTGGACCTGGCTGCTGCTGATACCGGCGTTTATTGTGACGATCTGGGCGCAGGCGAAGGTCAGCTCCACCTATAAAAAGTATTCGCAAATACCTGCGCAGAGCGGTGTGACGGGCAGGGAGTTTGCACAGTCCATGCTGCGCCAGAATGGCATAGACGGGGTGAAAATCCAGTCGATTGCGGGAGATATGACCGATCACTTTGATCCGCGTACCAACACGGTAAGCCTTTCTGAGGGCGTATATGCAAAGCATAGCGTAGCCGCCGTTTCGATCGCCGCACACGAATGCGGGCACGTGCTGCAGCGCTATAAAAAGTATGGGCCGATGCGCGTCAGAAACGCGATTGTTCCAATCGTAAATATCGCAAGCAACCTTGCGTTCCCCCTGATTTTGATCGGCATATTGTTTTCGACTTTAAGGCCCCTGATCGAGATTGGCGCGTGGGTGTATTTTGCGGTTGTGATTTTTCAGCTTGTGACGCTGCCGGTAGAGTTTAACGCCTCCAACAGGGCAATGGCAAATATTACGGCGTCAGGAGTTCTGACCGTGCAGGAGCAGAAGGAAGCAAGGAAAATGCTCAATGCGGCGGCAATGACGTATGTGGCGGCAATGCTTGCGTCGTTCCTTTCCTTTCTGCGTTTATTCCTTCTTTCCCGCAGGAACTAAAGATACTGGATTACGAAGGCGGCTTCCGGATAGAGGCCGCCTTTTTTTTGTTTCAATCTCACTTTTTCAAAAAAAGAATGGAAAATAGTAAAAGTGTGACCATAATTGAGACCGGACAGGTATAATATAAAATCAGAAAAAGAAAACAGGAGATCAAAAAAATGGAACACACTAATCAGAAAAAAGAAAATAAAAAGAAATGGTTGCTGGTCGTGTCCCTGCTTTTGATTTGTGCATTCATAATTACGCTGTCGGTTCTCGCCGCCACCGGTACGCCTGACAATACGCCGGAAACAACACAAATCACAGAACCGGAGGTTCCGCTTGCCGGCGCCGACGCGTTGGGGCAGAACGATACGGCGGGGGAACCGGAAGAAGCGGAGAACCTCCCGTCAGGAGACGCGGATGTTTCCGGTGCGGATGACAGGGAAGCTGTTGTAGCAGAGACGGTACAACGGATATCGCCGTCAGCAGAAGCGCAGGGCCTGCAGGGAGCAACTTTTGTGGGAGAAACCTTTGTGGGTGCAACTCCGGTGGACAATTACCAGGGGAACCCCGATTTCGTAGAACCCAATCAGGTAGAACCTGATCCGGTGGAACCCAATCCGGTGGAGCCTGATCCGGTGGAGCCTGATCCGGTGGAACCTGATCCGGTGGAACCCAATCCGATTAATGTTACCGTGAACGCAATCGAATGGCTGACGGCCCAGTTAAGAGATCCACAGTCTGATGTATATCAATATTTCGATACGCGGGGCGCCAAAACGACACTTGATTCCACGGGCCCGAACTTTGCCCCAACGGTAAACGACCAGTTGAGGCAGGATGTGGAAGGCATCGACGGGGATTCGGAATTCAGTTGGAGAATCTGGAAAGAAACGAACGATCAATTTAATATTTTCTGGACAAATGAGGACATCTCGAAAATGGACAAGGGCGACGTAATTGGGGATATAACGAAATGCACTGTGGACAAAAATGATACGCAGGACGCAGAAATGGTTCACGGTACGGCAGAGGTGACAACGTCCCAGGTCACCATGGGCGATGGAAGCAAAGAGACGATCAATACGATCTGGGGAGGCTCCTTCAAGGAGGACGAGCCGGAAGCAGGGCAGGTTCAGAAGCTGGACGATCTGGAAGAAGAACCGGAAGAACCCGTCGCAGAAGCTGTCGCATAAATGATACGAAAAACAGGACCGAATCAAAAACAGTCGCTTTGGCGGCTGTTTTTTTGTTTAGAAGTATAAGGCCTTAACCATCAATATAAGACAGGCGGCCCATATGGCGCAAAAGACAGGAATCAGGATCCGAAAGGCAGTATGCTTTGTTTTATGGCGAAAGCGCAGCATACCAGCCAGAAAGCCAAAAGCGCCTCCGATCGCCGACAGGAAAAACAACGTTTTTTCAGGCGTGCGGCGTTTATGCTTGATTGCGGCACGCTTATCGTGATAACATACGGTAAAGGCAATGATATTAATCAGGATCAAATAAAGAATCAGATAGCTCATAATGGATGTTATTATAACACGCTTCTGTGCAAGCTGAAAAGGAGTTTTCTATGGACGACTACAAGGTAAACGAACCGCTTCCCCTCAAGGGCACACGCAATGTGCGCGAGCTGGGCGGGTACCCGACTGAAGATGGAAAGACAACAAAGGATAAGGTTTTTTTACGGGCGGATAATTTGAAAAAGCTCACGAAAAAAGGACGCAATTACCTTTACGATTACGGAGTACGGCTGGTGATCGACCTGCGAAGTGAAGCGGAAATTAAGCGCGGAGCGGACAAAATAGATACGAAGCAAATGGAATACGTAAATTATCCCCTGTTTGATAAGGTACAGTCCACGCTGCTCAAAGGGAATTTGCCCAAAAACATGAGCGATATGTATACGGAGCTTGTCGAGAACAGCAAGGATACGTTGGCGGCTATTTTTCGCAGGCTGATAGAGTGCGAGGGCTGCGCGCTTTTTCACTGCACAGCGGGCAAAGACCGCACAGGAATCCTTGCGATGATGATATTAAAAGAGGTGAAGGTTCCGGACGAGGTGATTATCGCGGATTACAGCGTGAGCGGCGAGCATATGAAAAAGGTCTTTGACCGGCAGCGGTGGTGGGCAAAATTCGCAGGCATCACGATTCCCGATTATATTTTTGAATCGAGGCCGGAGTACATAAAAGACCTGATGGACCACCTTACGAAAACCTACGGCTCGGTGCATGGTTACCTGAGGGAGATCGGGCTTAAGGAAGAGGAACTGACGGCCCTGCGGGATAAACTGGTATAAAAAAGAAGCCAACCGTTTTGCAAAACGGTTGGCTATATTTGGTTGCTTACAGGAATGGGGAAACATCCAAAAATCCCATTCGAAGCAGATATCCCCCTTCTTCCAAATCTGCCAGGGATTCATAATAGGTCATATCCGAAAAGATGTAATTACTTTCCACTGCAGGTAGCAGCGTAAGATAATCGGCAGAATTTTTGTAGCTTTCGATTGCGGAAAAGCACGATTTTGCCATATTATATTCGTTCTTTCGCATCATTTTACAGCCATACTGGTATACAAGCTCCTCTATGGCCTGTATGGATTCCTGCATATCCGGGTAGTCTTCATATTTTTTTACTGTGTAATAAGCGTTCAGGGGCTCGTCCTTGTCAATGTAACCTTTGGCAATCAAAAGAGAATTTTCCATCGCTTTTGTGCGTGCGTCGGAATAATCTCCAAGCTGGAAAAAAATACTTTCCGCTTGATAATACTTCCCGGCCTCGGAATAAGCGTATCCCCGCCCGTAATTAATTGAGTCCAAGTCGGCCGAGTTGCCTTTTTTGTCAGTGTAGGTTTTGATCATAGCTTCGCCGCCTTCAGAATCGCCGCCTGCGATTATAAAAAGCCCTTGCTGCAAATCGACTTCTGACAATAGCGTATTTGCGGGGCCGTACATCTGTAGGTTCTGTAGCAAAGCGCGAGCCTCGTCGAATTGATTTTTTTGCAGAAGCAGTGCCGCGTCTGTATAGCTACTAAGATTACGGATGTCGTCAGTGATTGGCGGAAGCTTTTCAATTTCCTTTTTAGCCTGATCAAATTCAAAATTTTCAGCGTAAGCGTATGCAGTATTATAAGTTTGCACAAGGATATAGGCCCCAACGCCCACAACCGCAATAAGTCCGCCGATTATGCTGAAGGCGACAATTTTATTCCGTTTTTTTGTGCTCATTTTTTTGCGTTCTTTTTTAACCGGCGCAACCTGGGGCTGGAACGCCGCAGGTCCGGAAGCAGTCCATGTTGCAGGCTCTGTCGCCGTCGCGATCCGTAATGCCGGGAGGAAAGAAGCCGCATCTTTCAAGCGGGATTCTATCTTGAGGGAAAGGGCGTCCTTTAAAGCTTTTTTTTCAGGATCTGAAAGCGTAAGGCTTTCAATTTTTTGCTGTGTGTGGGAATCGTCCTCCAAACGCGCCATAACCTCCGGCAACCGTTCACCCGTGAGCACACGATAAAATAAAGCGCCCAGTTGGTAAACATCCGTCCATGTTCCAAGCTGTGAAAATTCTTTATACTGCTCCGGCGCGGAATAGCCGTTCGCGAGCGTCTGTTTTTTCGCGGGAAGCAGAGAAGCTTCACCGGTCTCTGGCCGTACCCTGATATTTTGCGGATAAATGGATAAGCTGCATTTGCCGTTCCTTTGCAGCTCTGCCACTTGCCGGGCAACGGGCGTAAGAAGGCGGGATGCGAAATCATGATCTAAAATACCGCCGGCTTTTTCAAGGTATTCGTTGAAGGAAATGGTTTTTTGCTTTTTCGTATGCCTCATTTTGCGGAGCTTGAAGAACCATAACAGGAACAAAACCGCCGCAGCTGCAATGATGATATAAATCCACAGCATTCCGGAATACAGGGGATTTGAGCTTGCCTTGTAAGGGATTCCTTTCTTGTCAAGGGAAGGCAGGAGCTCGGAAATACAAAGGGAACCGTACAGATTTGAATCCTGCGTTGACGAAAAGGTGTTGATCCCTGCCACGACTCCATTCTCATTGATAAGGGGGCCGCCGGAGTTCCCGCCAAAAATGGACGCGTTCATTTGCAGGCCGGTTGCAGAACGTTCGCCGGTTCCGAAAGCAAAAGATTCTTTTACCGCGCTGATAATACCGTCGGTGATTGTTACATCCTGGCCGACATTGCCGGTACGGTCAAATATGCTGTCCGCAGAGCCCGGGAAGCCAAGTGCGTAAACGCGCTCCCCGGTTAATTTGTCCGGTTCCCCGGCGTACAATACCAATGGCCTCATACCCGAAATGGGCGTATCAAGCTTTAAGACACAGGCATCTATGTCGGGAAGATCGATCTCTACGGCGGCATTTACAGAATCATATTCACCGAAATATACGGTAAATGTTCCGTTGTCTCCTTCAATGACATGATGATTGGTTACAACATATTCTATGGTGTCCGCAGTACCGATCGCAAAGCCGGAGCCGCTGAATACTCCCTCGTCGTTTTCCACCTCGATGTAAACTGTAGACTCCCGTGCGTCAAGCACGGGCTTTGGAACGTTTGCCGCCAATGCAGCACTGCCTGTCAGCAGGACGACGGCGATGAGAAGCACACATATTATTTTTTTCATACGAAAGCCCACCCTAAATATTTATTACCTTTATTATACGATACCGGGTGGCAAAACGGGGTAAATTTCGTAGAATTAATAAAAATTATTTCGTGCCTGATCCGTAAGGGGATTTGACTCTATTCAGGACAAGGCTTGTGAGGATGCCAATAAAAAATCCGCATACAGCGCCGGTGAGCAACAGGAAAGGCAGGTAATAGGATACCTGCGGCGTCGCTGTCAAAAGCGCCGCGGCAAGGAGCTGCATCAGGTTGTGCGTGATGCCGCCCAGTACGCTTACCTTAATCAGGGATAAACGTTTTAAAAACAGGAACATCACAAGCAGCGATACAAGGCCTCCCCCGAGCGAAAAAAACAGCATTGTAATATTGCCGGAAAGGAGCGCGGTAAGCAGGCAGCGCACCACACAGATCAGCGTCGCATACCCCCCGCCAAGGTAGATGAGGGCAAACAGGGATACCACGTTTGCCAGCCCAAGCTTAAAGCCGGGCAGCGGAAGCAGTGAAGAAACCGCAGCGTCAATCAAAGACAACGCAAGGGCGATTCCGCACAATACAGCGGAAAGCACAAATTTTGAGGTAGCGGACCGGTTATCCTGTAACTGCATCGATATCCGCCTCCCCTCCGGTGATCGTTGCGCTCACGCCGTTTGGCGCGCACACGATGCTTTGTCCCGTATGCGAGATGCTGCCGGCCTTTTCGCACTGGTGGTTGGGGCAATCCGTTTCAATGATACGCACCTCGCCGTTTTTGATTTCAAAGACGTTTTTATATTCTCCACTGACTTCATATGTAGTATCTTCTGTGAGCGGAAGGGTGGCGATCAACTCGCCGTTCCGCCGAATTTCCACATCATGGCCTTTCCCGGTGGGAAGCATAAAAAACCATATCAAAAGAACCGCCGCCACAATAACGACGGTAAAGATAATATCGCTTTTTTGGATCAGTTTTTTTTGCATCAGGCCGCCTGTTCCCTGTAGTTGGTGTTTTTTACTTTAAAATCGTATTTTTCCCGGAAGCCGTCCGTTGTGACAATCTCTTTGTTTTTGGTCAGGTACAGTACGTCAAGGCCGTTTTGCTGCGCAAATTCAATCCCTGTTTCCACACCCATAACAAAAAGGGCAGTGGAATAAATATCCGAGAGGATGCCGCTGTCTGCAACCACAGTGACGGATTCAATTCCATTATCCGCCGGATATCCGGTTTTTGGATCGATGATATGGTGATACCAAACTCCGTCTTTTTCAAATCCACGTTCGTAAATACCTGAGGTTGATACAAATTTGCCCTCAAGAAGGATGGTGCCCATATAGTCGTTTTTGCCGCTATAAGGATCGCGTATGCCAATCTTGTAGCTGCTGCCGTCCGGCTTTGTTCCTTTCGCATAAATGCTCCCGCCAAGCGAAATAACGGCAGATTCAATGTTGTTCTGTTGCAGGTTTTCGGCAATACGGTCAAGCGCATAGCCCTTTACTGCGCCGCCAAGGTCGATCTGCATGCCGCCGGTGTTTGCGGTATTGTCCGCCGGTTCGACAGTGACCTTCCGGTAATCCGTAGCCGCAAGAAGCGCGGTAAGTTCCTGGTCATCCGGGACACGGACACTGTCCGTTCCAAACCCCCATGCGGTTATGACGTCGCCGAGTGCGGGATTGAACGCGCCGTCCGTCTTTTCCGCCTCTGCAAGGGACGCCATGAGGACCTGTACTGTATCGGATGAAATCTGGACGGTCTGTCCCTGAGAGGCGTTGAGTTTTCCGACGTCGCTCGTATTGATGGTTTTGGACATCTCGTTTTCAATCTCACGTAGTATGTCGTTATTTTGGATGATAACATCAGCGTCGGAAGCGTAAACCGTTTGCCGGATTACAGTATCCATTGCGAAGGATTCGTTTGTTTGAAGCTGTGCCGCGCATGAAAACAGGAGGATGGATGATAAAATGACAAGCAACACGGGGATAAAGCGTTTCATCTGTTACTGAGCACCAGAAGCACAACTGCAAATACGATGAAAGGCACCAGGAATAACAGCCGCTTGAATCCTAATTTCATTTTGTTCCTCCACAAGATTTCATTTCCGCTTTCTGCGCTTAAAGTAGATTATACCACACAAAATGCGTTGATAAAACCGGAGATTTGTGGTATATTAAGTGTTACTGTAAACCAGAAAAAACACGCGGCACGGAGGAAAAAGAATGGATCTGAAAACCGCACTGGCGGAGGAAATCGCAAAACACGCGGGGCTTACGTCCGGTGAAATATCGCAAATGCTGGAAACGCCGCCCGATCCCAAACTGGGCGATGCCGCATTGCCATGCTTTCAGCTTGCAAAGGTTCTGAGGAAAGCGCCTCCGGCAATCGCGCAGGAATTATCTGAAAAAATTGAAAAGCCCGATTTTGTTGCAAGCGTCGAGGTAACGGGCGGGTACCTTAACTTTTTCTACGACAAGGAGTTATACGCGCGGTCTGTGCTCGCAGAGCTTGCGGAAGCAGGCGAGCGCTGGGGCAGCTCGCAGATCGGCGACGGCAAGACCGTCGTGATCGATTATTCTTCCGTAAATATTGCAAAGCCGTTCCATATCGGACATCTTTCCAGTACGGCAATCGGCAGCGCCCTTTATAAAATCCACAAATTCCTGGGCTACAACGTTGTGGGCGTAAACCACCTTGGAGACTGGGGAACACAGTTTGGAAAGCTGATTGCAGCCTATAAAAAATGGGGCGACGACGATGAAATCAACCGCGATTCCGTGACCGCGATGCTCAAATTATATGTGCGCTTCCATGAGGAGGCGGAGAAGGACGACAGCCTCAACGACGAAGGGCGCGCGTGGTTTAAGAAGATCGAGGACGGGGACGAAGAGGCAATGCGTATCTTCGGCTGGTTCAAAGAGCTTACGCTCCGGGAGGCAAAACGTGTGTATTCGCTTTTGGACGTGCAGTTTGACAGCTTTGCGGGCGAGAGCTTCTACAACGATAAAATTCCGGCGGTGCTCAGCGAGCTGCGGGAGAAAAACCTGCTGGTGGAAAGCGAAGGGGCCTTTGTAGTGCGCCTCGATGAAGAGGAGCTGCCGCCGGCGATTATATTAAAATCGGACGGGACAACGCTGTACGCGACGCGTGACCTTGCGGCGGCGGAATACCGCAAGAAGACCTATGATTTTTCAAAATCCCTGTATGTGGTTGCGTATCAGCAGAACCTGCACTTCAAGCAGCTGTTTGCGGTGCTCAAAAAGATGGGCCACGAGTGGGCGGACGATTGCGAACACGTGGCGTTTGGCATGGTGTCGCTCGAGGACGGGACGATGTCTACGCGGCAGGGGAAGATCGTCCTTTTGGAGGATGTCCTCAAAAAGTCAGTGGAAAAAACATTATCGGTGATAGAGGAAAAGAATCCGGGACTGGAAAACAAAGAGCAAATCGCAAGCGATATCGGTATTGGAGCGGTCATTTTCTCTACGCTGTCCCAAAGCCGCATCAAAGACATTACGTTTTCCTTTGACCGCGTTCTGAATTTTGACGGGGAAACAGGGCCGTATGTGCAGTATACACACACGCGCTGCTCGAGCGTCATCGCGCGGCATAAGAAGAACGGCGAGGGAATGGACGTTTCGGTGCTTGCGAACGACGAGGCAATGGCAGTGGAAAAATTGCTTGCGTCTTTCCCGCAGACTGTGGTTTTGGCGAGTGAGAAGTGTGAGCCGTTTTATGTGACGCGCCACCTGGTGGAGCTTGCACAGGCGTTTAACAAGTATTATTATGAATACAGGATCATTGATGAAAATATCCCGCAGACCAACGCGCGCATCGCGCTTGCACAGGCTGTGAAGGATACGCTCAAAACAGGGCTTACGCTGCTTGGTATCAAAGCGCCGGACAAGATGTAAAAAAGAGAACCGACAAGATGTATATTATTGCCAAAGGGAGTAGATAGAATGCTGGATTTAAGAGTATTGCGCGACAATTTCAAAACGATCGCGGACGCGCTCAAAAAGCGGGGAAAGGAAATTCCTCTGGAAGCGGTTATGAAGCTCGACGAGGAACGCCGCGCCATGATGACAAAGGTGGAGGAATTAAAGGCAAAGCGAAACAAGATATCCAAAGAGATACCCTCCATGAAGAAAAAAGGGGAGGACGTATCCTCTATCATGATGGAAATGAAGGAGCTTGCCTCGCAGATCAAGGATTATGACGCGGAGCTCCAGATTATGACCGCGCGGCTCGAAAAATCCATGATGGGCATCCCGAACAGGCCGGATGCGAGCGTCCCGGCGGGCAACGACGACTGCGACAATGTAGAGATACGCAAATTCAGGGAGCCGACAAAGTTTGATTTTGAGCCGAAAGCGCACTGGGATCTGGGGAATGACCTTGATATTATTGATCCGGAGCTGGGCGCAAAGGTGGCGGGCAGCCGGTTTGTGTTCTATAAAGGGCTGGGCGCGAGGCTGGAGCGTTCGGTGATGAACTTTATGCTCAACACGCATACCGAGCAGAACGGGTATACGGAGGTTATCCCGCCGTTTGTGGCAAACCAGAAGTCCATGGAGGGTACGGGCCAGCTGCCAAAATTTGCGGAGGATATGTACCATATCGAGGATACGGACCTTTACCTGATTCCGACTGCAGAGGTGCCGGTGACCAATATGTACCGCGAGCAGATTCTGAACGGGGAAGACCTTCCGCTCTACCGTTGTGCGTATACGCCGTGCTTCCGCGCAGAAGCCGGCAGCGCGGGCAGGGACACCAAGGGGCTTATTCGTTTGCACCAGTTTAATAAAGTAGAGCTTGTGAAATTCACACGCCCGGAGGATTCGTACGACGAGCTGGAAAAGCTTGTGGAAAATGCGGAGAGCATTTTGCAGCTTTTACAGATTCCATACCGCGTGGTGCTTTTGTGCGGGGGAGACCTTGGCTTTTCGTCTGCGAAAACATACGACATCGAGGTTTGGATGCCAAGCTACGGAAGGTATGTGGAAATCTCCTCGTGCTCAAATTTTGAGGATTTCCAGGCACGCCGCGCGGGTATCCGGTTCCGCGATAAGGACGGCTCGCTGAAATATGTGCATACCTTAAACGGCAGTGGGCTTGCGGTGGGGCGTACGGTCGCCGCGATCATGGAGAATTACCAGCAGGCGGACGGCAGCATCAAGGTGCCGGAAATCCTGCGCCCGTATATCGGCAGGGAGTCCATACGCGGGATCCAATAAAAAGTATTGTATTATTTGAAAGCCCATGCGGATTTTATTCTGTGTGGGCTTTTTGTATTAATCAGTATGACTGCGGGTAAAGGTAAAAACGGATAAGGGCGCTTCATGCGCCCTTATCCGTTTTGGTTTTTGAATGATACAAAGATGAGTATGAAACAGTACCGGCGTTTTGGTCCGGCCTGCTTATTTGTATGCAAAGCCCATAAAGGCTGTCCTGCCTGTTTTCCTGATCAGAAACAGTATTCATTTGTAAAAGATCCGCGGCTTTCTTTCTGGTACCAGAATACCACGCCCGGGCATGGGCCTTCTATCAAAAAACGGTAAAAGACGCGTAAAAAGCAGGTAAGGAAATGCAGTGCGCACTGCTTTTTATTCGATGCTTTTGAGCGCTTCGACCATATCGATGCGATTCAGCGTACGGTTTGTCATCAGGTTGACAATCAGCGCAAAACAGAAGGATATGACCGCTGAAATGATATAGCTGAACGGTTCGACGTTCACTTCAAAATAAAGGGAGGGCATATTAAGCGCCGACGTTAAAAATCCGCTGAGCACCCTTCCAACCGGCAGGCCGACCACAATCCCGATCAAGGTCAGGATGAGCGTCTCTTTATTGACATACTGGTGTACCTCCCGGTCGTAAAATCCCAGAACCTTGATTGTCGCAAGCTCCCTGATCCGTTCGGAAATATTGGTGTTTGACAAAGTGAACAGTACGACAAAAGCCAGTCCTCCGGCCATAACGATCAGCAAAAGGACTACCGCATTGATAAGATCGAAGCTGAATTCTTCGATTTGTGCGGTTGTGCTGAGCGAAGAAAGCACCTTGCCATTTTGAAGGAGCGACTCAGCGTAAGCCGGCTGGTCTGTGACCGTATCGTTCAAATCCGCAAGCATTGCATTTGGTGCATAATCTCCAAATAGTTCGTCATACAACGCCTGTTTCATATAGACGGTGTTTCCAAGATAATTCTGGACGACTCCGGTAAGGACCGTCTCCCTGCGCTCAAGATCCGAGTCCTCCAGTTCAATCGTGTCGCCCTCTTTGAGCCCCAGAGTATTCGCCGCGCTGCGCGTTACGAGAACATCTTTTTCTCCAAGGCTGATTTTATTGCCGGAGAGATCCAGGATATTGATATATCCATCGAGGCTTGCATCATCGGGCACCACCATAAGCTGCACGTTTTCAGAATTCTCCGAGGAATTGATCAGCCCCACAGTCGTCAGCCGGACATCCATATGGTTTGCAAGAGCGCCCTGCCCGGATAGCTCCTGCGACAGTTCCCCATAATCTTTATCGTCGGCAACCACCATGAGGTCGTATTGGTAAATATTGTCATATTGCTTGGGCGTGAGTGAATTGACCGAGTCACGAATGGCAAACCCACACAACACAAGGGCCGTGCAGCCTGCGATCCCAATTATCGTCATAAAGAAACGTTTCTTATAGCGGAAGAGGTTCCTGACCGTAACCTTGCTTAAAAATTTCATCCTGTTCCAGATAATGGGAATGCGTTCCAGGAAGACACGCGCACCCGCGCGCGGAGCCTTTGGCCGCATTAATGCCGCCGGCATATGCTGGAGCTCGCTGCGGCAGGCGATTGCAGTCGCTCCCACAATTCCGGCCATGAACAAAGCGATCCCGCCTATTCCGTAAAGGAGGTCGAACTGTAAATAGAATTCAGGAAGTATATAAAGGGAATCGAATATATAAGAAATCAATTTTGGCATGAAGATAAATCCCAGGATATCCCCCAGAAGTCCTCCAAGCAGGCATGCGGCGAACGCGAAAACCAGATATTTCTTACTGATGTCCGCGTTGCGGAATCCCAATGCCTTGTAGGTTCCGATCAAACCGCGTTCTTCCTCCACCATACGCGTCATGGTGGTAAGGCTGATCAGAATGGCGACCAGTAAAAATACAATGGGAAAAGCCGTGCCTACCGCTTCAATAGAAGACATATCGCTTTTCAGGCTGGAATAGCTCTCCAGGGACGTCCGGTCCTGGACATACCATTTTGTCATGTCGATATCGCTCAGCTCGTCGTATCCGTTCGCCAGCTTTTGCTCAGCCTCAGCCTTTTTTTCAAGATATTCATCTTTATTTTTGTTTAACTCTTCCTCGCCTTCCGTAAGTTCATTTTTTCCGTCGGCAATATCCTGCCGGGCCTGTGCGATCTGCGCCCAGGCCTTTTCTTCCTCCGCGTTCAGCTTTTCCTCACCGTCCGTAAGCTGGGCGGCTGCGTCGTCCATTTGCTGGATTGCTTCGGCTTTCTTTTGCTCAAATACAGCCTTTTCCGTATCGAGCGCCGCCTGTCCGCCATTGATCTTTCCCATGCCGAGCGCGAGCTGTACGCAGGAGGACGGAAGGGCGTCCAGCTGTTGCTTTTTTTCTTCAAGCTGTTTGATAGATGCGGCAACCGTTTCTTTTTCTTCAGCGGAGGCGGAAGGGTTCTGATTCAGGGCGTCCAGATAAGCCTGGAGCTGGCCCAACTGCTGCTGCAGGCCCGCCGACAGGCTGCCCGTAACCGCCGCAAGAGCGCTGTAGAGGGCGTTACTTTGGGTTGCCGTTCCCCGTACGATATCCTCATCGCCGCTTCCAGCCGCAGCCAGTGCTCCCGCGGCGTCGACCAATGCGTTCCATTCCGTTTCCGGCCATGCGCCTGCGAGGGTACCTTTGACCTGGGCAAGCCCTGCTTCTATCTGAACGCGGCTTTCATCGAGCTGGGTTTGGGCCGAATCTATCTGCTGCTGCGCGCCGGCAAATTCACTTTCAGCCTGCTGCCGTTTTTCAGCCAGTTCATTTTTTCCGTCCTGTATTTCATTGCGTGCTTTCTCGAACTGTTCTTTGGCGTTTTTTTCCTGTTCAGCCAGCTCTTTTTCACCGTCTGAAAGCTCTGTCCTGCCGTCCGAAAGCTCCTGTTCGCCTTCGGCAAGCTGCCTGTCGGCGTCGGCAAATTTTTCGTCCATGGTTTGCCGCGCGTCTTCCAGCTTTTCCGTAGCTTCTCCAACGACGGCGTCGTATCTCGCCTGTTCCCTTTGCTGCTTGATGTTTGCTTCAATATTGCCGACAAAAGCATCCACAGTGCTCTCGTATTCGTCTGAAAAGCTATTGATATCCCCGGTATCCGTAAGGGACACATAAACAGCGGTGTATACATCGCTGTTTACCGCTTCAGCAGCGACAAAGAAGGTAAAATCACTTCCCGAGGATGTGCGGAACCCTTCGTTTTCTTCGTTTGTAATATTTGTTGCGTCGATAACAACGCCGGTGATCGTATAGGTCGTAACAGGAAAGGTGGCGGTTTCTTCTTCCAGCTCGACGTCTATATCCAAATCGGAATCGGAAGTATCCTCTTCATCCGTCTCTTCGCCATCCTCTTCTTCCTGTATGCTGAGCGTATCTCCGACCGATTTGCCGCTCTCGTCCAAATAACTTTGCGGAACAGCGATCTCGTCAGGATTTTGCGGCAAGGCGCCGGATAATATGTAAGGCCGGTTCAGCCCCTTGGAGCTTAGCGTCGTCATATCGGCCGTATAACGCGTCCCGTTTATTTCCGTAAACACTTCTTCGCTGTAAACGCCGTCCGCATTTTCCACGCCTTCCACCTGGGATAAAACATCCAGATCATCCCCTGTGAGGCCCAATGTGGATAAAATCTGCACATCGAACAAATTTTGTTCTTCAAAAAACCGGTCGGCCGAATAGTACATATCCTGACAGGCGGCATACAGGCCGGTGAGCATGGCCATTCCAAGGGCCGTAATGATCAGGATAGCAAAAAAACGTTTTTTTCCGTTGCGCACAGAACGCCAAATGTCTTTCAGGGAAGCCTTCTTCATTCCGCTCACCACTCGATCTGTGAAATGGGCATGGGCTGGGGATTGCGCGTGATGTCTGTGACCGTGCCGTTCTTGAAGTGAATCACCTTATCGGCCATGGGCGCGATTGCCAAATTATGCGTGATAACCAGCACCGTAATTTTTTCTTTCCGGCAGGTATCCTGTAATAATTGAAGAATCTGTTTGCCGGTATTGTAATCAAGGGCGCCCGTCGGCTCGTCGCACAGCAGCAGCTTGGGATTTTTGGCGATCGCGCGCGCAATGGAAACACGCTGCTGTTCGCCGCCGGACAGCTGTGAAGGGAAATTATTTTTGCGTTCGCCAAGGCCTACTTTATCCAGTATCTCTGACGCATCGAGGCAATCGTCGCAGATTTGCGCCGCCAGCTCGACATTTTCCAGCGCCGTCAGATTTGGCACCAGATTATAAAATTGGAAGACAAATCCAATATCCGACCGCCTGTATTCTACCAGCTTTTTGTGCGGATACTTCGCAATGTTTTTTTCGTCGACCAAAATTTCGCCCGACGTTGCGGTGTCCATTCCCCCTAAAATATTCAATGCTGTGGTCTTGCCGGCGCCCGACGCCCCCAATATGACCGCTAATTCACCTTTATCTACTGAAAAATTTGCCTGATCCAGCGCCCGGATAACCGTTTCGCCGGAACCATACTCTTTTACAACGTTATTGAATTCGATATATGCCATGTATTGTCGTGATCCTCCATGAAGTAATTCGTTGATTTTTGTCCATAAAAGAATTATAATATCACTGTGTTGTTTTCACAACCGACAGATGTTTTCAAACCGCGCTGTAAACAACACTTTGTTATGAAAATGTTGGTTTCAGGACAAAAAAAGATTATTTTGCAGGCAGGTGTATGTTTTATGAAAGAAAGCAGGAAAACACGGTATACCAGGATGGCGCTGGAAGACAGCCTGATAGAGTTGATGACCAAAAAACCGATTTCCAAAATAACAATCAAAGAGCTTTGCGAAAATGCGGACATCAACCGTACCACCTTTTATTCGCATTATTCCGACCAATACGACCTGCTTCGCCAGATCGAAGACGACGCGCTTTCATGGGCGAAGGAAGCGATTTCAGGTGTACAGGATATCAAAAGTATGCAGGAAATAAAAAATATCATTGAAAAGATTTTAGAGTATTTTGCGGACGACCATAAGCATATACAGGTATTGATGAGCGAGCAGGGCGATATTGATTTCCAGAAACAGTTGATTACCCTGATCTATGATTACTGCGGTATCATCCCGTTTGCTTCTGAAAATACGGATGCACAGGAGCTGTATTTTGTGTTTATTGTCAACGGGAGCGTCGGGCTGATACAGAATTGGCTCAAAAACGGCCTGCGGGTGCCTGCAAAAGAGATCGCGGAGATCATATACCATATGGCGCTGTCCATGCCGGTAAATCCAATACAGAAATGAGAAGAATTCAAAAAAAGGATTTCAATGCCCGGCATTGAAATCCTTTTTTCTTTGATCCGGGCGGCAGGTCTTGCCGCCTTTTTTTCATAGCTGGAATCGTTCGTTAAAACCTGAATTCGCTTTCCCAGTCAAAATCTCCTGATTGCTCATAGCTTTGGGGCCAGTGGGCGCACCATCCGGGCACGCGCGCTGTTTCCACGCGGTCGAGGCTGGGCGTATAGGGTTTCAGGTCGAGCACAGGCGAACCGTCGTATGCGTCGATATAAGCAATATCGATCAAAACGTTTTCATAGTCGATGTGAATCACCTGCGCTGCGGACAGCGCAATGGGATTCGCGCGCAGGGGCGAACGTGTGGCGAACGTTCCCAGCATGGCGGGCGAATGCCGGTAAGGGCTTGCTTCTGTAAGGCTACCACGGCTTTTTCGGTTGTCGCTGCCACTGAACCACCAAAGCACCTGCAGGTGCGTAAACCCGTCAAGTCCACTGAGGGCGGGAACATAGCGGGGATTCAGAATGATTTGTTGCTTTTCTCCTGCGGAACGTATCGTTCCAATTTGTTTTACCGTAAATTGTTTCATCAGGTATTCCTTTCAAAAATAAATTACGGCGCCGTTATTTCCCAGTATAGCAGGTGTTTTCTACACTACACCCCCCTTTTTTTCAAAAAAAGAGGCTGCCCGCTTCATGCGTAATAACTGCAAAAAAGTATTTTATTTTACAATATCGCAGATCATTTCCTGTGTTAAGATAAGGCCATAGAGAAAGATAAAGGGGATGTGAACCTATGGATATGAAAAAATGGATTGAAGACATGAGGGACGCAAAGGTCAAAAAGGCAATGCCGGTGTTGTCCTTCCCGTCGATACAGCTGATGGGAATCGGCGTAAAGGAATTGATTGCGGACAGCGAAACTCAGGCAAAGGGCATGAAGATGATCGCCGACAGGGTGGATTCCGCCGCGTCGGTTAGCATGATGGATCTTTCGCTGGAGGCTGAGGCGTTCGGTTCGCAGATCAGGGTAGCGGACGACGAGGTGCCGACTGTAATTGGATGTATCATCAAATCGCCGGAGGACGCGCAGGCGTTGAAGGTTCCAAAGGTGGGAAGCGGCAGGCCGCAAATTTATATCGACGCGATTGAAAAGGCCTGTAAATTGATTACGGACCGCCCGGTGTTTGCCGGCGTGATTGGGCCGTTCTCGTTGGCGGGAAGGTTGCTCGATGTGAGCGAGGCGATGATTTATTGCTATACCGAGCCTGAAATGGTGAAGGCGACGCTCGAAAAGGTGACGGAATTCCTGATCGATTATATCAACAGCTATAAAAAAATCGGCGCGAACGGCGTTGTAATGGCAGAGCCCCTTGCAGGCATCCTGTCGCCGCCGCTCATCGCAGAATTTTCTACGCCGTATGTTAAGCAGATCGTGGAGGCAACACAGACGGACGACTTTATCGTGATTTACCATAACTGCGGGAACAGCACAATCCAGCTGATCGACTCGATTCTGGAGAGCGGCGCCGCGGCTTACCATTTCGGCAATGCGATCGATATGGAGGAAATGATGCAGCACATCCCTGCGGACACGGTGGCAATGGGGAATATCGATCCTTCCAGCCAGTTCAAGGACGGTACGCCGGAATCGATCCGCGAGGCGACGCTTGACCTGATGAACCGCTGCTGCAAAAAGTATCCCAATTTTGTGATTTCGTCGGGCTGCGATATCCCGCCGCTGGCAAAGTGGGAAAATATCGACGCATTCTTTGCGGCGGTAAAGGAATATTACGAAAACAACTGAATTGACGGATAAGCAGAAGCAGCACATTCAGCAATAAAAAAACCGGCGCGTTGCCGGTTTTTTGTTATATTTTTATATGTAGTCAAAATCGTCTGGCGCTTTGATTGAATCATATTCGGCTATTTCACCACAATATTCACGATGCGCCCGGGCACAACGATGAATTTTACGATCTCTTTGCCTTCCCACAGGCTGGCAAATTCGCCGCGTACATATTGCTCGATTTCTTCTTTTGAAGCGTCCGCCGATATATCGAATTTTGTCCGAACCTTGCCATTCACCTGCACCGCCATATTGACCGTAGCGCGTTTAAGGGCGTTTTCGTCGCATACAGGGAAATCCTGATTGAAGATGGAATATGCGCCGCCAAGACGCGACCACATTTCCTCTGTAAAGTGCGGCGCAAACGGCGCGAGGATCAGGCACAGCTTTTTCGCGACGTCCTTCAGGAATACGCCGTCCGGCTGCCCGTCGATGTATTTATACATCGCGTTTACAAGCTCCATGATGCGGGCAACCGATGTATTGAACGAAAATTGCGGGATATCGCGCGTTACATTCTGGATTGCATAATTAAGCTGGTAATTCACGTCAAAATCAACCTTGCCGCTGCCGCCGGAAAGTCCGCAAACCGCGTCCACAAGCCTTTCGACACGTTCTAAAAAGCGGTGGACAGACTTGATCCCGTCATCGTTCCACGGGCCGCCCTCCACATAGTTGAAGCCGAACGCAAGATACATCCGCAGTGTATCCGAGCCGTATTTTTTGATCAGCTCGTCCGGGGAGACCACATTGCCGCGGCTTTTGCTCATCTTCTCGCCGTCCGGCCCAAGAATAAGCCCCTGATGCACGAGGGAGGTGAACGGTTCGTCAAAGCCCACGTAACCCATGTCATGGAACGCCTTGGTGAAGAAACGGGCATAGAGCAGGTGCATGACCGCATGCTCGGCTCCGCCGATATATTTATCCACCGGAAGCATCCGGTCAATGATTTCCTTGTTCCACGCCTCTTTGCCGTTTTTGTTGTCAGGATAACGCAAATAGTACCACGACGAGCAAACGAACGTATCCATTGTGTCTACATCGCGCTTTGCAGGCCCGCCGCAAACAGGGCAGGTGGTGTTCACAAAGCTCTCGTTGCGCGCAAGCGGGGAAGTGCCGTCCGGCGTGAAATCCACGTCGTAGGGAAGCTCTACCGGCAAATCGGACTCAGGCACGGGAACCTCGCCGCATTTATCGCAGTACACCATTGGGATGGGCGCGCCCCAGTAACGCTGGCGGGAAACAAGCCAGTCGCGCAGACGATAATTTATCTTTGCACCGCCGCGGTTTTCCCTGCCCAGATCCTCGAGGATCGCTTTTTTGCCTTCTTCGGTCGTGAGGCCGTCATATTTTCCGCTGTTTACCAGTACGCCGTATTCCGTATAGGGGAGCGCGTCGTCCGAGCCGTCTTTGGACTTGATTACCCGCTCGACCGGCAGGTTGTATTTTTCCGCAAACGCAAAGTCGCGCTCGTCGTGCGCAGGAACCGCCATAACGCAGCCTGTGCCGTAGCTTGCGAGCACGTAATCCGCCGTCCAGATCGGCACCTTGCGCCCGTTGATGGGGTTCACTGCATACGCGCCTGTAAATACGCCTGTTTTTTCGCGCGTGGTGGAAAGGCGGTCTATCTCGCTTGCGCGCGCCGCATATTCCTGATATTCCTTAACCGCCGGAAGCTGTACGGAGGTCGTGATTTTATCGACAAGCGGATGCTCGGGCGAAATCACCACATAGGTGCAGCCATAAAGCGTATCTGCGCGCGTTGTGAACACGGTGAAATCCCCGCCGCCCACAATGTCGAATTTCACTTCGCCGCCGATCGATTTGCCGATCCAGTTTTTCTGCATCAGCTTGGTCTTTTCCGGCCAGTCGATGTGCTCAAGCCCGTCCAAAAGCTTTTCCGCATAATCCGTAATTTTGAAGAACCACTGCGTCAGGTGCTTTCTTGTAACAGCCGTTCCGCAGCGCTCGCATTCGCCGCCCTCCACCTGCTCGTTGGCGAGCACGGTATTGCAGGACGGGCACCAGTTGACAGGAGCCGCCTTGCGGTACGCGAGGCCATGCTTATATAGCTGCAAAAAGCACCACTGCGTCCATTTGTAATACTCCGGCATGCAGGTTACGACCTCGTAATCCCAGTCGAAGGAAGCGCCGATTGCACGCAGCTGCTCTTCCATGGTTTTGATGTTTTTTATGGTAGAATCCTGCGGGTGGATACCCGTTTTGATCGCATAGTTTTCTGCGGGAAGGCCAAATGCGTCAAACCCCATGGGGTGGAACACATTGTGCCCGGTCATGCGCCTGAAACGCGCATAGGTGTCGGAAAGGCTGTAGTTATACCAATGGCCAATATGCAGCTTTGCACCTGACGGATAGGAAAACATTTCCAGTATGTAATCCTTGGGCTTGCTGCTGTTTGGATCGAACTTATACAGGCCTGTCTCAGCCCACTTTTTCTGCCATTTTTTTTCGTTTTGTGTGTAGTCCACTTTTCACGCCTCCAGCGATAGTAATTGAATCGTCATACTTTATTATTATCGGTTATTTTCAGTATAAAGTCAATTACCATGCGGACGCTTTTGCAGGCCTTTCCACACGGGATGAAAGGGCCGCGCCGTGAAAACAGTTTGCCTTTAAATCCTCATTATAATAATGGGGTATCAAACCTGATATTATTTCAAACGGGTGTATGCGTCCAGCGCATACGGATCGGTAATGGAAATGCAAAGGTTTTCCCGCCGGGCGTAATCGAGCGTATATTTGGTACCTCCGCCCCCACCGCCATAGACGGCGACCATATGGGCGGAGTGGTCTACCATATAGCGGTTGCGCTCCATGATGCACGAGCGGGTGTATTCGCGGCTGACCAGTATTTTGCGTTCGGCCTGCGAAAGAATTTCCCTGTAACGCTCCTGTTCCGCCGCTGGCCAGTTTTTTGCCTGCGCGGCGTAGGGAACAACGCACACAAGGCGCATTGGCATATGCAGGATACTGCGGAGGTCGATCACAAGCTGCGCGCAGATCATGTCCACGCCGCGCGCCATCCCGCTCAGGAAGGTATCACAGCCGAACTGGACGGCCTTGGAAAGGATTTCTTCGGTCAGCTGCTTTTTGAGCATGACGCACTGCGGAAATTCCTCGTTTTGCAGGAAAGAGAGCTTGTGCGGGCGTGGGCCGGTGAAGCAGCAGGTAGTTTCTTTGCTCATTTGGTCACCTCAGGGTTTGGATTGTTGGATATATCCCATATTGTACCATAAAAAACAAAAAAATGGGATATATCCAACACGATATATCCCAAAAAATTATACGCTTTGCTTATAAAATACGATTATGGGGCTAAACTATGAATACAAAAGAAGCGGTAGCGAATAGAATTATTGAATTATGCAGGGATAAGAATATTTCGATAAATTCATTAGCAAATCAGGCAGGAGTATCGCCCACAACATTTTATAGCATGCTGAATAGTAAAAGCCAAAATCCGGGGATTGTCACAATCAAAAAATTGTGTGATGGGTTGGGTATCACACTTGGGGAGTTTTTCAGCACAAAGGAATTTAACAATCTGGAACAGGAACTCAAATAATATGTATAGGATAAAAATGTGATCATTAAATAATGTTTAGCAAACACCGATTAAGGGGCAAGAGCTTCATGTTTAAAATTAAAGCTCCAGATGGAACAAACAATTTATGTGGTAGAAACTTAAAACGGTTGCGTGAAAATCACAATCCACCCCTTTCCCAACGGGCGTTGGCCAAAAAGCTTCAGTTGGATGGATATGACGTAGATAATCATTTTATCAGGCGTGTGGAAACAGGTGAGCGTTTCGTTACGGATATTGAAATAAAAATGCTCTCGCAAACTCTGGGAATCTCTCTCGAAGAATTGATTGAGTAGGGATTTTGTGTACGAATATTTTGCTCAATGAAAGTAATTTTTGAATCAGAATAGACTGACAATAGAGGTAATTTACTGATGAAAGAATATGATTCTGTTCTGGCTATGAAAGATTATGGCAAAATTGTCATTAAACTAGATAAGATTATGGACGACCAAAACATTACAAGGAATAAACTCGCAAGTTTGACAGATGTGAGATTCGAAGTAATTGACCGTTTATACAGGGGCAATTTGGAGCGGATCGATTTAGACATACTGGCGCGAGTTTGTTTTGTCCTGAAATGTGAGGTTAAAGATATTTTAGAGTTTGTGAAATAGTCTCGAAAAACCAATGAAGCAGTAATTTCTGGTGGAGGCTGGCATGAATACACATCAGGCGGTAGCATTCAGGATTAGACAACTTTGTAAAGAAAAGGGTTTCACTCCAAATGGGATTGCAAACCATTCTGCGGTTCCACAAGCAACGATAAAAAGTATTTTGAATGGAGAAAGCCAAAATCCGGGAATTGTCACGATTAAGAAATTATGTGACGGATTCGATATCACACTTGGTGAGTTTTTCAACGCAAAGGAATTTAACAATCTGGAACAGGAAATCAAATAATATGTAAAGGGAATCAGTTTTTAAAGCAGCGGTATCCGCTGTTTTTTTGTTGTGTTTTAATGTGTCGCGTCCCCGGCGGGTAATGTCGCACAGGTCCTGTTATCATTAACAATAGAAGACAGACCGGCGCGCGGGAATGTTCTCAAATAACGGAAAGAAGGAACAGAGATGGACGAAAAATTTTTGGATTATATGACAAAGACAGAGTATGCGAGCGAATACCCGGGAGTAGTGAAAAACGCGGAGTACGCGGACAATGCGATCAAGCTGGGTGGGAACGAATCGACGTATTATGCGTCGGCAGCAACGATGAATGGGGTACTGGATACAGCAAACAACGCACAGGCCACGGCAAGCGAAGCAAAAACCAACGCGGCTACAGCAGATGCAAAGGCGGTGGCAGCACAAACGGCAGCGGAAGCGGCAAAAAGCACTGCGGACAATGCACAGGCAACGGCGAATGCCTGCATCCCAAAGAGTGATATCACAGAAGTGACGGGGGATTTTACAACAAAGGTAATGAGCCAGAAGGCGGTAACGGGGCAGCTGAACCTTTGCATGAAGAAAGCCGATTACGACAGTGACGGGGACGGGGTAGTAGAGCGTGCGGATCATGCACTGAGTGCGGATAAAGCAAGCCATGCGGCAAGCGCAACCCTTGCAGATAATGCCCTGAAGCTAAACGAAAAATCGGAGGCAGAGCTGAGCGTGGGGAATGCAGAGAAATTAGGCGGAAAGGTTCCGTCATACTATGCACCAGCAGAAAAAATGTCTGAAACAACAAGTGGTACTATATCGATTGGCGTAGGAGCAGCATCCATAAGAAAGTGGCAGCGTAGAAATGGATGGACGCGGCTTGCTGTTATGGTAACCAAGCTGGATGTGGCGCATAACAGTGTTCTTATGCAGATTGTAGGTAATGCCGGACTTGTGAATGACACCCATTTTGTAGGAACATGCAGGATCAAAAGCACTGGAGAGATGGAACAATGTATATTCAGTGTGAATGAAACGGGACAAATACGGGCATCAAATAATTCAGGAGCAAATATGTCGGAAGTGGCGTTTGACGTAACCTTACCCGCGCTAAACATCTAAGACCGCAGCACGAAAAGCAGAGGATAATTTTGTAGGACAGAAATAAAAAAGCAGCGGTATCCGCTGCTTTTTTGATTCGCTTGTTTTGGCGGCAGATGTCGCGTCCTTGACGGGTAATGTCGCACAGGTACTGTTATCATTAACAATAGAAGACAGACCGGCGCGCGGGAATGTTCTCAAAAAAAGGAAAGAAGGAACAGAGATGGACGAGAAAATATTAGATTATATGACAAAGGCAGAATATGCGAGCGAACACCCGGGAGTGGTGAAAAACGCGGAGCACGCAGACAGTGCGACGGGGAGCCAGTTTGCGGACAATGCGATCAAGCTTGGCGGAAACGAATCGACGTATTATGCGTCGGCAGCAACGATGAATGAAGTGCTGAAAACAGCGAATGGTGCACAGTCAACAGCGACAGCGGCACAAACATTGGCAAGTGAAGCAAAATTGGATGCAGCAGCGGCAAAGAGCACAGCCGACAACGCGCAGGCCACGGCGAATGCTTGCATCCCAAAGAGCGACATCACAGAAGTGACAGGAGAGTTTACAACAAAGGTAATGAGCCAGAAGGCGACGACAGAGCAGCTGAATTTTTGCATGAAGAAGGCCGATTACGACAGCGATGGCGACGGCGTGGTGGAGCGCGCGGATGAAGCGATTCGGGCCGAAAGTGCAGCGCTTGCGGATAATGCTTTGAAGCTAAACGGAAAAACGGAGACAGAGCTGAGTGTGGGGAATGCAGAGAAATTTGCTAATCATGATGCTTCATATTATGCGACAAAAACAGAAGCAGACTCAAAGATGCCAAAAGCTGGAGGGGAGTTTACAGGCGGAATTACAGTCCCTGCCCCTTTTACGATGTTACAAACCCCCTCGCGCTTTGTCATAAGGTTCGGCCTTCTTGGAGAATGGAACGGTTTTATTTTGGACAACAGCAATCAGGCAAACCAAATTGTAAACGCAACCAACCATATTGTGCACAACACCTATCCACTGGTTGGAAATATGTTTGATTGTGGAAACTCAAATTATCCTTGGAAAAACGTTTCGTCGTACAATTTCCAGAATATGTGCGGAAGTGTTGATAAAAAGCAGGAATATGAGGTGAAAGAGAAACAGATACAGGAAATAATAGAGCTGTTGTCTCAGCTCCCGCTCCGGGTATACAGGCGGTATCAAATGGAAGACGGCAAGCGTGTGCTGTCAGATGAATTGGAGCTCGGCGTATTTATCGACGACATCAAAGATCATCCTTTGTTTGGGTTGATCGGGCGTGTTCAAAAGAATGAAAAAGGAGAACCTGTATACAGCCTCAATCAAATGGCATGGACTACGGCGGCGCACATCCGGGCGGAATATGCGGTTCAAAAAACGAAAGATTTAGAGAATAAAAATGAAATATTACGTAATCAAGTTGAGACATTAGAAAAAAGGCTGCAGATATTGGAAAGCTGCAAATAAGGCAGAGTAGCTTTATCAAAGGATTATTGACACAGGATGAGGCAGGCCGCCTGAAAGCATGATTTCAAGGCAGAAGCTCCGCTATTTCTAAACAAAAGAAGTAGAACCTATTAAGACTTTATGAAGAATCGCTTAAACCGCCGCAATGCGGTTGACGCAGGGATTTTGACCTCGTATACTGAAATCAGGAAAGAAAAAACGACGGCGGGAAAGCCGCGTTTTGGGAGGTTATTTTAAATGGCGGAATTCAAATACTGCAGGAATTGCGGAAAACAGTTAAATCCCGGGGAGACCGTTTGCATGGGCTGCGGCGTTCCGGTTGGAAAAGGGCACGATTATTGCTGGAACTGCGGCGGAAAAACAGATCCGGAGGCAGTTGTGTGCGTTACATGCGGCGCGGGGCTTGTGCCCAAAAGTGGAAATGCGCGGCAGCCGCAGGGGCAGGCATATCCCGCAGGCGCCCAGCCGAAATCCAAGATTGCGGCGGGTATCCTCGGTATCTTCCTTGGGTGGCTTGGAATCCACAATTTTTACCTTGGATTCACGAGCAAGGCGGTCTGCCAGCTGGTGCTCGGGCTGCTTGGTTTCCTTACGTTCGGAATCACCACATGGATTGCAGGGATCTGGGGGCTTGTGGAAGGCATCATGATCCTCGTGGGAAGTATCCCAAACGATGCGGATGGAAATCCATTGATCAATTAACGGCACACCATATCAGGAATGCGCCCGGGCTATACGGTCCGGGCGTTTTTCCATTAGAGCTTAAAAACACAGCGCCTAAGCGGTAAGTTTGCTGGTTCTACTTGAAAAAACGCATATTTATTGGTAATATGATAGAATATTGTGTGAATATCTCTGGGCGGGGTGAAAAACTGCTGCGTCACATGGTTTGCCGCAGTCTGTCAACAATATGGAGGATAGCATGAAAGAAAAACAGAAAATGGGTTTTCGCATTCCGCAAGTGCTTCTGCCCGCGGAAAACGTGAATCTTGCGAAGTGGGCTTGCGTAGCATGCGATCAGTATACTTCCCAGCCGGATTACTGGAAGGCTGTGGAAAAGTTTGTAGGCACTGCGCCAAGTACGCTGCATATTACATTGCCGGAGGTATATCTCGAAGATCAGGATGTGCACGCGCGTATCCAGGATATGAAAGAAACAATGCACGACTATATCGACGGCGGCATCTTGCAGCAGCTTCCGCAGGGCGTTGTTTTGACAGAACGCCATTTGAAGGGAAAACTGCGTAAAGGAATCCTCCTTGCGATGGACCTTGAGCAATATGACTACCAGATAGAAAACAGGCCGCTGCTGCGGGCAACCGAGCAGACGGTTTTATCGCGGATTCCACCACGTGCGGAAATACGCCGCGGAGCGGTGGTGGAGCTGCCCCATATTATGCTGATGATTGACGATGAAAAAGACAGCGTCATCGGGCCTTTGCATATGCAGCGCAACACCTTTCCCAAGCTGTATGATTTTGACCTGATGATGGACGGCGGCAGGATCGAAGGGTGGCTTGTGGATAAGCAGAAACCCATTGACGAGATGAACGAAGCGTTTGAAAAGCTTCCCCGGCATGATAATATGCTGTTCTGCGTGGGGGATGGAAACCATTCGCTCGCAACGGCAAAGGCCATTTGGGATGAGGCAAAGGAAGGGCTCACGCCGCAGGAACGGGAGGATCATCCGCTGCGCTTTGCGCTTTGCGAAATTATCAACCTGCGCGACAAAGCGGTGGAATTTATGCCCATCCATCGGATTATGTTTGGCGTAAACGCGACTGCATGCGTACAGTTTGTGGTGGAGCGGCTGCGTGAGAAGGGCAGGAAGGCAAAGCTTATCTTTGGCAGGTGGCGCAAGGAAATCGAGTCTGACGGCACCTTCCAAATCCCGTTCCTGTATCACGACGGCGCGGGAAGGATCGTAATCGAGGAGCCGGAGCATCCGCTCGCGATTGGTGAGGTGCAGGATATCTTTGAGGAGTACCTCGAGGAAAACGGCAGCGGTATCGATTATATCCACGGGGACGACGCGTTTATGGAGCTTGCAAAGCAATACGATAACCTTGGCTTCTATTTTGAGCCAATGGAAAAATCAGAATTTTTCGATATGATCGTAAAATGCGGCGTGCTGCCCAAGAAGACGTTTTCTCTGGGCGAGGCGGAAGAAAAGAGATACTACCTG
Organism: Christensenella sp. KGMB01412; assembly: GCF_055522415.1. Lineage (NCBI taxonomy): Bacteria > Bacillati > Bacillota > Clostridia > Christensenellales > Christensenellaceae > Christensenella > Christensenella sp. KGMB01412. Next base: position 185,245 of record NZ_JBVFVW010000004.1, on the reverse strand, counting down.
GAGGGGCGTATGCTTGCGCCTTATGAAACGCGCGAAGAGATAGAAGAAGATTTGGCGGGAGAGTAAGAAATGGCGATCAAAGTTACGAAGTTTGGCGGAAGTTCACTGGCATCAGCAGAGCAAATCCGGAAAATGAAACAGATTATCGATGCGGACGAGGCAAGGAAGTTTGTCGTACCGTCTGCGCCGGGAAAGCGTTTTAAGGAAGATACGAAAGTGACGGATATGCTGTATGCGCTTTATGACGCCGCGCTGCACATGGAGGAGACCGAAAAAATCTATGCGGCAATCGTGAAACGCTATACCGCTATTCGTGACGAGCTGGGACTCTCCATTAAAATTGAAGATTATCTTGAAAAGATTTATAAAGACGTCAGGACAGGCGCGAACGAGGATTATGCCGCGTCGCGCGGGGAGTTTTTGAACGGGCTTTTAATTGCAGACTTCCTTGGATACGACTTTATCGACGCTGCGGACGTGATCTTTTTTGACGAAAGCGGCGGCTATGACGCAAAAAAGACGCTCAGCATCCTGCCGGGGGCTTTAAAGCTCCACGAGCGCGCCGTGATTCCGGGCTTTTACGGTTCTATGCCAAACGGAAAGATCAAGACATTTTCGCGTGGCGGCAGCGATATCACAGGCTCCATTGTCGCCCGTGCGGCGGGCGCAGACCTCTATGAAAACTGGACGGATGTCTCCGGGTTTATGATGGCGGATCCGCGCGTGGTGGAAGGGCCGAAAAAAATCGATGTGATCACCTACCGCGAGCTGCGCGAGCTTGCCTATATGGGTGCGACGGTGCTGCACGAGGACAGTATTTTCCCTGTGCTCGAGGCGGCGATTCCAATCAACGTAAAAAATACGAACGAGCCTGAAAACGAGGGAACAATGATCATTCCTGCAATCGAAGGGCGTGACTGTGCAAAAGACGGCATCACCGGGATCGCGGGAAAAAAGAATTTTACGGTTATTTCCATTGAAAAAGACGGCATGAACGCGGAGATCGGCTTTGGACGCAAGCTTCTTGGCTGCCTTGAAAAATACGGTCTTTCTTACGAGCATATGCCTTCGTCAATCGATACGATTTCGATTGTGGTGGCGGATATACGCATCCGCGGATGTATTGAAGAGCTTATTGACGAAATACACGCGGTATGCCAGCCTGACAGCGTGGAGGTTTCCTCCAATATGGCAATTATTGCCACAGTGGGCAGGGGCATGATCCGCCAGGTCGGTATTTCTGCGAAGCTCTTTACCGCGCTTGCGGAAAACCAGATCAACGTGCGTATGATCGACCAGGGATCGAGCGAAATCAACATCATTGTGGGTGTGGAGAACGACGATTTTGAGCGTGCTGTCAACGCGATCTATACGGCGCTCGTATGAACAGGCTGCGGAAACGGATTGATAAGCGATGATCTATGACGCGATTCAGGCAATATTGATGGTAATCATCATCATTGCCATCGGTTATTTTGTTGCCCATAAGGGTTGGGGCGGGGAAAGTGTAACCTCGTTTATCAGTAAACTGATCGTCAACATCACGCTTCCATGTACGGCAATTACAGCGTTTGTAAATAATTTTACGGCGGAGACGATTTCCGACGCATGGACGTATATTCTTGCATCCTTTGCGGCAATCGCAATCGCTTTTGTGATCAGCAAGCTTTTTATCAAAATTGGAAAAATAGACAAGACACAGCGCGGGGTATTCACTGCGCTGTTTGCTTTCTCCAACTCCGTTTATGTGGGGTTGCCGATTGCGACTGCGATTTTCGGCGAGCCGGCGATTGTATTTGCATTGTTTTACTATGTGGCAAACACCACATTTGCCAACAGCATCGGCTATGTGGGCATTGCCCGCGACGGCATGGAGCGCGCCTGCCTGAGCAAAAACTGTTTCGGCCCCAAAGATGTGGTCAAAAAAATACTGCAGCCTCCAATGATTGCGGTTGTCCTTGGGTTTGTGCTTGTGATGTGCAATATAAAGCTGCCGGATTTTCTACATTCCGCACTTTCGTACACCGGAAACATCACATCCCCGCTCGCGCTGATTTTTGTGGGAATGATCCTGCAGCGCACCGGGCTTTCCTGCCTGAAACAGATGGATAAAAAGATGTCGCTCGCGCTTGTCGGGCGTTTTGTGATATCGCCGCTGGCAATGCTGCTTATGGCGTTTTGCTTTGGTCTTGCGGACCTTCCGACGCAGGTGCTGGTAATCCAGACCGGCCTGCCTGCAATGGTGGGTACGGCGATTTTTGCCGAGGTATTGGGCGCGGATACCTCCTTTGCGGCAAAGGGTGTGGTGGTAACGACGTTGTTTTCGTTTGTTACGGTACCGCTGTATGTGCTGCTGATGACAGGAGTATGACTGTGGATATCATTGCCCGGCAAGGGCGTGGTATGATATAATGAATCTGGTAAAAACGGCGTGCTGTCTGTGACGGATTGGAACGGCGCGCCTGCGATAAGATAATTGGGAGAATCAGAATGAGTGTAAAAAGACTGTTCGTGGAAAAAAAGAAGGGCTTTGACGTGGAGGCGCAGGCAAAGCTTGCGGATTTCAAAGAAAATTTGGGTGTGCCTGTAAAAGAGGTGCGTATTTTGAATCGTTACGACGTGGAGGGCATGGATGAAGAGGATTTCGAGTCCGCTGTTGTAAACGTGTTTTCAGAGCCTGCCGTAGATACGGTTACGCTTGACGAAATGCCGGATACAAAGGGCTATTCTGTATTCGCGGTGGAATACCTGCCCGGCCAGTACGATCAGCGCGCCGACAGCGCGGCGCAGTGCGTTCAGCTTTTGACAAGGGGGGAACGCCCTGAGGTCAGGAGTGGGAAGGTGTATCTCATCAAGGGTGCAAACAAAGAGCAGATAGAGACAATCAAGCGCTACGTGATCAATCCGGTGGATTCGTGCGAGGCTTCTTTAAAGCCATACGATACGCTTAAAATGCAGCTCGACATCCCGACCAGCGTAGATACGGTGAAGGGTTTCATCAAAATGACGGACAAGCAAATCGCGGATTTTACGAAGGAAAACGGATACGCGATGACCGCTGAAGATATGCTGTGCGCGCAAAGCTATTTTAAAAGCGAAAAACGTGATCCGACGATCACAGAACTCAAGGTGCTCGACACCTACTGGTCGGATCATTGCCGCCACACAACATTTTTAACAAAGCTTGACGAGGTTACATTCGACAACGATCCGCTTTCGAACGCAGCGCAGCGGGTGTATGACGATTATCTTGATACGCGTAAAAAGCTGTGCCGCAAAAAGGACGTGTGCCTGATGGATCTCGCGACGATCTATGTAAAGGAAGCAAAGGCTGCGGGACTGCTGAAAAATATCGATGAATCCGAGGAAATCAACGCCTGCTCCATCCGGCACAGGGTAAACACGCCGGACGGCGAAAAAGATTACCTCATCATGTTTAAAAATGAGACGCACAACCATCCAACGGAAATCGAGCCGTTTGGTGGCGCGGCAACCTGCCTTGGCGGTGCGATCCGCGATCCGCTTTCCGGGCGCTCGTACGTATACCAGGCGATGCGTGTCACGGGAAGTGCGGATCCGAGGGAGAGTCTGGCCGATACCATGGAGTTTAAGCTGCCGCAGCGAAAGATTACAAAAGAGGCGGCGCATGGGTATTCCTCCTACGGCAACCAGATCGGCCTTGCGACAGGCCTTGTGGAAGAGGTTTACCACGAAGGATATAAGGCAAAACGCCTGGAAATCGGCGCTGTGATCGCGGCGGCTCCGGCAGAGCAAGTGGTTCGTGAATGTCCGGTGGACGGAGACCTTATCGTCCTGATTGGAGGCCGTACGGGGCGGGACGGCTGCGGCGGGGCGACAGGATCGTCCAAGGCGCACGATGAAAAGTCGATTGAAAAATGCGGCGCGGAGGTACAAAAGGGAAATCCGCTTACAGAGCGTAAGCTGCAGCGGTTATTCCGCAACAGCGATTTTTCAAAGCTTGTAAAACGCTGCAACGATTTTGGCGCAGGCGGCGTATGCGTTGCCATTGGAGAGCTTGCGGAAGGGCTGGATATAAACCTTGATGCGGTTCCCAAAAAATACGAGGGACTGGACGGCACAGAGCTTGCGATTTCAGAATCGCAGGAGCGTATGGCAATCGTTGTGAAACCTTCCGATTTGGATAAGGTGCTCAAATATGCGGCGGATGAAAACCTTGAGGCGACGCTTGTCGCGCGCGTGACGGACACGGGGCGTATGCGTCTTTCCTGGAACGGAGAATTTATTGTGGATATTACACGCGAATTCCTTGATTCCAATGGTGCGACGCAGCATGCAAAGGCAAAGGTAAAACAATTCGATACGGACGGTATGCTTGAAGAAAAGACGGCAAAGACGGCAAAGGAAACGCTACTTGCGTTGCTTTCCGACCTGAATATTTGTTCGCAGAAGGGCCTTGTGGAAATGTTTGACGGAACGATCGGCGCGGGAAGCGTCACGATGCCGCTTGGCGGGAAGCGACAGCTTTCCCCTGTCCAGGCAATGTGTGCGAAAGTGCCGACCGAAAAGGCTGACAGTAAAACTGCGACGCTGATGAGCTATGGCATGGATCCATACCTTATGAGCAAAAGCCCGTTTTTGGGTTCGATTTACGCAATCCTGCTTTCCGCGGCAAAGCTCGTTTCCGCGGGAGGAGACTTAAAGGACGCATGGCTTACGTTGCAGGAATATTTCGAGCGGCTGGGCGATGTTCCGGAGCGTTGGGGCAAGCCTCTTGCGGCTTTGCTGGGAGCATACTATGCCCAAAAGGAGCTTGGTATTGCCGCAATCGGCGGCAAGGATTCCATGAGCGGAAGCTTTAAGGATATCGACGTGCCTCCTACGCTGTGCTCGTTTTGCGTGGCGCCGGTACCGGCTGCGGACGTAATCACGCCTGAATTCAAATGCGTAGGCAACAAGCTTTACCTGATGCAGATTACGCGCGATCAGGATGGGATACCGGATTTTGAGGATGTAAAACGGAAATATGAAAAGCTGCACAAGCTGATCCACGATAAGGCGATTGTTTCGGCTTACGCATTGACGCGCGGCGGCCTGCTTGCAGGCGCGGCAAAATGCGCCTTTGGCAATAATCTTGGCGTAAAACTTTTCTCAGAGGACCTCGCAGCGCTTGCCAGAAAGGACTATGGCGCTGTTATGGTGGAGGCGGCAGATATCACAGACGCTGACTTCACGTTGATCGGTGAGATTCGCGAGGAGCCGTTTATTGAAGTGTGTGGTGAAAGCATTCCTCTTACGGACGCGCAACAGGCATATACGCAGCCGCTTGAAAAGGTTTTCCCCACAAAGACGGCGGACAGCGGCAGGGTGGATACGCCGGTCTATAAAAAGAAGAATATTGTGGTGAGCCGCTATAAGACGGCAATCCCGCGCGTGGTGATACCGGTATTCCCGGGCACCAACTGCGAATACGACACGGCGGCGGCCTTTGAAAAGGCAGGAGCCGTCCCAAGCGTTGTCATCATGCGCAACCTTTCCCCGCAGGATATTGAGGAAAGCCTCAGCCAGCTTGCAAGCGAAATTGCAAACGCGCAGATGATCATGCTGCCCGGCGGATTTTCCGGCGGCGACGAACCGGACGGCAGCGGAAAATTTATTGCGACGACCTTCCGCAATCCGCGTATCAAAAATGCGACGATGGAGCTCCTTAAAAACCGGGACGGTTTGATGCTGGGCATCTGTAACGGGTTTCAGGCGCTCATTAAGCTTGGCCTTGTGCCTTATGGGGAGATCGTGGATATGAAGGATGATTCGCCCACACTTACCTATAATAATATCGGAAGGCACGTATCGTGTATGGTTCGTACGCGTATCACAAGTGCAAATTCGCCCTGGCTTGCGCTCGCGGAGCCGGGCGACATCCATACGGTGGCGGTATCGCATGGGGAAGGGCGCTTTGTAGCGACTGAAAAGGAAATCAGGCAGCTCTTTAAAAACGGGCAGGTGGCGACGCAGTATGTAGACCTTGACGGGGAACCGACGATGGACGTCGAATATAATCCCAACGGTTCGATGTATGCGGTGGAAGGCATCATGAGCCCGGATGGACGTGTGCTTGGAAAAATGGGGCATACCGAGCGGGCGGGCAAGTACAATGCCAAAAATGTCCCGGGCGAATACGACCAACGGATTTTTGAAAGCGGAGTCAAATATTTCAGGTAACAGAAGGACCAGACAAGAGCGCCGGCAATGGAAAAATAGCCGGCGCTTTTTTAAACACGAAATACTTGCAAATAGAGATAAAATGTAATACTATGGAGAAAGATGAAGTAAAGAATTTCGTTCGCCTGTTTCCCAAGGGATAGCCGTAGGGAGCAGGCTTGATTTTTATACTTTTTTATGCGAACGAAAAGGTTTACATTATCGGTTTGGCGGGCAACGCAACCAGTTGTTTTTTGCAGCGTAGCCGGACTCTCCAAAATTGAAATAAGACATCTCAGGCGAGGGCACCTCAGGCGGTTTCAGAACAATTATATGCAGACAGGAGCTCCATTGGGTATGGCGGAAGAGAAAGAAAAAGAGATCCGTGAAGAAACACAGGACGGCGCAGCGCAAAGTATGCCGGAACAAAGCAACGCCGTGAACGGCTCAGAAGAAGACGGGCAGGACACAAGCGGCGCAGTGCAGGAAACAGGCGAAGCGCCGGCCGGGGAAGAAGAGCCCCGGCTTCCGGACGATGCAAAGGGAACACCAGACGATAAAAAGCCGGACAAAAAGAAGCTGGCGTGGATACTGATTGCCATTGCTGCCGCTGTTATTGCAGTGATTGCGATCGTGCAGGTTGTGAGCGCTCAGCTCGCGCAGCAGGAAAGCATTGACGCCTATCAGCATATCGTATCGACTGATACCTCAAAAACGAAGGTAAGGGCTGTGGAAACGGCGGACAGCGAGACGGTAGACAAGGACGGAAAACGCCCAAGCGACAGGGATATTGATTTTGCGGATTTGCAGGCGACAAACGAAGATATTATTGCGTGGATTTCCATCCCCGGTACGCAAATCGATTATCCAATCGTGAAGACGGACGACAACGAGTACTACCTCGACCACGATGCCTTCAAAAAGGAAAGCAAGGAAGGCGCGATCTTTACCGATATGGGTAACAACACCGATTTTTCCGATCCAAACACCGTGATTTATGGGCATAACATGAAAAGCGGAACGATGTTTGCAGGCCTTCACCAGTATGAAGACGAGGCATTCCTCAAAGAGAATGGCGTTGTCAAAATATATGTTCCGGACGGGATGTACCTGTATGATATATTTGCGGTAAGGACAGTTGGCGACGGAAATATTTTATATGAAAATGATTTCACAAAAAAAGAAGTATTCCAGGAGTATCTGGATGGCATTTTAAGCGCGGACGAAGAAGACGCGATTGTTGTTGACGGCGAAACGCCGAATACGGACAGCAAAATAATCACTCTCTCGACCTGCATTCAGAATGAGCCTGAAAAGCGGCTGATTGTAGAAGCTGTTTTGAAGCTTGGATAGACGTATATATTTCCATTAAACGGGCAATATATAAATATGCGGGAAAGGAGAAAAAGAAAAATGAAAAAAGTACTATGTATCGTACTTGCAGTGGTGCTCTGCATTTCATTGGGAAGCGTTGCTTTCGCTGAAGAAAGTCCGGTTGCAAGCTGGATTGAGATGAGCGGCGTTCCGGAGGACGTAAGCGGCAACGTAAACGACCTGACAGATGCGCAGTGGGATTCGTTCCTCTCGTATGCGGCGGATAATTTTGATGCCGACGTCTGGGGCGGTATGGTCTATGAAATCGGCGACATCATGCTGACCAATGGGGATGGATCGGCCTATACCGGCAGCGCTTCCTTCCGTATCTATGATGCGGATGTGACGGCTGCGGATAAGGTTATGGTTCTTCACCTTGTCGGCGGCCCGGTTGAGCAGATTCCTGCTACTGCGTATGACGGCTATTTTGAATTCACAACGAGTTCAACATCGCCATTTGCATACATGATTAATGCAGGCGGTGCGAATGCGGCAGCGACGACAGAGCCGGACACGACAACAACGTCAACGACGACAACATCGCCGAAGACGGGCAATGACAACAGCACGATGGCATGGATCGTGGTAGCGCTTGCTTGTGCAGCAGTAACCTGTATTGCAGGAAGAAAAGCTGTAAAAGCCGGTAAGTAATGATTTTATTTATGAAAAAGGATGGGCGTTCAGCCTGTCCTTTTTTCATAAAATGTGGTAATTTATAATGATGAAGCAATTATCAGGATCCAAAAAAATATGGTTTGTGCTGGCGGTAATCGGTATCGTGCTGGCGCTTGTGCTCCTTGCCGGCGCTATCACCCTGTACAGGTATACAAATTACAACCCCAAAGATATGTTTCTGGACCAGAATCCATACCGTATCGAAGAAGCTGGAACGAACGGAAATCTTTCGATTGATGAACAGAAGTATACGTATAACAGCGATATTGTTACGGTTCTGCTGCTTGGAATTGATAAAACAAACCAACGGGGGATCAATAATATAACAGATAACGGCTATCAGGCCGACACTGTTTTCGCCGCGGCGATTAATACAAAAACCTCGGAGATTACCCTGATCAGTATTCCGCGCGATACGCTAACGGACGTGATGTGTTTTGACCGGAACGGGCGTTATGCCACAATGCTTGAAAAACCGTTATGCGTCGCACATTCCTATGGCGATGGCGGCATTAAGAGCGGGCAGCTGATGGAAGCGTCCGTCAGCAATCTGCTTGGCGGGGTTCCTGTCAGCAGGTATATTTCCATGGATATTGACGGCATCAATGCTGCGGCCGGGCTTATGGGAGGCGTACAGGTAGAGATGCTGGATGATTTTACTATGGTGGATCCGGATATGAAAAAAGGCGAGCTTTTTACGCTCGATGAAAACACCGCCGAATGGTATGTGCGTTCAAGGCAGCTGCCGGGAATGAGCGGGGAAAATATCAACCGCGTACCCCGCCAGATGCAGTTTGTGGATGCGTTTATCCGGATTGCAAAGGATAAGGCAAAAAGCAATCCGTTTTTCCTGTTTACCTTTTTAAGTGAAATGAAGCAATACATGGGAACCGATATGTCGGCAAAGGAGCTGATGTTCACCGCATCTTCTATTCTTAGTGCGGGACAGGACCAGATGAAAATCATCAATCTGGACGGACAGCAGACAAAGGAAGGATATGTGGTGGATCAGGAAAGCCTCGGGCAGCTGGTCAAAGAAATCTATTTTGTTCCTGCGGGCTAGACCGGGCGCCTGTCATGGTTTTTCCGCAATCAGCACATCCATACAGTGCCTGTGGGGCGTCCCGTTGCTTTTACAGTCAAATATACGCTCATCGCATGTGTGAAAGCACCAATTTGCATAACAGGTAAATAATTCGCCGGATTTCCATGTGAGCTCGGAAAGCTCTTCATCCGGCGGCAGGGGGATAAACGGCTTATCCACAAAAACATTGAGGGCGTGGATGCCGTTTTTGGGGGTGTGCGTTTGGTAATCGCGTAAAACGTCGTTGCGAATGTCTGGCGGGAGATAGTGCAATACGCCGCTGGAATAAATAATATCGAAGGTGTGGTCAAGCCGGAATTCGCGCAGGTCGGCAGTAAAAAAATTAACGTCAACATTGTGCTTCTGCGCGAGCAGGTTTGCCTTTTCGATGCCGTGGGAAGAAGCATCAAACGCGGAAACAATATAACCGTTTTTGGCAAAAAAGACGGCGTCCTTTCCCTCGCCGCAGCCTACGTCAAGCAGGTGCAGCGGTTTTGTGGGCGGACGCAATCTGAGTATGTCATAGCACATGGCCTGAGGTTCGACGCCCCAGTAATATTCCTTTGTGCGGTAGCGCTGCTCGTATGCGGTGATCTGTTTCTTTTTGGGCAGGTAGCCAAGCAATGAATCGATATCCGTTTCAAGGGCGCAGGCAAGATCCGGCAGCAGACTGATGTCAGGGCTTGACTGCGCGTTTTCCCATTTGGAAACTGCCTGAAAGGATAGATGCAGTTTACCGGCAAGCGCCTCCTGCGTGAGGCCAAGTTTTTTCCTGAGCCGAGCAACATTGTGAGCGAAATCATTCATATCAAAACTCCTTTTGTTTTGTTATACCATGATTTTATGGGCGCGGCAATAACCGGAGGGAGGAAATACCGGGCAGATTCCACAGCCGGTTGAAAAGGCACATAAAAGAACCCGGAGCTGCAAGCACTCCGGGTTCCTTTATGTAAACCATTTATATGGGGGGAGAAAAAGCTATTTCAGGGCATGGACAAATACTTCGTTGATTTTTTCCTTGGTAGGCACGCCCTCGTGGACTTTGACGCCATCCACGAAAAAAGTGGGAACATACCAGTAATCGTAACCTTTTGTTTTGTCGGCTTCGCGGTTCTCTTCTATTTTTTCGATTTGAACCTGCTTATATTCCGGATGCTCCTGTTCCAGTTCGTCTATGAGTTCAAGCGCCCTTTTACAATGCGGGCAGGTGTCCAGCATCATCATTTTTACTTGTTTTGCCATTTTGTCAAATCCTTTCAATGTAGCTGTTTGTCTTGTATGTATTATAACCTGTAATCTTCTTTGCGAAACAATAAGATTTATTGTATAATGAAAAAAACTGGAGTGATTGTGATTGAGCTTCTATCAAAAAGTTTATGAAATTGTAAGGCGCGTACCGGAGGGGCGCGTTGCGTCTTATGGGCAGATCGCCCGTATGGCGGGCAGTCCGCGCGCGTCGCGCGCAGTTGGCTATGCGCTGCATGTAAATCCTATGCCGGGAGTAATACCCTGCCACCGGATCGTGAACAGGGAAGGACGGCTTGCGCCGGCATTTGCGTTCGGCGGAACGGACGCGCAGCGAAAGCTGCTGGAAGCCGAAGGCGTGAAGGTCGATGAAGAGGGATATGTGGATATCAAAAAATATTGCTGGAACGGCAAATGACAGGTATAATAGATTTTGTCACGAAATGATTTGGAAAGGGTGAAAAAGAATGGCGGAAAAAAAGAAAAAAGGTTTTTTTCAGGAGTTTAAAGAGTTCATATCCCGCGGAAGCGTGATCGACCTCGCGGTTGGTGTAATTATCGGCGCGGCGTTCACATCGATCGTAAATTCATTGGTGAACGATATCGTGAACCCTGTGATCGGGCTTTTAACAGGAGGCATCGATTTTTCAGAATGGAAGATTCCTCTCACATCGGCAGGGGCTGGCGGGGCCACAATCATGATTGGCTCCTTTATCAATGCAGTGATCAACTTCCTGTTGATCGCGCTTGTGATTTTCCTTGTGATCAAGGGCATCAACAGCATTCATCTGAAAAAACCGGAACCGGTGGAAGAAGCAAAGCCCGCGCGCCTGTGCCCGTACTGCAGGACGGAGATAGCGGACGACGCCACGCGCTGCCCGCATTGCACCTCGGTTTTGCCGGAGGATCCGTGCGTGGAAGAGATGGAGGAAACCGTCCAGAAAAAGAAATCCTTTGGTCGTAAGCTTACGGAGGGCAGCACAGAATGAAGTTCAAAATGGTTCACAATAATTTTAATGTTCGAGATCTTGAAAAATCGCTTGATTTTTACGCAAAGGCCTTGGATTTATACGAGGTACGCCGTAAGACAGGCGATCATAACGAATACAATATTGTGTACCTGGCGAACGAAAACGCGGAGCACCAGCTCGAGCTTACATGGCTGCGGGACTGGGACGGGCCGTACAACCTTGGAGATAACGAGTTTCATCTTGCGTTTACGACGGACGACTATGAAGGCGCTTTCAAAAAGCACCAGGAAATGGGCTGCGTTTGCTTTGTAAATGAAGAGATGGGAATTTATTTTATCGAAGATCCGGATGGCTACTGGCTGGAAATATTGCCTGAATAAGCGGGAAAATACGGCAACGGAAGCATGACGTTATGCTTCCGTTGTTTTTGTTCACAAAAAATTAAATTGCATTCAGCAAAAAAAGCGTTATAATAAACTCTATGCAAACTGAACACGAATGATGAACGACAGGCGGACGCGCAATGGCAAGAGAGAGCAAAACGCTTAAAACAACAATGATGCTTACGCTCATTATCATATTGAGCAAAACCGCTGGGTTTGCCCGCGAGATCGTACGCAGTGCGACCTTTGGGCAAACCATCCAAAACGACGCCTATTCCTTTGCATATTCTTTGATTACCATACTGATGATCCTGTTTTCAACAGGCATCGGCTCCACATTTATTCCAATTTACACCAAAAACCGGTTAAACGCAGGTGAGCAAAGCGCGAACCGCTACGCAAGCAGCATATTGAACCTGTACATTATTTGCGCAATCGTGGTAAGCGTGATCGGCTTTTTTGTTACGCCTGCCATATGCGGCCTGATCTGGCAAAACCCAGAGGGCCTCGACCTCACCATAAAGCTGACGCAGATGATGTTTCCCGCGCTTGTGTTTTGGGCGGTTTCCGGCGTGCTGACCAACGTGCTCAACGCGCGTAAAATATTCATCCCCGAGCAGCTTACCAATTTTTCTCTGAGCTTTTGCATGATCTTTGCGTGCATGGCGTTTGGCTCGATTGAAGCGGTGGCGGTGGCAACGGCGATTTCCGCCGCACTGCAAATTTTGATCCTGATCCCGTATCTCCGAAAAAATTACCGCTATGAGCGCGTTATGGACGTGCGGAACCCGGAGATCAAGCGTACCTTTTTGCTGGCTGTCCCGGCGGTAATCAGCATGGCGTTTGACGAGATCAATAATATGGCGGATAAGTTTTTCGGCACGGCAATGGGAACGAGCGTTGTTACGGCGCTTGGCAACAGCTATACGCTTGTGCAATCGGTGCTTGGCATCCTTGTCGTGCCGATTACGACCATCATGTTTTCACAGCTTTCCCAATATGCGGCGTTAAAGCAGCACGATAAGCTGAAAAGCACGGTGCGGCAGTCTCTGGAAATTGTCGCGCTGATTACGCTGCCTATTATTGTGGTGGCGTTTGTAAACAGCCAGGACATCATCGGCATGTTTTACCAGCGGGGCAAATTCACCTTGGAAAACACACTGTTTACCGCGCCGATTTTTGCGTTTTACATTTTGGGAATTTTTGCCTTTGGAATGCGCAATTTCCTTACGCGCGTATTTTATGCGCTGCAGCTCAACAAAATCCCGATGTTTATCGGCATTTTTTCCGTGACGCTCAATATTGTGCTGGATATGCTGCTTAAGGATGTTTTGGGGGCGAAGGGCCTTACGCTTGCAACCTCGATAGCGAGCTTTGCCGGCGCGATCATCATGATCATTGTATTGCGTAAGCGGATCGGCAATATGCACCTCAAACGAAGCAGCGTACAGTTTATCAAAATATTGATCGCGGCAGGTGCCTGCGCTGTAGTGACGATCCTGCTACACCAGTTTTTGCCGATCGAAGGAACGGATTTTGGACATAATGCCGCGCGGCTGCTGTCGAGCGGACTTTCAGGGATCGCAGTGTTTGCCATCGTTGCGTACCTTTTGAAAATTGAAATGGCGGGAAAGCTGATGCGCGGGGCGAAAAACAGGCTGAGACGGAAAAAAACATAAAAAAAAAGCAGGAACATCTCTTGCTTTTTTGTTATCCTTTTTCGGCCGCAAGCGCCTCAGCCTTCCTCTTCTTCTGTACGCTGTGCCATGCGACGATCTCGCCGACCGCAACAGCGCTTGCCACGCCCACAACCAGCGGAACGTTGAGCGTTTGGCCGCCTTCCGGCGTTTCGTTTATGAAGGTAAAGAATAGCGTCATGCAAAGCAGGAAAAACGGGATGGCTGCAACAAGGAAAATCCGCACCTTACCGCCTTTGACGCGATAAGGCCGTTCCCTGTCCGGATCGATTTTTCGCAGACGCCAGAATGAGGGAAATAAAAACAGATAACACGCCAACAGCAAATCTACGTTGAGCGCGAAGAACATCCAGAACACATCCGTTCCGCTGCCTGAAAGCTCCATAACGGCGGCTACCGTAAGGAGTATGGAGATCACGACGCCGTTTGTCAGGTTGGCGCCCAAGGGCATACCTTCCTTCTTGCTTTTGGAGGCAAGGAATTTGGGCAGCGTGCCATACTGTGCGGCGTGCTGCGTCACATAGTTGACTCCCAGCGACCACGTCAGCATATTTGTTACGAGCGTAAACAGGAACAACAACCCACAGATCAGTACGAGAAGCCCTCCCTGGGAACCGGCAAGGATGCGCAGGCTGTCGATAAAACCGCTCGCTTTGGAAAGCTCAGCCGTTGGGATCGCTACGCCGATGCCAAAGGATGCAAAGAGGTAAAACGCTGTGATGAGGATACCGCCGCCGATGATGGCGCGGGGCAGCTCCTTTTTGGGGTTCTGCATATCGCCCGCATAGGTGGTAACCACCTCAAAGCCAATAAAGTTAAAAATAATGATTGAAATAAAGGAAAGGCCCGCTGCGTTTGGGAGAAAATCCGTAAACGAGGTAGCGGGGTTGGCGACTCCGCGTGTCAGGGCGGCGTAAACGCCCAGACCGCCCAGCACAAGGATAAGGCCAGCCTTCAAAAGCGCGCCGATGTTTACGAGCCACTTGCTTTCGCTGATGTGGAAGTTGGAAAGCAGCACCACCAGCCACACAATGCCAAGCTGCACAAAAAGCGCGGTAAGGGGTGGAATTGGTATTCCCGTCGTCGCGGTAAAAACCTGCGTAAACATTACGAGCGTGGATGTGATCCAGATTGGAAAATTGATCCAGTAATAAAACGCCGCGCGTGAACCGGTGCGTATACCAAACGCGCGTTTTACCCAGTCACATAGTCCGCCCTCGTCCTCATAGGCTGTTCCAAGCTCCGCGTTGACAAGGCCGTAAGGAATAAAAAAACCGAGCAACAGCAAAATCCACCAGAAATACTGCGAATTTCCAATCGCCGCGGCGGGCGCGACCGCGTCTATCGTCAGCACGACGCACACGGCAGCTAAAATGGCATCAAACAGTCGAAGTTTTTTCTTTGCCATAGCGTTATCCTTTACAAATGAAATCGGATATGAAATATACCTTATGGTAACACGTTCCCTGTAAAATGATAATGCGCCAGAGAGGAATGGGAAGCTGTTTCCGCAATGTGAATGATTGTTACATACAGCGTAAAAATATTCCATATCAAAAGGAAAAAAGCGGGTACTGCAAGGATTAATCCCGCAGAACCCGCCGGTTTCACCTTTTATGCTTTCATTTATAACCGTTTCTCGATTGCCGTAATCATTGTTTCAAGCGTTTTGATACGCGCATAGTGCTTATCATTGGATTCGATTGCAGTCCATGGTGCAAAATCCGTATTGGTATAGCGGAACATATCGTTTACCGCTGCGGTATAAAGATTCCACTTGTCGCGGTTGCGCCAGTCCTCCTGCGTAATCTTCCACTGCTTTTCAGGGGTATTTTCACGCTCTTCAAAACGCCGGAGCTGTTCGTCCTGGTCGATTGCCAGCCAGAATTTGAAGATGACAGCACCCCAGCGGTGCAGCATATATTCAAATTCGTTGATTTCATTATAAGCCTGGTTGATACGTGAAACAGGCGTGAAACCCTCTACGCGTTCCACAAGCACCCTCCCATACCATGTGCGGTCAAAAATACCAAAATGGCCTGTGCGCGGCAACGCCTTCCAGAACCGCCACAAATACTGATGGGAAAGCTCGTCCGGCGTGGGAGCGGCAATGGGAGTAACCGAATAACCGCGTGCGTCAAGCGCGGAAGCTACCCGCCTGATGTTACCGCCCTTACCGGCGGCGTCATTTCCCTCGTAAGCTATGATAACGGGTATTTTTGCAAGATATAGCTTGTTTTGCAGCTTGAAGAGTTTTTTCTGCAGACTTTTGAGCCGTTCCTTGTATTCTTCTTCCGCAATGGCTTTGGGCAGGTCAAGCTCTTCGATGGTTTTGTGTGGCAGAAGATGAAAGCATGGTTTGACCTGCGGAGCAAAGTCCGTTTCCTGTGCCGGTTTTTCCTCCCTGATTTTTAAGGCGGATTCCAGCTCGTCCGCAATCGAAGAAAAAACAGTGGCACGAACATACCGTTTGTCCGTCGCGGCAACAGGCCGCCAGGGAGCGTAGGAAGTATTTGTCGCCTCGAGCATTTGGTCAGAAATTTCCGTGAGCTCCTTATGAAATTTCAGGTTTTTAAAATCTGCTTTGTTTACGCGCCACGATGTGCTTTTGACACGTTTTAATTTTTCAAAGCGTTTTTTCTGTTCTTTTTTGTCGATATACAGGAAATATTTCAAAATCAGGTAACCGTCGTCCGTGAGCTGGCGCTCAAACGTATTGATTTCCTCAAAATAGCGGGTATATTTTTCCTTGCCGGTTTTCCTGCCGAAACGGCGGAACCATCCGCCATACCAGCTGCGGTCATAAATCGCCATGCGGCCATAGGCGGGCATTTGTTTTGCAAAGCGTGCAAGCCACGGCACGCGCAGGTCGCCTGGTTCAGGATCCTGCGTATTGAACACCGTAAAGCCACGCGCGTCAAAATGCAGGATCAGGGAATTTACCGTTGCGCCTTTTCCGGCGGCGGAAGGGCCTTCAAAAAGGATGATTACAGGGATTTTTGCCTGTATAATCCTTTGTTGCAGCATCGTAAGCCGCGGCCCCAATGCTTCTGCAATGGGGGCGTATTCTTCCTTTGACAGCTTCCGGGTTAAATCAAGTTCCTTTAACATGATAAGGCCTCGTTTCTTTCTTTATTAAGACAGGGCTTGCCCAAACGATCTGCGCGCGTATGCAGATAACTGCCTATAGCGGAATCATTGGGAATGCAAAAGTTGAAATACTTTCAGGCAGTTCTATCATAATCCGGTTTTGCAGAAATATCAAATAAAACAAAGAACACGGCGTGGAAAGTCGTAATTCCGCCGTGTTCCGTTATTGCTGTAGAGGTTTGATTAATAGCTTTCGAACAGCTTTACTCCCTTTGTCATCAGGGACCTGTAAATAAGGATGCTCAGGATGACCATGAGCGCAAGCATGATGAACAGGACAAGCCCGCCAAAAAGGACTGCGAGTATTGCGGGTAAAATCGTGATCAGGAAACCTACCAGCATCACAACCAGCGTGGCTTTGCTGTTTTTGATGACGGATACCTCGTTGGTCCAGTCAAGGTTCACGTTGTGCAGGTTACAATATAAGCCGAACAGCGCGATAAAATACCCGTATGCAAGCGGCAGCAGGTACATCAGGATTACCCCGGTAATATCGGGCTTCAAGGCGATACTAAACAGTGTCGCATTGATAATAACTGCCGGATAATACAGCGTGAGCGCAACATTAATCTTTGCCTTGAGCACGTCGCGTGTGTCCACCGGCAGCGAGCGCACGAGCCACAGCGTCTTTCCCTCCAGCGAAACGGAGGAGGAAGTGGTACAGGAGATGACAATAAAGAATGAAAGCGCGATTGGCCCGGCTGTGGAAAGCAGTCTGGCAAAACCCGGAATATCCGCGTATACGCCAAGCCCGTCCACACCCGCAACCACGAGCACTACAGATACCACTGTAAGCAGGAGTAACCCTACCGCCGTATTCAGCACATATTGCGACGAAGAAAGGTAACGCTTCATTTCCCGCTTGTACAGCGCGCGCTTGGGCGTAGTCTGCTTCAGCTCTGTCATTTTGTAACCACCCGCAGCGCGGTTGGTTGTGAGTGCGGTATTGATTTTCCCAAAGGATTTGGCGATCACCGCAACAAAGGCGGCGAATGCACCCAGGGAAATCAGCAGGAACAGCAGCAGGGAAAGGCCGTTACCACTCAGAGCCTGCGAATACAGCGCCGTCATAGGATACACCTTCACAAGCACATCGTTAATCGTCCCGCCAAGGTTTGCGAAATTGATCAGGATACTGTCTGAATTGGTCCAGAATCCAAGCCATACGACCATAAACGCCATAAAGAAAATGATCGTAAATATGACGTTAAAGCCGTTTTTACGCTTGAAACGGGAGGCGGCCATTGCAATCAGCGAGCCGATGATTGTAGCCAGGATAATCGGCAGCATGGGAATTGCAATCAGCGTGACAACATAAAGCAGATAAAAAATTGCGGGTGGGGAAACCACGATTGCATAGGCGATTGCCGCCGGTACCATCAGCATCAGCACGAACAGGATGTTCATGCCATAAAGGATCAAAATGCGGCTGCTGATGATCGTACTGGTTTTAATGGGCAGAGACATCAGCATATCATAGTCCTTAAAACCAAACAGCGTACCGTTCACCTTATAGATTGATGTGAACAACGTCACAAGCGACGCCGCCATCATCATAATGTTAAGCATAATATATTCCGCGCCGATTGCCTGCAGGCTATAGGTCATTCCAAGCGCCATTGCAAATACTGCAAACAAAATCAGTATATAGCAGATGATAAGAAGCACGCTCATGCCTGTTGACCTGCCCGCAGCCTTTTTGTCGGTGGAAAATTTTGCTTTGTTAAAACCAAACGAGGTTTTGATATGTATTTTGATTAATGTACCAAGATTATTCATCGATTAACTCCATAAATACGTCTTCCAGACTTTCGTCGCCCTTGACGTCCTCGATTTCTCCCGCGCGCATCAGCTTGCCGTTTTTGATGATGGCGATTTTGTTGCAAAGCTTCTCGGCAACCTCCAGTACGTGAGTGGAGAAAAAGATCGCCCCGCCGTTATCGCACAGCTCGTGCATCAGCTGCTTTACCGTATGCGCCGCCTTGGGATCGAGGCCGACAAACGGTTCGTCGAGCACCATAAGCTTTGGTTTGTGGATGAGCGCGCCTATGATGGCAAGCTTCTGCTTCATACCATGCGAATAGGATGAAATCAGGTCTCCAAGGTTCTGTGTAATTTCAAACAGGTCGGCGTAGTGTGAAATCAGCTCCTCGCGTTCGCCCTTTGGAATCGCAAAGACGTCGCCGATAAAATTAAGATACTGGATTCCTGTCAGGTTCTCATAAAGGTCCGGGTTATCCGGAATATAGGCGGTGATTCGTTTGCAATCCACAGGACGCTCGCGAATGGACATCCCGTCGATTTCGATTTGTCCTTCATCAAAATCCATGATGCCGACTACAGCTTTGATGGTGGTTGTCTTTCCTGCGCCGTTGTGACCGATGAATCCGTAGATGTCGCCGTCTTCAACGCTAAGCGAAAGGTTGTCCACCGCTTTTTTTCCGCCTTTGTAGGTTTTGGTAAAATTCTTAATCGTTAACACTTTTTGCTCCTTTCAACCAGAACAGAACTCATAATTGCCGTTTTTTAAGGAAGCTTCCCCCTGAAAACATCTTCATTATAATACGTGGTCATATGACTGTCAATGATTTTCATATGATTTTTATAAAATATTAAGAATTGCTTTTTAATCCATTTTAATGTTACAGGAAAGAGGTGTGTTTATGATTATTGCAGTTTGCCAAATAGTCGTGCAGCAAGCATTTGTTAGAAACTGCTATGCAGCGAACATACGGCGGCGCAGCCATGCGACGCCATAAGTTAATACGCTGTACAAAAAGGAAGGAGATCAGAAAAACTATGAATTTAAAGATAAGTGTGTTTTTCAGGGCGATTCCACTTATGATGGGCGCAATTTGCCTCGCCTTTGGGATTTATGTCCGGCAGATGGCGATTGGGGATGGCTTTATCATTGCGGGAAATGTACTCATTTCATTGACAGCCATATGTATCGCGCTTTACGCAACGGCAGCGACCATCATCCGCCAGATTATCAGCCATTACACGAAAGCGGACAGGATTTTACTGCCCATACTTGGCTATGCCGCGGGAATTGCGGCTGTAGTATGTGGTATTATGTTGTTTTCCCATGAATCGGTATCTGCGGACGTGGTTTCAGGCAACGTTGTGTTTGGCGTTGGGCTGATCGCGTGCTGCGTGGCTACTGTGGCCATATCGTCTGGAAAATTTTCCAGAATACCGCTTAACTCGGCAAACCTGAAGGATGGTGAGGTGGCGAGGGACGGTTATTCCAAAACGACTTATTACGTTTATTTCAGCATTCCCGTGATCTGCACGGCGATTGCACTCATACGCGGCGTTTACCTGCTGTCGCTGGGAACTACGCCGGGCTTTGTAGCGGGGCACGTTATGATTGGCCTGGGGCTGATCTGCGCGAGCCTGATTGCGCTTGTGGGCACGGTGTTGCGGCAGATACAGAACCTGTTCACAGGGAAAGAACGCTGGAAATGGTCTGTTTTTGTGGCGTGCATGGGAACGGTGTGCCTTGTCTGGGGCATATTGTTGATGAATCCATATTCGGCTGCGGCAGTCGCGCCAGGGTTTGTACTGGTAGGCCTGGGACTCATATGCTACAGCGTATCGAGTAAGGTTTTGCTGCTTGCCTCGGTATGGAGGAGAAAGGCGCCACTGGGCAAACGGATTCCGCTCATTCCTGTCATGACAGCGCTTTGCTGCCTTTTTATTGCAGCGTTTTTGTTTGAAGCATCCTATGCAAATCCGAATTTTTTTGTACCGGCGCATATCATGGTGGGCCTTGGGGCGGTTTGCTTTACCCTGTTTGCAATCGTGTCCATTTTGGAGAGCGGAACCGCAAAGCTGGAGACATGACCTTGCCGCTTGTGGTACAATAAAGAAAAAAAGGGAACGGAGGCGCGTTCATGAACTATATTATCGACAGGTTTGAGGGGGCATATGCCGTTGTGGAGCTGGAAAATAAAAAAATGGTGTCTGTTCCATGCGAAGCGCTGCCCGACTGTGTGCAGGAAGGCGACGTCATCAAGGTGACGATCGATCAGGAAGAGACGCGCGCGCGGGGAGAGCGAATCCAGAAGCGCGTAAAGAAACTGTTTCATAAATAAAAAAGAAGCGGATATGGCAACTCCCCAAAAAGATAGTAAATAATAGCTGCCAAACAGGATTAACGCAAAAAGGCCAATGGGCAAAATTTGCCCATTGGCCTTTTTGCATCGACATTTTAACCCCCATTTTGGGGATTCAGGTACAAACACCTTACCTCTTAAAAAGTACGCTTTGGATCATTTCATATGCAATTTCTTGTACAGGATTCAACATTATCATGATTTAAAACACCTTAAAGATTATTCGACTGATACTTATTTTTAAGGCAAATCAGAAAAGAAATCAGCATAATCAACACCAAAAATTTGATGTAACGCTATCAACTCGCTAATGCGTATGTTGTATGTACCTAATTCAATTTGTGAATAAGCGCTTCTTGACATACTACAACCCATAATTTCCAGTTGAGCGACGACCTGCTCTTGTGTAAGTCCTGATGCGTTACGAAGTCTTTGGATTGTTGAACCTATTGAAATATCTTGTCTAAGTTTTTGTGACATGATTATACCTCCCGATTGTTGCTATAAATACATTGCATTCTTTTCTTTACAATATCAGAAAAAAGATTTATAATTGCAATTAATACATTGCAATTATAAATTAGTTACGAGGAGATACATACTAATGTCAAATAAAAAAGTATTGGAAAGTTTAGAGCAAAATATAGAGGGCGTGGAGCAGCTGGTATATTTCATACAATACAACGAAGAATTGACGGCTGATGAGTTGATGATAGATATTGAAATAGATCGCTATAAAATTTCTGGAAAAGGTTCCTTTTTGGATGCTTCGGATTGTGTTAGTAGTGAGGGGACATATACGGGATATTGCCATCGACCACACTCGCCAAAAACGAAGAAACGGCATAGCGGAAAACCGCTATACCGTTTCAAATACTCATATTATCTTATGTAGGCGCCGCATATTCCGCTTCTTTTTTTATGCCAGCAATTCTTTGACCATTTCGAGGGGGATATCCATCCGCACGGCGATTTCTTCCGGGGAAAGCCCCTGGTTTTGAAAGCGTGCGCAAACATTTTCCATTGGTTCGCCTACTTCAATGATGTGGTAGTCGGGATCGTAAAAACGCACGCCGCGCTGTCCCCACGGGTGCTCTTGGACATCGTGCACATATTCGATGGGAAGGGAATGCAGCTTTTCCACGAAACCGTCAAAATCTGCTTCCTCAAAATACAACTCAGCATCGTTTCCATGATATACGATCTGCCCGTCCGGTTTGTGGATAAAATCTTTCCACGATTCCCTTGTCTGCAAAGACATTCCGCCTGTTAGGGTGACGTTCGCGCCAAAATCACAGATGACGCACAGGCCGAGCACCTCGCTGTAAAATTGTTTGGAGCGTTCCATGTCGTCAATGACGAGCAACGGGGCAACATATTTCATTCCAAGTACCTCTCTTTTTTGATTGATAATAGATATTTACTCCTGCTGCGCGGCGATATCGCCGGCAGCGGTAGCGATTACTTTGGTGCCAAGGTCGATCTCCACGTTTCCTTTTATTACGCCAACATTACTGAAAACTTCTGTTTTGACGTCAATATTACCCTGCACGCCGCGCCTGCGGGCTTCACTGGCAGCCGCGCTTTGCGCTTCGGCCCGTGCAATGCAGACCGCTTCGTCAAGCTCTTTTACGGCAATGCTTTTATCCCTGCCAAAAACCGTATAGCCGGTAATCCCGCCCGGCCCGTAGGAGGGGGCGATCTCGATGACCGCGGTTGCGTTCACATTGCCTACAATCGCGCCGACTGCGTTTGCCACTCCCGCATATTCCGGAATCCGGCAAACGGTGTGGAGCGCCTTTGCTACGTCCGGCAGGAAGATATGCGTGGGCGCGCCAATGCCAACCAAAACGGCTTTGGTAGAAAAGTCGGCGCTTGTAAAACCACGCGGTGATTTGGAGGCTTCCCAGCTTTGGGAAATCAGGTCTTCAAGCTGGGGGCCGATTCCGTCCGCGCGCAGGGATTCGTACTCATCCTGCAGCAAAATACGCACGATATTGCAATACATTTTCTTTTTGACCATGTCGTATACAGATTCGCAAAAATCCATAAGCGCGTCCTTCGTATCGCTTTCCTGATCGTCCGTCAGGCCGAGCGAACGCATCAGGAATGTTGCGGCAAGCGCCGGGGCTGCCGTATCATAGCGGTTAAAATCGCCCTTGATGTGCATGATATCCGTGGGCGTCAGGCCGCACCGCATCAGGACGCCTTCCTTTTCCAGCCGCTGCGTGTCGAGCGTATACAGGTCGAGGCCGATTGCTTCGGCGGCTTTGTCAATCGGAAGGGGGCCGTCCTTTAAAACATCGCAAAGTACAATTTCCCGTTCGGAATAATTGCCGCGGTCGGGCATGGCTTTTATCAGGTAAAAAAATTCATGCAACGGAAAGGAAAGGTGCCTGTTGCCGGATGCGATCAGGCACCTAAGCTCCTGCGTTATGGAAGGCCAGGCCTGCGCGGCGACGCATATGGGCGTTACCCTTCGCGTATCGAGGGCCAGCCGCCCGTCCACAAGGCGAATCGCGCTGTCTCCCCCGAGGCCGAAGGTATCGATAAATATCCCTTTGACAAAAGTTTTCCATTTGCCAATGCTGACGCCATCCTTCACTTTGACGGGTTCGCCGTTTTTTACAAGGGAAATATCCGTTGTGGTACCGCCCATATCGATTATGACGCTGTCCTTTTCGCCAGTCAGCTTAAGACCGCCGAGCACGCTTGCGGCAGGGCCGCATAAAATGGTCTCAACGGGCCGGAGCATAGAAAATTCCTCAGACATCAGGCTGCTGTCGCTTCTGACGATCACAAGGGGCGCGTCTACGCCGCGCTCCTTGAGGGAGGCCTTGACGGCGGCAAGAAATTCGCGGATAACGGGAAGCAATTTTGCGTTAAGAAGCGTACTTGCTCCGCGCTGTACGGAATTAAGCTCTGAAAAAAGCTCGTGGCCGCATATGAGTGGAAAATCGTAACGCCGGGAAAACGCCTGCTTTGCGTTCTTTTCGTAAACTGCGCCGTTTTTCATGGCGTATAGCTCGACAATGCCAAGGCTGTCCGCGTCTTGCAGCCACTTTGCCGTATCATTCAGGAGCGCGTCAAAATCAGGCTCGATTACGTTGCCGCTCCCATCCTTTTTGATATCGTAAAAGAAAAGCTCTCCATTGTCTGAAAGGCCGTAATCTGCGCCTACCCAGTCAATGACTTTTTTTTCGATTCCCATAAGCAGCAATCTGGCACGGCCTCCCTTATTTTCCACACAGGCGTTTGTGGCAAGCGTTGTGGAAAGGGAGACAAGCTCCGCTTTTTGCAGGTATTCTTTGGGAAGCCCGTCAAGAGCGCCGCCAATACCAACAGATAAGTCTTCCCTGGTGGTAAGCGCTTTCGCGCAGGCCAGTATTTCCTGGCTTGCAAAATTATAAATGACAGCGTCCGTGTAGGTACCGCCCGTATCGATGCCGATGCCGAGTTTCATGTTTCCCTCCGGGGATAAGGATATATAATATAGTATAAATTCAAAAACCGATTTTGTCTTGTAAAATTATGGAGGGTTTCCCAAACGGGTTTGCCAAAGGCGGATTGGATACCCCTGTCGAATTTTGCAGCTGCGGATAAAAAAGGAAGCCGGCCCGCGCAATAACCCGCTGCGCTGTCCAAAAACCAATCCTTCAAATTGCGATAAACAATAACGAAAAAAACGGCGTAGGATTTTCCTGTGCCGTTTTCATATTATATAAGCCATGCCAAAAACATTTTTACGTTTTTGGTATGCGGATCCGCCTTGAAGTACCGACTGGCTCGGCCTTTAGCCGGAAGGGCTGCCGATTCAAATAATAGGAAATATTAGTTCCATTCAGCCAGTCCCTTACCTCTTCCTTTTTGAGGAGAAGGGGCATACGGATGTGGTACAGCATCAGATATTTGTTTGGTCTTGAGCGCAACAGTGTATAACGGTCAACCGGCTCGCCGTTTTCCTCAGAATGCCTGCAAAATCCGGCAAGGTAAAAAATAGCGTCGGCAGAATCGTGGAAATAGGTTTTATGCCACTTTTTCCGCAGGGGCTCCTTTTTCCATTCGTAAAATCCGGTAACAGGAACCGCAACCGGGTAGCGCAGCAGGCATCTCCTGAGGGAGCGTTCATGAAGAGCCATATCGCTCTCCACCTGATATATATATTTTCTGTTTTCAATCTCAGGGATACCCCAGGCCATTGGCTTTGCTTCTATATTATTGTTGCTGCTAATCGTTAAGACCGGCGAGATATCGTTGGGGTTTTTATCGCCCGCATCCATTTGAAAACCGTTGTATTTACTGTTGGCTTCGCTCAGGATCGAACGAATTTCAGGTGTTGCGCCGTTTTGGCTGAATTGTTCACACATAAAGCCTGCCCTCCTTTCAAAACCGAGTGAATTGAAAAGGCTGTGAATTGGTTATCACAGCCCTCTCGGTTAACTGTTACACATTTGTGCCTTGGAAGTATCAATTTGATGAAAAACGTTCTGCGATCCACTGCACAAGCCCTACGATCGAGAAGATAATCAAAAGGATTCCGAAGATCGCGCCAATCGCGTTTCCGCCTGCGATCATACTGACAATGATAATAATACCAAGTGCGAGAATAATCGCCGCGAGAATCATTTTGGCAAGCCAGCCATTGCCGGAATTCTTTGCCTTAAACGCATTTGAAAGGCTGATTGCACCTTGGATGATGGCCCAGATACCTACGATCAGGGGAAGAATTACACCCGCCGTCGGCCCGTTGAACAATATCAGCAGGATTCCGAGGATCAGCAGGACTACAGGCAATACATATGCGCTGCCCGTTTTGATGTGGCGCGAATAGTCCATGATAATGTTGATAGCGCCATAGGCGATAAGGGCGATGCCCAAAATAATTACGATTGCCTGCATTCCACCTACGGGGTTTGCAAGCAGCGCAATGCCGATTACGAAGAGTATGATAAACAAAATCAAATTAAATAAGTTATTCGATTTTGACCCTTCACTTTTTTGTGTCATTCCAGTCATTTTAAAACACTCCTTTTCAATGAAATCAATAATCTTTCTCCACACACTTTGTTTGTGAATTTGTGTAACATAAATACACGCGCAAAAATCACTTAAACAAAATAATGCGAGACTGTCAAAATTTTAATGTTCACCGCAAATATGCTTTTTGTAGGGAAATACCGGCCTTATAGTAAGGCCTTTATATAATTTGTAGAAAGTCTGATCCAAGGGAGTGCCAAAATCAGAAAACAAAATGATCCGAAAAGATTTTAATGTAAAAATGTTTCTCAAATCTGTTTATCCAAAATGCGGGGGGTTAAATTATTGTCACGATAACATTGCACCGCATGACGGTGCGAAAAATGAAAGGAAGTGTAATAAAATGTCCAGAGAAGAGAAAATCGCAAAATTGCAGGAAGACCTTACGGAAGAAAAGAAAAGAGCGGATGAAAAGCTGGAAAAAATCAACGCAAAATTAAAGGTGGAAGAGCTCAAAACAGAGAAAAAGCTGACAAAGCTTGAAAATCAAAGAGACGTTGAAATGAAAAAAACCCAGCTTGAAAGCGCAAAAATCCAAAACGACACGCGCATCGAGCAAAAAGCACAGGAAAAGGATACCGCTAAAGATATCCGGCAAAATATCAGGTAACTGAAAAATAAAAACGGTTGCGCACGGATGCGGATTGCATTTTGTAAGAAACGCTGATAGGCGGGTATTACAGGCGCTACCAAACAGAAATGGAGATGTTAAAAATGGCACAAACACAACAAAAATCAACGGGAAAAGGCGTGGGCGAGGTGCTCGGCGACGTTTTGAACCAGGCAAAGGAAGGCATTATGTCCTTTGGGGAAACCATCGCAAGCAAATCAAAGGAAGTGATGGATAACACAAGGCTCAATACGCAAAAGGCGCAAATCAAAGGCGAAAACGATATGTATTACCAGAAGCTCGGACAGCTTGTCCGTGAAAAAAGGGAATACACAGACGAAATGGACAGTATCGCAAATAAAATTGCCGAAAACGAGAAGCGTCTCGAGGAAGTTGAAGCGCAGCTCAATGAAATGAACGGCACAGGAAGCTCGGACAGCGACAATAAAGACCAGAAATCTGAAAGCAGTAATTCGTCCGGCAAAACCGGTTCGTCCTCAAGCAGCTCCGCGAGCAGCGGTTCGAAGAGCAAAAGTAGCTCTGCAGGCAGCTCTAAGAGCGCAGGTTCGTCCGGCAGCACTGCGAAAAGCCAGAGCAGCCAGAAAACCACAAAAAGCTCTGCATCCGGAAATCAAAAGACAGTGAAAAAGGAAACGACCAAAAGCGGCTCCGGTTCAAACAGCCATAAGGAGACAAAGAAAACAGTCAGTAAAAAATCCTGACAGGCAAAGAACAAACATAGGATATTGAAAAAATCTGGAGGAAACAAAAATGGAAACAAAGAAAACAACAAAATCAACGCCGCATAAAACGGTAGACAAAGAGGTCAAAAAATACGCAGACGGCAGCAAGCACGTTGAAAAAACAACGGCAAAGAAAAGCCCGACCGGCACAACCAAGGTAGAACACAAGGTAAAGAATAAGTAGGCGTGCAAAAGCCAGCGGACAGAGTAAAAAATCACAAACAATCCCCGAAGGGAGTTTGTGATTTTTTTATTGCGATATTGTCAAAATCGAATTATGTGGCGCAAACTACGTTCACGCCTTCCGGAAATGGTTCGCCGTCAAGCTCCTCTGGGACCTCGTCTGTGATCAAAAAATCGATATAGTCCGTAAAATCTGCAAATTTTCCCAAATAGGTCTCGCCGAATTTGGTACGGTCGGCAAGGATGAACCGCAGCTTTGCGGAATGCAGCATGGCAACCTTAACCGCCGCTTCGTCAAAAGAGGGGCAGGAGTAGCCGTACTGCGAACTGATACCGTTTGCGCCCAAAAAGCATTTATCCGCACGCAGCCGGCTGAGCGTATCGGCGGTGATTGTACCCACTGAAGAATTAGAAGCCGGAACCAAAAGGCCGCCCGTATGGAAAACGTCAATCTTCGGGTTAACGCCCAGAATGGAAACGATATCAAAGGAATTTGTGATGACGGACACGTGTTTCAAATCACCCTGCGCCATCAGCTTCGCAAGCTCTAAAACCGTAGTGGAACAATCCATCAGCAACGCGTCGTTATCGTCGATAAATTCGTACGCCTTTTGTGCGATTTTCCTTTTCTCATCCATATTACGCACCAGAAGCTCTGTGCGGTCGTCCACCTTGGAGACGGGAGATATGGCAATCGCGCCACCGTGTACGCGCCGCACCTTTTTTTGTTCGTCAAGTTCTTCAAGATCGCGGCGAACCGTAACCTCTGTGATTTTGAGCTCCCGGCTCAAATCTACAACCTTTACAAATTTACGCCTGTTGACAAGCTCCAAAATAAGAAGCTTTCGTTCTGCAGCCAGCATGGAAAGGACCTTCGTTTCTTTTGTATTTTTATTATCGTATCAAATCAGGCTTAAAAAAGCAATAGTACAGGTGTGCGAAAAGGAAAAAATATGTTCGAATATTTTCGGTTTAAAAATGGATGTAATATAAAAATATTTCTCTGTTTAAAGGAAAACAGATATGAACACAAGATGTATGCTTTTCCCAATACAGCATTCTGGCATCAAAAACGAAACGAAATGATCAATGATTGGCAGATCAAAAATAGTTCAATTTACCTGACCGCCTGAAACAGGAACCGCAGGCAGAATCAAACGGATCGTGAAAATCTTTTTCAATGCGGCTTTTGCTTTCTTTCAATAGACACATTTTTTGGCTTCATCAGCAAAAGCTGTAATTAATTGCGGATCGGCGTCAAAATAGTTGTCTGAGGTGCACAGAATATACCCTCCGCCTTCCCCAGCCGCACGAAAGCATTCGCGTACCGCTTCGCGCGTTTCCTGAGACGTGCACCCGGTGAGATAATGGAACTGGTCGAAGCCGCCGATCATGCAAACCCTGTCGCCGATGCGGCGTTTGGCCTCGGCAAGATCCGCATCCCCGCCTATAGCCGGCGGCGTAAAGGTTTCCATAGCATCCGGGCCCATATCTGCAATTCGTTCCAAAAACGGCATCATGCCGCCACAGGTGTGGTAAGAGACGCGCTGCCCCATCTCATGCAGCAACGAGATCAACCTGCTGTCGTAGGGGGCAACAAAGTTATCGAATATCATTGGATTGATGACTGTGCTCGAGGCGTCCCCGCCGCCAAGCTCGTGGATGTCGTAGTTTGCGCCTTCGAGTGAACGAATGTAATGGGCCTTGCGTTCAAAGAGGATTTGAAGGAAGGCGTGTATCCATTCAGGATCATCATAAGCTGCCATAATCATGTTTTCCACACCGTGCAGGCAACACGCATCCTGCCATGTACCCGGTTGGCCAAAGATATCAAAACAGCAAATCCAGCCGCGCACAAGTCCGCGCTCTGCGAACTCCGCGGCCTGCGCGTTGATATCCTGCACATCGCACACCGGCTTTGTCGCATACTTCGCGATGATATCGATATCGCTTTTTTCCTTAACGAGATGTTCCACCACCCAGCTTGTGTGTTCGTTGCTTTGCAGTATCATAGTGAGTGTTTTTTCCGGTGTGACAAAGTTGTATTTTGTGGTGGGGTAGTTTTGCCCGGGGATTTCTTCCGGGATAATACGCCAGTTATCTGAGGAAATCCTGCGCGATTCCAGAAAACCGACCTCCTTTTGCAATGGATCGAAATATTCTCCTTTTGTGCCGTCTCCCTTATGCGAGATGGTCCATAGGATAGGATCTACTCCCGTTACGTCAAAAAATTCGTTTACGCTTATGCCATCCATATGGTTTTTCAGGAAGGACGGCATGACAAAGTGGTTGGCGACAGGCAGTCTGTCCGGTTTTTTACGTTCCAGGGCAGTTAAAAATCTTTGCTTTGCGCTCATAGTCATAGGTCAAACACTCCTTTTTGTTTGGATAATGGAATAAATGTTACATAATGTGTTATAAAATGTTGCTATTTGTATCTGAGTATAAATGGAGAGCAGAAAAAAGTCAATGGCATAAATAGGCAATAAACATCGTTATTAAAACAAATTGCATGACATGAAATAAATTTAAAAAAGTATAGATCAAATCAAATTATAAAAATTCATCAAAAAACGGTATTGACAAAATTCAATGTATAACATAATATAACAATTACAAACACAAAATAACAAATCTAACTTGCTCTGTCAGCGAATTTCCAAAATAATAATGAATGACGTAATAGTTTTTTGCGATATTTTTCGCAAAGGGAAGAAGATAAAGACATTTATATTAAATAGTAAAAGGAGAGGAAAAAGATGAAAAAATCAATGAAACTGATCTGTCTGCTGGTTGCGGTACTCATGTTTGCAGGCGCGTTTGCGGGATGCGCGCAGCAACCGGCGGAAGGAAACGGAGCCCCTGCGTCCGATGCCGGGGAGCCTGCCGCAGGCGATTCGGCTGCGAAGGACAGCGCTGGCGCTGCCCCTGCGGCGGAGGGCAAGCTTTCCGGGGAGGGTAAGACGATAGGCGTTTTGTTCGACTTCCTTCAGGTAGAACGCCGTGTGCTTGCAAAGAACTATCTGGAGCAGTATGCAAAGGAAGCCGGTTTGGAATTGATATTCCTTGATGCGAACGGAGACGAAAAGGTTCAGATGCAGCAGGCGGAAAACCTGATCACAAAGGAAGTGGATGCGCTCGTGGTACTTGCACAGAATGCAGAAGCCGCAAAGCCTATGGTAGACCAGGCGAAGGAAGCGGACATTCCATTCATCGCGATCGACAGGATGATCCCGGATGCGGATATCGATTACTATATCGGCATGGATAATGATGCGATCGGCGATATGATGGCGCAATATGTGTACGACCTGTGTCCCAAGGGAAATTACGTATTGATCTCCGGCGCGCCTACGGATCCTAACTGCCAGGTATATAAAGACGGCTGGATGCGTGTGATCGGCGACGCAGTCGATAAGGGCGATATCAAAATTGTAGGCGACGCGGCAAGTGAAAACTGGGATCCGAATATTGCCTATGAAAACGTTGAAAATTTCCTGACAGTGAATAACGACGAGGTGGATGTAATCCTCGCGATGAACGATGGCACGGCAGGCGGCGTGGTACAGGCACTCAAGGGAAGGAACCTCAATGGAAAGGTGCTTGTTACGGGGCAGGACGGCGAGCTTGCGGCTTGCCAGAGAATCGTGGCGGGAGACCAGACGATGACCGTATGGAAGCCGGATAACGAGCTTTCAAGGCTGGTGATCGACGCGTGCCTGAAAATCGTAAACGGACAGGAACCCGACATCAATGGTTCGATTAACAACGGCGTGAAGGACGTTCCAGCGGTTTTGGTTGATCCGGTACCGGTCGGTAAGGACAATATGGACAGCACGATTATTGCGGCAGGCTACTATCCAAAGGAAGACGTTTATTCGAAAACGGCTGAATAAAGGGCTAAGGGCTCTGTAAGGAAGCCCGGAGGGTAAAAACCTCCGGGACTTCCTTAAAAGATCGGCGGGAACGTAAGTTCCCCTGGAATGGGGTGCGGTATGTCAGAGTTTATTTTGGAAATCAACAACATTACAAAGGAATTCCCGGGAGTAAAGGCGCTTGACGGCGTAACGATGCAGATCGAAAAGGGACATATCCACGGCCTTGTAGGCGAGAATGGCGCGGGAAAATCCACTTTAATGAAGATACTGAGCGGCGTATATCCAAAGGGGGAATACGGCGGTGAAATCAAGATAGAAGGCCGGACGGCGGAATTCAAAACGATCAGGGATTCGGAAAGCGCCGGCATCGGGATCATTTATCAGGAACTGATGATGATCCCAGAGCTTTCGATTGCGGAAAATATATTTCTTGGAAGATGCGATAATATTGTCAGCTGGGACAAAATGAACAGCGAAGCGCAGAAATGGATGGATCAGGTGGGCCTCGACGCGCTGCCCACAACGCTTGTAAAGGAGATCGGCGTAGGAAAGCAACAGCTTGTAGAGATCGCCAAGGCGCTTTCGCTCAATACAAAGCTGTTGATCCTTGACGAGCCGACAGCGGCGCTGACGGAAAAAGAGGTCGCGCATCTTTTGAGGAAGCTGAACGAAATCAGGGAGCAGGGAGTGACCTGTATTTATATTTCACACAAGCTTGAAGAGGTTATGGCACTGTGCGACCGTGTGACGGTGCTGCGGGACGGCGTAACGATCAGCACGGACGATATTGCGGAGCTGGACGAACAGAAGATGATATCAAAGATGGTCGGCAGAGATTTCTCGGACCGCTTCCCGCCAAGGGAAAACTGTGCGGCTGGAGAGACGGTGTTCGAAGTCAGGCACATCAATCTGGAAGAATTCGGGAATACAGGCAGAAGTATACTCAGGGACATCAGTTTTCAGGTGAAAAAGGGAGAAATACTCGGAATCGCCGGCCTTATGGGCGCGGGACGGACAGAGCTTGTAAACAGCCTGTTTGGCGATTTCAAAGGGAGGTTGTCCGGCGAGATTTTAATAGATGGCGAAAAGGTGGAAATCAAAACGCCGCTCGACGCAATCAACAAGGGCCTTGGTTTGGTAACGGAGGACAGGAAGTTTAACGGACTGAACCTTATCGCTCCGATTGCGGATAACATCACGATGGCAAGCCTTGGTAAATTCAGCAGGCACGGAGTGATCGATGAAAACAGTGTGGCCCGGGAATGCGGCGAGATATCGCAGCGTATCCGCATCAAAGCGAGCTCGCTTGAAATGCTGGCAATGAACCTGTCGGGAGGCAATCAGCAAAAGGTGGTTTTGGCAAAGTGGCTGATGCTCAGCCCAAAGGTGCTGATTATCGACGAACCGACAAGGGGCATCGATGTGGGCGCAAAATATGAAATCTATGTGTTGATGAACGAGCTCAAACGGCAGGGAATGGCGATCATTATGGTGTCCTCCGAGCTGCCGGAGATTCTCGGCATGAGCGACCGGATTGTGGTTCTCAGGGAAGGAGAGATCACAGGTGAATTTGATAACAGGGAAGTTACCGAAGAAATGGTAATGGAACGAGCAACGGGGGGGAAGAAAGCATGAACAAGGAACTGACAAACAAAAAATGGCTGCAGAAGGTAAACTGGCGTACTTACACGATGATATTTGCGCTGATCCTGATCGCTATTTTTTTCCAGATCATCACGGATGGTATTTTTTTCAAATCACGTAACCTTTCGAACCTGATCAGAACCATGTCTATTACGGGCGTAATCGCTATGGGCGTTGTGCTGCTGATCGTTTCCGGAAATTTCGACCTCGCGGTAGGTTCAATCGTAGG
This sequence comes from Christensenella sp. KGMB01412, assembly GCF_055522415.1. Taxonomy (NCBI): domain Bacteria; kingdom Bacillati; phylum Bacillota; class Clostridia; order Christensenellales; family Christensenellaceae; genus Christensenella; species Christensenella sp. KGMB01412. Next base: position 152,041 of record NZ_JBVFVW010000004.1, on the reverse strand, counting down.
GCTGTCAGGCGGCATCGCTGCAATTATGCAGGTGACGTTTGGCTGGAGCACCCCCATGGTCATACTGGCGGCGCTCGCGGTAGGCATTGCAATCGGCGTATGGCAGGGCTTTTGGGTGGCGTATCGTAATGTTCCGTCGTTCATCGTAACGCTGGGCGGTATGCTGATGTTCCGCGGGTTGTACCTTGTTATCACCAACGGCATCACGATTACGCCCATGAATCCGGATTTCACGTTTATCGGGCAGGGGTTCCTGCCGAAGGAGGCGGGGCTTATCATTGGTTGCGTTGCAATCCTTGCAGTGGTTGTGCTTATGCTCAAACAACGCAATTCCCGCAAGCGGTATGCGCTCGATATGGGGCCGATGTGGCAGACGGCCGTTAAAATCGTGATTTTCTCAGCGCTGATCGGTATTTTCGTGTTGATCATGAACGACTACAACGGTATTCCGGTGCCGGTGCTTATCCTGGTGGGCGTGATCATACTGTTTGCATTTATCGCGGCAAAAACACGGTTTGGCAGAAATGTTTACGCGATAGGCGGTAATGTAGAAGCGGCGCGGCTTTCGGGCATCAACGTAAAGCGCAACGTTTTGGGACTGTATATTATCACGGGACTTTTGTCTGCGCTCTCGGGTATCCTGCTCACGGCGCGTATGGACGGAGCGACGGCTTCTGCCGGAAATTCCTTTGAAATGGATGCGATCTCTGCGTGCGTACTGGGCGGCACGAGTCTTGCGGGAGGCAAGGGAACCATTATGGGGGCGGTGATCGGCGCGCTGATCATTGCATGCCTTGACAACGGTATGAGCCTGATGAACCTGTCCTACAACTACCAGAGCATTGTAAAGGGCCTGGTGCTTATCCTGGCGGTATGGTTCGATGTTGCAAACCAGCAGAAGAAATAAAATTTATCCTATATGAAACAAAGAAGGCGGTGACGGAATGAAAGGATTCAGCAAAACAAAGCTAAAGGGTATGTACGAACGTATGTACCTGATCAGGAAATACGAGGAACGGATTTATTATCTGTTTCTGGAGGGCGTGATGCCCGGCACAATCCACCAGAGCCACGGGCAGGAAGCGTGCGCGGTGGGTATGCTCTATGATCTCAGCGAGAAGGACTATTGCACATCGACGCACAGGCCGGCGGGGCACAGCCTTGCAAAGGGCGTGCCGCTAAAGGATATGATGGCGGAAATGTTTGCGAAAAAGACAGGCTGCTGCCGCGGCTATGGCGGCGCGATGCACACGGGAGATATGTCGCGTGGCATGGTTCCGGCGATTGCGATCGTGGGAGGCGGCGTGCCGCTTGCGGCGGGCATCGGGCTTTCCTGTAAAATGCGCAGGACGGACAATGTATGCGTTGCCTTTATGGGCGACGGCGCCACAAATGAAGGCGCAGTCCACGAAGCGATGAACGGCGCGGCAATCTGGAAGCTGCCTGTAATCTTTGCGATTGAAAACAACCTGTACGGCGCTTCTACGCCAATCAGTACGACAACAAACATCAAAGACCTTGCGGAGCGCGGGGCTTCTTATGGGATTCCTGCGGAAATCGTGGATGGGATGGATGTGGTCGCTGTAAACGAAGCGGCAGCAAGGGCAATTAAACGGGCGCGCGTGGGCGGCGGGCCGACGATACTTGAACTCAAAACCTACCGTATCGGCGGGCATTCCAGGAACGACGCGTGCGGATACCGCACACGTGAAGAGGAAGCGCAGTGGGCGAAACGCGATGCGATCCAGACCTTGCGCAAACGCCTGGTCGCAGAGAAAACGTGTACGGAAGAGGAGCTTTTGGCGCTGGAACAGAAAGTGGACGGCGAAATCGAGGAAGCAGTGGATTACGCGCAGGCGCAGCCCTCGCCGCTGCCTGAAGATGCTTTGAAATACGCTTATACAGAGGAGGGCTTACTATAATGGCACAAAAAACAATCGCAGAGGCGTTACGTGAAGCGATCGCTGAAGAGATGCGCCGGGACGAACGGGTTTTCTGTATTGGGGAAGACATTGGCGTGGACGGCGGCTTTGGCGGGGCGTTCACCGTAACGCTGGGGCTTGAAAAGGAGTTTGGGCACGACAGAATCATAGATACGCCCATATCGGAAATACTGATCGCAGGCGCGGCGACGGGCGCCGCCATGACGGGAATGCGGCCCATCGCGGACGTACAATATGGGGATTTCCTGTTTTGCATGATGGACCAACTTGTAGACGAGACTGCAAAAATGCGGTATATGTCCGGCGGGAAGATTACGGTTCCCATGGTGATGCGGGCTCCGGTCGGCGCGACAACGCGCGGTGCGCAGCACGCGCAAAGTCTGGAAGGCTTTTTTACGCACGTGCCGGGGCTTAAGGTGATTTGCCCGGCGACGGCATACGACGCGGTGGGTTTGCTGCGTACGGCTGTCCATGACGACGATCCAGTCGTTATGTTCGAACACAAAAAGCTGTACGGCTCCAAAGGAAACCGTGCAGAAAAAGGCGCGCTCTCGCCGATTGGCGAAGTACCGGACGAATATTACACAATACCCTTTGGAAAGGCAGAGGTACGCAGGGAAGGAACGGATGTGACGATTGTTGCAAACCTGCTGATGATGTACAACGCAATGCAGGCAGCGGCGCAGCTTGAGGAAGAAGGGATCAGCTGCGAGGTGATCGATCCACGTACGCTTGTGCCGTTTGATTACGATACGCTGTACGCTTCCATCCGGAAGACGGGGCGGCTCGCGATTGTCCATGAGGATGTGCAGCGCAACGGCTGGGGAGCCGAAGTCGCCGCTAAGGTGGCAAGCGAGGCGCTCTATTATCTGGATGCGCCAATCAAGCGGATATGCACCTATAACGTACCGATTCCGTTCGCGCCGGTAATGGAAAATTTTGTCGTGCCGTCCGTAGAACGCATCATAACGGAAATCAAACAGCTGATGACTGAATAGAGGAGGCTCGCTATGTTAATTTCAATGAAAAAGCTGCTGCTGCATGCGCAAAAGAACCGTTTCGCGGTTGGATATTTCGAGGCGTTTAACATGGACTGTATGGAAGCGGTGCTCAATGCGGCGGAAAAAACGGACTCGCCTGTGATCATCGGCTTTGGCGGCCAGTTTATCGGAAGTCCCAAACGCAATTATAAAGAAGATATCTATCTTTACGGCAAGCTTGCGAAGGAGGCCGCAAAGCGTTCCAAAGTTCCTGTGGCAGTGATTTTAAACGAGGCCAATGAGGAAGAAATGATCTATCAGGGTATGAACGCGGGCTTTAATACGGTGATGTACCAAAAGGAAGGCGAAGCCTTCGAAGATACGGTGCGTATCACAAAAGAAATCTGCCGTGCCGCCCATTTCATGGGGATTGATGTGGAAAGCGAAGTTGGGGAGCTTTCCTGCGCGGATATCTCAACCGGAACGCAGTCGCCGGGCCACGATACGGATGTGGAGCAGGCCAAATATTTTGTGGAGGAAACGGGAATCGACGCGCTTGCCGTGGCGATCGGCAATATACACCTGCTTGAGGATGCGAAGGCGCAGCTGAATTACGGGCTGCTCGAAACGCTGAGAAAGGAAATTCCGGTTCCGCTTGTGCTGCACGGCGGCACGGGGGTTTCTGCGGAAGATATGAAGAAGGCGATTCATATGGGTATTTCCAAAGTGAATGTAGGCACTGTTTTAAAGCGTGCGTATATTGATGCAGTAAGCGGCTTTATCGCTTCGCGCGAGCTTGAAAAGATAGATCCGCACATTACGATGGGATGGGGCGGGCAAGACGATATGCTGAGCGTGGGCAGGGACGCGGTTACCCAAAAGGCAGTGGAATTTATCGATATGTTTGGCAGCGCGGGGAAGGCCGGCATATTCTGACAAAAGGAGTAAATTATGGCGCATGAAATTACTATGCCCGCCAGCGGGCAGACCGCTGCGGAATCGCTGATTGTACGGTGGAACGTGGTGGAAGGTGATGAAATCAAACGTGGAGACGTGCTTTTTGAGATCGAAACGGACAAAGCGACAATGAAGGTCGAGAGCTTTGCACAGGGTACGCTGCTGAAGATCGTATCTGCTGCGGGCGAGAAGGTGGAGGCCGGTAAAGTGGTGGCCTACATCGGAAAGCCGGGTGAAAAGGTCGGCGGCGTACAGCCGGAACATGGAGAGGCCCGGACGGGATGCGAAGAGGACGAATACCAGCCGATCATGAAAAAGGAACAGCCTGCAAAACCGATCCGGGAAAAACAAGCGGAACAGCCCGGGAAACAGGAGGCCGGCAACGACGTTGTGCAGGCTTCTCCCGCGGCACGCAAGCTTGCAAAGGAAACAAACCGCGACATTGCGGCGCTTTATAAAAGGCTGGGAAGGCCGGTGAAAGCTGCCGATGTGCAAAACGAGACACAGCAGGACGCCGGTTACGACGTCGAGGCTCCGTCCGCTATGCGTAAGGTGATTGCGCGCAGGATGCTCGAAAGCACAACGCAGGCGCCGCAGTTCACGGTTTCGATCAATCCGGACATGACGGAGATGATCGCGTTGCGGGCACAGCTTAACGACGTTTTGGCGGAGGACAGCAGGGTGTCCTTCAACGACCTGCTTGCAAAATGCGTATGTATGGCGGTAAAAAAAGTACCGTATATCAACGCGCAATACGTCAGCGATGAAGAGATCAGGCTTTACCGCCATGTGAATATTGGGATTGCTGCGGCGCTGCCGGACGGACTGGTGGTGCCTGTTGTGAAAAATGCGGATACCCTCACCCTTGCCGGACTTGCGCGGCAAAGCGCGAAGCTGGTGGGCGAAGCAAAGAATGGAAGGTTACAGGCGGCGGATATGCAGGGCGGGACAATTACAATCTCAAACCTTGGGATGTATGGCATCGACAATTTTACCGCGCTTGTGAACCGGCCGGAGAGCGCGATCCTCGCAGTGGGCGGAATCATCGATACGCCTGTCGGCAGGAATGGTTCTGTAAAGCTGCGCCCATTGATGAATATCACAGCTTCTTTTGACCATAGGATGATCGACGGCGGAGTGGGCGCGCTGTTTATGGCGGAGCTGAAAAGGCTGGTCGAGCATCCGGTAAGCGTTTTATTGTAAGGCGTTTGCGCGCCTTTTGGTACGATGAAAATCAGGAGAAAGACAATGGAATATGATATTGCGGTAATCGGCGGCGGCCCTGCGGGCTACAGCGCCGCCTTGAAAGGCGCACGCATGGGGGCGAAGGTCGTTCTGTTCGAGAGGGAAAACCTTGGCGGAGTATGCCTCAACGCAGGCTGCATTCCTACAAAAAGCTATGTCGCGCAGGAAAGCGGAGTCGTAACGGCAATGGACACCGCATGGGACGCACGGGGACGGTGGCTTTCGCTGATTCGTCCAATGCTCGCGCACCTTGACTGGTTTATGCCCAGTGTGGAAGAGGCGGAACAGATGATTGGCACGCGCGAGCCGGGGAGGCTTGCCGAAGCGTTCCGCGCGCTCGGTGTGAAAAACGTAGTGATAAAGCTTGGCAGCAGGGGTTGCTATGTGCAGCCGCAGGGAGAAGAGGGACGTTACTTTGGTATTTTCCCGGCAAAGGCCGTAGATACGGCAGGCGCGGGAGACGCATGGTGCGCGGGATTTTTGGCGGGGCTTGTAAACGGCCTTTCCGTAGATGCGGCGGCAGTCGTCGGCAATGCGGCGGGAGCGATGTGCGTCACACAGGTCGGAACCACAACAGGTATACGCAGCTTTGCGGAAACACAGGAATACGCCCGGCAGAACGGGTGAGGATTTACGGAGGAAAAACAATGAAGCGTTCGGAAATCAACCGGAAAATCAGGCAGGGTAAAGCGTTTTTGGAGCGGATGAATTTTGTTGTGCCGCCTTTTGTGTTGTGGTCCCCGGACGAATGGAAGGAAAAGGGGCACGAATACGACGAGATACGCGATTGTATGCTTGGCTGGGATATCACGGATTTTGGCACGGGTGATTTTGATAAAACGGGCCTTCTTGTGATTACGCTGCGCAACGGAATCGATGGAAATCCGGATTATTTTAAAACATATGCGGAAAAATGCCTGATCGTGCAGGATGGGCAGGTTACGCCCATGCACTTCCACTTTTTCAAGATGGAGGATATCATCAACCGCGGCGGCGCAGACCTCATGATCAAACTGTATCACGCAACGCCTGAAAGAAAACTTGCGGATACGCCCGTCACGGCATATGTGGACGGCAAACGGTTCCAGGTGCCGGCAGGTACTGTGCTGCGCCTGAAACCGGGCGAAGGAATCACACTTCCGCCGTATCAATACCATACGTTTTGGGCGGAAGGGGGAACTGCGCTTATTATGGAGGTTTCAAGAGTGAACGACGATAATACGGACAATCATTTTTTGAACGCGCCCGCCCGTTTCCCTAAGATCGAGGAAGATGAAATGCCCCTGCATCTTTTGTTCAGCGAATATCCGGATGCGAAATAATGTGATGCAAAGTATTGATATTGGGACTGCTTTTTCCTATAATAACAATATAACACAGAAAAGAACGGGTAATCACATGATTAAGGTACAGAGGCATAACGAAATATTGAAGCTCCTGGAGCAGCAGGACGCCATGCAGATTTCAGCTCTGGCAGAATTGCTGCAGTGTTCCATGATGACGGTGCACAGGGATATCGAAGAACTGGAGCAGCAGTCTCTGGTGAGAAAAGTCCATGGCGGCGTGGTGTTACAGCGTAACGACGACCTGCAGCCCAGCTTCAACCGGCGCGTGGTACAAAATACCGAGGAAAAGCGCAGGATTGCCGCAGAAGCGCTGAAAATGATCGAGCCGGGCAGCAGCGTGTTTTTTGACGCGGGAACAACGCCGCTCTACCTGACAAAAATCATTCCGGCAAACCTTGCGTTTACGGCTATCACAAACAGCCTGCAAACGGCGGTTGAGCTTGCGGGCAAGCCCAATATTACGGTCATTATACTGGCGGGAGAAATCCATCATTCCTCCTACTCGGCGGTCAATAACCTTGCAATCGAATCGGCCTCCAAATTCCATACGGATCTTGCGATCATTTCTACCAAATCGATTTCGCTCCCCGGAGGGATCTACGAGACCAGCCTGCCGCTTATTGAAATCAAAAACGCGATGGTCAGGAACACAAAAAAAGTGGTACTGCTTGCCGATCACAGTAAATTCAATGAAAGCGCGATGTGCCTTGCAGTTGGGTTTGAAGATATTGATGTGGTTATTACAGACACCGGCACGCCGGAAGACAAGGTAAAAAAATTGCGGGAACTTGGCGTAGAGGTAAAGGTCGTATAGGAAAAGTGATACAGCGGGGCGTTTGCCCCGTTTTTTGTTGCAATAAAAAAACCGCCTTTTGGGCGGTTTTGAATCTGCCTGTTATTTCCATACATGGACTTTTTTGAGCAACTGCACAAGTTTTTTCCCGCCGCGAATCTGCAATAGCTCACGCTCGGTAACGGCCTTGACAAGAATCAGCATAAATACGTAAATGATCAGCCCAACCACCGCGCAGGCAATCACCGCGACCGCATTGGAGAAGGGAGCGATGAGCGTATAGACCAGATAAGCGATCGCTGCCATGACGGCGGTCGCAGCGACCGGTTTTAAAATATGCTCCGGGAAGTTCATACGTACCCCGGTATATTTGCGTACAAAATAATAGTTCATGCAGGCAGCGATAATGTAGCACACCACGGTACCGATAACCGCACCATAAATATTGATCTGCGGAATACTCATTAAAAACAGGCTGAGCGCAACCTTGACGCCTGCGCCTACCGCAAGGGAGATCGGCGGCAGGTTTTGCTTTCCGATGCCCTGCAAAATGCCTGTCATGGTCTGCATAAAGGGCAGGAACACGGTAACAGAGCACATTGTCATCAACAGGCCTGTTGAAAGGGCGAGCTCATCCGCACTGGCGCTGGGATACAAAAAGCGCAGCAAAGGCGACGCAAACACAAAGAAGGCAACCATAACGGGAATCCCTTCGAGGAATGCAAATTTAATTCCATGCAGCACGTTGCCCCTGACGCGCGCGTTGTCGCCTAATTTAAGGGCCTCTGAGATTGCCGGAACGACGCTCATTTGCAGGGCCTGCGATACGATGGCCGCCAGGTTGATCAGGGTAAGCACGCCGCCGGTGAGCGCGCCGTACATACTGCGGACAGTCTGCGTATCATAGCCGAGCGCAAACAGGCTGCGCGGGATGATAACCGAGTCCACAAAGGTAATGATGGGCATGACAAGGCCCGCAACCGTAACGGGTAGCGCAATTACGAGTATTTTTCCAAGGAGGGGTTTAACCTCCGACCACATGAGCTTTGATTTATAAGCGGAAGCTATTTCAAGCGTCATCCGGCGTTTTTGTTTTCCAAAGGCTCCCATGACATACAAAAGAGCGCTTACCTCAGAAATTGTGATGCCGATCAGCGCACCCATTGCGCCGAATTCCAGCCTGCCTGTCCATTTCAGGAAGAAGTAAGCAAGCGCAAGGCCCATAGCGACCTTTACAAGCTGCTCGATAATCTGTGAGAAGGCGGTGGGCTTCATGTTTTGCAAGCCCTGGAAATACCCGCGGTATGCCGACATGACCGAAACGAAGAAAAGCGACGGCGCGATTGCCATGAGCGAATAGCTTGCGTCAGGCAGCTTTTGCAGCGCAGCGATCTGCCCCGCAAAACAGAACATGAGGATGGACGTCGCAAGGCCGACAAAGAACAGGAAGGTACGCGCCGTACGGAATACGGCGTAAGCGCCCCGGTAGTCGTTAACGGTCACCCGTTCGGAAACAAGCTTTGAGATTGCAATCGGCAGGCCGACCGTGGAGATGATCAGGAGCGCGGAATAAACAGGAAATGCCTGCTGGTAGTAGCTCATTCCCTCGAAGTGGATGAGGTTTGTAAGGGCGATCCTGAAAAACGCTCCGATTATTTTGACAATGACGCCGGCAACGCCGAGGATCATTGTGCTTTTGATCAAACTTTTCGTAGTATTGGACATAAGATACCCCAATCTTTTTTGATGCCTATTTATTATACCACATATTATAAAAATTGAAAGTTCGGTAAATTTTAAGGCCATGGCGCACAGAAAAAGCAAAATATGTTTGCGGTTCTTGCAGGGCCTTTATTATTTTAATATAATGAGATAAATAAGAGGAAAGGTGGTTGGAGCGGCATAAAAGGAAAATTGCCGCGAAATAATTATGAAAAAGATTGTCATTATGGTTTTGGCCATAGGGATGGCGGCGTTGCTTCTGATGTCGTGCATGGCGGCGCCGGAAACGGCAAGCGTGCAGCCCTCTCCCGCGGAAACGGCGAGTACGGCTCAGCCCTCACAGCAGACGGAGACGTCACAGCAACCGGCAACCTCACAAGAGGCGTCCAGCGCGTCCAAAATGGATGGGATATGGAAAGCCGACCGCACGGAGGAACGCGAGCTCAGTGATTCCGAGGAATGGTACCTTGTGGTAGACGGGGACAAGGCGTACAGCTATCCCAATGAGGCAAGCTTTGAGAACAATGAACCGGAAGCGGTCTACCCTGTGCAGTTACAGGAAGACGGCACGGCGCATATGATGGTGGGCGAGGTTTCCACGAGCGGGAATATCCCCGAGGATTATTTCTCTGTGCTGACGCTACAGCCCAACGGCATGCTCAAATGCGAGGCGTACAGGGATGTGTTTATCATGGAACGTGAGGACGACTGAAGGAAAACAAAAAAATAGCGTTTCCAAAACCGGAAACGCTATTTCTATTTTTATTCCTCGGTATTTTCGGGCTTTTTCAGGCCTTCGATTTTGATATTGTGCTTTTCAGCATAATCCCATAATGCAGCCTGAATTGCCTCCTCTGCAAGTACGGAGCAATGCACCTTGACTGCCGGCAGGCCGTCGAGCGCCTCCATTACAGCTTTATTGGTAACCTGCAGGGCTTCCTGTACGGTTTTTCCTTTGATCATTTCGGTCGCCATACTGCTGGTAGCCACCGCAGCGCCGCAGCCAAAGGTCTTGAACTTAACGTCGCGGATAATTCCGTCGTCGTCAACGTCCAGGAAAATCCTCATAATATCCCCGCATTTTGCGTTGCCGACTGTTCCGACGCCGCTCGCGTGTTCAAGCTCTCCCATATTTCTCGGATGCTGGAAATGATCTAAAACTTTTTCACTATACATAATCGATTCATCCTTTCGTTAGTTTGACTTCATAAAGTCGTCGTAAAGCGGCGACATATTCCTGATTTGCTGTACCACAGTTTTCAGTGTGTCCACAACATAATCCATTTCTTCCATTGTGTTATTTTCACCCAGCGTCAGCCGCAACGATCCGTGTGCGATTTCGTGCGGCAGGCCGATCGAGAGAAGCACATGGGACGGATCAAGCGATCCTGACGTACACGCCGATCCGCTCGAACCGCAGATGCCGTTCATATCAAGCATCAAAAGCAACGATTCGCCTTCGATAAACCGGAAACAGAAATTGGCGTTGTTGGGCAGGCGCTTTTGCCTGTCTCCGTTGAGCCGTACGTATTCGATTTCATTCAGCACGCGGTCTATGAGGTGGTCGCGCAGCGCGATCTCCTTTTCAGTCCGCTCCTTCATGGTAGCGGCTTCAATCTCGACCGCCTTTGCAAAGCCCACGATACCCGGTACGTTTTCCGTACCTGCGCGCTTGCCGCGTTCCTGTGCTCCGCCGTGGATAAACGATTTGATTTTCACACCGTTCCTGATGTAAAGGAACCCAATGCCCTTTGGCCCGTTCAGCTTATGCCCGCTTGCACTGAGCATATCAATGTGGCATTCGTCCACGTTGATCGGCACCTGGCAATACGCCTGCACCGCATCTGTATGAAACAATATGCCGTGCTTTTTGGCGAGCTCGCCGATTTCCTTTACCGGCTCTATGGTTCCGATCTCATTATTCGCATACATGATGGAAATAAGGATGGTTTCAGGGCGGATGGCGGCCTCAAGCTCGTCAAGACTGATAAATCCATTCTCATCCACATCGAGATAGGTGACCTCATATCCATGCTTTTCAAGGTATTCGCACGTATGCAAAACCGCATGGTGCTCTATTTTGGAAGTGATGATATGGTTGCCCTTATTCTTGTACGCTTCCGCTGTTTCCTTGATTGCCCAGTTGTCTGACTCCGTACCGCCTGCCGTAAAATAAATTTCATTTGGTTTTGCGCCCAGCGTATCGGCTATCGTCGCACGCGCCGTATCGATTACATCCTTGTTTTCAGCTGCAAACTCGTAAATGCTGGACGGGTTTCCGTATTTTTCCGTAAAATACGGAAGCATTGCTTCCACCACCTCCGGGCGTGTTGCCGTTGTTGCCGCGTTGTCAAGATAAATAAATTTTCCCATATCCGCCATACTCCTCTGTCAAATCTTATTTTGTCGCGTGAGCGCCGCTGCATGGGGCGCAGGCCCCGTTTTCCTGTTCGATCAGCGTACTCAGCTTAATCTCGTCTACAATTTCGTTAATACCGTCATTCAGGCGTTGCCAAACATATTTTGAAGCGCAGGAACCGGATTTTGAGCATCCGTCCTCGTCTCCCAAAGCCGGGCAATCGATTGGACTAAGATCGCCTTCCAATGCCCGAAGGATGTCGCCTACAGAAATATCGTCCGTCTGCCTTGTCAGCATATATCCGCCCTGCGCGCCGCGTATGCTGCTCACAAGCCCCGCTTTTTTCAGCTTTGCAATGAGCTGCTCCAGATAACTTTCGGAAATTTCCTGCCGCGCAGCAATGCTGCTGATGGGAACAGCCTCCGCTTCACTGTTTTTTGCAAGGTCGATCATAGCGCGCAGCCCGTATCTTCCTTTTGTTGATAATTTCATTTTCTGTTGCACCTCTTTGCAATCAATTCCCACTAAATTACTCTGATATAATAATACACTTTTCACGGAATGTCAAACATAATTTCTACTATTTTACTGGGAAATTATTACTGTTTTTATGAAATGGTTGCGAAAGCAGCCTTTGCCGGAAACCGTTATGCAGTGTACATCACTATATCTGCACTATACTCCGGATTCCACAGAACATCCTTTCCAAGCTCAAAATGTCCGGGTTTTATACCATTGCTTTTATTATGTTATGCCACCGTTACAAAAGAAATACCGGACAAAACAGAGCCCCGTTTCCCGGGAGGAGTGTCAGGCCTTACTGCTGTAAAGCGAATTTTTTTCCAGCTCCTTTGTGTATTTAACCATAAGCCACACGACAACGATTGCAATCACGAGCTCTGTAATCGGCATCGCAAACCACAGCGAATCTGCGCCCGCAAGCACGGGCAGCAGGTAAATCAGCAGTCCGCTGATTACAAGGCCGCGTGCAACTGAAACAAACAGGGACGTCCCCGGTTTCATCAGCGCCTGAAAATAATAAGTGGAAAAAATATTAAACGGTAACAGCAAAAACGATATGCAATAGCTGCGCATAATAGCCGGCGCGATTGCAAGAACCTCGTTTGTGGGAGACATAAATATGCGAATGAAGCCGTCAGGGAACAGCAGGGTTGCGGCTGTCCACACGATACTGAAAAAGCAAACGGTCCGCAGCGCATATTTCAGGGTTTCCCTGATCCTTGCCCACTGCTTCGCGCCAAAGTTCATGGATATGATGGGCTGAGAGGCCTGACCTACGCTGTAAGCGCAGCATTGGACGATTGTACCGACATTGACGATGACGCCATATACCGCAAGCGCATCCGCGCCAAAATAGGTCATGATCTGCCGGTTGAACAGCATGGTAAGAATGCCCATCGCCACGTCGATAAAAAAGGTCGAAAATCCTGTAACGAGAATTTTTTTCAGATGCAGGAAAAATCGTACCGGCTTTACAAGCTTCAGCGTATTTTTTTTCGAAAAGAAATGGGACAGCATGATAATAAAGGTGATCAACGCGCATAATGCTGTTGCAAGCCCCGCGCCCATTGCGCCCATGTTCATGGTAAATACAAAGAAAAAATCCCCGAATACGTTGATAACGCCCCCGGCAAGCACTGCGGCGGTAGCAAGCCCCGGGCTGCCGTCGTTTCGCAGGAATGCGGCAAGCATCTGGTTAAATACAAACAGGGGGACTGCAAATTTGATCGGCAGCAGATAGCTTTGCGCAATGGGTAAAATTTCCTGCGACGCGCCGAAAAGCATGAGCAGCTCTTTATCGAAAAAAGCGATTCCAATCCAACTGACTGATGCAAAAAACACCGTGCCGATAAATGCCGTGGTGAAATAATCGTTTCCGTCTTCATTTTGCCCGCGCATGGTGCTGAATAAAACGGAACCGCCGATTCCCGTCAACAGCCCGAGGCTATATATGATATTCCAGATCGGCGCGACTACGGCAAGCGCAGCCGTACCGCTCGGCCCTGCATATTGCCCGACCATTGCCATATCCACCAATCCATAGACAGAGCTGATGAGCGCGCTGCCAAAAGCAGCCGCGAAGTATTTGGAATAGAGCTTTTTTACGTTTCCCTGTAAAAGATTCATAACATCCTCCTTAAAAAACAAAAGAGCCGGACAAGGTACAGGCGTCTCAGCCTGCCACCTTATCCAGCTCGTCATTTCTTCAGAACGACTCACCCTCCGAGTGAACAACACAAAATATAACAAAAAGATAAAATTTTGTCAAGTTTCTTTGCGGGAAAAGTGCAAAATGGAACAAATTTTGAAAATCAGGAAAGGCCTGAACTGGCGATAACCTCCTTCATGACATGGATAAACGCTTTTGCCGCGCCGGTAAGCGGCCTTTGCTTTGAATAAGCGACTACCACCTTGCGCACTTTTACCTGTTGATTCAGCGAGAAATACCGCGGCATTTCCGGAAATTTGTTGCTGCGTGCGAGAACGTCCGGAATGATTGTGACGCCAAGCCCGGCTGCTGCAAGCGCCTGCGCGGCCTCCATACTGTTTGTCTGCAGGATAACGTCAGGACGGAAACCTGCGTTGTGGCACAAATCAAAAAATGAGTTCCTCAGTTTTTGCCCTTTTTTCATGACGATAAAGGACTCGTTTTTGAGAAGCGCGAAATCAACAGGCGGATACGGCCGGTTTTGCTTGCCGGGCTTTATCGCATCGCAAAGTTTATGGTTTGCAGGAAGCGCCAGCAGGATTTCTTCGTCAAAAAGCTCCTCGTAAGCGAGCGCCGGATAGCTGAGGGGTAACAACACGATAGAAAAATCGGTGACGCCGCTCATGGCGCGTTCCTCAAGCTCCTCTGTAATCCCCTCTTCAAGGCTGATGCTGATGCCGGGGTAACGCTGTTTAAAAACGGGCAGCACGCTTGTCAGCAGATACATACTCCTGTAATTGGAGCTGCCGATGGTCAAATGTCCGATCTTTAAATCAAACAGATCGTCGATCTGGTTTTTACGCTGCTGCCGCAGCTGGTGTATTTTTTGTTCCGTCTGTAAATAGATTTGACCTGCGCCCGTTAATTTTGCGGGCTTTGCATTTTTTTCAAAAAGCTCTGCGCCCAAATCGTTTTCGATGCGCTTGATATACTGGCTCAGGGACGGCTGTGCGATAAACAACCTTTTTGCAGCCTGCGATATGCTGCCTTCCTCCAGAATTTTTTGAATATAATAAAACGCGCGATCCTCCATCATTTGCTCCTCCTGATTTAATATAGCTATTATACTATGGAATAAATAGTATTTAAAGTATTTGACCTATATATTGGCAAAGCATACAATTTGATCATGGGATTACAAATAAAAAATAAGGGGAGAAACTATATGGAGCAGGATATAAAGCGCGAGCGGCTGATCGACATTATGGCAAAATTCACGGGATATGCAGGCAAGCATCTTCCGGACGATGTGATGCAAAAGCTGAAGGAGCTGCGGACGGAAGAGAACACGCCCATGGCAAAAATTTTTTATGACGCTATGTTTGAGGATCTTAAAATGGCGGATGAAATGGATCGGCCCTGTTGCCAGGATACGGGCGTAATCCAGTACTTTGTGCAGGTTGGTTCGCGATTCCCGCTGATCGATGAAATAGAAGGATGCCTGCGGGAGGCTGTGAAACGCGCGACGGCAGAGGCTCCGCTGCGCCACAATGTCGTGGAAATATTTGATGAAAAAAATACGGGCAATAACGTAGGAACAAGAATCCCGTGGATAGATTGGGAGCTTGTCCCGGGCAGCGACGAGGTAAAAATATATGTGTATATGGCGGGAGGCGGATGCAGCCTTCCGGGCATGGCAAAGGTGCTTGCGCCGCTCGAAGGCTATGAAGGCGTGGTTCAATTTGTGTTTGACCAGATCACCTCGTATGGAATCAACGCATGTCCGCCGCTGCTGATTGGCATTGGAATTGCGGGCTCTGCAGAGGTTGCGGCAAAGCTATCCAAAAAGGCGCTCTTGCGCCCGATTGGAACGCGCAACAGCAACCCGCGCGGCGCAGAGCTCGAGCTTATGATCGAAAAGGGATTAAATGAAATCGAGATTGGCCCCGGAGGTATCACGGGCAAAAATTCTGTGATGGGCGTGCACATCGAGCAGGCGGGCAGGCATCCTTCCACGATTGCCGTCGGCCTTTCTACGGGATGCTGGGCGCACAGGCGCGCGCTGATCCGGATTGATGCGGAACTGGGGTATGAAATGCTGTCACACAAAGGAGCGATTTTATGAATAAAAAAATACTGACGACACCCATTCAAAACGGGGACATTGAAGGGCTTACAATCGGCGATATCGTATATTTAAACGGATATCTGATCACAAGCAGGGACGACGTACACCAGCGCCTGATCAAACAAAATAAACCGCTGCCTGTAGACCTTGCCGGAAAAGCGATCTTCCACGCGGGGCCGATCATGAAGGAACGGCAGGATGAGCCGGGTAAATATGATGTAATTTCCATTGGGCCAACGACCAGTATGCGAATGGAAAAATACGAGAAGGAATTTATAGCCGAAACGGGCATTAAGCTGATTATAGGCAAGGGAGGCATGGGCGACAAAACCGCCGAAGGATGCGGGCTTTATAAAGCGGTGCATGCAGTGTTCCCCGGAGGGTGTGCTGTTTTGGCGGCAAGCCAGGTGGAAGAGGTGGAATGCGTGAAGTGGCTTGACCTTGGAATGCCGGAGGCAATGTGGGTAATGCGCGTCAGGGAGTTTGGGCCGCTTATTATCTCGATTGACACAAAAGGGAATAACCTGTTTGAGAATAACAAAAAGCTGTTCAATGAAAAAAAGGAAAGGATAGTCGCCGGGATCAATCAGCACGTCGATTATCTGGAATAAGGATTGTTTACCGCACATCTTTTACGACCAAAAGCCCGCGCCACTAAAGGCGCGGGCTTTTGGTTGACGGGCAGGCGCTGCATTTGCATCGCTGCCGGAAGTACGCCTGCGATTCAGGCGGACGCAGGGGCAAAGACACCGCGTATTTTAAAAACGGCAGTTACGGATTGGAGGATTACCCATGCGGTAGAATGGTTACATTAAAAATAACAGGAAAGGATAGATATGAGTATATTAATCTACGGGATAGCGGCTATTAATCTATTTGCAGTATTGCTGATTTTATTGCGCCCAAAGCTGTTCCACACAAAGCTGTATAAACCAATGCTGAAAAATATCGGACTGTCTTTGCTGCCGCTTTTGGTATTGATTATTACCGTGGCACTCATGGGCGCGATCATGATATTTTTCAATTTTGTCGTTGGGGTGGTTGTTGGTATCGTTGGAATCATCATATGGTTCCTGCTTTTGCCCAATGCAGGCTACCTTGTTACGGAGCTGAACCTGAACCACAGGACGGTGGATAAAAAAGAAGTGCCAATATGGTACGATATCATTGCGGTATTGTCTTTGTCGATGTCCGGCGTGATGAATACCCTGCTCAATGTGATGCTGCTCCAACTGATGTATGCGGTTGTGGTCAACCCGATCGACGCATTCCATATGGGCTTTACAAATAACAGGAATTTTTGGATTGTGATTACCGTTGTTTTCCTGTTGATTAGCTTTGGTATTTATATTGGACGATATCTGCGCTTTTACAGCTGGGATATCCTGAAACCGAAAAAGTTTTTTGGAATTTTAAAAAACCATTTCTCGCAGCCGGGCAAGGTCAGGGAGCTGTTTATTTTCATGATTTGCTACGCGGCCTTTTTTCTTATCATGTACTGGATTGTCGTGTGGTCGGTGCTTACCGCAGTTTAGGAAAGGGAATCACGCCATACGGTATTTTTGCACCGTATGCTTTTTGTTGCCCACTTTTTCCGCCTGCTTTCGTTTTCTACCTGATCGTCGTCGTTTGGATAAAATCGATCAGCTGATCGTAGGGCAGGGTGTTTGTAATGAAGGTCATTTCCAACTGATCGTTGTACCCCACGGCGATTGCGCCTGCGTCGTCGTAGATACCGACAATATGGGTGTTGTCGTCTAACCAGGTGTCGATCGTCCCAAACTCATCGCCGGTCGCCGTGATGCTTCCGTTTTGCTGCATGAGTGTAAAATGATATACGTTTATGATCGTTACCTCGTTTGAATCTATGGTATAGTCCAATTCGATGTTATAGCCATAGTTTTCAATTTCCGAGACAGATATGTTATCCGGTTTGTAGCCTGTATTTTCAGCAAAAACGATCCCATATTGCTTCCTGACCGCCTCCGCGTCCGGGAAGTGCTGTACCTCTGCCGTTTCTCCCTGTGTGAAGGGTTGGCTGGTATCCGGGCCGTAATAGGTCGAAACCTCGCCGGTATTCCGATTAATACTCACGAAAAACTTGTATACATTGTCGGCAAACGCGCCTCCAAACGGCGTCATCAGAAACACAAACACGAGCGCGGCGCAGATAGGAACCGCCACCAGAGTCCTTGCCTTACGCTTCCGTTTCGCCCTGCGCCGCTCCTGTTCCTCGTAATCGTAGAACCACTGGGGGATAGGCGGGATGTCCTTTTCGTCGATCTGAAAGCCCGCATCTTCCTCCTGCTCGTTTTGCTCAAGGTCGAACAGCTCGGGATACTGCTTTATTTTTTTGTAAAAATCGCGTTTTTTCATGCCCTCTATCCCCCTTTGTTCAAATTCGGTCTTCTCTTACATACTCAATTCGCGACTAAATATTGTTCCATGAAGGCTACTGTAAGCTTTAACGCGATACGTGTAACCCTTTGAGACCGCTACAGTCGTTGCTGCTATGACACTTTTCTTCCCGCTTTTTGATACTGGAGAGCCATAATCATACCATACGCCGTTCACCTTCCTTTGGAGCTGACAGGTGACCGTAATGGATGACGAGTCGTTTGAGCTGGCCGTTGCTGACATCGCGATGGAGTAATTGCTGGCCATGCCAATATAACAATAAAAGCTGTTTGCCTTTGGTGAAGCAGCGGTTTCCTGTTGCACGGCTTCTGGATTGGGTGCCGGCGTTTCCGCGGCAAAGGCCGCCACCGGCATCAACAGGCACAGCGCCGCAGCGCATAAGAGAGAGATTAGTTTTTTCATTGTTTAGAGTCCTCCTTATTTATTGTAGTACTGTTATAACGAAACAAAAGCAGTCAAAGGGGGAATCCATCACAAATTTTTAATAATTTTCCGCAATTTTTTCATCCAATACCTCATCCTGTCCCTGCTTACGCCATTTTTCCTGCACACGACGCGGATTGGAACGCCGTCCAGAAAATGCTCCTGAAAGGATTTCCGCAAATCGAGGGGCATTTCTTTGATCAACTCTTCAACGGTGAGCCTGAAGAAAAGATCGTCTTCAAAATTTCTTTCGGGCGGATGGACGAGGTAATACATTTCCTCCCGGTCTTTATCCTTTTGACGTTTTTTGATAAAGGAAACAGCCTCGTTTTTAAAGACGGTGACAAGCCATGGCTTCAGGTCGTCTTCATTGGTAGGATAATTTTTCTCATAGAGCACTTTTGAGAACTTGAAGTACAGGATGTCTTCGGTATCTTCTTTGTTTCCGACGATCCTGAAAATGATACGGAAATAGAACCCGTAATACTTATAGAATACCTGAAATAAAATAACTGCACGATTCATAGTAGCCCCAATCAGAAACAAACCGTAGCCTGATGAAAATACCAAAATTACTCATTTCCAATTCTATCACAGTTTTCATTAAAAAAATATTATAATTTTACTCCTTTACCACATTCGGTTTCGTTATATAAGTGAAAGGATAAATATACGCTGTTTTGTGAGGGGGGATTTTTGCAATGAAGCGAACTGTTTTATGAAAAAAGTACGGCAGCCCGGCCGGGAAATAATTGTGAAGCGTCCATATTGGCTACGCTACTTGCTTTTATTCAGCCAAGGATACAAGGCAGGAAAGTAAAGTCATCACTATGATAAAATATTGAAACGCGAAAAATCAAAGCATAAGCTTGGTTTGTTAAAAAAAAATATACTGTAAAAGCATCTTTATGGCATCAGCCGGTAGGGATGTTTTTTGTATCACTGTTTGCCGGGCGCGCAGTCCTCCGGCAGCCTCCATTTTGAAGTTGTTTTATGCAAATGAAATGGAGGTTAAATGATGAAAATAATCAATCTGAGGAGATACTATCAACTGGATACAGACCTGTTTGTGGAGGTGGAAGACGAGGTTGCCGAATTGCTGGAGAAAAGCCTGAAGGCCGACAAAGCATACGACGCCCGCGTATCCTATCACAACGCATATTATTCGCTCGATGTTGGGGATGGAATTGAAGGGAAAGCAATCAAGCCTGTGGAATCTGCCGAGGAACTGTACCTGAAAGCGGTGGCGGTCAAAGAGCTGTTTGACGCAATCAATAAATTGCCTGAAAAACAGAGGATGCGCCTTTTCCGGTATTATATCGAAGGCATGGCGGAAACAGAACTGGCAAAAAAGGAAGGAGTGGTAATTCCGGCAATTTCAAAGTCCATTAAAAAAGGACGCAAGAACCTGAAAAAGCTGTTGAAGAAAGACTGACGGTAAAAAAATCTGATTTTAATGAAAAAAATTTGGAAAGGGGGTAAAAAAACGGGGCGTAGTTCTGGTGTATAATGGAGGACGTCTTGGAAAAAATCAGAGGGGAATAGCCGCCACCGGATAAAATTTGCGCCAGATCGATGCAAATGACGGCTATTCGGGCAGCCGCGTCCACAAGAAGGATGCGGCTGTCTTTTGATTCAGAAAAAGAATTACAGAACAAATAGGAGGGGATTTTATGGATTGGGAATACATGGTTGTCAAAAGGTATTATCGCGATGGGATTTACGAGGCCCGGATCATTGCGCGCAAGGATTTCAGCAGGGAGGATTTTCCGGAAAGTAAAAGTGAATACCGGCAGGAATTTTATCCATGTACCAATTTTTTAAAAGCCCTCAGGGCAATGAATTACACATTCAGTCTAAAGAAAAATACAAAGGAACCGAGCAAGAAATGAAGGGTACGGGCTGCGGCGCGTTATGGCCTCAACAAAAAAATACCATTCCACGCACATCGTGCGTAAAATGGTATTTGGCGGAGCAGAGAGGATTTGAACCTCCGGAACGCTATTAACGTTCACACGATTTCCAATCGTGCGCCTTAAGCCAGCTCAGCCACTGCTCCACGCTTTATACAGCGTTAATTATTTTACCATAAGTGTGGCGCCGTAACAAGCTTTTTTCCAATTTTTTATTTTGCTTTTTTAAAAAAGCTTTACCGCTCGCCTGACCTCTCGAGCTTGCCAATCTGTTCTTCCGATCCGATTACCACGAGTACGTCGTCTGACATGATGATATCGCCGGGCAATGGGCTTACATTGACGGAACCGGACGCGTTTTTGATCGCAATGATGTTGATCCCGTATTTTTTGCGGAAATCCACGTCGATCAGCGTCTGCCCCGCCCATGCGGGATGTACTTCCAGCTCGGCAATGCCGTAGTCCTCAGACAGCTCGATAAAATCAAGTATGTTGGAGGAAAGCAGGTTGTGGGCTACGCGGATACCCATGTCCCGCTCGGGGAACACCACCTTATCCACGCCCATTTTATACAGAACCTTTGCGTGAACCTCGCTTTGTGCCTTAACCAGCACAAGGTCAATGCCCTGATCTTTACAGATTAACGCCGCCATAATGCTGGACTGGATTTCCCCAAGGCATACGCAGGCCACGTCGAAGTTGCGGATGCCCAGCGACTTTAACGCCTGCTCGTCTGTTGCGTCTGCCTGCACGGCATGGGTGGCGTAGGAAAGCGCCTGATTGATCTTTTCTTCATTTGCATCGATCACGAGGACTTCCGCATCCTGATCTACCAGTGTTTTGGCAACGCTGGTACCAAAACGGCCCAGACCGATTACTACATACTGTTTTTTCATAACGATAACTCCATTTGCCGCCTTTTTGGTATACGGCGTACCATGATTCGCTTATCCAATCATTACCCTGTCTTCAGGGTAACGGATGCTGCATTGATCTTGATGGGACATACGCTTTGCCACCGCCATAGACATTGTAAACACACCAACCCTGCCGCCAAACATTGTAATCATCAGAAGAACCTGACTGAACGGCGAAAGCGAGGCCGTAATGCCTGTGGAAAGACCGACGGTTCCAAACGCGGATACTGTCTCGAATAAAATATCGGAAACGCTGACGTGCGACTGGTCTACGATAGAAATCAACGTGACCATCACACCTACAAATACCAGTGCAAGCGTTGCGATGGTAATCGCACGCATCATAACATCCTTGTTGATGCGCCGTTTCATGACAACAGTGTCCTGCTTGCCTGTGACAATCGTTGCGACAAGGAAAAGCAGCATAACGGCAGTTGTGGTTTTGATACCGCCGCCCGTACCGGACGGAGAAGCGCCAATAAACATCAGCGCAGTCGTCGCGATTTTCGAAGCGGGGGTAAGGTCTGCCTGCGGGATCGTTGCATAGCCCGCGGTACGCGGAGTGACGGACTGGAACATCGCGCCTAGCACCTTATCGCCTGCGCTCAGGCCTTCCGCTCCAAGCGTTTTCGGATTGTTGCTCTCCAAAGCAAGGAAGAACAAAAAGCCCGCGAGGACGAGCACTCCAGAGACGATCAATACAATTTTTGTATGAAGTTTCAGATGATATTTGCGGCCCAAAAGAGCCTTCCTGTAAAGCTCTACGACGACAAAGAAGCCGAGCCCGCCGACTGTAATGAGGGCCATAACCGTAATTGTAACAAGCGGATCGTATGCGTATGGCACAAGGCTGTTTCCCAGCCCAAATACATCGAAGCCCGCGTTACAGAAGGAAGAAATTGAATGGAAAATACTGTAATAAAGGCCCTGCCCAAATCCATACTCCGGAATAAAGCGGATGGAAAGCAGAAGGATACCCGCGACCTCGGTGAGCAGGGTTACAAGCAAAACGTTGCGCGTCATATGGACGACGCCCTGCAGGTTTGTTTCGTTGAGGGAGTCTTTGATCACCATGCGGTCTTTGAGCGTAATGCGCCGCCCAAGCAGCATATACACCATGGAGGTTGCGGTCATGAACCCGATGCCCCCAAGCTGGATCAGGATCAGCATCACGATTTGCCCAAACAGGGAGTAGGCCGTGCCGATTTCCACAACCGAAAGCCCCGTCACGCAAATTGCCGATGTGGAAGAAAAAAACGCAGGCAGGATTCCAATGGATTGCCCTGTGCTCGACGCAATCGGCAGACACAAAAGGATGCCGCCGATCACAATCATTCCGCCAAAACCAAATACCAATATTTCAGCAGGATTAAGCCGCCTTCTTTTTCTGATCACGCTCAAGTTTCCTGTGTCCCTTCATTCACATTTCTGCAAATTAACATACATTATACACTATACTCCCTTTCCCCAAAAAGTACAGACCTAAAAAATAAAAGTTTTCTAAAAAAAATTAATGAAAAATGGAATATTTTAAAATTTTAATGAATATATTTATATATAAGATATCGAAAGATGATAGAAAAGGAGAAATAACCATGGATAAAAATGCTATCGATGTTCTGGTAATCGATGACGATGGAACAATATCGCATTCTCTGGAATCCTACCTGGCAACACGGGAGGATATTGAGCACGTAGACTGTGCCGGTTCGGTGAGGGAAGCGATGGAATATTGCAACGTCCACCCCTATGATGTGGCGATTGTAGATCTTGTGATGCCTGGGCATGACGGTTTTAGTTTTTTGGAAAAACTGCACAACGAGCACATGCCAAAAATTCCTGATACGATTGTAGTGTCGGCAATCAGCAGCGAGGACGTTATCAAAAAAGCATTTGATATGGGTGCAAAGTACTATATGGTTAAGCCGTATCAAAACGACGTGCTTTACCGCAGGATATGGGATGTGCTGAGCCTGCGGGGCGCAACCCAGACAGCAGGAATTGTGATCAAAGGGAAGGTAAGCCTGGAACAGCGCGTTGCAGACCTGTTTTTAAAAATCGGCGTACCGCCGCATCTCAAAGGATACCAGTATTTGAAGGAAGCCGTGAAGATGACTGTGGAAGACAGGATGATTATATACAGTATTACAAAACGCCTGTATCCTGAAATTGCAGAGCATTTCCATGTAACGGCGACAAAGGTGGAACTGGCGATCCGGCACACCATTGAGGTCATGTACGACAGGGATAAAATGAAAAATGTAAGCGCTGTACTTGGGTTCCCGGTGGGCGGAAGCAAGCAAAAGCCGACAAACGGAGAATTTATTGCCCTGCTCGCGGATAAGCTGATCAGCGATGATGAAGCTTAGAATAAATATTCATGATTTCTGTTTCACAGGATTGTTTCACAAAATGTATAAATGTGGAAAACGTGGATAACATTGTGGAAAACCCGGTTACAAAACAGGGCGGCATTGCCCTTTTGTGCATGACTTTGTGGAAAACGTGGATAAAGGGATGAATAATGGGGATTTCTTAATGAATAATTGAGTTTCAGGGGCAGTTATTCTTTTAGAAAAAAATGTATAAAAAGTAATAAAAATACAATAATATTGGATATATATTCTTTTTTTAGCTTGCTGTGTCAGGATAGAAACCTGCGCGGCAAGCTATTTTTTATACTGTGCACTTGACAATAGTGTGCGGCGCACAGTATAATGCAAATATAGTGTACGACACACAGTATGTTAAATGGAGGCGGGCAAATGGATACGGCAGAAGAAATCCTGAACGGATTGCTACAGGAGCTGCGGCGGGGAACGATTGTAATGGGCGTACTAAGCCAGCTGGAAGAACCGCGATATGGCTATTCGTTGGTACAGCGGCTCAATGAAGCGGGGATGCCGACCGAAGCCGGCACCTTATATCCATTGCTGAGAAGGCTCGAAAAGCAGGGGCTTTTGAAAAGCGAATGGGAGACGGGCGGAGCAAAACCGCGAAAATATTATGTGATCACGCAAATGGGCGGCGAGGTTTATAAAAAGCTGCTCCTTCAATGGAAGGAATTGGCACAGACGATCGCACGGATGACGGACGGAGGGCAGGAAAATGAGTGAAATGACCATGCGGGAGATGATAGAGCGGTATGTGTACGACGTGGTACGCAGGTTGCCGCAGTCGCAGCGCGAAGACATCAGCAGGGAGCTGCGAACCCTGAT
Organism: Christensenella sp. KGMB01412; assembly: GCF_055522415.1. Taxonomy (NCBI): domain Bacteria; kingdom Bacillati; phylum Bacillota; class Clostridia; order Christensenellales; family Christensenellaceae; genus Christensenella; species Christensenella sp. KGMB01412. The sequence continues at coordinate 127,509 of NZ_JBVFVW010000004.1, read as the reverse complement.
TGACGACATGATGGAAGAACGTGCGGACAACGGAAGAACAGAGCAGGAAAATGCGGAGGAGGTTTTAAAGGAGCTTGGCTCGCCGTTTGCGCTCGCAGGAAAATACCGCGATTCCAAGAAATACCTGATAGGCCCTGCGTATTATGAGCAGTACTGGTTTGTTTTGAAGATCGTGCTGATTGCCGTGACAGTTGGGATGGTAATTGCCTCTATCGTTCAGGGCGCGGTATGGGCGGTTGAAGCGCCTTCAGCGCAGGATCAGGCACAGATGATCGGCATGATCGCGTCGGGGATTGGAAATGCGGTTGCAGGCGTGATGATGGGATTGATTCAGGGATTTGCATGGGTAACGCTCATTTTTGTGATTATCGAGCATTGCGCGCTCAAGGTAGATATTACGGGGGCGGTGAACAGCGCGTGGAAACCGCAGGATCTGAAAGACATGCCTGTACCAACTGAAAAAGCAGTCCTCAAAAAAGGGGAATCCATCGCGGGAATCATTTTCACGGTGGCGGTTATTATCCTGTTTAACTTTGTACCATTCCTGATGGGGATTTTTCTATCGGATAACGGAACGCTGCGCGTGATTCCCCTGTTTGACCTCGAAATACTCAAAACAGTGATGCCCCTGCTGAATGTCTGTTTCCTGCTGGGCATTGTGCGTGAGGTGATGCGCGTTATGGTTGGGCGGCATACCGTTATGCTGGGGGTTGCGACTGCGATCCTGAATGTGGCGGCGCTTGTTTTGTCGTGTATTGTCTTTTTCAATCCGGCGGTCTGGAATCAGAACCTGATACAGCAGGTTGCGGCCTTCGGGGCGTTTGCGGACTTCCCGGCGGCTCAGATAGGTGTGTTCTGGGGCTATTTTACAAGCTACTTTGGCTGTATTCTGATCTTTGCGTTTGTTCTGGACAGCGCGGTGTCGCTCTATAAAGGAATCCGGTACGGAAGATCGTAAATATCAAAAAAAGCGGCGCAATCTGCGCCGTTTTTTTGTAGCTGTAATCTGATTTAAAAAACAGACATCGCAATTTTTCTGTATGGAAAGCGTCAATCTTGAAAAATTGATGCTGCAAGGCAGCAAAAATCTTCCGGCGAAAGATCCTGCGCGCGTGTTTTAGGATCTATTTTACAGGAATCGAGCGCTAAAACCGCTTTTTGGTTCCCGCAGAATTCCTTTAAGTTGTTGAAGATCGTTTTCCGGCGCATGGCGAACGCCGCACGCACCACGGCTGCGTACTGTTCGCGCGGAAGGTCGAAGCAGGGGTGGGTAAGGTCCAGCCGCAAAATGGCGGAATCCACGTCCGGCGCAGGATAAAAGCAGTTACGGGAGACGGTGAACAGGAGCGCAGGCTGCGTATAATAGTTGCATGAAGCGGTAAGCGCACCGTAATCCGTATCGCCGGGACGTGCGCTGAGCCGCTCGGCGACTTCCTTCTGCACCATTGCTGTAATACTGAGCGCCGGCGCATCCGACTCGAGGACCTGCATCAATATTTTACTGGTGATATAGTAAGGCAAATTCCCGCATACGTGAAAAGGCTTCCCCTCAAATTGCTCACGGCAGATTTGGGAAAGGTCGCATTTCAGGATATCGCCTTCCAGCACGGTGACGTTGTCAAAACCCGCAAGCGTCTGCGCGTGTAAAGCGAGAAGGCCTTTATCGATCTCCACGGAAACGACTTTTTTGGCGCGGGCGGCAAGCGCCTGCGTAAGCGCGCCGAGCCCGGTGCCGATTTCAAGGACATAATCCTTATCCGTAAGGCCGATGCTGTCCGCAATTTTTTGAACGATATTTTCATCACACAGAAAATTCTGCCCAAATTTTTTCAATGGGGATAAATTGTTTTCTTTCAGTAGCTGCGATATCTCACGCGGGGAAGTGACCTTCATGGGCGTTTCTCCAAATAGCGTCGTGTGTACAAAAAACGGCGGGATTATCCCGCCGTCTCTCATGCGTCGTATCAAAAGGACTGTCCCTGCACGACTTTTACCGGACGGGGCGCAGCCTTGTGCGTTCTAACCTAAGATGTAAACCGTCAGGTTCTTGCGGCCCCATGCGTTGCACGCGTCGTCGTTGGGCTGGTCTCCAAGGTAAACGTCGATTACGTTTCCGCCCATACCGCCCGTATCCTCAACGATGCCTGTGCCAAAGCCCGGAATATAGACTCTTGTGCCCATTGGCAACGAGTTACACGCAATCGTAACGCCTGCGCGCGGATACGTCCCGGATGCAGTACGGTTTCCGCTGTTGCAGTACGAGCAATAAGCGGTCACCTGCATATTCCTTGCGGTCTTTCCGCCAAGATCAGGATCGCTGTTGCCTGAGCTGGAGCTGCCGCTGGAAGACGAACCCTTATTGGAAGAGCTGCTCTTTTTGCTTGAACTCGAGCTGCTTGAGGTGCTCTTTTTGGTCGTTTCCTTTTTCGGCTCCGGTTCGGGTTCTACGTAGGTGCCTACAGACATGATCTGGTCTACAGGTTCCTTGATTACATCCCTTGAAACGTCGTCCTCAGAAATCAGCACGCCGTTTTTAAACAACTGCTTATAGGTAATTTGCAGGGTGCCTTCCTGGCCTTCCTGCACGATCTGCGTTTTTCCTTTCGCAAGCTTTGAATCCTCCTGCGTTTTGTTTTCAAACGCAATCGGCTGCTCCTCCGTACGCGTACCGGTCGTCACAATGATGTGGTCGATCGTCATACCGGGCGAGATAAAGGAATCGGCAGAGGGATAAACCTCGTCGTCCGGACCGGGCACAACGCCGGCTTTATCAAGCGCCTCCTGCACGGTACCTGCAAGCATGCTAACCACAATTTCCTGGCCGTTGCTCCTCACGGTGAGGGGCATCGCACGGCGGATAATGATCTCCTGGTCTTCGGAAATCGGATCGGAAAGCTCGGCTTCGAGCACGTCGTCTGCTCCAAGCTCAACATTATTATCTTCTAAAAACTCACCCACAGTACGCGCGGAAGTGGACGCCGATAAAATGCGCCCATTGTCGTTGAGGGTAATTTGTGTCGTTGGTTTTGCAAATGTGGTTGGAATCGCAATCGCAGAAACAAGAGCGACCGCGATGCACGCAAGTGCGGTTGTGCGGAAAAAATTATCCTTAAAAAAGCCGCCTTTTCTGGAAGAACGGTTGCCGCCGTCAGACGGAAGGATCACCTTGCCGGTTCTTCCGTTTGAAGAGGAAAGGGATTCCGCCGGAATGCCCTTCCGGCGCGACTTTACACTGCTGTTTTTTGGACGCCCAACATGAAACAGGCTGATAGAGGAAAACAGGGACTCCAGCTTGCTCCTGTTCCTGCGGCGCCTTCTTCCGGCCCGCGTGGGCACGGGAAGCTCGTCTTCCGTGCTGGAATATTTTTTTGCGGTATAGAGAATGTCCTGATACTTCGTATCCGGATGAAGCGTTACATCCTTTTTCTTTTTACCGATTGGCATATGTATCTAACCTCCAAAAATTTCATGACCTGTCATGAAAGTATACGTATTATATCCCAAAATGGAGGAAAAGTCAATTTTCCAGCCTGTTTTATACCGGGAAATGGGGGATGAAACGCCTGAAAAGCCGCAAAAAATGAGGGTTTTAAAATTATAAATAAATTGTGACGGTTTTGCAATTTTTTTGAAATAATAGTATAATCATGATAATTATTGCAGCAGCTCAAATAGTTATGCAGGCAACAATAAATCTGAATTGAAGGTATCTATGAAAAAAAGAGTTCTTACCTATATAATAGTAGCAATTTTTATTCTGACTTTGGGCGCTTCGTTGCTGACGGGCTGCTCGTCCATCACGGAAAGCGCGGAGAGCGTTGCAAATTCCTTTGTGAATAAGCTTGTTGCAAAGGATTATTCCGGGGCGTTTGACTATGTGTATGTATTGACGTCGGACGTTAAGACGCGCGACCAGTTTACGGCCCGCTTCAATAATATCTATGAAGCGCTTGAGTTTACAGACGTAAAGCTTATTGGCCGCCAGGTGGTGGAAAAACAGTCCGAAACGGATTACACGCTCGCCTATACGCTACAGTTTTCCAGCGATCTTTTGGGCGACGTCACTTATGACTATACTGCGGATATCGTATCCGGCCCGCAGGGATATTCGATCCTGTATACGCCGAGCCTGATCCTTCCCACGCTCGAGGAGGGAGATAAGGTTCGTACCGCTTCGCAGACCGGGGCGCGCGGAGAGATCTTTTCCGCGGACGGCGCGGTGCTGGCAAAAAACGATTATGCACAGAGCGTTTACCTTGATCTGGAAAAAAATCCTGATATTGAAGAGGTGAAAAGCTTCCTGACCGCAAATTTTTCAGCGGATGCGGAAAAAATCCAGAAGAAATACGATAATGCCGTAGAAAAAGGTTATCCACTGGAAGTGTTGCTCACCTATCCCAAAAACACATTGACCGACGAGCAGAAGCAGGCGATATCAGAGGTTAACGGACTTGGGGTTGACGAGGAAAGGCTTTCGCCAATCCGCTATTATCCTTATAAGGACGACGCGGCGCATATCATTGGATATATGGGATCGCCCTCGGAGGAACAGCTCGAACAGGACGATACGATCACAGAAAATTCCAGCGTGGGAAAGGCCGGTCTGGAGCAGCAGCTGGAGCAAACCCTGCGCGGCAAAGACGGGCGTATCATTTATATCGAGGACGAGAAGGGCAATCAAAAGGAAATATTGTACGAGGACAGCAAGACGGACGGAACGAACGTGCAGCTGAGCATCGATTCCAGAACGCAGCAGAAGGCGTATACGCTGATGGCGGCAAATCTCAAGGACGACGAAGGCGGCGCGGTCATTGTCATGGATTACGCGACCGGCGCTGTGGAATCCATGGTGTCGTATCCGTCCTTTGACAATAATTTGTTTAACTTTCCCCTCGATCCTGCCGTATGGGATTATTACAGCAATGAAGACAGCGGGAATCCGCTTTTAAACCGCGCGACACAATCGACATTTATGCCGGGTTCGGCTTTCAAGCCGTTTTCTTCTGTGCCCGCGATCAATGCCGGGGTACTGAACGCGGATTCCGTGCCGCCGATCAAAAAAACACCGCCGCATTCCGAGGGGAATGAAACCGGCTCCTATAGCTGGACGCCGGACATCGAAGGCTGGCATTCCGGAGCGATTTATTCAAAGGATGTGGCAAAATCCCCGGGGACTTACGAAATGGCGATGAAGTCTTCGGATAACATTTACTTTGCGTATTATGCGCTGCAAACAACGCTTGAGCCGTTTAAGTCCTATCTTGAGAGCATTGGCATCGGTGGAGAACCGCCGGCGTTTGACCTTCCGGTCAAAGCGTCAAGCATGGTCAGCGGTGATGAGGAGAGCATAGACTGGCTCGACTGGCTCGCGCGTACAGGCTATGGAACAGGGCAGCTTGTAATCAGCCCGCTCCAGCTTGCAACGATGTATACGGCACTGGAAAACAACGGCAATATGGTAAATCCGACGCTTGTAAGCCGAACCTTTACAATCGATGAAAATGAAAATGAGACGACAGTGGAGGAGAAGCAGGTCAGTTATTACAAGGAAAACACGATGAGCCAAAATGTCATCGATATTGAAAAGCCCGCACTTCGGCGCGTTATGGTCGACGGTACAGGCTATAACGCATTATTGGGTAACAAGTTTAATATATATGGAAAAACCGGAACGGCGCAGGTTGGTGAAAACAGCCTGAAGCGTGAAGTGAACTGGGTAATTGCGCTCAACGAGGACGATGGAAAGCTGTACCTTGTAGTTGTGGAAACCGCAGTCAACGAAGGGAATGTGCCCAAGCTTGCAATCCTTCGCGGGCTGGTGGACGAAGAAAGCTATGACGCCGCTCTGCAGACGGTAACACCGGGGCCGACTTCCGGCAGCGGCGATGACTCCGGCACGCAGGATGATGATACTACCGGCGGAGATGCAGGAGATTCCGGTACGCAGGGCGAGTGAGGAAATGATGAAGACGAATAAGCTGGATCGGATCGTGAAGATCATACTGGGCATTCTTTTGCTGGCAGTTGGGTGCCTGATGCTCGCCGCACCGGTTATTACGGTGGTTGTGGCAGTCAGGGTAGCGGCGGTAGCGCTGGTGGCCGCTGGAGCATTGCAGCTTGTCTTTCGCTTTTTGGGAAGTTCGCGAAAGGCCTTTCTGTCGATTGACGCGCTGATTGCAATCGTGAATATCCTGCTTGGAATTTTGATTTTGGTATTTGATAAAGCGATTGTGCTTTTCCTGCCGGTACTTGTGGCAATCTGGCTGGTGCTTTTGGGCGTGATGCGCATTATGGAAGGCGCCGACGCAAAAAAGAATGCAAAGCAGGGATGGAAAAGAAACGTTGGAATCGGCGTAATTTCCATCATTGGCGGCGTTCTTCTGGTGGTGTTGCAGTGGATTATCGCGATGAATACGATCGGCATACTGATCGCAGTATTTTCCATCATTTACGGGCTGGTTATTTTAAGCGATATGTTCGTTGCAAACAGGAGGCCCCTCACCGATGAAGAGATTGCCGCGGAGGAAAACGCGGATTTTTACCGTTTCGAGGAAAAACTCCACGAGGATGATAAAAAGGACGGCGAATAAACGGCGGGAAGAGGGTTTTGCCTTTATATTACAAAAAACGCGGATGACATCATCCGCGTTTTTGATTACCATTTTTTATTCTTTTTATAGGACTTTGCAAACATCATGAATACAATAAATTGTGCGGCACATGCCGCGATTGCAAAGATACGAAAGCCCCACTTGGTACCTTCCGGCATATCCGGCGCCTTCACTGTGAAGAACAACAGCGAAATCGCGGTGACAAGGACAATACTGGTGATGATGAGGATAATACCCCATTTTTTATCTGTCATAAGCGATACCCGGTCTACAGCACGCGAACTTTGATCACGCCTTCAATTTGAGACAGCTCCGCGATCGCGTCGGCGGAAATTTCATGGTCAAGGTTCATAACAGTGTAAGCGATATCCCCGCGTGATTTATTTGCCATGTCCGCAATATTAAGCTCGTAGCTTGCAATTTTATTGGTAATCTGCCCTACCATATTCGGCGAATTTTTATGCAGGATGGTCAGGCGCACCGTATCGGACGGCGGGATAATACATTCCGGCATATTAACGGAATTGACAATCGATCCTGTCTCGATAAAATCACGCAGTTGCTGTGCAGCCATAACCGCGCAGTTTTCCTCACTTTCGGGTGTAGACGCTCCAAGGTGCGGGATCGCCAGCACGTTCGGATGGCAAAGCGTATCCGCATCCGGGAAATCGGTCACATATTTTTTAACCTTTCCGCTTTCGATTGCGTCAAACAGGGAAGTTGTTTTGACGAGCCCGCCGCGCGCAAAATTGAGGATGATCACGCCGTCCTTCATTTTAGAGAACTCGGGCGTGCTCAAAAATCCTTTGGTCTTATCATTTTGCGGAATATGCAGTGTAATGAAATCGGATTTTTCCAAAAGCTCATCAAGCTTTTCAGCCTTATGCGTATACATGGAAATCGTCCATGCTTTATCTACGGAAAGGAACGGATCGTAGCCGATTACATTCATGCCAATCGCAGAAGCGGCGTTGGCAACCATGATGCCGATGGCCCCAAGGCCGATGACGCCAAGCGTCTTGCCCTTGAGCTCGCCGCCGACGAACTGCCCTTTGCCCTTTTCCACAAGCTTCGGAACCTCGTCTCCCTGTCCGCTGAGCGTTTTTACCCAGTCGTATGCCTCAGGAAGGTTGCGCGACGCGGCGATCATGCAGCCAAGCACAAGCTCCTTTACCCCGTTGGCGTTTGCGCCCGGCGTATTAAATACAACGATGCCCTGATCGGTGCATTTATCGATCGGGATATTGTTGGTGCCTGCTCCCGCGCGTGCAATCGCGAGGACGTCTTCCGTAAATTCCATGCCGTGGCAATCTGCGCTGCGTACAATGAACGCGTCGCTCTCACTATCCTCCAAATGGGAAGATACGTTGTATTTTTCCTTGGGGAGGAAGTCATAGATCACAGGCGATATTTTATTCAGCTTTTTAATATTAACCATAATAAACTCCTTATTTATGCTCCGCTTCGAATTTAGCCATATAGGCGATCAGCTCACGCACGCCGCTCTCAGGCATTGCGTTGTAGATGCTGGCGCGCATACCGCCTACGCTGCGGTGGCCCTTAAGATTGACAAGGCCCGCTTTTTTGGCGCCCGCCACAAACTCCTTGTCGAGCTCCTCGCTGCCCGTAATAAACGGTACGTTCATCAGCGAACGGTATTTTGGTTCTACCGTTGCCTGGAACAGTGGCGAATTATCAATAAATTCATAAAGCATGGCAGCCTTTTCCTTGTTGATTTTTTCCATTTCACCCACGCCGCCAAGCTTCTTTAAATGCTTGAACACAAGGCCTGCAATATAAATCGCATAGGTCGGAGGCGTGTTGAACATAGAGCCGTTATCCGCATAGGTCTTATAATTAAGCATTGTAGGCACGCTGTCCGGCGCATGGCCAATGAGGTCGTTGCGGATGATGACGATCGTAACGCCAGCAGGGCCGATGTTTTTCTGTGCGCCCGCATAAATCAGGGCATAATCCGCAACGTTGATTTCTTCGGAAAGAATACAGGAGGACATATCGGAAACGAGCGGAAGGTCTCCCACAGGGGGAAGCTTTGTGAACCTGGTTCCATAAATGGTATTATTGGATGTGATATGCACATAGTCTGCGTCCGGTGTGAACATATCGGCATTAAGCTGCGGAATGTACGAGAACGTTTTATCTTCAGAAGACGCCACGACATTTGCCTCGCCAAACTTTTTGGCTTGTTCGATGGCCTTTTTTGCCCACTGCCCTGTTTTGACAAAATGCGCTTTTTTATATTTTGTCATCAGGTTCAAAGGAACCATTGCAAACTGCAAAGAAGCGCCGCCCTGAAGAAACAGCACGCTGTAATTGTCCGGAATATTCATCAGATCACGCAGATCAGCCTCCGCCGTATCGATAATGTCCTGATACTCTTTGGAACGGTGGCTCATCTCCATGACGTTCATACCGCTGTTGCCATACGAAATGAAATCGTCCTGGGCTTGCTTTAAAACCTCGATTGGCAGGCACGCAGGGCCCGCCGAAAAATTATACACTCTTTCCATTGGTCGAATCCTCCTAAAATGTATGTAAATACAGATACAATTATAATACGGAAAGGCTTTGTTTTCAATAAAATTCACACCGGATCGAAAGATCGGATTAAAATTAAGCCTGAATTGACTGCTTTTGTAACGGGAATGGTATATAATATAGTAGAAACTATATGATCGAAAAAGAGGAAATCCATGGAAGATTTGTTTTCTGGAAACTTAAAGAAAAATGCGCCCCTTGCAGACAGGATGCGTCCAAAGACGCTGGATGAATTTTTGGGGCAGGAGCATATCGTGGGGAAAAACACTCTGCTGCGCCGGGCGATCGAGGCGGATAAGCTTGGCTCGTGTATTTTCTGGGGCCCGCCGGGCTGCGGAAAAAGCACGCTTGCCGCGATCATCGCGCAGACCACGGGCAGCGATTTTTATAAGCTGAACGCTGTAACGAGCGGCGTAAAGGACGTGCGCGAGGTAATCGACGAGGCGGAAAGCAACCTCAAGATGTATGGCAGGGAAAGCTTTTTGCTGCTCGACGAGTGCCACCGCTGGTCCAAATCGCAGTCAGACAGCGTATTGCCTGCAATGGAAAGCGGTGTTATCAAGCTGATTGGTTCCACCACCGAAAACCCCATGGCTGCAATGACAAGCGCTATCGTCTCGCGCTGCCGCTTGTTTGAGTTTTACGGGCTGACGGAAGAGGATGTAAAAAAAGCCGTATACCGTGCGGCGGAGGATCAGGAAAATGGCTTTGGCAATATGGACCTTACGCTTGACGAGGATGCGGTAGAGCATTGGGCTTCGGTTTCGAACGGCGATATCAGGAGCGCGCTTAACGCGCTCGAGCTTGCGGTGCTGACCACAAAGCCGGATAAAAAGGGAAAGGTGCATATCACGCTTGAAATCGCAGAACAGTCGATCCAGCAGCGCGCGGTGCGTATGGACGACAACGAATATTACGATATGCTGTCCGCATTTTGTAAATCGCTGCGCGGCAGCGACAGCGACGCGGCGCTGTTCTGGTTTGCACGCATGATTTACGCGGGCGTGGATCCGCGTGTGCCTGTGCGCCGTATGATCGCGCATGCCTCCGAAGATGTGGGGCTTGCCAACCCAAGCGTCCTGAACCAGTGCGTCGCTGCCATGCAGGCGCTTGACTTCAACGGAATGCCGGAAGCGCGGCTCAATATCGCCCAGGCGATCATCTACCTGTGCGAGTCGCCAAAGAGCAACAGCGTGCTGCTCGCGGTGGATTCCGCTGCGCGTGCAGCCAGAGAGGTAAAGCGGCAGAATGTGCCCGCTCATTTGCAGGATACAAACTTTGAAAAGGCAAAGCACGAGCAAAAGGGCAAACAATATAAATACGCCCACGATTATCCAAGGCATTATGTGCAGCAGCAATATCTGCCGGACGAGCTCAAAGGAACGGTATTCTACAAGCCCTCCATGCAGGGCTATGAACAGAAGGTACATGAGTACCGGCGGTTTACAGGCAAGGAAAAAAAGCCGGAATAAAACGACAGCAAAATTTTATTTGGTACAAATAAAAACAATGCGAAGGGAACTGAAAGTATGCAGGGCGGTAAAAGAGCATATCCACGATTATCGGCGTGTGGGCTGAATTGCGGCCTTTGCCCGCGTTTTCATACGGACGGCGCGTCGCGCTGCCCGGGCTGCGGCGGGGAAGATTTTTTTGCAAAGCGTCCCTCCTGCGGGGTGCTCAGCTGCAATAAGCGGAACGGCGGAATCGAATATTGCTGCCTTTGCAGGGAATACCCGTGTGGGAAATTTGACGGCGCGCAGGATAGCGACTCGTTTATCACGCACCGGAATATGCGGGAAAATTTTGAGAGAATCAGGAAAAGCGGGCTCAGTGCGTATCAGGCGGAGCTCGATGAGAAAGTCGCGATTCTGGAGGAACTGCTGGAACAGTATAACGACGGACGCAAAAAAAGTTTCTTTTGCCTTGCGGTCAATTTATTGGAATTGCAGGACGTCAGGGAACTGATGGCGCAGTTGAAACAGGAAGAAAAGCCGGGCAACACCGTAAAGGAGAACGCGGCCGTTGCAGTCAGGCTGTTTGAGGACATGGCAAAAAAGCGGAATATGGAACTGAAGCTGCGAAAAAAGAAGCATTGAAAAAGCCGGACAAAACGTCCGGCTTTTTTGCTCTTTTGTCCGGCAACCGGAGAACGGTTATTCTCCAAGGACTTCTTTAAGGTATTCGATACCCATACGGGGGCTTGAAAGTACGGGCGTTTTAATATGGGTAAGAAGCGGCAAAAGGACGGTCATGCTGCCCTGCGCCAAAACAACGACGTCGCATTCGCGTGCGGCGCGTTCCACTTCCCCGAGCACCATTGCGTTGTGGCGCTCCTTATCGCCCTGCTCGATGAGTATCATCATCGCGCCCTCCACGAGGTAACGGACGATCTCGATTTCCTTACCGGCTTGCTTTGCCGCATTTTCGATGAGGCTGCAGCTGGGGCCCAGAGTGGTTTCCACCGTGGCGATTACGCCGATTTTTTTACCCAGTCGTACCGCTTCGCGCGCCATTGCTTCGTCGATTTTTACAATAGGGATGTCGATCAGCTTTTTGAAATCCTCTGCGACCTCGCTTACTGACGAGCATTGGTTTAAGATTGCGTCCACGCCAAGCGACTGCGCGTTTTCATAATAGGAAAGCAGCCTGCGCCGCACTGCCTTTGTAACGCCTCCGTTTGCGTTGACCTCGGCGATCAGGCTGTTGTCGATGATCTCCCAGACCTTGACGTCTGGAATGATTTCCTTGCACAGCGCGGAAAGCTCCGTTGAAGAAACGGCGCTCGTTTGAACGATTGCGATTGATTTACCCATTGATTTGTCTCCCGTTTACTATTTTTGTATTGTTTGAGTTTCCATGATCCCGGAAACGATGTTTTTGAGCGTATCCGGTTCCCCTACATTTCCGGGGAAGATGATATATGGCAGGCCTGAATACCGGCTTTCCGGACCGAGCTTCCATACGGGTATGCCTGCCGCGGCCTGTCCCAAAACCCATGCGCGCTTTGCGCCGAGTGCGTTTGTGGCGATCTCGCTGCTTGTGATGCCGCCCTTTGCGATAATAAAGGAAGGCCGTACGGAGATGCGCCGTACGGTTTCTGTTACTGCGTTTGCGATACGAACGGAAAGCGCGAGTTTTTCTTCAGGAGACATTCCGATTGGATCGAGCAGTTTGCGCTTTGTATAAAGCACAACGGTCTCGCCGGAAAAGATTGCCTTTTCCGCTGCCCTGGAAGCCCGCCTGATTTCAGCAGCCAAAAGACCGGGCGAGAGCGCGAGGTCCGTATCGAGTTCGATCGGGCACAGGCCGTCGAGCTCAAGCAGGTTGTTTAGCTGCTGTGTCGAGCGCGCCACATGGGAGCCGACGATCACAAGCCCGCCATGGGAGGAATCGCCGCGCAATTCTTCTCCCTGCAAAAAAGACTTTGCGCTAACGCCTCCCAGCACGCGTGGCAACGCTGCGGCGCTTCGAAACAAAAAGCGTTTTCCCTGCCCGAGCGCTCCGCACAGGGCGATCACAAAAACCTCAAGATCGGAATATTCCACGGCATTGACGACCATGACGCCGCCGTTTAAATTCAAAAGTTTATTTTGCACCGCGTCAAGATTGCCGCGCAGCTCTTCAAGCGACACGCTGGAAACATCCGCAGCGCGGATCTTGCCCTGCGTTTTTTCCTCTATCCAATCCTTGAGATTGGAGGAACGGTAGCCAAACGTCGCATCCTTTGCAAACTCCGTTTCACCTGCGGGAATATAATCGTCCCCTTGCTTTACATAGTGGATATCGCCCGCTGTAACACGCCCGCCTTCAGGAAAAAAAGGACAGATGATTTCGCCGTCCACGGCATATCCGCTTTTGGCAAGCTCTGCTTTGAGCGTGGCGGTCTCAAGGGGCCAGTGCCCGCGCAGGGTGGAATCCCCACGGCTGATGATCAAAAAACCGGTGCGCGCCGCGCGCGCGGCGCTACAGATGTTCTGTGCAATTTTACGGTGCTCACGCGCAGTTTTATCCGCGGAAAAGCTGCGTGAATTGGTGAGCAGGAAAAACAGATTTTGTTCAGCCTGCATGCCGGCCTTCACACTCTGCTCGTCATAGCTCGTAAAAACAGGAATATCGTGCACAGTCTGCGTGCCGGTTGGATCGTCGTCCAAAACGATAATTTTATTGTTTTGGCGGCTCAGGGCAATTTCGAGCGCCAGATCGGCACTGCCCGGTTTGCGTGGGGGGATACTGCAAAAATCTGGTTTCATAAGGACCTCTAAATTTCAATATTTGAACATTTGTTTTAAAATATGATTATTAATTCTAATGATAAAACCTAAATAAGCGATTGTCAAATTGTTTTTTTTCAGATATGATAGAGAAAAAAAGAGGCTGTGAATGCACACATGGCAAAGAGAGGGACGACACAAATGACAGGCAGGGACAAAGCGGGGCTGAATCAGTCGGTTTACCATGCGCTTGAAATCATTGATTATCTGACGGGGAAGGACTGGTCGCGCGTGAAGGATATTGCACAGGCGCTGGGACTCGATACGGCGCGTGTGCACCGGCTCTTGAATACGATGCTGCATATGGATTATATTGAATACGATCCCAAAACGCGGCTTTACCGCCTGGGCATGAAGTTCTATTCGATTTCCTATCATATGTCAAAAGATCACAGCCTTGTAAACGTAGCGCGTGAACATATGGAGTGGGCCGCGGGACAGCTGTGTGAAACGATCAATCTTGGCATGCTTTCGAGCAACCACATGGAGATGACGCACGTATACCGGCTTGATGGAAACGCAAAGGCGCTGCAGGGCCTGTCGCCGATCGGCAGCAGCAAATCCCTTCATGCGAGCGCGATCGGCAAAGCAATTCTGGCGTTTCGCCCTTTGCGCGAGCAGCAGGGTATTGTGCCCAGACTGGATTATGTGAAGTATACGGATACCACAATCTGCACGCAGGAGGGGCTTTTGGAAGAGCTGGGCGCGGTTGCGGAGCAGGGATATGCCGTGGACGACGGGGAATATCATAAGGATATGTTTTGTATTGCATACCCTGTGTTTTCCGCCGGGGGAATCGCAGAAGCGGGAATCAGCGTCACGACGCTGCGCCCCTGCCCGCCCGAGAGGCAGGAGCAGTTTAAGGCGGTGCTCGCACAGGCGGCAAAGCGGATTTCGGCGGCGCTGAAGCGCGGGTGAGGGAAAAAGGAATTGTTTACCTGCCCTGAAAGTCTTTACAAAGCGGATTATATGCAATATAATGGTAAAAACTGGAAATAGATCGGCGCAGAACCGACAAACGTCCTTTATGGTGGCCCACGAAGCGAGCGGGAGAGGGTGGAAGACCCGCGGCAACGCCATTTTGGATTATCACGTGTTTGCTAAACGCCGCGCGTCCCGCGCGTTACAGCGGGGAGGAGTGCTTTTCTGTGGTAAATAGCAGGAAAGAATTCAGGTGGTACCGCGAGCTTTCGTCCTGATGCAGGAGGAAGGCTTTTTTTGATGCGGCGCATGCCTGCCGGAAAAAGACAAATTGAAAGCAAAACCGTGAAAAACGGCTATAAAATAAGGAGTTTACGATGTATAAGAAAGTTCCCACCGATTTAAAATTCAACGAACGCGAGCTGGAAATCCTTGATTTCTGGCACGAGAACAAGATCTTTGAAAAGAGCATGGAGGAGAACAGGGGAAATCCTGAGTTTACCTTTTACGACGGGCCGCCAACGGCAAACGGAAAGCCGCATATAGGGCATATCCTCACGCGCTGCATCAAGGACCTGATTCCGCGCTATAAAACCATGCAGGGCTATAACGTGCTGCGCAAGGCGGGATGGGACACGCATGGGCTGCCGGTGGAGCTCGAGGTGGAAAAAATGCTCGGCTTGGACGGAAAAGAGCAGATCGAAGAATATGGCGTGGAGCCGTTTATCCAGAAATGTAAGGAGTCCGTGTGGAAATACAAGGGCGAGTGGGAAAAGATGTCCGACCGCGTGGGTTACTGGGCGGATATGGAAGATCCATACATTACCTATGATAATGATTATATTGAATCCGTATGGTGGTCTTTGAAGGAAATTGCCAAAAAGGATTTGCTTTATAAGGGACATAAAATCGTCCCGTACTGCCCGCGCTGCGGGACGGCGCTTTCCTCGCACGAGGTGGCGCAGGGTTATAAGGACGTGAAGGAAACTTCTATCTTTGTGCGTTTCAAGGTAAAAAACGAAGATGCGTATTTCCTAGCGTGGACGACCACCCCGTGGACGCTCCCGTCCAACGTCGCGCTGTGCGTAAACCCAAACGAGGAATACGTGCTTGCGCAGGATAAGAACAACGACCAGTATTACCTTGCAAAGGCGCTGTGCGAGCAGCTTTTGGGTGAGGACGCACATATCGTCAGCAAGTTTACGGGCAAGGAGCTTGAATATAAGGAATATGAACCGCTTTTCGATTTTGCGCGTACGGATGAAAAGGCATGGTATATCACGTGCGACACTTATGTTACCCTGACGGATGGCAGCGGTATCGTACATATCGCGCCCGCGTTCGGTGAGGACGATGCGAATGTTGGCAGGAAATACGGGCTTCCGTTCGTGCAGCTCGTAAAGCCGGACGGCACGATGAGCGAGGAAACCAAATGGCCGGGCGTATTTGTGAAAAAAGCGGACAAGCTGATCACTGAAGATTTGAAGGAGCGCGGGCTGCTGTTTGCGGAGATGCCGTACGAGCATAGCTATCCGTTCTGCTGGCGCTGCGATACGCCCCTTATCTATTACGCGCGCAGCACATGGTTTATCAAGATGACCGAGCTGCGGGATAACCTGCTGAAAAACAATGCCAGCGTCAACTGGCTGCCTGAAAATATTCGGGACGGACGGATGGGCAACTTCCTTGAAAACGTCATCGACTGGGGAATTTCCCGCGAGCGTTATTGGGGAACGCCGTTGCCTGTCTGGGTGTGCGACTGTGGCGAAATCCATGTGGTCGGCTCGAGGCAGGAGCTTAGGGACATGGCGGAACAGGAAGTATCTGAGGATATCGAGCTGCACAAGCCGTTCCTCGATCCGATTACGTTAAAATGTCCGGTGTGCGGGGGCAGCATGCACCGCGTGCCAGAAGTGATCGACTGCTGGTACGACAGCGGCTCCATGCCGTTTGCACAGTGGCACTATCCCTTTGAAAACAAAGAGGAATTCGAAAGCCATTTCCCGGCAAATTTCATCAGCGAGGCGGTCGACCAGACGCGCGGGTGGTTCTATACGCTGCTTGCGATCGGAACGCTGATTTTTGACAAGGCTCCGTTTGAAAACTGTATTGTGCTTGGACACGTGCAGGACAAGGACGGGCAGAAGATGAGCAAGCATAAAGGAAATGTCGTCGATCCGTGGAGCGTGCTGGACAGGCAGGGCGCAGACGCGGTCCGGTGGTATTTCTATTCGGCGAGCGCGCCGTGGCTGCCCTCGCGCTTTTACGACGAAGCGGTGAGCGAGATGCAGCGTAAGTTTATGGGTACGCTATGGAACACCTATGCGTTCTATATCCTGTATGCGGACATCGACAGCTTTGACCCGACGAAATATACGTTAGAACCCAAAAATATCATGGATAAATGGGTGCTGTCGCGCCTGAATTCGCTTGTAAAAACGGTAACGGACGATCTTGACAATTACCGTATCGTGGAGCCGTCGCGCGAGCTGAATAAGTTTGTGGACGAGCTTTCCAACTGGTATGTGCGCCGCTGCAGAGACCGTTTCTGGGGAAGCGGGATGGAGCAGGATAAAGTAGACGCGTTTATGACGCTGTATACTGTGCTTGAAACAATGGCAAGATTGCTTGCGCCGTTTACGCCGTTTATGACGGAAAGCATTTACCAGAACCTTGTGCGCACGAATGACAGGAACGCGCCGCAGTCGGTGCACCTGACGAGGTGGCCGGAAGCGGATGCGGCTCTGATGGATGCGCAGCTTGAACGCGACATGGACGCAGTCCTGAACGTCGTCAATCTGGGGCGCGCATGCCGCAATACAGCGAACATCAAAAACCGGCAGCCGATCGGCAAAATTTATGTGAGCGGTATCGACCATCTGGATGAAACGTTTCTGGAGGTTATCCGCGGGGAGTTGAATGCAAAAGAGGTAGAATTGGGCGCGGCCGCGGCGGAATACATTACCTACAATGTAAAACCGCAGATGCGTACGCTTGGGCCGAAATACGGTAAGCTGCTTAACGGCATTCGCCAACATCTGGCGCAGGCTGACGGAATGCTTGTAGTGAGCACGGTGAGAGGCGGCAAGCCTTATGAATTCCGCGTAGACGAAATGCCCGTTACGCTTATGGAAGAGGATATTTTGATCGAGCCTGCGCAGCGCGAAGGCTTTGTAGCGGAAACAAGCGGGGATTTTGCGGTGATTATCGATACGGCGTTAACGCCGGAGCTTATCGAGGAGGGCAATGTGCGCGAGCTGATCAGCAAGATACAGACAATGCGTAAAGAAGCCGGATTCGAAGTCACAGATAAAATCGAACTGTATGTGAAGGACAATGAAAAGATTACGGTAATCGTCCAGAACAACGAAGACCAGATCGAAAAAGAGGTGCTTGCGCTGGGCGTGCAGTATGGCAGTGCGGAAGGCTATGAAAAGGAATGGAATATCAATGGCGAGAAAGTCGTGCTGGGCGTGAAAAAAGCGTGAGTTATAATGGAAAAAGCATCCGGTAAGAAAAAAGGGCGTTAGGAATAACGCCCTTTTTTTTGCTTTCAGATACCGGAATACGCATTTACGGCGGAACGGCGCAGCTTATTAAGAGGCACAAAAAAACAGAATTGCATATTCAACACGATATATACCCGATTCATGTAATTTAATGGACAATATTTTCAAAATCAATATAATAATAAAAGAAAAAAAGTGTATTCGGACCGTTTTTATGGAAGTCAAAAAAGAAACCGTATGTGAAGATACCCTGTATATCATCAGGGAATATTACCATCTGAATACAGGGCCGCTGTTTGACGTACTGGCCAGCGACTGCGTTTGGCTGGGCATAGGCAATCTTCTCGTTTCGGGTGCGGAAGCGATCAAGGCGCAGTTTCAAAACGGCTTTATTATGCCGCCCTTTGAGCTGGAAGAATCGAGTTTCCGGCAGATCGAAACGGGAAGCGAAGACCAGCTGATGGTGCTTGGCGGATATACGCTCTATGCTTCCGGGCAGGCGGATATGATCTGTACGGCGAAGCAAAGACTGACGTTTTGCTACCGGAAGGAAACGGGCGGATACCGCCTGTACCACATGCACGTCTCCAATGAATACAGCGAGCTGGTGGGAGAGGAAGTCTTTCCCGTACAGGTTACAAAACAGACTTACCGGTATGTGCAGCGTCTGCTGAAAGAGAGCGGGGAAAACAATAACCGGCGGCTTGCGGTAAAGACAAACGGTTCGCTCTGCTTTGTAGATACGGGAATGATTCAGTATATTCAGGCGCTGGAACGGGAAAGCATACTGTATTTGGTAAACGAGCACAGGCAGGTGCAGGCTTCCATCAAGGAGCTGGAAGCGGAGTTGCCGTCTCATTTTTACCGGCTGCACAGGAGTTACTTCATCAACTGCGATTATGTGGCGAAAATTGAGCGGTATAAGCTGACGCTGATAACGGGGGAGGAGCTTCCGGTGCCCAAAATGCGCTACACTCAAATACGGGACGACATTACGAACATCATAGGGAAAAAGGAAAAGAAAGGCTGAGGATGTATTCCGCAGCTTAACTGTGCGCATGGAGCCTGCCAGCCAGTTTCCTGCGGACGAATCGGAGGGCTTTTTATTTGGATGGGAAGAACGAGGAGGACAAAACATTGAAAATAGCCAAACGGATTTTAGTAATTTTGCTTGCGGCTGCCCTGCTGTTTGCGACGGCGTGCAGCGTGCAGCCGCAGGCGGAGAATAGCGCGGCCCCGTCCGCGTCGGCAGAGGGGAGCGCGCAAGCCGGAGCGGAAGAAAACGCGCCGGGCGCGGCGTGGACTAATTCGGATATTTCCGGGAATGTGACGGCGGACACCAAGACAGATCCAAAAGACGATTTCAATGCGGCGGTCAATCAGGAATGGATGGCAGGGACGGAGCTTGGCACGCAGATGCAGGCAAGCACCTTTACCGAGCGCAGCAATGAAGTGATGGCGCAGGTCATGGCGCTCATCACAGACGAGTCGCAGACGAGCCATGAGGCGCAGCTCGTGCGGGAATTTTATAACGACTATGTGGATATGGAAAGCCGCAATGCCCTCGGCATGGAGCCGGTTTTGCCGCTGCTCGGGGAAATCGAAGCGATTGAAACGCTGGACGATTTGACAGCATACCTTGCGGACTGGGGGAACCTCGCGGGCGCGCCGGTGAAAGCGGATATCGCGGCGGATTGGAAGGACAGCACGAAGAATACCGTTTACATCGGGCCGTCAGGCTTCGCGCTCTCGGATGCGGACGAATATAAAAGCATAACGGACGTAGGGCAGCGGACAAAAGACGCGGAGGAAGTGATGCTCAAAAAGCTGCTTGCCCGCGCAGGATATTCGGAAGAAGAAGCGGCAGGCCTTTGGGAAGCGTTCTTTGCCCTTGAGACGGAGATCGCGCAGGCGTCGATCGGGAACGCGGAGGGAGCTTCCGCTGACATACGCGACAAGGCCTATAACCCGAAGAGCGCGGCGGAGCTTGCGGAGATGTCGCCCGATTTCCCGCTCATGGAAATTCTGAAGCCCTATACGGACGGCGGCATCGACCGCTTCATCCTGACCGAGCCTGAATGGCTCGCGAAGATGAACGGGTTGTATACGGAGGAGAATCTGGAGGCGTTCAAGGCGTGGCTGATTTATCAGACGCTGACAGGCGTGGCGGGAATGCTCGATCAGGAATGCCTTGATATCATGACGGAATACAGCGGCGCGAGAATGGGGAGCACGCAGATAGAGCTGCCGGTGGAGCAGCTTGCCTACCAGGCGTGCTCCACAACGTTCGATATGGCGATTGGCAAGCTGTACGCGGAGAACTATGTGACGGAAGAGACCAAGCAGGACGTGACGGAGCTGGTGAACGACGCCGTGGCGGTGTTCCGGCAAAGGCTTGAAGAAAACGAATGGCTGGGCGATGAAACCAAAGCGAAGGCGCTCGAAAAGCTCGATACGCTCAAGGTGCGCGTGGCTTATCCGGACGACTGGTCGCTGTACGATTATTCGGATTATGCGCTGCCGGAGGATGGCGGGATCATAGACGACATGCTCGCGGTGCGGGAAAAAAGTATGTCGGAGAAGGTGGACAAGGCAAAGGCGGAGATCGATAAGGACCTGTGGATGACCTCTCCGCAGGAAGTAAACGCTTTTTACCAGCCGACGGATAATTCCATCAATATCCCGGCGGGCATTTTGGGCGGGGATTTTTATGATCCGGACGGAACGGTCGAGCAGCAGATGGGCTCGCTCGGTATCGTCATCGGGCACGAAATCACGCACGGGTTCGACTCCAACATGGGAAGCCTTTACGATAAGGACGGAAACCTCTCCAACTGGTGGACGGATGAAGACCGCGCGGCATTCAAGGAACGCACGGACAAGGTGGGCGCGTATTACGCGAGCATCGAGGTGCTTCCCGGAAAATATATCGACGGAGACTATACCATCGGCGAGACGGTGGCCGACCTCGGCGGGATGTCCTGCATGCTCGAGCTCGCAAAGGGCATGGACGGCTTCGATTACCAAACATTTTTTGAAAGCTGGGCAAAGGTGTGGAAATTGCAGGAATCGGAGGAGACTGCGGAATATATGCTGCAAACTGACACGCACGCGCCGGGCTATCTGCGCGCAAATGTGAACGTGCAGCAGTTTCAGGAGTTTTACGATGCGTTCGGCGTAGAGGAGGGCGACGGGATGTACCTCGCGCCGGAGGAAAGGCTCTCCGTTTGGTAAGAAAGCCGGCGAAAAAAACGAAAAGGATAACTACAAAAATGGAACGTGCGCGCAAAATAAAACAGTTAAAAATATGGAATAGTCTTATGGTTGCGGAGGTTGCCTTTGCGGCGGTGCTTACGATCTGGTTTGCGGCGGCGGGGGAACTGCCGTTTGGCATGAAGCTGGAAGCGTGGATCGTCCCCATGCCGTGGATCCTGATCGCGTGCATGGGTGCTTATACTGCGCTGACGGCAGTGCAGGCGGCGTTCGGATTCCAAGCGGTAAAAGACAGCCGAAAGGGAAAGAACTGTTATATTGTGGGAATGGTTGCGTGGGTCATATTAACCAGTATTTGTATTGTTATGCTGGATGCCGAAATCGTGGACTGGGCGATATTTTTTATCCTTTTGGTTCCGGCGGCCATTCATTCCAATACGGCCAATGAAATCGCCAAATTGGGCTGAGCGCTCAGAACAAACTGGAAAAGGAATGTGGATATGAAAAAATTGGTCAGAGTTCTGCTTTTCACGGTATCGTTTGTTTTGCTTCTGCCGCTTACCGCCTTTGCACAGGCGGCGCCGGATTACGTGATCAAAAGCGAAGAGATCACGATTCAGGTCAATGAGGACAACACATACGATATCTCCAAAAAGATAACGGCGGATTTTTCGCAGAGTGTGGGCGAGACGCACGGCATTACGGAAACGGTTCCCGTGGATATGCGGATGCGGCGTATGGCGGACGGGCAGTATGAGGAATCGGGCGCGCATGCCGTTGTGACGGATCTTAAGGCCAACGTGCCCTGCGAGATCTCCCGGGAGGGAAGCGACGTGGTGATTCGCCTCGGAGATACGGATGAGACGGTGACGGGCGTGGTGGAATATGAATACAGCTACCGTTTCGATATGGGGCCGGACACGCTTTCCGGAGCGGACGAATTTTATTACAACCTCGTTAGCCCTGAAAACACGATCCCCATTGAAAGGCTTACCTTTACGATTGAGATGCCGAAGGCGTTCGACACGGGAAAGCTCGGCTTCACCACCGGATCGGAGCAGAGCGGCACCTACGACGAAAGCGCCCTTACCTATATGGTGGAGGGAAATACCATTCGCGGTGAGATGGCAAAAACGGTAGAAAGCGGCTACGGCGTGAATGTACGCGCGGAGTTGCCTGACGGATATTATGTGGGTGCGCGTTCGACGATCGCTTACTTTATGCCCGCATTTTGCGCGGGAGGCACGGCCTTTGTGCTTGTGCTCATCCTGCTCGTGGCTTCGGGCAAACGCCGGGCTGAGGTAGAAACGGTGGAATTTGGCCCGCCGGAGGGCATGAACAGCGCGGACGTCGGGTATATCATCGACGGCGAAACGGATAACCGGGACGTCGTTTCCCTGCTTATTTTCTGGGCAGACAAGGGCTTCATCGAGATACACCAGCCGGATGAAAAAAACATGACGTTCAAAAAGCTGAAAGACCTTCCACAGGACGCGAACGATTACGAAAAGATTTTGTTCAGCAAAATGTTCGTGCTTTCGGACAGCATTGACGTGAGAGATATGCGGTATGAGTTTGCCGATACGGTAAACAGTACGAAAAAGAGGATCAGGGCAAAATACAATACCGCTCAAAACCGTGTTTACACGAAAAAGTCGGTTGTGTTCCAATATCTTTCGACTTTACTTGCGGCAGTTCCCGTTGCGGCGGTCGCGGTAGTTGCGGTCTATCTTGACAGCATGGAGCTGCTTGCCGCTATCATTATGGGAGTCGTGTTTATGGGGTTGATCGGCTGGCTGGGCGCGCTGCTGATCAGCGATTCGGTCAGCAAGCGGAAGTCGGATAAAAAGTCTGCACGTGCTGGAAAAATGATCGGTGGGATATTGATTCTCGCGGGACTCACGGCAGCTTCCTGCCTGTTGTTTTCCACTTATCTGGGATGGTGGGTTGTGCTGCCCGCAGCGGCGGCGCTCATCATGTCCCTATTGTCCGGCCTGATGCCCAGGCGGACGGAGCAGGGCGCGCAGTGGGCAGGGCGCATCCTTGGACTGAAACGCTTTATTGAAACAGCGGAAGCAGACAGAATCAAAACGATGGTAAAAGACGATCCGGCCAGCTTTTATCACATCCTGCCCTATGCGTATGTGCTGGGTGTGACGGACGCATGGGCGAAGCGCTTTGAGAGCATCGCGCTAGAGCCGCCGCACTGGTATTACGGCTATTACGGCGGCACATGGTCTGCGCTGTATTTCACGCGGTCGCTCCACCGGGGCATGCAGACCGCGCTGGCGAGCATGACGGCGACGAAAAGTTCGGGTGGCGGCAGCGGATATGGCGGCGGTGGTTTCTCGGGCGGCGGCGCGGGAGGCAGCAGCTTCGGAAGATGGTAAGACAAAGCGGGGAGAGTTTGATTTGATACGGAAAATCGTGGACTTTGCGGAAGGGATCAAGGCAGAAAAACTGCTTAAGGTTGCGGGCGTTCTGCTTTTTATCATTGGCGCGCTTGACGCGGTAGGCGTGCTTTCCTTTTACCTGTTTGGAATGAATATGGTACTTTCTTACCAACCCGATTGGAAACTTATGCTTCTCGACGGCGTCATGCCGGTAGTAGAGCTTGTGGCGGGCGGATTTGCCTTTTATTTCATCCGGCATCCGCAGAAGCATTTGGGAGCGTCCATTATGGCGATGGTTATGGTGCTCCTTTCGACCTTTATGGCAAACCTGTTCACGGATTTTGTGGAGAAAGCGTTCGTTTATGTTTCGCTGGTTCCTGCTTACCTGTACCTGTTTGGCGCGACCAAGCTAAGGGAAAGAATCAAATATAAGGATTATGCGGTGTATAAAGAATTTTACGAGCAGCACCGCAAAGAGAACGAATAAGGGAATTATATGGAAGGCCGGCCTTCCATATAATTCCCTTTTTTCTTTGATAAAATTACCTGCCGTCGCTTTGCTTGGGCTCGCCGTTCCAGGAGGAAAGGCCGCCGTCCACGCTCAGAAGCTGGCCGGTAATGTAGGACGCCTTATCTGAAGCGAGGAAAACCGCAGCGTCCGCAATTTCTTCGGGTTTGCCGATCCTGCCCATGGGGTTGTTCGCATCAAACAGATCGAAAACCTCCTGGGTATTGCCGCTGACGAACATTTCCGTACGCGTCGCGCTTGGGCAGATTCCGTTCACGCGTATACCGTCGCGCCCGTAATCGATTGCCATGCTTTTTGTCATGCTGCCAATCGCCGCCTTTGCCATCGCGTATACCGCCATGTTGTACGCGCCGTTCAGGGCGGCGAGCGAAGCGATGTTGATGATATTGCCGCTCTTTTTCTCAAGCATATCCGGCAAAAACGCTTTGCACATCAGGAATACGCCGCGTACGTCAATTCCCATTTGCTTATCAAAATCCGCAACGCTCGTTTTATGAATTGGCCCGCCGATAAAAATCGCGGCGTTGTTCACAAGCACATCGCATACGCCCACGCTTTTTTTGGTAAATTCGTAAAGCGCTTTTGCGCCTTCCTCTGTGGCGCAGTCGCAATTCAGGTAAAAAAGACGGTCGGTACTGGCTTCACTTAAGAATTTCTGCGCGGGTTCCTCCCTGCGCGAAGTAATAACAACCCTGTCTCCCTCCGCCAAAAACGCCTCAGCGATCTTTCTTCCAATCCCCTGGCTGCCGCCGGTTACAACAACATTTCTGCTCATGATAATCCCCTCCTGTGTTTCTAATAATAATAGAACTAAACTCATCATAAATTTTGCGGCAGCGGATGTCAATAACGAATCCGCACGGGTGCAAGCGTCTTTTTGGCACAGATGGCTTGCAGGGAACAGGAGCTGTGCGGGGGGATTTTGAAATTCATACAAAAACAGGGGAGCAGAAACCCGCAAAAATGAAACAACAGGCCTGAAATGAACAAAAATATAATACTTATGTTAATAATTAACAAATTCCATGAAAGATTAACAGGTGTTTTTGTTGAAATAGCCGTTTAAATCCGCTATAATAAATCTGTTGAATTTAGGATGGGGGAGATTTCCCAAACGTCCAAACTTTTATCAAATTCACAGGAGGGTTTTATTTCTATGAGTAAAGTCGATAAACTTGCGATTAACACGATCCGTGTTTTATCCGCAGAGGCAATCCAGAAGGCAAACAGCGGGCATCCGGGCCTGCCAATCGGCAGCGCGCCGATGGCGTATACGCTGTGGTCCAAGTATTTAAAGCATAATCCCAAAAATCCGAAATGGGATAACCGCGACCGCTTTATCCTGAGCGCTGGGCACGCGTCCATGCTGGAGTATTCACTGCTGCATATGTTTGGATACAAGGTAAGCATGGAGGATATCAAAAACTTCAGGCAGTGGGATTCCATTACGCCCGGACATCCGGAGCACGGCCTCACGGAAGGCGTAGAAGCAACCTCCGGCCCGCTTGGGCAGGGTATTGCGATGTCCGTTGGTTTTGCCATGGCGGAAGCGCACCTTGCGGCGCAGTTCAATAAGCCGGGTTATAATGTAGTAGATCATTATACATACGCGCTCACAGGCGATGGTTGCCTGCAGGAAGGCGTATCCGGAGAGGCAAGCTCGCTTGCGGGAACGCTTAAGCTGGGCAAGCTGATCGTTTTATATGACAAGAACGACATTACAATCGAAGGAAGCATCGATACGGCGTTTAACGAGGACGTGAAAAAGCGTTACAAAGCTTATGGCTGGCAGGTGCTTGAGGTTGAGGACGGAAACGAAGACATCAAGTCGATTGAACAGGCGATCGAGGAAGCAAAGGCAGAGAAAGAAAAGCCCTCCCTGATCATTGTAAAAACACAGATCGCTTACGGCTGCCCCGCAAAGCAGGGTAGCGCTTCGAGCCACGGTTCCCCGCTGGGACAGGAAAACATCGATGCGATGAAGAAATGCCTGGGATGGGATCACGCGGAGCCGTTCTTTGTTCCGGAGGAAGTGAAAAAGCATATTGCAGAGCTGCAGGAGGTTTATTCGGCTGAGGAAGCACAGTGGAACGAGCTGTTCTCCAAATACAGCAAGGAATATCCGGAGCTTGCTAAGCAGTATAAAGAATATATGGAGCCTGTTCCGGCGTCGGTATTTGACGATGATTTCTATCAGTTTGAAGATAAACCGATGGCAACAAGGGATACGTCCAACATGATCATCAACCGTCTTGCAGCCAAGCTGCCAAACCTCATGGGCGGCAGCGCGGACCTTGGCCCTGCGAATAAATCGCAGATGAAGGACAGGGAGTTCTTCTCGCCGGAAAACCGCAAAGGGACGAACGTTCACTTTGGCATCAGGGAATTTGCCATGGCTGCAATTTGCAACGGTATGGCGCTGCACGGAGGAATCGTTCCTTACTGCGCGACCTTCCTTGTATTCAGCGATTACATGAAAGGCGCTATCCGTATGTCGGCGCTCATGAAGCTGCCCGTTACATATGTCCTGTCCCACGACTCCATCGGAGTTGGCGAGGACGGCGCAACACACGAGCCAATCGAGCATCTGGCTGCGCTTCGCGCAACGCCGGGCGTATATACGTGGAGGCCGGCTGACGGTCATGAAACGGCTGCTGCATACCAGTCCGCAATGAGCGTCAATGCGCCGAGCGCAATCGCGCTTTCGCGTCAGAACCTGCCTCTCTTTAAGGAAACAGGCAAAGGCGCGCTCAAAGGCGGCTACATTTTGAAGGACGGCGGGGCAAACCCGGATGTGATCCTGATTGCAACGGGCAGCGAGGTCGAACTCGCTATGAACGCTGCGGAAGAGCTTGGAAAAGAGAACATCTCGGCGCGCGTAGTATCCATGCCCTGCGTAGAGCTGTTTGAAGAGCAGGATGCGGCATACAGGGAAAGCGTCCTCCCCAGGAGCATTCGCGCAAGGGTTGCGGTGGAAGCTGCTACATCCTTTGGCTGGGCGAAATTCGTTGGCCTCGACGGCGGTTATGTGACGATCGATCATTTTGGCGCATCTGCACCGGCAGGCGTGCTGTTTGAGAAATTCGGTTTCACAACGAAGGCTGTTGTGGATAAGGCAAAAGAAGTACTCGGAAAATAGTCCGAACGCTGTAAGGATTACGTCCCGCAGACTGAGATAAAGTTTGCGGGACGTTTTATTATGCAAAAAATATGCACATCCGGAATGTGAAAAAGTTTGCAAAGCTACTCGCGGAGTGACGATTTCCTTGCAAGGAGGGCCGCGTACCGGTATAATAATGATGGCGAATGGGACGCTGTACAAAAGGCGCAGCGGTTCATATAATATTTTTGACACAAGAAGGAGAACATGAAATGAAAAAGTTTGGTATGATCGTACTTGCGGTGGTGCTGTGCACGGTGCTGCTTGCAGGCTGCGCGGTTCCCGTTCCGGTGCCGGTGGCGGCAGAAACGCAAACGCCCTCCGCAAGCCCGAGCCCGTCGGAATCCGCAAGCGCGTCGCCCTCGCCGAGCGTATCGGCAGAGCCGTCTGCTCAGGAGAGTTTGGCTGCGGGCGAAACGGATTATATGTCGTGGACCGGCGAAGACTGGAGCGCCGCGACAGATGAGGAAAAATTGGAAGCGGCTATGGTATTGCTTGGAAAAGCGGGCGATAAGCTGGTTGGCGAAGGCTTTACAAAGCTGATGGAGCTTGCGCAATCGGATGAAAGCGCGAAAGCGGAAATCGAGGAAGGCGCAAAAGCCTTGATCACGAGCATCGACGAATTTTTTGAAATGATGCCCAGCGCAACGCTGAGCCAGCTTGTGGAAGTGATGGAAGCAGCGGTAAACAATCAGCAGGAGTAAATCAAAAATTAAGAAACGTCTCCATGAATTTGGAGGCGTTTTTTGTTTTGCAGCATTTTTTTGCCTTATATATAACATAAGGATGATTTTATTCCCCTGACGACTATTAATAAAAGGAAAGAAGGTAGGAATTTATGTTAACAACATTTAAGGCTGATGTAAAAAAGCTTCCGGGAGGACTGCAGGTGGAGGCAAATACCCGTGGATTCAAGATTTTACTGGACGAGCCGGCTGATTTGGGCGGAACGGACAAAGGGATGAATCCGGTGGAGGCTGTATTGTGCGCGCTTGGCGCGTGCCAGACAATCTGCGCGGCGGCGTTTGCAAAAAAATGCGGCGTCGATCTGGAAGATTTCCATGTGGAAGTGGAGGGAGACCTCGATCCTGACGGATTTCTCGACCTTGCCGATGTACGTAACGGGTTTCAGGAGATCAGGTTTACCATGCACTTTAAAACGAAATCCGGACAGGAAGCGGCTGAAAAGCTTGCCGATTATATCGAGAGCCATTGCCCGGTGGGAGATTGCCTTGAAAACGGCGTTAAGCTCGTGCGTGCAGGCGTAGTGGTGGAATAAGGGAAGATATAAAAAAGCGGCAGCCCGAAGACGGCTATTATAGGACAGGGAATCTAAAAGAATAGCTGTCAGGCAGGATAAATGAAAAAAGACCGATGAGCAAAATTTGTTTCATTGGTCTTTTTGCTGCGTCGGCATTGGGAATATCAGGTACAAACATTTGGCTTCCAAAATCATGCTTTCAGGCGATACAGGGTTTGATTCCTTTTGAATGATATGCGCTTACGCGTCTATGATTCAAAACTGCATGGTGGAAAGAAGCTACAACCCCTCGAATCGACCACGAAACGGCATCGGAAAAGCTGCTATATTGTTTCACCGAGGCATTCCTTTAAAAGCATGGGGATCGTATAGCTCAAATTCAGCAAAAATGCCTTTTCCGGCTGCAAGCGAACGATATCGTCCTTATAGAAGAGCTCTTTAAACTCCAAGGAGAGTTCTTCTATGGTTTTTCCGTCCCGATAGCCTTTCGTTACCTGGAGCATGATTTGTTCATTCCAGTAAAGGCTGTTTTTCATAAAATGAGCGCAATCGCCGCCTTTGATTATTCCAAGATGTGGAATGAGTATGTTCTGCGCAGAGCAGCGGGCTGCTTTTCGAATAGACTCCATGGTGATTTCATAGCCGACGAGATAGCAGGGCATGACACGGCCCGCAACAGGAACGCCCAGCGTCTCGTTTGAAATAAGCAGGTTTTCCTCCTCGCTGTAAAAAGCGATGGAGCATTTGGTGTGGCCTGGCGTTTCGATAACGCGGAACGTCATAGAGCCAAGATCGATTATGCTGTTCCCGCCCACCGTAAGATCGATGTGCAGGTTATCCGTTTGATCCACATATCCGTGTGCGCCGTAAAGCTCTGCGGCATTGTCGTTCATTTCACGGATGACTGCGCGTGCGGAGGGCTTTTCGAATATTTTCTTTGCATATGCACTGCCGACAATCACAACGTCCGGCCACTCTTCCTGCAGGTATGCGCTGCCGGAAGCATGGTCGTAATGGGAGTGCGTGAGCAATGCGTAATCGAGGGGCCGGCCTTTCAGCTCTGCCCTGATGCGGCTTACCATTGCCGGCGCGCTGAATGAAAAGCCCGAATCGATGAGCGCTGTCTTTGTTTCTGTCATGAGGAGGAACGCCTCGCCGCCCGCGGCTCCGCCTACCTGTGTAATTGTATACATGATGCCTTCTTTCTGTAGAAAAATCGCTTTTTTTATTGTAATACATTTTTACTATCCTGTCAGCAGGCTATTGTGCTAATTACAAAAATGATGTATATTTAGTGTGATTCGCTAAAACCTAAAGACAAGAAGGAACGCTAGTATGACAGAACAAAAAAAGAAGCTGCACGGCAGTTTTTCCAATTTTCCGGTGAATCCGGACGATGAAGAGCTTATAACATTCGACGTTGTCGTAAAGATCGGCTCTATGGCGCTGATCCGCAAGGAAGACAACGATATCGATTACAATATTTTTTCGCGGCTTGCGGCGGAACTGAAGCCGGGGTATATCCTCGTGTCCTCCGGAGCTACGGAAATTGGCAGGATCGACTACATGAAGCGTAACGGCGGGCGCGAGCTGAAGGGAAACCTTGCGGCAATCAAAACGGCGTACGCCGCACAGGGGCAGCCTATCCTGATGGAAATGTACCGCCAGTTTATAAAGCCGAAGTATTCGGTACGGCAGGTGCTTGTAGAGCACAGCCACTTTAACGACGAGCGCAAGGTAAACCACATCCGCAACCTGCTGTTTTCGGCGGCGAACCAAAACGCAGTGCCGATTGTGAATTATAACGACGCGGTATCCGACACGGAAAATATGCACCTTGAGCTGCTTGACCTGAAGCGTAAAACGGATAATGTGGTGGAATGCGTAGACAACGACGAAACGGCTGCGGTGATCGCGCAGCTGGTGAATGCGAAGGTGCTTGTATTGCTTACAAGCGTAGAGGGAATTTACTCGGACGCAAGCGATAAATCCACGCTGATCGAAAAGGTTTCCGGCGCGACCTATGAGGAAGTGGAAGCGCAGATCGATAAAATGATGGAAAATTGCAACGGAGCTTCGCGCCAGGGCGCAAATGGAGCGCGGGCAAAGCTGCAGTTTGCAAAGGAGCCGCTAAAAAACGGGACGACGGTGATTATCGCGCATGCGCGGCATAAGCTTTCGGATATTATCGATGGAAAGGTGAAACGCACAATATTACAAATTCAGTAAGGTGGGGAACACGATGGATTATGAAGCGTTATATGAAGCCATTTTTCACAGAAGGTCGGTGCGGAAATACGACAGTGCGCCGCTTCCGGACGAAACGATTGCGGAGCTTGCGGAGGTCATTGAAAAGCTGATTCCGCTGCGGCCGGAAATACAGACTGATATCAGGATACTTGGGCCGGGGGACATCAGGACGAACGCGCCGCACTGCATTTGCGTCTATTCTGAGAAAAAAGAAGGCTACCGCATGAATGCGGGATTTCTGGCGGAGCAGATCGACCTGTACCTGTCCTCCAAAAATATTGGAGCGTGCTGGCTTGGAACGACCAAGCCGGATAAAAACAAAGTGGCCGCGCCCGCGGGAATGGAGTGGGTGATTTCTTTGTGCTTTGGAACGCCCGCGCAGCCGATGCACCGGGAAGGCGCAGAGCAGTTCAACCGGAAGAGCCTCAATGAGATATCGTCGATTACGGACCTGTTCCATGTGCTGGAAGCCGTAAGACTGGCCCCTTCCGCCATGAATAAACAGCCATGGTATTTCAGCGGGACGGCGGAGGATGTGGTAGTGAGCCGGAAAAAGTCGCTGCTGCTGGGCAACCTGAATCAAGTGGATGTCGGCATCGCGCTTTGCTGCTTTTTCCTTGCGGTAAAGCATCAGGGCAAAAATGCTGAATTTTCCTTTGAGCCGCAGACGGTTCCGGACAAGCATATCTTTATGGCGCGGGCAAAGGTGGTCTAAGTCAAAATAACAAATATCACGGAAACATGGGGCAACGGACAGAAGCCCCGGATCAAAAGATACCGGCGCTGGAATGATATCGTTGCAGCGCCTTTTTCTATCGCTCGCAAGGGAGGCGGCCATGTTGCTACAGGAAGAAATCAAAGAATATTTGAAAACAAAGAAGGCGTTCAGCACGCACAGCCATCATTTGTCGGACGCACAGCATGAAGGAATGACGCTTGGACGTATCCTTGAAAAAAGCTATTGCGGCTGGATGGACGAGCCGCCAAAGGACGCGAAAGAAGCGCAGGTGTATATCCGTAAGAATGCGTGCAACAGCTATTTCAGATGGATGTTTGCGTCGCTCGAGGCGTTGTACGGCCTGCCCTTTACCGCGGAAAATTTCGATGGGATCGCAAGCCGGGTACGCGAAGCCCATAAAGATGGCGGCTGGCACCTGCGGGTGCTCAGGGAATGGTGCGGGTACGACAAAATTATGCTCGATTACTACGATCATCCGGGAGACAACCTCGGGCACGGCGACCTTTTTGTGCCGGTGCTGCGCTGCAACACCTTTGCGGTTGGAAATGCAAAGGGCGTATACGACCACAACGGAAACAATCCGTTTGAGTTCCTTGGGGAAGAATTCGATGATTTTGAAGCGTATATGGATGCGGTCAAAGCGAGAATGAAAAAGCATAAGGCGATCAAGCTGGCGCTTGCCTACGATTTGGATAATGAAATCCTTTGCTTTGATAAGCGGCGCGCGCTCACGGCTTTTAACAATACAGACGCGACGGCTGTGCAAAAGAAGAATTATTATGATTATATGATCTACAGGATTTGCAGGATGGCGGGAGAGCTTGGCGTAGTCGTGCAGATACATACGGGGCTCGCAAACCTCAATAAATCGTCCCCCATATACCTGAAAAGGCTGATCGACGAATGCCCGGAGGTAAGGTTTGACCTGTTCCATGGCGGATTCCCGTGGATGGACGATATGCTTGCGCTCGTGCATAATTACAAAAACGTATGGGCGGATACCTGTTGGATGCCGCTGATATCCACGGCTTCAGCCAAGCGTTTTTTACGCGATGCGCTCGAGGTGGGAGACGCTCACAGGGTGCTATGGGGCTGCGACACATGGACCTGCGAGGAAAGCTACGGCGCTGTCCTTGCGGGACGCGAAATGATATCGGGCGTGCTTGCAGATATGGTGGAGGAAAAAGCGATTTCGAAGGAGTATGCGTTTTATATTGCAGACAGGGTTTGGCATGATAACGGAATAGAATTGTTTTCGTTATAAGAAAAAGATATAAAAAAACTCCTGCAACCGCAGGAGTTTTTTCTGTTCAAATTTATTGTTTGCGGGCAAGCTTGCCGGAACAGGCTTCTGCGAACAATGCGATACCGCCGATCACAAGGTAAATACCAAAGATGATATTGATCGTGAGAACGCCTGCAAAGGGCGCGATGATGATCAGAATACCAAGTATCAGGTTGATGATGCCGCTTGCGAGAATCCAGCCGGAGCCCGGTTCGCCGGATTTCTTGAATACGCCGTAGGAGGATATCTGCGTGATACCTCCAAACAATGCAAAGAAACCGATGATGAATGCAAAGGTTTCGATCATTGCAACCTTACCGGTAATTCCAAAGGAATCGATCAGGATCAGCACGCCAAGCAACGCGAAGATAATACCGTTGGCAATCGTCCAGCCGTTCCTGTAGTCCGCGGGCGTCCTGAAATACGCAATAATTTCATATACACCGTAAACGATAAAGCCGATTGTTACAATGTACGCGAGGCCGATTGCCGAATACACCGGCTTGATGAACAGCAGCACACCAAGCACGACCATGCAGATCGAGATGATGATGCCGGACGTTTTATGCCCACCCGTAATTTTCTTTGCTACGTTGTTCAGGTCCATTCTGGACTTTGGCGGTTCGTTCTGGCCGCCGGGGTTGTTGTTTGTTTCTTCAATCATGAATAAATCCTCCTATCAATCGTTAATAAGGCAATCAAAAATATATGAATACTACACCCAGTATAGCCGATACAACATGAAATGTCTATGTAAGGCGCCGCTAAATCCCTTGATTTTGACGTGAAATGTCAAACGGAAGGGAACCGCATGCCAATAACACGTTTATATATTAAACGTGTTTTGATATGATAAAACAAATTGCTGCAAATCGGCATGCCGTTTGCGTGAACAGCTAAACGGCAGGAAACAGGGAAATTTTTGTGATATACTGGATAAAACTGAAAGCTCAGGCAAAGGAGGATAGCAACATGAAAAAGGAAGTAACCTTACCAGATGGGACAAAGGTTCCGGCACTGGGGCAGGGCACGTGGCATATGGGCGATTCGGCAGCACGGGAATCAGGCGAAATAGAGAGCCTTCGCACAGGCGTCGGGCTTGGTATGACGCTGGTCGATACGGCGGAGATGTATGGGGAAGGCGCGGCGGAACGGCTGGTGGGCAAAGCGATTGCCGGGTGCGAAAGGGATGAGTTGTTCATTACGTCAAAGGTTTATCCATGGAACGCCGGGCGGGCTGATATCTTTGCGAGCTGTGATAACAGCCTGAAAAGGATAGGTACCGGTTATCTCGACCTTTACCTGTTGCACTGGCGCGGAAGCGTCCCGCTTCGCGAAACGGTGGAGTGCATGGAAGAACTGGAGGCGCGGGGGAAGATCAGGCGCTGGGGCGTATCCAACTTTGACACGAACGATATGGAGGAGCTGTGGTCGGTGCCGGGCGGGGACCAATGCGCGGTAAACCAGGTATTGTACCACCTTGGCTCGCGGGGGATCGAGTACGACCTTTTGCCATGGCTGCGCGGGCACGGTATTCCGGTGATGGCGTATTGCCCGGTTGCGCAGGCGGGCAAGCTGCGCAGGCAGCTTTTGAATGATGCTGTACTGCGCGAAATTGCGGAAAAGCATGGCATATCAGTAATACAGCTTTTGCTGGCGTTTGTATTGTCAAAACCGCAGGTGATCGCAATCCCCAAAGCGTCGAACCCGGCCCACACCAGAGAAAACGCGCAGGCCGCGCAGATCAGCCTCAGCGGGGAAGAACTGGAACGGATTGAGCGGGCGTTCCCTGCTCCAACGCAAAAGGTTCCGCTTGACGTTGAGTAAAGGTAAGGTTATGGAAGTAAAACTGATGACAGCGGAAGAAACGGATTTGGAAGAAATTTTGGCGTTGCAGTACCTTGCGTACCGGAGCGAGGCGGAGCTTGTGGGTGACTTCTCGATCCAGCCGCTCACACAGACGATGGACGAGCTGCGGGGCGAGTTTTTAAATGGCGCGGTTATAAAGGCAGTGGCGGGAGAAAAAATCGTTGGTTCCGTGCGGGGACGCACGCAGGACGGAACGCTTTTTATCGGAAAGCTGATGGTACATCCGGACTGGCAGAACAAAGGACTTGGGAAAAAGCTGCTCGCAAGGATAGAGGAGCTTTATCCACAGTGCAGGTATGAGCTTTTTACGAGCGCGGACAGCCGGAAAAACATTGGGTTTTATGAACGGGCGGGATATGTGGAATTTGCAAAAAAGGAATTTGCGCCCGGCCTTATAATGTGCTGCCTGCACAAACAAACGTCTGAAAATAAGGAATAGAAAAAAACCTTGCGGGGATAAAAAAACGCCGTTCCGTATGGAAGGGCGTTTTTAGGTACGTCTAGTTAATTACTATATCACGATCAAAAGTATAAGTCTAGTATTTTGTTTGCAATATGGTAGGATTATATTTGCCGGCACAATCCAGGAAAAAAAGGAGAATATGATGTCTATTGATTTTGACGAAGTTGCAGGGTATTACGATGCGATGTATGTGCAACAGGAAGAATATGAAAGAGAAGCAAAGCGGGTTTTGGAGATAGCCCTGCGGTATAACAAATCCGGAAGCAACGCGCTGCTCGATATTGCCTGCGGGACGGGAGGACAAAGCGAATATCTTGCACGGGATTTTCATGTAACGGGAATTGACCTTTCCGAAGAAATGCTGCGTATAGCGCGCAGCAAGGTTCCAAAAGCGGAATTTATAAAAGCGGATATGTTTGATTTCTCGTTTGGACAAACGTTTGGATGCGTGGTAAACCTCTATGGCAGTATTGGTTTTGCCAGCAGCGCGGGGCAAATGGAAGACGGGCTCCGGTGCGTATATCGCTGCCTCAAACCGGGCGGGGTATTTCTGCTGACGCCATGGGGAACCGGGGAAACCTTTCGTGAGGGAACCATAGCGCAGAGCGGCGAATGCGGCGCGATAAAGTTTTGCCGTATGGAAAGCGTAAAAAGGGAAACAAAACGAAGCGTTTTAGTGGATATGTACCATCTGATCGCAAAGGACGGGGAGATCAGGGAATTCCACAATACGCAGCATATTACGCTTTTTGCGGAAACGGAATACATCCGGGCAATTAAAAACGCCGGATTTACAATCCGTGAACGCCTGGCGGAAGAGAAGTTTCGCATGGGCGCGTTTGTGTGCACAAAGTAAAAAGCATAGGCAAAAAAAGCCATCCCATTGGGATGGCTTTTTTGACGTCTTATGTTTAGTCGTCATAACCTCTTCTGAAGTTATTTCTCTGCTGCTTTCTTGCTTTTCTGCAAGCCGGGCACCTGACCGGATCGTTTTCGAATCCTTTTTCTTTGTAGAAATCCTGTTCGCCTTCTGTGAAAACAAATTCGTTGCCGCAATCTTTACAAGTTAACGTTCTGTCTGCCATGGTAATAGCATCCTCCTAAAAATTTTTGGGAAAAGAGACCGGCTTAAAAATTTCCCCCAAAAATCTTTCGAAGGCAAGTTTTAAAATTTGGTTCTTTTTCTGATTGTATTTTAGCACAGAAAATGCGGAAATGACAATAAAAATCAGTTTTTTCTGTGAAAATATTTTTCTGTGTCAAAAATTTGTGTTATAATAAAAATAATATATCATGGGTATATGTTATTTTTTATAGAGCAAAGAAGCCTCCAAAGCCTGAAAAAGCCTTTACCCATGCAGGTTTGGAGCAGAAAGATAAAGATTGGTTATGACGGTTACGAGACAGAATATTATGGTCAACATCCGTGGCACGCAAGCGGACGAGCAGGACAGTAATACGATGGAGCTTTATACCGAAGGAATGCTGACGCATTCGGACGGAAAATATATCATAGAGTACGACGAAAGCGAGCTTTCGGGTATGGGAAACACCAAAACACTGCTTACGGTGGAAGGCGAGAGGGTGCAGCTTAAGCGCACCGGCCCCGTAGAAACGGAGTTTGTGTTTTTGAAAAGCCGCGTTTTTGAGACAGCGTATGAAACGCCGTTTGGCATGATGCAGATGTCGGTGCTGCCCACGCAGATATTGAGCGACGTATCGGAAGAGAGCGGAAAGATTGACCTTGAGTATGTGATCCGTATCGGCGACCAGCAGGCGGTCAACAAGCTGAATATCAATTACAAAAAAATACCGAAGGCATAAAGTTGCCGCGGATAAATTTTTCAGGAGTTTGAGGTAGCCAAGGAGGATTGATACAATGTTGATGGAATGGATTGGACATTCGTGCTTTTATCTTACAACAAAGGATGGGAAAACGATTATCATCGATCCGTATGACAATACGATCGGACTGAAAGTCGCAACAAAACCCGCAGATATTGTCCTGATTACGCACGATCATTTTGATCACCGCAATCAGGAGTATATTGACGCGCTTCCCAAAGAAAGCACGGTGATTGAAAAAGAGGGAAGCTATGAGGTGGATGGCGTGAAAATTACGGGGATTCCTGTGTTTCACGACGAAGAGCAGGGAAAGCAGCGCGGTATCGTGATCACCTATGTGATAGAAACGGACGGAATGAGGCTGCTTCACATGGGCGATGTTGGCGCAATGCCGGAGCCTGCATATTTTGAAAAAATTGGCAAGATCGATATCCTGATGATCCCGGTGGGAGGTTTTTACACTGTGGATGCAAAGGGAGCGCTTAACATTATGGATATTATTCATGCGAATATCACCATCCCAATGCACTATTTGACCGGTACGCTCAATATGACCGAACTTGCGAGCGCGCATGATTTTCTGGCGCGTGCGTCAAGCAGGGAATACGACGTTTCGCGCCTTGGGGGCGGGGTATTTGACATTACGGCAGATAACCTCAAAAAACGCAACAGGATTGTTGTGATGGAGTGCACAAGCTGCTAATATTTTTATGCGGCAAACGGGCACGGCGATTTGTTAATATGCTGTTCAAGAGGATTTTTTAAGGATGCGCATCTGCGGGCATGGGCTGGCAGGTGCGTATCGTTTTGTTTAAGTATGTGGGTAAGCACGTGGGAAGGAAGAGGTTCAATGAGGAGGCTTTACAATGAAAACCGGGTTTGATAACGAGCTATACATCAAGAAGCAGACAGAAAAGATTTTGGAGCGCATCGAGCTTTTCAAGGGCAAGCTGTACCTTGAGTTTGGAGGCAAGCTGTTTGACGATTACCATGCGTCGCGCGTGCTGCCCGGATTTGACGTAAACGGAAAGGCAAAGCTGCTGCAAAGCCTTAAGGATCAGGCGGAGATCATTTTTTGCATCAATGCGGGGGATATTGAAAAAAACAAAATCCGTGCCGACCTTGGGATTACCTATGACCTTGACGTTTTGAGGCTGATTGATAACCTGCGTGGCATGGGGCTTTTGATTGGCAGCGTCGTAATCACGCAGTATACCGAGCAGCAGGCGGCGGATATGTTCCGGCAAAAGCTGGAACGGCGCGGTGTTAAAACGTATATCCATAAACACACAAAGGGATATCCATCGGAAATCGAGCTGATTGTGAGCGACGAGGGGTATGGCATGAATCCGTATATCGAGACGACGCGCCCGCTTGTTGTGGTGACCGCGCCCGGACCGGGCAGCGGTAAACTGGCAACCTGCCTTTCACAGCTTTATCATGAGTACAAAAAGGGCACAAAAGCCGGCTATGCAAAGTTTGAGACCTTCCCAATCTGGAACCTTCCGCTGAAGCATCCGGTGAATATGGCCTATGAGGCGGCGACCTCCGACCTCAACGACGTGAATATGATCGATCCGTTCCATTTGGAAGCTTATGGCAAAACGGCGGTCAACTATAACCGCGATATTGACGCGTTTCCGATTGTAAAAACAATCCTCGCGAAAATAACCGGCAATAAGGATTATTACCAGTCGCCAACCGATATGGGCGTGAACATGGCGGGCTATGCAATCACAGACGACGCAGTGTGCCGTGAGGCCGCATGTCAGGAAGTGATCCGCCGTTATTACAACGCGCAGTGCGATTTTAAAAAGGGACTGATTTCGCCGGACGCGCTGCAAAAAAACCTGATGCTGATGAAGCAGCTTGAGCTTGAGCCGGATCACCGCGCGGTGGTTGGGCCGGCGCTCAGGAAATCGGAAAAAGAAGGCGTGCCTGCCGCGGCAATCCAAATGCAGGACGGCACCATTGTGACCGGAAAAACGACGGAGCTGATGAACAACATTTCCAGTATGGTACTCAATGCGGTCAAGCAGCTTGGCAATATTGCGGATGAAATTCGCCTGATTGCTCCAATGGTACTGGAGCCGATCCTGAAACTCAAGAGCTCTGCGTTGCAGGAGCTTGATCCGATCCTGAACATTGAAGATGTGCTGATCGCGCTTTCCATCAGTGCGGCGATGAACCCCATGGCAGAGGTGGGGATGGAGAAGCTGAAGGAGCTTGCAGGCTGCGAGGTGCACTCTACGTGCATGCTGACGCAGGTGGACGAATCCATATTAAAAAAGCTCAACATCAACCTGACGTGCGAGCCGGCCTATCCGTCCAAGGATTTATATTACGTATAAATAGAAGCAAATGAAAAGCGACGGCAATTTTGCCGTCGCTTTTTTGTCGGTTCCCGTCAGGCCTGAACCTGAGGTTCCGGCGTCTCGTCATCTTTATCTTTGCGCTTTTTGACGCTGAATATTGTGAAAATAGCCTGTACGAATGCGATCACTATCATCAGGAGCGTCCACTGGTCTGCGAAAATCATCGGATTGTTCATGTTTTCCGTCAGGATAAACGCTATGATGCCGCCAATTCCGGGCAGAATGCTGAGAACACGGAAAATTCCCTTTCGTTTCAGCTTCCCGTTTTCATCCTGCTGGTCATTTTCATCCTCCTTCTTTTTCTTCTTTCCAAAGAAGTAGCCGATCAGGAGGACGAGCATAACGACTGCCGTCGCGATTGCAAGAATCAGATTCAGCAATGCCCACGATCCGCTAAGCCCGCCTGCAAGCGGCGTCTGGTTTTCGGGGATGGTTTCCGCTGGCTGGCTGGTATCGTTTGTACCTGTGCCTGCAAGCGGCGTTTGATTATCCGGGATGGTTGTGCTTTCAGGCTGCGCTTCTGCCGATGCAACAGGATTTGCCGCTGCCGCTACAGGCGCTGCCGCATCCGGCGCTGCAGGAACAACCGGTGCGCCGGGGCCAACCGGGGGCTGCGACTCTGTTGTCCCGGGGATTAATTCCGGCGCAGGCGTAGGTTCCGGTGTGGGCGTAGGCTCTGGTGTAGGCGTAGGCTCCGGCGTGGGTGTAGGGAGCGGATTCGCGTCCGTAAACCGTATCTCGTCGTAGTTTTTCATTTGCCCGTTTTCTACAACAAACAACATGCCTCTATTGCTTAAATCCGAAAGGTCAAACGGATAATCCGTAAATTTTCCGTCATACTGTCCGTCGCTGTTTTTGATATAGTATGCGCCGTCAGGAAGCTGAAGCGCAAAAGAATGGAAGGTATGGAATACCTGCTCTGTTTTTGGTTCGCCGTTTTCCCATATTGTTTTCCCGTTTTCGTCTTTAACGATTCTGTTCTCTACAAATACAGGCAAGGTAATGGTATCGATTATTTCGCCGTTTTCATTTACAATGTCGAGCGAAACCTCGGTACCGAGGGGAAGAGCCGTTGTATCATCGACTTTTCCTGATGCGCTGATACCGTCAAACCTGCCGTTGAGCATATTTTCGACGGCTGACAGATCGCTTGCGGAAACGTCGATGGCCCATTTTTGGGTTCCGTCTGAAAAAGCATATACCTTAGCGCCTTCCTTGACAATAACCGTACCGCCTGATTTTGAATAACTGCCGCCGCCCACGCCTGCGGCGCCCGCTCCCGCGACTGCCGTAACGGATGCGTCCATTCCAATTTCAATCGTGCCGAATGTTCCCCTTGCGCCGCTGCCAATGCCTGCGCCGCCTGAACCGCCAGTGGAATTGACCTTGCCGCCGCTGATCGTGATGATACCCGCAACGCCGTCCGAACCGCTGCCGATACCTGCCGCGTTATTGCCGCCGATTGCACTGATAACGCCGTTTAAGATTGCGATCGTTCCACTGCCCTGTTTTGCACCGCCGCCGATGCCTGCGCCGCCCTCGCCGCCAGTCGCGCGTATGGTTGCGGAACCTTTGATGGTGATGGTACCGCCGGTACCGTCGCTGCTTCCTCTTGCGCCGCTGCCAATCCCTGCGCCACCGCCTGCACCGTTTGAATTCCCTCCGTTTGCGGTGATATCGCCGCCAGTGATCGTTACCTTATTGGTATCGCCCCAGTTGTAGAGGCCGCCGCCAATACCCGCGCTGCCATTACCGCCCTGCGCGTTGACTTTGCCGCCGTTGACCGTTACATCCCCTGTCCTCTGGAAACCGCCGCCAATGCCCGCGCCCTGAAGGCCGCCGGTTGCATTTACCGTTCCATTGTTGATGACGACAGTACCGCCGTTGCCTGTTTCTCTGTTATATCCGTTGGAGCCGCCGCCGATGCCTGCGCTGCCGCCCTGGCCCTGTGCGGTGATATTTCCGCCGTCGATGGTAACCGTGCCGCCATGGCCGCTTGCGCCGCCGCCAATGCCCGCGCCTACCGCCGCCGTTGCCCTGCACATATCCGCCGCCAGTTGCGTTAACCGTACCTTCTTCAATCGTGATGTCGCCGGCGTTTTGGCTGTTGCCGCTGCCAATCCCGGCTGCATCCTGCCCGCCATTCGCCGTCAGGCTGCCGTCGCCTTTGATTGTGACGCTGTCTCCATCCTCCACTTCGACGCCTGCGGCATTCTTTCCGCCGGTCACTTTGTTTTCGGAGCCTTCCGCGAGGTTCAGTTCTGCGTCGCCTTCCACCTTGATACCGGCCTGTCCGTCTTTTGCTTCTACATTGACGCCGTCGAGCGTTACCTGCGCTTTGTTGTCTTCGTCACCCTTTACGGTAAGCGTATGATCTGTTGGGACTTCGTTGTCATGCTGCTTGATCACAACCTCTGTATCGTCCCACTGTGTCGTATTATTCTGGGTTACGTTATGTCCGCCCTCACCGGCTTCAACGCTGATGTCTCCGTCGTCGAGATACCAGTCGGCGGCGAAGGCAACGCCGCTAAATCCGAATACCATAACAACAATGATACCGAGAGATAAAATTCTCAGACGTAATTTTTTCCCGTTCCTATTTCTTTTTTGGTTTCTGAGTTTCAATATTTATTCCACCTCATTTGAATTTTCTATATATCCATTCTATTCCGCACCGGTCACAAAACCGGTAATAAAAAGCATGTTTTGCAGATCTTTTTTGCTTGTGTATTATATTTTCAGGATAAAATCGAATGTGATACCATCTGTATCAAGGTACAAAAAAACCGCATTTGCGGTTTTGTATGCAGGGTATTTGTTTGTTGCTGCCTGGAATGCAGCGAAGCGTCCCGGTAAGCGCAAAGGACTTATCAGGACTTTGCTTTATCCGGCAAGACCTTTTTGGAAAGCCGCGGGTAGAGGAATACAAAAAACAGCCCGAGCGCAATCAGGATAAGGCTGATCCACTGGGAAATGGAGAATTCCCCATAGATGCCCCTGTATGCGTCGTAGCGGAAAAATTCGAGAATAAAACGGATGATTCCATAGCCGATCAGGTAGATCGAAAGAATCCTTCCGGGCGCGCGTTTTTTCCTGCCGTAACAGACCATAAAGAGAAACAGGCCGAATACGCATACGGCCTCGATCAACTGCACAGGAAGAAGGCGTACATCGTGCGGCGCAAATGGAGAGGCGTTGAAATAAAAACCAAACGTATCATTTGGAAGGCCGTAGCAGCAGCCTGCAAACAGGCAGCCAACCCGCCCGAGGGCGTGGGCAAGGGGAACGGAAGGAAGCACCGTATCGAGCATCGACCATGCGGGAACCCTGACGACTTTTGCGGCGAGCAGCAAAAACAGTATGCCGCCGATAAAACCGCCGTAATACACAAGCCCCGCTTCGCTGAAATATTGAAGGAACGTATAGCCCGTAGTCCGTGCGAGCTCCAAAAATTGCGGAAATCCCTGCGCCATATAGAAAAACTTTCCGCCAAGCATTGCGCCCGCGGCGGTAAGTACAAGGCAGGCGATGACATCGTCAGCCCGCATGCCATTAATCTTTCGGCGGAAAAGCGCCACGGCGACGCCAAGGGCAAAGCCGATTATGATCATAACGGCATAGGTGGAAATGGGCTGGCCAAAAAGTTCTATCATAGGGTGCATATCATTATTACCTCATTACCGCCCCTGCATCCGGCAGGAGCGGCCGTATCCGGGAAAATATTATTTGCGCGCGAGCGCGCAGTGTCAGGATAAAAAAACAGACAAACCGTGAAAGGCTTGCCTGTTAATTTCCAGAATGCGCTTAGGAAAGCATTCCTGCTGCTGCCATACCACCAATGATCATGCCTGCGCAAGCAAGTGCAACGATGACCAGGATGACGGAAAGGATCAGGCCGATCAAAGAAAGAACGAAGCCTGCCGTCGCCATGCCGTTGGGGTTCTGCTTCTTTGCTTTGGAAGCAAGAATGAGACCAACGATACCGCAGATAAGGCCAACCCATACGAATACGAATGCGAAGATGACCGAAACGATACCGAGTACAAGCGATACGATTGCGAGTGTGTTGTTGTTGTTTTCCATAATGATACCTCCGTGATATATATTTTATTATGGTATATAGTTCCAGAAAAAAACAGGAAATTACTCCTTCTTCTTTCCAAGTATATTATATAAGTAAAACCCTGTAAAAGTCAAATCGATTCATCGAAAAAACACGTAAAATATGAACTTTTAGTGAAATTTTTGTTTCAGTTGTGGCAAAGCAGTATATTATGTATATATTCGAATAAAAAAAGTTGATTTTCATTGACAAAACTGCTGTTTTTGAGCATAATAAAGGAAGACAGATAGTGGAAATTTATTCAGACGGAGATCCGGCCGTCTTTCTTGCGAATGTATTTTTGTCACTTTCTTCCTTTTTTTCAATTATTTGATTAATAGTTTGTTAAAATTTTTCATATTTTTATCATATTTAAGGAGCGTATTTTTGTGGATACCAGTTTACTAGAATCGAAAAGCTTAGCTGATCTGCGGGAGATTGCAAAATTAGCTGGCGTGAAGTCCCCAACCAAGTACAAAAAAGCCGATTTGCTCGGGAAATTGCTTGAGCTGGAGCAGGATGAGCCGGAGGAAACGCCGCAGGCAGAAGAACTGATGCAGGCCGTGGCGCCGGAAGTGGTCATTGAGGCTCCGGCGGAACCTGAAAAGGTTGTGGAAAAGCGCAGGCGTACTGCGCGTTCCCCCAAAGTGGAAGCGCCGGTGGAAGAGCAAACGCAGCCGGTACCATCGGAAAAACCTGAAATGCAGGATTTGAGCGACGACGGACAGGATGAGGAAGAACAGCATCATGATTCCCGCCGCCGCAGGATTATTGAATATGTGCCGAACAACGATGCAGTCAATGAAATCCTGAATACCGGCGAATGCAAGGAAGCAAACGGCATCCTGGAGGTGCATTCGGAGGGGTATGGTTTTTTGCGCAGCGAAAATTACCTGCCCGGCACAAAGGACGTATACGTTTCCCAGGCCCAGATCAGGAAATTCAACCTGAAAACAGGCGATAAGGTGTATGGGAAGACGCGTCCGTCCAAGGACGGAGAGCGTTTGCTCGCGTTGCTGTATATTGAAACTGTGAATGGCGAGCCGGTAGAGAACTGCCAGACGCGCAGGCCGTTTGAGGAA
Organism: Christensenella sp. KGMB01412; assembly: GCF_055522415.1. Lineage (NCBI taxonomy): Bacteria > Bacillati > Bacillota > Clostridia > Christensenellales > Christensenellaceae > Christensenella > Christensenella sp. KGMB01412. Next base: position 83,072 of record NZ_JBVFVW010000004.1, on the reverse strand, counting down.
TTGACTCCAATCTATCCTGAGGAGCGGTTTACGCTCGAGAACGTGCGTGCGTCGCGCGACCTTGCAATCAGGATGATAGACCTGATATCGCCGATCGGTAAAGGGCAGCGCGGGCTTATTGTCGCACCGCCAAAGGCAGGTAAAACGATCCTGCTGAAAAAGATCGCAAACAGCATTACAACAAATTACCCTGAGGTGGAGCTTCTTGTTCTGCTCATCGATGAGCGTCCGGAGGAAGTGACGGATATGCAAAGGTCGATTGCAGGGGAAGTCGTTTACTCGACATTTGATGAAAAGCCTGAAAACCATGCGCGCGTTTCGGATATGGTGATCGAGCGTGCAAAGCGGCTGGTAGAGCATGGGCGCGACGTTGTGATCCTGCTCGACAGCCTTACGCGCCTTGGACGCGCATACAACCTGATTGTCCCGCCTTCCGGCAGGACGCTGTCCGGCGGTCTTGATCCCGCTTCGCTGTATAAGCCCAAACGGTTTTTCGGTGCGGCGAGGAATATTGAAGGCGGCGGATCGCTGACCATCATTGCAACGGCCCTTGTAGAGACGGGCTCGCGCATGGATGAGATCATTTATGAAGAATTTAAAGGGACTGGCAACATGGAAATCCACCTTGACCGCAAGCTTTCGGAAAAACGTATTTTTCCTGCGGTGGACCTTGCGAAATCCGGTACGCGGCGTGAGGACCTGCTGTTGTCCCAGAAGGAGCTCGAGGGTACGTGGGCGCTCAGGAAGGCCCTTTCCTCCGGCAATACGACAGAGGTTACGGAGCAGCTGATCGGTATGATCGTGCGTACGCAGACAAACGAAGAGTTTTTGGCGAGGCTGCACGAGTGGTTCCGTATCTGGGAAAAGGAAGGCTATAACTCGCGTTCGGGAAACAGCAGGTATTAAGCCGCCTTGGATGGGAAGCAAAAGGGCGAATAACCGTATTCCTGCTTGTAATCGGTACGCAGGTATTCTCTATGGAAACGGATGGCAGGAGGAAGAAAACCTTCTGCCATTTTTACATTTGAGAAAGGCGTGCTTCTAAGGATGGCGCAGATAACAAGGCGGTGGCCGTATATGCCGGGCGAGGGTGAGCTATGGATAGAAGTCAGCGGAAAGGATCAGGAAAAATGAAAAAATGTAAGATTACCGTTCTGAAAAAAACGCTGGATGAGGAACTGGCAAAGGAATATGGCGTGGAAGGCCTGACAGCCTGCCCAATGCACAGGGCAGGGGAAGTATTTTATGCGGACTATGCAAAACCGGAAGGGTTGTGCGACGAAGCGTGGAAAGCTATTTACCAATATGTGTTTGCCCTTTCGCACGGCGCAAAGGACGGGCTCTTTTATTATGGGGACTGGATCAGGAAACCGGGCGTGGCGATTTGCAGTTGTAACGACGGACTGCGTCCGGTCATATTTAAAATAGAAGCAACGGACGAGGAGTCAAAAATCGATTACGATCCGGTGGAATAGCCTGCGCTTTTTGTGCTGCCGGTTTTGCGGCGCGTTTGTATAATATTGTAAGGATTTAAAAAGCTCCGAATGCAACAGCAGCCGGAGCTTTTTCATAAAATAACAGGCAAAATGCCCGCGGTTTGCTTTGGTCAGCCGAGGATTTCCTTTACTTTGCCCGCTACAGCCTGCGCAAAGGCTGCGTGCCCCTGCGCGTCCATGTGCAGGTAATCGGCTTCGTTTGGCTGTGCATACAGGGAAGCGTCGATGTAGTGGCATCCGTGGATGCGCGCTATATTTTCGTAGAGCGGACGCAGTTTCTTCATCAGCGTATGCGCGTCTTCATTGTAATAAGCCCCGGTCCAGCGCGTGCCGACCTTCCGGCCTACATCGATCGGGCCTGCGATCAATATTTCCGGCGCCTTGCCATTTACCCCAAAGACCGGATCCTGCGCAGTGGTGACAATGCGCTCGAGGCCCTTGGAAATAGTGGAGGCCGTTTGATGAAGATGTACTTTGACGTCGTTGGTTCCAAGCATGATCATAATAAGGTCAACCGGCGCTTTGGAAAGCAGGCAGGGCGTGATATAGGCAAGCCCGTTGCGGTAGGGGCAGATGGGATCGTCAAACACAGTGGTTCGCGCGTTCATCCCCTCTTCGCATACAAGGTAATCCGCACCAAGTTTCTTTTGCAGTACGCCCGTCCAGCGAACGTCGTAAGGAAATCGGGTTTCGGTTCCCGCTTCCTCGTTGTGACCGTCAGGATCAAATCCCCAGGTGTTGGAATCTCCATAACAAAGAATTGTTTTCATCGTCAAAATCTCCTGTGATTATGATTGGATTATGAATGCCGGTATCTTACAACAGGCGCCATTTATTCCTTTTTCAGCCTTTTGAATAATGATCAGGACAATCATGCAGGCTGTATGCTGCGCCAGCAAAAAAATTCCGACAAATGTTTTGTCTCATTCTTTTAATTACTACATCATAAGGATACATCAAAATCAACGGGATGGCAATGCCGCGCGATATATTTTCAGGACGCGTATATAGGTGGTAATACTTGTATTCAGGCGGCTTTTATGCTATACAGTAAGAAGGAAACAACAGGGAAGGAACATAAAAATTTGAAGCTGCGCGATTTGCCGTTACATAAAAAAATAACGCTTACCAATTTTATGATGATCATAATACCGGTGGCTCTTGTGGTCGTGATTATGGTGGGGATTTTGATCGGAATCCTCGCCGGTGCGGGTTCAAGCTTTACGATTGCCGCTGTGGAGAAGCTGAGTGGAACCACCACGAATTACCAGCTGCAGCTTATGATGGATTCGGTCAGCGAGGATATTGTGGAAAACAGCAGGGCATTTGAAGAAGGCTCCGCATTGCTTGAAATCTGCGGGGAACTTGAACAGATGGGGATCAGCGTGGCAATCGAATCGGACGGGCGCGCGCTTTATGTATCGCCGGGAAAGACAGCGGGGCAGGTGCGAAGCGAGGTTCGGAATTTAGCAGGCGGCGATGGGCATTTGTTCAGCCGCACACAGGACGGTTTTGCGTACCGTGAGCTTTTACGCACGCCTGATGGAAGCGAGTACCTGATCGAAGCGTCCGCGCTGGGGTTTTTGTATGAAAACGGCGAATATTACAGCTATGAGGAAATGAAGGATTACCTGAAATTGATACTGGTGGCTGTGTTTGGCGCGGCGATTGTGATCATCGTAATTACGGGGATATGGCTGTCAAAAAAGCTCTCCGGCAGCATCCTCATACCGCTTGGCAGGCTTTCCGTCGCAACCGTGCAGGTGCGTAATGGAAACCTTGACAGTCCTGTCGGATACGTTTCAAACGACGAGCTTGGACAGGTTTGCGAGGAATTTGACGAAATGCGCCTGCGTCTGCGGGAGTCCATGGTTATGCAGCGCAAATATGAGCAGCAACGCAAAAAAATGGTAGCGGGAATTTCGCACGACCTTTCCACACCGATCACGTCGATCAAGGGATATGCCAGCGGCCTGATGGAAGGGATCGCAGATACGCCTGAAAAAAAGAGGCATTATTTACAGACGATTTACGACCGGGCGGCCGACATGGAACAAATGGTGGAAAGCCTGTTTTTGTATTCCAAGCTCGATATGGAAAAAGAGCCGTTTCACATGGAAGCGGTGGAGCTCGGCGCATATCTGAAGGAATATTGTGCAGGCCTTCGGATCAAGCTTGAGAAGGACGGCGCGGAGGTGTCCTTTGAGAACGAATGCAACAGGGCTGTTTATGCAGGAATAGACAGGCTGCAGTTTGACCGCGTGCTGTCAAACCTTGTGGATAACAGTGTAAAATACCGGAAGCAGGGCGTGAAGCTGAAAATAAAAATCAGCCTGACGAGCGAAGATGCGTATGCTGTGATTCGGTTTGCGGACAATGGAATTGGGATTGAAAGCACGGAGGAAGAGAAAATATTCGATAGCTTTTACCGTACCGATCCCGCGCGCAGCAACACGGAAAAGGGAAGCGGGCTTGGATTATCAATCGTCAGGCAGATTGTCGAACGCGTGGGCGGACGCGTAGTTGCCAAGGGCAGCCCGCAGCTTGGGCTGATCGTGACGATCGTGCTGCCGGAAACAGGGAGGTCGTAATGAAAAAAATATTGATCATAGAGGACGATAAAAGCATTGCGGAACTGGAACGGGATTACCTCGAAGCGAACGAATTTGCGGTGGAGACAGCCGCCTGCGGGGATGAAGGCCTGCGGTTTGCAAAAAAGCAGGAGTACGCGCTTATTGTGCTTGATGTGATGCTGCCCGGCATGGACGGGTTTGAGGTGCTCCGGCGGCTACGGACGGAAAAAGATACGCCTGTGCTCATGGTTTCGGCAAGGCGGGACGATGTTGATAAGATTCGCGGATTGGGCCTGGGCGCTGACGATTACATGGTGAAGCCTTTCAGTCCTTCCGAGCTGGTCGCGCGGGTAAAGGCCCACATCGCACGTTTTGAACGGCTGACGCAAACGCAGGAAAAGCCGCAGGCCGGACGGGTTATTACCGTAGGAGGGCTCAGGATCGACGCAGATGCGCGCAGGGTTTTTGTGCAGGGGGAGGAAGTAACGCTCAAAAATAAGGAATTCGAGCTGCTTATTTTTCTGGCGGAGAATCCGAATATCGTATTCAGTAAGGAAAAACTGTTTGACCGGATTTGGGATATGGAGTCCCTTGGGGACACGGCAACTGTAACGGTGCACATTAACCGGATACGTGAGAAAATTGAAAATGGGGAAGAAAAATACATCGAAACCGTATGGGGATCGGGATACCGGTTCCGGGCATAGCGTTATTCTGAGGGATGCGTTCCTGCAAGAAGAATGAGGTCGATTGTGATGTGCGTGACGCCCCCGCAATCCAGCGGGCCTGCATCTATGCCAAACGTCATTGGAGTCATGCGAAAAAAGGCTTCCAGCTGTCTTCTGTCTACAGGCAGCCGGTAGCTGATTTTTTTTTGTTCCAGAAGCTTCGTATGCGCATAAAAATAGTCCAGGACTTTTTGATTGGAATATGTTTTGCGGTGTAATCCAGATTTTATGCAGTTGCGGATTTCCTGTAGATAGCTGTCTCCCGGCACGATCTTTAAAAGTATGCCGCCGGGGGCGAGCACGCGCATGAATTCATTGTAATTGGCGGGTGTGAGGATGTTAAGCAGGAGATCGACGCAATGGTCTTTAACGGGCAGCTCCGCAAGGTCTGCAACGATCCATTTGACCTCTCTGGATCTGCGCGCCGCGAGAAGCGCCGCGTCCCGGCTGTTGTCAACCGCATATACGTCCACGTCCGGCAAGGCTTTTTTGAGCGCAAGCGAATAATAACCCTCCCCGCTACCCGCATCGAGCATGGTAAGCAGGGACTTTTCCTGTCCGTGTTTTTGCAGGGCGTCAAGCAGCTGCGAAACAACGGGCGCATAAAATCCGTCATTGAAAACGAGGCTCCTGCTTTCAAAAAGCGCCCCGTCATATTTTATTTTACTTTGGTTTTGATGGGGGATCAGGTTCAGGTATCCTTTGGATGAAAGGTCAAAGCAGTGCCCGTTTGAACATACAAAGCTGCCGGTGCTTACAGGCATAAGATTGCCCTTACACAAAGGGCAGCGCAAAACATGCCCGCTCCCGTCAAATTGTTTGACCACCGTACTTATTTTCATCGTAGGACTTTCCCCCGTTGTCGTCAAAATTCACAGAAGCCTTACAGCTCTGTTGCAGAGCTCCCTTTTTGCCGTTCTGTTCTTATCATACCATGAAAACAGCCCTTCAAAAACAAAAGCGGCAGAAGATCGTTCGGATTTATTGGTTTTTTTAGAACGCGTTTATAGATTATTTAGAAATATGGCGTAGTAATAGAGGTGGAGGTGAAGAATATGGATTGGATCATTACGCTTATGGACCAATTTGGATATTTTGGAATCGCGCTGCTGATCGCAGTTGAAAATATCTTTCCGCCCATCCCCTCGGAAGTTATTCTGACGTTTGGAGGGTTTATGACGACCTATACGAGTATGAACGTATGGGGCGTAGTGCTCGCGGCGACAATCGGATCTGTCATCGGTGCGGTTGTGCTTTATCTGATTGGACGTATCCTGAATGCGGAACGCCTGGAACGCCTGCTTTCCGGCAAGGCAGGACGTATCCTTCGCTTAAAGCCGGATGACGTGGAGAAGGCGCAGGGATGGTTTGAAAAGCGTGGTGGAAAGGCCGTGTTTTTCTGCCGGTTCATTCCAATCGTACGCAGCCTGATATCCATACCGGCAGGAATGACAGGGATGAATCCGGGCAAATTTGCAGCGTTTACCACTGCGGGGACATTCCTATGGAACCTGGTGCTCGTAAACCTGGGCGTGCTGGCGGGGGCCTCGTGGGAGAAGATTGCGGCGGCAGTCGATACCTATGCGCATATTGTTCTGGTAATTATCATTGCAGTCGTGGCGGTTGCGGGGATTTTGTTCTATAAAAAGAGGCTGTCAAAAAAGGCTGAGGCTGAAAAGGAATAAACAAACGGCGAAGGAAAGACCGTGGCTTTGCACGGTCTTTTTTGAAGCCTGAACTTTACCCACAACATAGAGCGGTTTTATACTTTTTTCCGTGTCAGGATAATTCCGATGATTGCCCCTATAAGGATAATCGGTACCAATCTGACAAACAGCCATTCAAATGCGTGAAAAGCGACTCCGACAACGGCGGTTTCAGGATCATTATAGTCCCAACCTAAGTAAGGGCTATTTAATACGATTAAGACCGCAGAAATTATTACTATGGCAACACACAATGAGATAAGCAGCCAATGAAACGTTTTTCGTCGTGTAATCTTTCTTTGTGCAAGCTGTAAGTTTATAATCTCCAATTTTTCGGAAATAGCTTTTAAGTCATTAACCTTTGTTTCAATAACAGATTCTCCAAGCAAAGTACTTACTGGTGTTTCAAGCGCTTCTGATATAGAAATCAGCATATCAGAATCAGGTACTGACAATCCTTGCTCCCATTTAGAGACTGTTTGCCGCACCACATTCAGCTTAATAGCGAGCTCTTCCTGCGAAAGTCCTTTTGATTTTCTGATTGCTTTCATGTTTTCGTTTAACATCAGGTATAACCGCCTTTCTTTCAATCGCTACCACTATTGTATGAGAAACTGCCCGTTGCCACAAGCAACGCATATTAACATTCAAGCTTTATGGCCGTGATATGCTGTTTGGTACCTTGCAAAAAAGAGCTGAAACTCGAAGCATTTATCAATATAAAAACAGATAAAATAAATTGTTTTTCGGGATATAATCAAATGAACAGGTCTCGAAATATTACAATGGTTTATTTTGAGTGGGAAAAGGGGATTGGTTATGATGAAAAACAGGATCAGAAAAGACGTTATTTTCTGGATATACCAAGGCCATACCTGTAAAGGTATGGCCTTGGTATATCCTGCATTCTCAATGTGTTTATGTTAAGATATTACAATTACATTCTTACATATCCGCCTTTTCCACTAGCCCCAATTTCAACATACGCTGCTCTATCGTAATATGCAAAACCACCGCCAAATTGCTTGACACCAAGCGTCATACTGAAATTACAGGCAATGGTTCTACCTGAGTCTAGAATAGTATATTTTTTATGATTTGTTGCAACGCTTGTACCGCTATCTTGTGCACTGGCATTAATACTATATACCTTATTTGCCATGAGATACCCCCCGGGTGCTTTTTCGCGATTTATTGTGGCGCCGAATCTTATACGTGCAAAAACTCCGCAAGGTGTCATATATGATTTGTCAATACCTACATTTGCATAAACACGCGGCGTGATCTGGGGAGTATCATCGTCAACTATAATTGGAGAGTTTTCTGCATGAGCTTGTGCTACTGCAGCTTCCTATAATTCATCTACAGTTTTATTATTGTTTTCGATTTGAGCGACTATTGTATCGTACTCTTCCTGTGATTGAGGTTCAATCATTAAAATTCCTTCTTCGTTTACATACATAGTGGTTTCGTCATCTGGAAATTCTTCTGCAAATCCAGTGACATTTAAACCAACGACCATCATGCAAATAGCTAAGATAGCAACCAATGATTTTTTCATGATTTATTTCCTCCCTTTTGGTAGCGAGTACTAAAACACAATCAACCACATATTATATAAACATAGAAATTCCTCCCCCCTTTATTGCTATTTTGAACCATTGGATAAAACAATGGCTATTGCGTTTAAGGTGATTACCACCGCTAAAAACATTCCATCAAATAATAATCCATTATAAAAAGCAATCGCTTTTATAACCAACGATACTGGTATGGAAAGAATACTCAATAAAAGCGGCATTTTCGTTCTCATATTATTTCCCTCCTCCTGATATAGAATTGGAATATAAGGCAACAGTAAAAGTAAAAAGTAAATTGTTGTATCTATATACTTAACTTCGCAAAGCATATAAATGGGGGCAATTTTTTTAAAAAAATAACTAATACTTAATAATCTATTTATGATTGCAGAGTTTGTTATCGGTAAGTGTTTATAAAAAGGTAACGAAACATTACTCAGCGTTCCAGAGATTCAAATCCCTTTCGTATAAAATATATTTATTTTCGTGATAAAAAATTAATATACATTGAAATAAATTGTTTTTCACGATACAATCAAATGAACAGGTCTCGAAATATTACAATGGTTTATTTTGAGTGGGAAAAGGGGATTGGTTATGATGAAAAACAAGATCAGAAAAGGCGTTTGCCTTTTGACGGTGCTATTGGCGGTATGCCTCGTATTGGTTCCGGCAATTTCCATGGCGGGAAACGCACAGGAAGTGGCGGACGATACATTACAGGAAGCGCAGGGCACACAGGCTCCGCAGCCGCAGGAAACGCAGGCTGCCGTGCAGCAGGATAAGCAACCGGAAGAATCCACAGAGCCGGGCCGGGACGCGCAGCCACAGGCCTCCGAGCCGGCTGCATCATCGGAACAGGCGGAGTTATCGCCTGCGCCGGCGGAACAGAATTCAGCGATGCAACTAAATGAGGGCATGAACAATGAATTGACTGCAAGCGCGCCGCAAAAAATCAGCGAGCTTTTTCCGGATGCGGAATTTGCAAATATAATCAAAGTGAAACTCAGCAAAGGGAGTATAGACGCTACCGTAACACAGGACGAACTTTTGGGGATCACAGAGCTCTATTTATCCAGTGAAGTATCAAACCTTACGGGAATTAAGAACCTCGCGAACCTGGAGCTTCTCCAGGAATATGGAAATCCGGATATCGAGATTCCATCGGAAATCGGAAGCCTGAAAAAATTGGAACATTTGCGTTTGCAGAACAACGCGCTTTCTTCGCTGCCGCCGGAAATCGGCGGCCTTACTGCTTTACAGGAACTGGACCTGTCGGGAAACCACTTTGGGAGCATCCCTGACGTAGTATTCAGCCTGCCCGGCCTGAAGCGGCTGGTTCTTTCCGATAACCGCCTGCAAGAACTGCCGGTGGAAATTGGAAATTTGACAGGCCTTGAATTTCTGGCGTTGAATAACAATCAGATTTCATCTGTTTCGCCGGGAATTGGAACGCTTAAAAATTTGCAGGTTTTGATGCTTGGCAATAACCAAATTACATCCGTGCCGGAGGAATATGGGGATTTGGATAGCCTGACCAGCATCAATCTGGAAAATAACCGGCTCACATCTGTTCCTGACGCCATTACGAGGCTGCAAAAGGTAACTTCCATTTCCCTGAATGGAAATAAACTGTCTGCGCTCCCCGCAGGAATTGGAAATTTACAGGAACTCAGCCAGCTTGTGGTTTACGACAACAACCTGACGTCGCTCCCGGAAGAAATTTGCGACTGTCCGCAGCTTGAGATGATTAATGCCGATAAAAATAATCTGACCTCGCTCCCTGCGGGTTTGGGTAAACTGACAAAGCTGTTTTCGCTCAATATAAACGATAATAAACTAACGAGTTTACCGGATGTGATCGGTTCGTTTGACGAGCTTCGCGTATTGCAGGCGGACGGCAACAGGCTTAGCGCCCTGCCTGCTTCCATCGGGCGGCTGCCGCAATGCTATGAGGTGTCGGCAAGGAACAACGACCTGACAGTCCTGCCTGATGAAATCGCCGATATGCAAAAGCTTGATAAGCTTTACCTGTCGGGAAACCATCTGACGGATGTTTCCCTGGTGCCGGACAAGGTCAGCGACTTTGACGCGAGAAACCAGAGCGTAACCATCAATTTGTACCGCAAGACGATTACATTGCCTGCTACATATACGCCGCCAACAGGAAGCATTGTTTTGTGGGACAGGGGTTATGCAAGAAATGAAATGGTAAGCAACAGCTTTTACAAAAGCGGCGCGTTTCAGCTTTCTGCGAATCCGCAGAATGGAAAGCTGGAAAGTAAAAGCGGAGAGTTCAGTATCAATTATGTGATATCCCTGCGGGATAAATTATCCGTGGATATCGGTACGCAGGAAATCAATTTGCAGGAAGGCGAATTTTATACAGTAAGCCCGACAAGCGATGTGATGGACGGCTATGAGGTGCAGTATAGCTTCAATATAACGCAAGGAACAAATGTAGCCCGTATCGTAGCGCCGAATAAGATAGTAGGGATGGAAGCGGGGAGAGCCTACCTGAAAATTAAGGGCGAGGTAAAAGGAACGGGCGTTACTGGAGAAATTACGGTTCCTGTCACGGTAGGGCAGGCCGCGCCAAATATGAGCGGCACGCAATACCCCATTCTGGATGGAAACGGGCAGACCGCATATAAAGGAACCGCATTTCTTGAATTCCGGTTCGACGCGCCGCTGGATCAATTTGAGAACGTATGGCTTGACAATGAATTGCTGACGCGCGGGATCGACTACACGGTGCGCGAGGGAAGTACGATCATTAAGTTACACAAATCCCTGCTTGACAGGCTTGAAAATGGAACGCATACGCTGGTTGCAGGATTCACAGATGGCTATGCAAAAGTGGATTTCGATGTAAATAACGATGTGAGTACAAAGAAATCTCCTAAAACAGGAGATGAAACGCCTATTGGGCTGCTGGTACTGGGGGCAATGTGCTCTGCTGCCGTGCTAGCCGCTGCGCTGGTCAAAAAGCGCAAAGCAGGCGAAACGAAGTAAGGCAACGCACATGAACAGGAAGGGCCGCGCAGAGATTCTGCACGGCCCTTTTCCGTTGCAGTCCTGCGGCGAAGCGTGGGGAGCCCGTCTATTTGACAGCAAACGAAGGAACCGATACAATAGAAAGAGCATTTTATAGCGCCGGGGCCGGTTATCTGAAGAGGGTAACGGCGCCGCATTAATTTCGATAGAAAAACAAAACAGGGGACGCGGTCAAAACGCGACAAAATGAGGGGTGAAGCAATGAATAATCAGGTGATACAAATTGCTGCGCGGATACGTGAGCTGCGCGAAATACTGGATGTTCCGCAGGAGGCGCTTGCACAGAAGATTGGCGTGGATATAGAGGAGTATAAACGCTATGAATCGGCGCAGGACGATATTCCGATTGGCGTGCTTTACGGCGTAGCGGCGGAGCTCAGAGTAGATCCGACAGAGCTGCTGACCGGAGAAGCGCCCAGAATGGATGAATACACCATCGTGCGGGGTGGAAACGGTGTGAGTGTGGAACGGTATCCCGGGTATGCCTTTACATCGCTTGCCTTCAATTACAAGCATCGCGACATGGAGCCGATGATCGTTACGCTTTCGCCCAACGAGGAGGCCGAGCTGGTGACGCATGGCGGACAGGAGTTTAACTACGTTCTGGAAGGCAGTATTAAAGTCGTCATCGAAGGCAGGGAGTTTATCCTGAACAAGGGCGACAGCATTTACTTCAATCCGGCTCTGCCACACGGGCAGCGCGCGGTGGGAGGACAGGCAAAGTTTTTGACCATAATCAACGAATAAGGGCGGGGCAGACTGATGTTAAACAGGTTTTTGGATCGGATTGAATACGACAGCTACGAGGATTTTAAACAAAACTATAAGTTGAATATTCCGGAGCATTTTAATTTTGGATACGATATTGTGGACGAGTGGGCACGGCAGGACGAAAATAAGCCTGCGCTCGTCTGGTGTGACGACGATGCAAATGAAAAGAGGTTTACGTTCGGCGACATCAAACGCATGAGCGATAAAGCGGCGAATATGCTCAAAAATATGGGGATCAGGAAGGGCGATGCCGTCATGCTGATGCTCAGGCAGCGCCCGGAGGTCTGGTTTATGATGGTGGGGCTGCACAAGCTTGGTGCGATCTGTATTCCGGCTACGTTCCAGCTTACGCCCAAGGATATCATTTACCGCTGTAACGCTGCGGAGGTCAAAATGATCTGCGCGGTGGACGACGACGAAATGCTCAGGCATATTGGGGAGTCCCTTGGCGAATGCCCAACGCTTCAAAGCGTGGGCGTTGTGGGAGAGAAAATCCCGGAGTGGGCCTTTGACCTGCGCAAAGAACTGGAGCAGGCAGGCGAGACGTGGACGCGCGAATACCGCAATGAAAATGAAGAACCCATGCTGATCTATTTTTCGTCGGGTACGACGGGAATGCCCAAGATGATCCTGCATGATTTTACATATCCGCTGGGACACATTGTCACCGCGAAATACTGGCAGAAGGTGGAGGACGGTGGATTGCACCTCACGGTATCGGATTCCGGCTGGGCAAAGTTTGGCTGGGGCAAAATATATGGACAATGGATTTGCGGTGCGGTCATCGTGGCGTACGATACTGAGAAATTTACACCTTCTAAAATGCTGGATACAATCAACAGGCTGAAGCTTACAACCTTTTGCGCGCCGCCCACGATCTATCGGTTTTTGATCAAGGAAGACATGAGCAAATGCGATTTTTCTACAATCAAGCATGCGGGTATTGCGGGTGAGCCGCTGAATCCTGAGGTATATAACCGCTTTTTGGAGGCGACGGGTTTATCTGTTACGGAGGGATTTGGACAGTCGGAGACGAGCGTGCTGATCGCAAACTTTGGATGGGATCCAATCAAGCCGGGTTCTACCGGCAAACCGTCCCCTCTTTATGACGTGGACATTGTGGATGAGGATGGAAACTCCTGCGAGGACGGCATCGTTGGTTCTATCGTAGTAAAGAACACCGACAAAAAGCATCCTACAGGATTGTTCAAAAAATATTATAAGGACAAGGAAGCGACAGACCGCTGCTGGAAAGACGGCGTTTACAACACCGGCGATACGGCGTGGCGCGATGCGGAAGGGTATTTCTGGTTTGTGGGAAGAAATGACGACGTCATTAAATGCTCGGGATACCGTATTGGGCCGTTTGAGGTGGAAAGCGCACTGCTGACACATCCATCTGTGCTGGAATGCGCGGTGACCGCCGTTCCGGATCCTGTGCGGGGACAGGTGGTAAAGGCGACGGTTGTGCTTGCGCGTGGTTTTGAGGCATGTGATGAGCTCAAAAAGGAGCTTCAGACGCATGTGAAAAACGTAACCGCGCCATATAAGTATCCGCGCGTGGTGGAATTTGTGGAAGAGCTGCCCAAAACAGTGAGCGGTAAAATCCGGCGGATACAGATTCGCACGGAAGATGCGAAGTAATAATGGATACATAAACGACAAACGTAAAAAAGGCGTTTCCTGTGCGGGGGAAACGCCTTTTTACAGCAATTTGTCAAAAGGTTGGTAACAAGCTTTTGGTATAAATTGCATATGCAAGCGGTTTATCAAACGTTTGGCATAACCTGCGTTGTGTGAAACCGCTGCAAAGGGGAAAAGAGGAATTTATCTGAGTTTGATAATTTCACATTGCTGATCCGGACATGCTTTGCGCCACATCGCAGCCGTCATACATTGCAGGGATACGTCATAAAAATTTCCCCCGCATAACACGTGGTCGATGAGCACGCCTTCCTGTGCGCAGCCGCTGCGTGAACGGCGGTTGATGGCGCAGCTGTTATCTGTGAACGCCGCGAACGTGACCTTGTTAAAGCCAAGCTCATAAAACACGTGATGATAGATGCTGCGCTCGAGCAGCGAGGACATTTCGTCCGTATCGTCGGCGGGATCGTGCATATAGTAGCTCCAAGCGCAGCGCTTGTTTTCGAGGTTGATGTCGATTACAGCAAGAAGGCCAATCGGCACGTCGTCCCTGCGAATGATCCAGTGCGTAGGAAATTCCTCAGTTTTCATATGCTCAAACCACTTGAACTGGCCCGCGAGAGACATCTGCGCGTCATACGCCAAAAATTCCTGCGCATTCTTGCTCATCAGCCATTCTGAAAGCATTCCGATTTCCTCGCGCTTGATTGTTGTGCACGTAATCATTCTTACACCGCCTTTTGCTTCACTGCTTTGTGGTTTTACAGCCATTTCATGAAAAAAACGACATAATAATACAGGCTGTATGCTCCGCTAATAAAGAATTTTAACTATATTAATTGCTGTACTTCTTTATTGGCTCCGCTATAATATACACGCAAAGAAAATGGCCTAAACGGAATATTCAAAAATAACGGAAACAAAAACGAAGAGGAAAGCGCGCCATACTGTCCGATTTTACGGCGTGTCATGGCCTGCATATTTAGAATGCGCGCAAAAGGGTTTCCATACGTTTTATTTGCGGTATCAATAATTGGATAGTATAATAAGTGACTGAGGGAAGAGAGAATGTCTATTTTTAAAAGTTTTGTCGGTTATTATAAACCGTACCGCGGTCTTTTTTATTTTGATATGTTTTGCGCGCTCGTGGTTTCCGTCGTGGACCTTGCGTTTCCGCAAATCCTGAATTTTTTGACGGACGGCCTGTATACGCAAAATGCAGACGTGATCATCCGCAGCCTGTGGATTGTTGCGGTGGCCCTGATTGCAATGTATGTGATCCGGTATGGCTGCCAGTATTTTATCACGACATGGGGCCATGTGATGGGCGCGCGCATGGAGAGCGATATGCGTCAGGACCTGTTTGACCAGATGCAGAGGCTGTCGTTTTCCTATTATGATAAAAACAATACGGGCGATATGATGTCGCGTATCGTTTCGGATTTGTTCGATATCTCGGAGCTTGCGCACCACGGCCCGGAAAACGTGTTTATCTCCGCGCTCAAAATTATCGGTTCGTTTGTCCTGCTGATGATGATCAACGTGCCAATGACCTTGATTTTGCTTGCGGTGACAGTGGTAATGATCCTGTTCAGCCTGAGCAAAAATAAAAAGATGCGCGCGATCTTTATGGATAACCGCAAAAAGATTTCAAACGTCAATAAGCAGGTGCAGGACAGTCTTTCGGGTATACGCGTCGTAAAATCGTTTGCCAATGAAGACATTGAGCGTAAGAAATTTGAACGCAGCAATCTGGAATTTCTGGATTCCAAGAAAAGCAGCTATAAAATCATGGGGACGTTTCAGGCGGGTAACAACTTTTTTACCGGCCTGCTGTATACGGCGGTGCTTGTATCGGGCGGTTTTTTCATTGCGAACGGCACGCTGCGGGTGACCGATCTTGCTATTTACGCCCTGTATATTGGTATTTTTGTCGCGCCGATTGAAGTACTGATCAATTTTACAGAGCAGTTCCAAAAAGGATACGCCGGATTCAAACGGTTTATGGAGGTCATCAGGACAGATCCTGAAATCAAGGACAAAAAGGATGCGAAGCCGCTTGAAAATGTGAAGGGGAATATCAGGTACAGGGACGTGTCCTTTTCGTATGACAACAGTACGCACGTTTTCAAGGATATCAATGTGTCGATCGAGGCGGGGAAAACAGTGGCGCTTGTGGGCCCGTCCGGCGGCGGAAAAACGACGTTTTGTTCCCTGCTGCCCCGTTTTTACGACGTGACGCACGGTTCGGTTATGATCGACGGGCAGGATGTGCGTGACGTAACGCTGAAATCCCTGCGCAGTACGATTGGTATTGTGCAACAGGATGTATATATGTTTGGCGGCACGATACGCGACAACATTGCGTATGGCAAACCCAAGGCGACGGACGCGCAGGTTGTGGAAGCGGCAAAGAGTGCGAACATCCACGAGTTTATTATGAGCCTTGAGGAAGGCTATGAAACGAATGTGGGTGAACGCGGCGTGCGGCTGTCCGGCGGGCAAAAACAACGCATTGCGATTGCGCGTGTTTTCCTCAAAAACCCAAAGATACTGATTCTCGACGAGGCGACGAGCGCGCTCGATAACGAGAGCGAGCGGCATATCCAGGCATCCCTTGAGAAGCTGTCCAAAGACCGCACGACGATTGTAATTGCGCACAGGCTTTCAACCATCCGCAATGCGGATGAGATTATTGTAATGGGAACGGATGGAATACAGGAGCGCGGGACGCATGAGGAGCTGATCAGGAAAGGCGGCACCTATGCCAGATATTACAATATGCAGTTTGAGGGACTCAATGATTAAAAAAAGCCTGCGTGTGGTTGCCGCGGTAATTGAAGAACAGGGAAGAATACTCATCTGCCGCAGAAAGAACAGGGACGGCAGCGCGGGCCGGTGGGAATTTCCGGGCGGAAAGCTCGAGCAGGGCGAGACAGAACGCGAATGCCTGGCGCGGGAGCTTATGGAAGAGCTTGGCGTTGCTGTGGAACCCAGTATGCTTTTGGCGCGCGTCGAGCATGAATATGATACGTTTTCGGTGAAGCTTGCGTTTTACCGGGCGCGCATCACCGGGGGGACAATGACGCTAAACGTCCATGCGGATGCAAAATGGGCGGCGGGAAGCTCGTTGCCGGAATATGATTTTTTACCTGCGGATACAGCGTTTGTACGTGGGCTGGCGCAGGGGGATTTTGGAGAACAGGCCATGAAAAATGATTTTGAAACGCATATCGATAAGCTGGAAAGCGGAAGCGTGAAGTGGAACGAGATGAAAAAAGCCAACCCCGCCGTAGGGAAGGGTATCGTGCCGCTCTCGGTCGCGGATATGGAGTTTAAAACCGCGCCGGAAATCGTGCAAGGATTAAAAGCGTACCTTGACAGTATGAACGTGGGCTATACGCAGGCTACGGATTCCTATTATGAAGCGGTTTCCATGTGGATGGCGCGCAGGCACGGCTGGAAGATCGAAAAGGAATGGATTGTGACAACGCCGGGTATCGTATTTGCGCTGGGCCTCAGCGTGCAGACGTTTACGCAGCCGGGCGACGGAGTAATCATTATGACGCCGGTATATTATCCATTTTATATGGTGGTGGAGCAAAGCGGTCGCAAGCTGCAAAAAAATGCGCTCATCAATAATGACGGATATTATGAGATTGATTTTGACGACCTTGAGCGAAAGGCGCGGGATGAAAACACAAAGATGCTGATTCTGTGCAGCCCGCATAATCCTGTTGGACGTGTGTGGACAAAGGAAGAGCTTTTGCGTGTGGGCGAAATCTGTGAACAAAACGGTGTGCTCGCAGTTGTGGACGAAATACATAACGACCTTATCATGCCGGGCTTTACACATACCGTTTTTCCAAACGTAAGGGAGGGTTTTGCCGATAACGCCGTGATATGCACGGCTCCCAGCAAAACGTTTAACCTTGCGGGGATGCAGGTTTCCAACATTGTAATTAAAAATAAGGAATTGCGCAGAAAATTTGCGCGCGCAAAGTATGGGTGCGGCATGATCGAGCTTAACGCGCTTGGTTATCAGGCGTGCGAAATCGCATATCGAAGCTGCGAAGGCTGGCTTGAGGAATTGCTGTCTGTGCTCGACGAAAACAGGCGCTTTGTTGAGGACTTTATCGCGCAGCGCCTTCCAAAAATCAAGGTAAGCCGGCTTGAGGGGACCTATCTGATGTGGCTCGACCTGAGGGAATATGGAATTGACCATCGCGAGCTGGAACGGATTATGACGCAGGAAGCGCAGCTTTTCTTTGACGAAGGCTATATTTTTGGCGAGGATGGAAAGGGCTTTGAACGCGTTAACATCGCCTGCCCTAAGGCAGTGCTGGAACAGGCTATGCAAAGGCTGGAAATCGCGCTGCAAAACAAATAAACGGGGCATGGTGTTTAAACTCTCCAAATGTGGTTTATATTAATACATACGAAAAAGGAGAGTGATGAAAATGAAAGAGAAAAAGCTTTCAAAAAACATCACAGACAGAGATTTTAACAAGCTGGTAAGCAGCAAAAACGTCGAACGGGCTGTGATGGTAAAGGATAACAAAGTTTACAAATACGGTTATCAGAAATAAAAACTTCGCGCATAAATACGCGAAGTTTTTTATTATATCCAAAGGCCTGAATTGGTAATAAAGCAGAACGGTCAAAACGAAATGAATGATTTGACAAGCATAGAAGGATATGATATATTATTCATGGTTAGCGATGACTAACTAAGGCGCGCGGCGCCTTTCTTAAACCAAGCGAGTTAGCGTATGCTAATTTAATCGGAGGGTGACGATTGTGGATACATTGGAACAAATGATTGCGCGGCATTGCGCGCCTGCGTTGGCCGGAATTAAAGCGGCTGGGCTTGTTTCCTGCTGCCGGAAAAAACATCCGGATATCGAAAAGCGCATTTCGCAGTGGAACGCACAGATGAATCAAAAAGGGATATTTTTTGAAAAACTGTCCGGGCGGGATTGCAGGATATTGTTGCTTGTCTACAGGAAAAAGAGCCTGGAGGAACACCTGCAAAGAAATGACGTAAACAGACTGATGGACGAGACGGGTTATCCGCAGGGTGGAATTGACGCGCGGATTGCGCATCTGAAAAAAAGAATCTGTGAAGCGCAGGGATTTCCCCACGAAATCGGCCTTTTCCTCGGTTATCCGCCGGAGGACGTGGAAGGATTTATGGAGTACGGCGGGAGAAATTACAAGCTGAACGGATATTGGAAGGTATATTCCGACGAATACCGCGCACGGACATTGTTTGAGCGCTATACAAAATGCAGGGATGCGGTGTGCAGGCGACTGATGAGCGGATATACGCTGGGACAGTTGTTTGCCGCTGCCTGACCATATAAAAACACGGGAGGATAGAAAATGAATAAAGCAGCAATTATCTATTGGAGTGGAACGGGCAATACGGAAGCAATGGCGCAGGCTGTACTCGAGGGAGCACAGGGAGCGGGAGCGGATGCCAAGCTGTTTACGGTGTCGGAGATCAGCGTTGACGACGCGCTTGGCTACGATGTTGTGGCGCTCGGATGCCCGGCGATGGGAGACGAGGTGCTGGAGGAAGGGGATATGGAACCGTTCTTTTCCGATATGGAACCAAAGCTCGGCGGCAAAAAAATTGCACTGTTCGGCTCTTATGACTGGGGCGACGGAGAGTGGATGCGCGAATGGGAACGCCGTGTGAATGCGGCGGGAGCAAAGCTGTTCCAGACAGAAGGACTGATTGTACACAATGAGCCTGATGAAGAGGCATTAAAGCTCTGCAAAGAGTTTGGACGGGATATGGTTTCCTTTTAAAGTAGCTCATTAAAGTATCTCCCCAATATACGATAAAACTGGAAATCAATACACCGATTTTTTCTGAAACAACCCCCGGAGGAATATCTCCGGGGGTTGTTTTTCGCAAAAAATAGTTGCGTGCGCAATCAATTATGAGTATAATTACTATAAAGGTTGCGTGCGCAACTGTTTTTTATGTCTGCGTCCGGAAAGCTATTCAGGAAAATATCGCTCCGGGACGACGAAGGGGGACACATTGGAAAAACGCTTTTCTTTGAGTAAATATGCTTCGATGATCAACCGTTTCAGCCTGCAGTTTTATGACCAGGAGCTGGGTACATTCCAGATTGGCGGGGGGCAATACTTTTTTCTTGGCCGTATTTACGAGGAACCGGGAGTGAGCGCGCAGGAGCTTGCAAAAAAAGGGCATTTTGACAAGGCGACGGCAACGCGCGCGCTGCAGAGGCTGGAAGAGCGGGGATATATTACACGGGAAACGGACGACATTGACCACCGCGTCAACCGTTTTTACACCACGCAAAAAGCGGAGGATGTAATGGAAAAGGTTTACGCCGCTGTGGAAAAATGGAATCATATCCTGAAAAGCGGAATGTCTGCCGAGCAAGCGCAAATGACGGAACACATTATGGATCATATGGCAAAAAATGCTTATGAATATATTTCTAATTCTATAAAGGAGGACAACAATGACAGAAGCAACCATGACAACACAGGCGCCTGAAAAGGAAAATCCGCTTGGATATAAGCCTATAGGGAAACTGTTGCGCAGTTTTGCGCTTCCGGCAATCATTTCATGTCTTGTAAATTCGATCTACAATATTGTGGACCAGATTTTTATCGGGCAGGGAGTCGGATATCTTGGCAATGCGGCAACTACCATATCCTTTCCGATCATGACCATCATGGTGGCGGTCGCTACGCTGATTGGTACGGGCGGCAGCGCGTTTGCGGCACTCAAGCTTGGGGAAAAGAAGGAAGAGGAGGCGCAAAGGACTCTCAATAATGTCCTGATATTATGTTTTATCGCGAGTGCGCTTGTGGTAACGCTGGGACTTGTCTTTTTAACGCCGCTGCTTACAATGTTTGGCGCAAGCGATGCGACGATGCCTTACGCAAAGGATTACGCCACGGTAATACTGATCGGTTCACCGTTTAGCATTATCAGTATCGCGCTTTCCAATATGGCGCGTACGGACGGCAGCCCAAATCTTTCGATGTACAGTATCCTGATCGGCGCGGTTTTGAATTCGATTCTGGATCCGATCTATATATTTGTATTCCATTGGGGCGTTACAGGCGCTGCAATCGCGACGGTTACATCGCAGCTGATATCGACGATTATCCTGTCCGTCTATTTTGCAAGGGGCGGAAAGACAATGGGCTTTCACAAAAAGTACATGAGGCTATCCGGGCGCGTGTGCAAGATGACGTGCCTGCTTGGAATTTCTTCGTTTGTAACGCAGCTGGTTGGATGCGTGATGCAAATCGTTATGAACAACGTTCTTGTTTACTATGGAAACCAAACGGCGGTGGGAGGCGATACGGCTCTTTCGGCGATGGGAATCGTGCTTAAAATCGCGATGATACTGGCTTCAGCCTGTATTGGTATCGGCATCGGCGCGCAGCCTATCCTTGGGTTCAACCAAGGGGCAAAGCAACCCAAACGCATCAAAAAAACCTTTGTGATGGCTGCGTGGATATCGACTGCGGTGGTGGCGGTTGCGTGGCTCCTGTGCCAGCTATTCCCCGGGCAGATTATCAGCCTGTTTGGCGATTCGGACGCGAATTTCTCAGCGTTTGCGGTAAAGTGCCTGCGGATATTCCTTGGGGGGATTTTTTGCGCGGGTTTCCAGATTGTGGCAACGAGCTATTTCCAGGCGACAGGCCAGCCGCTCAAGGCGACGGTGCTTTCCATGCTTCGCCAGCTTTTGCTGTTGATACCGATGATGCTGATTTTGCCAATGTTTTTTGGACTGGACGGCGCTTTGTATGCAGGGCCGATAGCAGATATCGGATCGGCGCTCATTGTGGCGGTCTTTGTGGTATTTGAAATGAAGAAGCTGAACGGATGGATCAAAAAAGATGAAAAGGAAGGAAAAATGACGCTCGCCCGGGCACAGGCTTAATTTGACAATTATGCTTTGGGTTCTTATAATGGAACTTACAGAAACGAGAGGGACAGCAGAAATGTTTGATAAGCTTTGCATCAGGACAAGCTCCGCACAAATGGATTGGATGAGACATTGTACGGAGCCTAATAGGGCGTTTTTTGCCTGAGTCATCGGTTAATATGGGATAGAATTCCGGCGGGGTTCCCGCGTGTTTTCCTGTTCCTGTTTTCCGTTGTGCGTCAAAAAACCAGGCCGCGGACAATGTTTTGTCCGCGGTTTTTTGATGGACAAAAAAAGGAAAACAACAATGAAAACACAAACTTATAATTTATTGACGGGGAACGTGACAAAAGGCCTCGTGGCATTTGGCATGCCGGTATTTTTTGCGAACCTGCTGCAACAGTTCTATGGCATTGTGGATATGATTGCGGTAGGGCAGTTCGTGGGGAGCGCCGGACTTGCGGCAATCAGCAACGCCTCCATGATCAGCTTTATCCTGACGGCATTGTGCACGGGAGTTGCGATGGGGGGAACGGTGCTTGTCGCGCAGTACAAGGGCGCGGGGGACGCGGCGGCGCTAAGAGAGTCGGTTGGAACGCTTTTTTCGCTGACGATGATTTGTTCCATAGCGCTTACAATATGTGGATACCTCCTCTACAGGCCGGTTTTTGAACTGATGCGCGTGCCGGGCGAAGCAATGCAATACGCATGCGACTATATGCACATTATCTGCGGCGGCATCATTTTTGTATTCGGCTATAACGCTGTGTGCGCGGTGTTGCGCGGACTTGGGGATTCCAAAAATCCGCTCTATTTTGTGATGATTGCAACATGCGTCAACGTAGTGCTGGATATTGTGCTGATCGGACGTTACGGCATGGGTACAAAGGGCGCGGCGGTTGCCACAGTTATATCACAGGCGGTGTCGTTTGTCATCGCGATCCTTTACTTATGGAGAAAGACCACGGTTTTCGATTTCAGGTGGAAGAGCCTTGTGATTAAGAGGAATAAGGCAAAGCTGATTCTGCGTGTTGGATTGCCGTCCGCCGCGCAGATGGCGGTTGTGAACCTGTCGTACCTGATCGTAACGGGGATGCTGAACGGCTTTGGCGTTGCGGTTGCCGCCGCCTCGGGCATTGGGCTTAAGGTGAACACCTTTGCGGCAATGCCCTGCTGGGCGGTTGGACAGGCTGTGACTACGATGGCGGGACAGAACATGGGCGCAGGAGATATTCCGCGCGTGAAGAAGGTCGTGCGTGCGGGACTATTGATCAGCGTACTTGTTTCGCTTGTGATGATTGCCATATTCCAGCTGTTTGCACAGCAGGTAATTATGCTGTTTAACACAGACGCAGAGGTCGTGCGGGAGGGTGTGCTGTACCTGAGGATTTGCTGCTCGCTCAACTGCGCTGCATATGCGGTGATGTATACCTGTAATTCCTTTGCCACAGGAATCAGCGCAGCCGGCTTCGCGCTCATGAACTCAATGATCGACTGCGTTGTGACGCGTATTGTGCTGAGTTATTTGGTGGGAGTGACCTTTGGCTACGGGTTCCTTGGAATTTACGTTGTGGAAATGGCGGCGCCGGTGCTGCCCGCCATAGCAGGCTTCCTCTATTTTAAAAGCAGGAGGTGGGAGAAGCGCAGTCTGATCCATGCAGGACAGGGAGGCGGGAACAGAGCGCAGGATAACGGGTAAAGATGCAAAAAGGGGCTGCCGCAATTTATGGTTTCGCGGCAGCCTCTTTATTTTTTAATTGCTTTTTATAAATTCATATGTTATGATATAAAAAATTATTCCGCAGAATGCGGAACAAAAGGAGTTGTATGTTGATGTCGGCCATCTATGTGGAGGCTGTTTTCTAAAATTGAATATGGGCTGCGTAAGCGCGGGAGCAATTATCCCCGGTTTGCCATGCCGTACAAGGTAACCTTTTGTGAATACTATAACTGTCTGTTGTAGCACACCGCGGGGTGTGTTATTTTTATGGAAAAACCGCAGTTTGAGCCACAAAAAAAGGCTGCTTCCTGCGGTATTTTTATGCCCGTTTTCAATTTTCACTGAATCAACAAGGAGATTCCAAATGATGAATTTAACAGACTACGGTCTGACGCCAAATATGCTGCAGGAACCGATCAAAGGGATTCCGGCAAGAGTAACTGCCGTCTATAAGGAGCGGTATGCCCTCATATGCGGGCACGGAGAGCTCTATGGAAGGCTGAAAGCAAGCGTTTATTATGGAAAAGGCAGGGAGAGCTTCCCCACAGTGGGGGATTTTGTACAGATCGACTATGTGCCGGACGGAGACAGCCGGATTATCGGCACGTTACCCCGCAGGACATATTTTTCCCGCAGGGATCCTACGCCCGGGCGTGGCGAACAGGCGGTCGCCGCTAACTTTGACTATGTTTTTATCATGCAGTCCCTAAACCATGATTTTAATCCAAAACGTTTGGAGCGGTATTTGACGCTATCCCGGCAATCAAACGCAATCCCTGTCATCCTGTTGACCAAGGCAGATTTGGCGGAAGACCACAGCAGCTACCTGCGCGCCGTTCAGAGGGTAGCCGCGGGGGTGGATGCGTTTGCAGTCAGTACGAAAACGGGCTTTGGCTTCGATGCGTTGGCGGACTACCTGAAGCCGCGCAAAACGATTGTGCTTCTCGGCTCGTCGGGGGTGGGAAAGTCAAGCCTGCTAAACAGGCTTTCAGGTAAAAAGGTTATGGCGGTAAATGATATCAGGAAGAGCGACGGCAGGGGCCGTCACACCACCACTGCCCGTCAGCTTTTTATGCTGGAAAGCGGCGTGATGGTGATCGATACGCCCGGTATGCGCGAGCTTGGCATGTGGGATGTGAGGGCAGGGCTTGACGAGGCGTTTGCAGATGTGGAGCAGTACCTCGGCAGTTGCAAATTTGCCGATTGCGGCCACCAGAGCGAGCCGGGCTGCGCGGTCAAGGCGGCGATTGCAAAGGGAGAGCTGTCCCTGAAACGATGGGAGAGCTATGTTGCGCTGAAAGCTGAGGCCAGGTATTCCGATGATAAAGAAGCGTATCTGAAGCAGAAAAAACAGCGGTATAAAGAAATCGCCCAAATTGTAAGGCAGGCCCAAAAAACGGATTACCGCCACACGCCCTGTATGGAAACATTTACCTGCAAGGTGTGCGGGACGCATGTCGCTGCTGAAGGCGCGGGCAGCGGACACCGCAACCATTGCCCAAACTGCTTGTCCAGTATCCATGTGGATAACGAACCGGGAGACAGGGCTTCGCTGTGCCATGGGGTGATGGAGGCAATCGGCGTCTGGGTACGTAAAAATGGCGAATGGGCGCTGATCCATCGCTGCAGGACATGCGGTGCACTCAGCTCAAACAGGATAGCTGCGGACGATAATCCCACCTTACTGATGTCAATCGCGGTAAAACCGCTGGCGCAGCCGCCCTTTCCCCTCGACAGGATGGGAAAGCACACTTAGGCGGCTAAAAGCTCAGACGTCCGGCAAAAAAGCCAATGGAGATTTCCATTGGCTTTTTGATTTCACCCGGGAATTTTTTATGTTTGGGGTTTACGGTCAAAATAAGGCGATTTTCCTGTCGCGGAAAGCGGAATGCCCAAAATGACTTTGACTCTGTCGCCCATAAGCTTCAGGGAAAGGGCGGCCCTTCCCGCTGAAAAAATAATACGGTTATCGATACGCGCGTCGGCGGCAACGCCTGCGGCGGAACCGGCAGCAATCCCAAGATCGATATTATCGTACGCGCATACGCCGTTTTGCTGTGCGCATTCCGCACAATTTTTGTGGTTACAGTACTGGCAGCCTTCATTCAGCCCGCGCTGCTGGTAGGTTGTACCAATGAGCACAATCGCGTGGCTGTCGCGGACATTGCCCGCGTCGCGTTTCAGGAACGGATAATCGAGAATGGGTGCAAGACGGTCCATTTCATCTGCAAGCGCGTCTTTTTCCGTGCCGGTCAGGATACAGGTCTGGATAAAATCAAGTCCGCGTGTTTTGGGGGCGGTCCTTGCCGCTGCGCACATCTTTTGTGCTACGGCAAGGATAGCGGTTTCCTCGGCAGTTTTGGAATTGATGATCATGATTACACTCTCTCCTTTTCGTGTGATTGGGGCGCATGTGGCAGATTTTTCCGCCACTGCGCAGAAAGGGCCTTTATTGCACGCGCGTCATGCGCTGTGTTTTACTTATTTGCTGTAAAATTCGTCTTCGTCTCCAGTGAAGGAGGCAAACCGCGGATCGTCTTTGAGCGCTCTGATTTCTTCGCGGCTCATGACGCTGTTTGTACCAAGGCACGCCGTACAGCGCGACTTGCAGTTTGGGCAGACACAGCCCAGGGTAAGGTCCTCTGCATGTACCATATAAACTCCGCACTGCGCACATTCACATCTCATTTACCAATTCTCCCTTTTTTGTATATATAACATGATAGGCACAAAAAAGACGGATGTCAAACTAATTTGACATCCGTCCTGCATTACTTACTGTTCGATGATGCTGCCATCCGTATCTATGACGGTAACGCTCCACGGGATCATCTTGCCGGAAGCGCGCAGCGCGTCTGTGACCGCCTTCTGTATGCCTCCGCAGCATGGGACCGACATCCGTACCACTGTGACGCTTTTGATGTCGTTTTCTTTCAGGATTTGCGTCAGCTTTTCCGCGTAATCCACGTCGTCAAGCTTGGGGCAGCCGATGAGCGTAATTTTTCCGCGGATAAAATCGTTGTGGAAATTCCCGTAGGAAAACGCCGTGCAGTCTGCCGCAATCAGCAGGTGGGCCCCATTAAAGTACGGCGCGTTTACCGGAACCAGTTTGATCTGCACCGGCCACTGCGAAAGCTGGGAATCCATTTCGGCAGAAGCTGCGGGCGCTGCCGGGGTTTTTGCCGGTGCGCTGCGCTCGATGACCTTGGAATTGGAGCCCGGACACCCGCAGGGCAGCGGCGCCTTCTGTGATTGCGCTGCCTGCATATTTTTCTTTACCGCTTCTTCGTCAAAGGCAGCGGCTTCACGCTGCTCGAAGGTGATCGCATCTGTGGGGCAAACGGGCAGGCAGTTTCCAAGTCCGTCGCAATAATCGTCGCGCAGCAGCTTTGCCTTTCCATCCACAAGGCCAATCGCCCCTTCCTGGCAGGCGGATACGCACAAACCGCAGCCGTTGCATTTTTCTTCATCTATCGTTATAATTTTCCGTTTCATACCATTACCTCGTTCTTTGTTTTGTTATAATTATCATACCAAAACAGAAAATAAATGATGTTGCATTTGCAACAAAATTTAGATAGGAAAGAATATTTACTGCTTTTTGACAAATTTTTTCGCCATTGGTTTTTCGGCGATTTTACGAAAGCCTTCGCCGCTGATTTCGCCCGCGTCGCCAACGATGATAAATGCGTCCGGATCGATCTCGTGGATGAGGTGGTAGATTTTATAAACCTCCTGCCTGCGCACCGCGCACAAAAGAACCTCGCCCTCCACGCCGCTGTAGCCGCCGCGCGATTTGAGCGCAGTCACACCGCGCTCCATTTTATTGAGTATGCTGTCTGCGATTTCCTTATTTTTGGGGGAAACAATAAACATCATTTTCCCGGTGCCAATGCTGGTGCCATATAAAATCGCGTCGATTACCCACGAAGTGATGAAGATCACAATCATAGCGTAAAGCGGGCTTTCAAAATCCTGGTAAACCCATGCGGAGACCAGTACGACGATCACATCCAGCACAAGGATCAGCTTGCCGATGGATATGTGGGGAAATTTGATTGCGATGAGGTTTGCCGCAAGCTCGGTGCCGCCGGAGGTGCCGCCGCGTACCAATATGAGCGCGAGCCCCACGCCGGAAAGCAGGCCGCCGAATACGACCGTAATGAGCGGTTCGCCGTGATACTGTGGGAAGATTCCTGATGTAATATCGATCACCACAGAGGACAGGGCCGTAGCGATGATTGTCTTGATGATGAACTTCCAGCCAAAATACAGGAAGCCAAGGATAAAAAGCGGAATATTGGTCACGAGGATCATGGTACCGATTGGCAGGCCAAATACATAATTAAGCATTGTCGCAACGCCGGTAAGCCCACCTGGAGCGATGTTGTTGGGCGCTGTGAATGTGTTGATTGCAAGGGCGTAAATCAGGCTGCCCAGGAAAAACAACAGTCCGTCGAGCACGAAGCCTTTTATCTTTTTGGAACGCGCAATATCCATTTTGATCCCTCTTTTCATCCTTTGTGATATTATTATACGCCCAATCGCACCCGGTTCAAACGAAACTTTATTAAAGTTGTATAAAGATTTCAGCGCGCAGGAGACTGTTTTTTGACAGGACGGTGTGGAGCGCTTATGGAGCGCGGAGGAGAATAAAAATAGATTTCATGACATTGTTTCAATGGAAAAAGTAAGGCGCGGCTTTGGATGAATCCTTTTATACAGCGAAAAAAGGAACGCATTACATCGTATAAAAAATATTATTTTCAAAGAGAAAATAATTATTGACAAATGAAAAGCGAAGCGTTATGATAAAATCACAATCAGGGAAAAACATAATTGTATTACAAAGCAAAAAACATTTAAAATTTTTACAGTCAAAGGCGACCAAAAAAGAATACTTTTTCGTTCGTTTTATTATTACGCCCACAGCGCCCGTTTGGGCGTTTTTTTTGTGCTTTTTTCCATGAGCGAAAAAGTATAGTTTTCAATTATGGATCGCTTTCTATGAAACCGGCCTTTATGCCGGCATCAAAACAGCAGTTGAAAACAGCGGGGAATAAGCATGAATATGAACAGAGCAGGCCTCTCAGATAAAGACCGTAACCAGCTTCAGGTACTCAACGCCCTGATTGGCAGCAGGGAAATATCAGCGATTGACGTAACGGCAAAAACAAAGCTGAGCCCGGCTACGGTCAGCCGGATTTTTAAAAGCCTGCAGGAAAAGGATCTCATCCGTTATATTGGAAAGGAAAAAACAGGAAAGGGCAGGAGCCCGGAGCTGTTTTGCTTCAATGGTGAATACGGATATCTGCTGCATTACAACATTACGCCTATGGTGGTTTATGGGTATATCGCGAACCTCAACGGAACAGTCCTCGGGCGGTACAGTGTGAAGTACGATCCGCAGGGAACGCTCGAGCAGCTGCTTGTGATACTCGAAAACATCAAAAACGAGCTGCTCCGGGACAGGAACCAGAGAAACAAGGGAATTCTGGCGGCGGGTTTTGCAGTACCCGGCGTAATCAACAAGAACCAAAGGACTATCCATACCATACCCGACGTCTGTATGCTCAGCGATACAAAGCTGATCGATTATGCGGAACGCATTCTGGGCGTGCCCGTGATTGCAAACAATGTATCATGGCTTTCAGCGGTGGGCGAAAAAGCGGAGGTTTATCCGTTTGTGGAAAATCTTGTATACATCATGCTGACGTCTTCCATGGGAATCGGTATGGGGGTGATTGTAAATAACAAGCTTGTAACGGGAAATAAAAACTATGCGGGCGAGATTGGACAGACAGCGTCCCTTGGAACGCGCAGCATGGAGGAATATATCAGCGGAAAAGGTCAGGTAGAGCACCTTGCGGGCCTGCAAATGCTGATCGAAAAGGCACAATCAGCGCTCGCGGAGGGAAAGGCTTCTATATTAAAAAACCTGATGGAGGAAAGGGGGGAGGAAAAAATTACACTCGCGCTGCTGGAAGAAGCGGCAAAGCATCATGACAAAGATATTGAAATCATATTGGAAGAAACAATAAAAATGTGGGCAATGCTCGCGATCAATGTTGATTTGATGATCAATCCGGAAATTATCGTTTTGGGGGGAAGCATATCAAAAGAAAACCAATACATTTGCAACGCGCTGGATCGGCAGTTTAGTCAACTGGGATTGTTCAAACCCGAAATCAGATACAGTATTTGCGGAGAAAACGCACAGCTTTTGGGAGGGATCCAAATGTTAAAAGAGTATGTACATGATAATATCATTCTTCAGGAAGTAATCCAATAAGCAAGTAACAATTTAAAATGTTTTTTGTCCTGTATTGAAAGGAAGTTTATTTCGTGTTGCCTTTTTTGAGGGAACGGTTTCAAAAATACGGTTTAAGGAGTGGTAGAAAATGATTTTTAATTCAGTATCAATCAACGCAGAAGAAGGAAAGCTTAAATCAAACGCAAAAAATGGATTTTCCAGGTTCACAAAAAATTATGCCATTGTGATCGCAATTCTGGTGCTGGGAGTAGTATTTGCGTTTTCATCCGAGTACTTCCTCACCTATAGCAACATCAGGAACATATTTATCCAGAGCAGCGCGCTTGCGATTGTTGCGATTGGCCAGGCGTTCATCATCCTGACTGGCGATTTTGACCTGTCGCTTGGACAAAACCTGTGCTTTACTAGCTGCGTGGCGGCATGGATGATGAAATTTGGCGAGGTAAACCCGTGGATTGCCGTTATTACAGCGCTTGCGCTTGGATGCGCGGTGGGCGCGACAAATGGATTTTTGATCGCTTATTGCAAAATACCCTGCTTTGTGGCGACGCTCGGAATGCAGATGGTGTGCACCGGCCTTGCGAGAATCGTGACCAACGCATCGCCCATACCGTCTATGCCCCAGGAAATTGAGTTTTTCGGCAGGGGATTTGTAGGCGGCGCAGAATGGGGGATACCGATTTGCGTGATCATTATGATCGCCTTGTATGTCATATTTTCATTCGTAGCCAGGCGTACACGAATGGGACGAAATGTATATGCGATCGGCGGGAGTAACGAGGCCGCTTACTTTGCAGGCATTAACGTCAAAAAATACAAAACAATCGTTTATGTGCTGGGCGGCGGTATTGCGGCATTCGGCGGCATCATCCTTCTTTCAAGACTGGATTCGGCGGCTGTTACAAACGGTAACCTGTACGAGTTTGATACGATCATATCATGCGTTATTGGCGGCGTAAGCCTTGCAGGCGGTAAAGGAAAAATCGTACAGGCGCTCTTTGGAGCCATATTCCTGACGTTGTTCTTCAACGGCATGACAATGCTCAATGTGCACCCGTTCGTACAGTTTGTCCTAAAAGGCGTTGTACTCATTGGCGCGGTGGCGATTGACGTAATCAGGAATAAGCGCAACAAATAATACTCTTTGGAAAGGCGGACAGTATGGATAATAATATTTTGGTTTTGGAACACGTATCCAAGGTCTTTCCCGGCGTAAAGGCGCTTGATGATGTGAGCTTTGCTGTGCAGCGTGGAACGGTGCACGCGCTGGTGGGAGAAAACGGCGCCGGGAAATCGACGCTGATCAAGATACTCGCAGGAATCTACCGTGCGGACGAAGGGCAGGTTATTTTAAACGGGGAAGCGGAGCGTTTCAATACGCCGCATGAATCCCAGATGAAAGGGATCAGCGTCGTACATCAGGAATTGAAGCTTTCGGAAACGCTTACGGTGGCAGAAAATATATTTCTTGGAAATCTGATCTATAAAAAAGGCCTGGTGGACTGGAGCACGATGCGCAGGAGAGCACAGGAAATGATGGATGAGCTGGGCATCGATATCGATGTGGACGCTGTGGTGGAGGACATTTCCGTCGCCAAAAAACAGATCGTTGAAATCTGTAAGGCGATCAACATCAACTGCAGCCTGCTGATTATGGACGAGCCGTCTGCCACGCTCACCACGCGGGAACAGACGATTATGTTTGACATCATCCGCAAGCTTAAAGCGGAGGGGATGACCATCATCTATATCTCGCACAGGCTGGAGGAGATTTTTGATCTGGCGGACAATGCGACCGTACTGCGTGACGGCAGACAGATCGATACCTTTCCGGTAGCGGACGTCGACCGGAAAAAGCTGATTTCCCTCATGGTGGGACGCGAGCTTGTGAACGAATATCCCAAAGCCGAGGTTGAACCGGGAGAGACAGTGCTTGAGGTAAAGGGATTAAACCGCAAGGGGGTGCTCGAGGACATCAGCTTTCATGTGAGCGCGGGCGAGATACTTGGATTTGCGGGACTTGTGGGTTCAGGCAGGACGGAGGTCGCGCGGGCAGTACTTGGAATCGATAAGATAGACAGCGGCGAGGTGTTGCTCAACGGAAAGCCTGTTCACCAAAAGAGCTTTCAGGATGCGATTGCAAACGGGTTTGGGCTTGTGCCGGAAGACAGGAAGGAGCAGGGGCTTGTACAGATCCTGTCCGTAAAGGAAAACATTTCCATGGTCAAGATGGAGAATATCATAAAGCATGGCGTGGTGATGCCGTCGCTCGAAGATAAATACGGCAGGGAATATGTGGATAAGCTTAACATATCCACGCCGTCGCTCGATACGGAGGTGCAGTACCTTTCAGGCGGAAACCAGCAGAAGGTGGTCATTGCAAAATGGATTATGCAGCAGAGCAACATTATTTTTATGGACGAGCCCACGCGCGGCGTGGACGTAGGGGCAAAGGCAGAGATTTATGAGCTGATGAACGAGATGGTGAAAAGCGGAAAATCAATCATTATGATTTCGTCAGAGCTGCCTGAAATACTTGGGATGAGCGACCGCGTGATGGTAATGCACGACGGCAAAATTGCCGGCGAACTCACAAGGGAAGAAGCCACGCAGGAAAAAATTATGACAATGTGCGTTTAGGGAACAGGCGCATAATAATTTAAATCGGAAACCGATTTAAAAATAAAAGAATCTTAAGGAGGAAGAAAAATGAAGAAAGTATCGATTGTTGCACTGGTTCTGGCAATCCTGATGACGGTTTCGCTGTTTGGGTGCAGCGCGCCCGCAGAATCATCCGCCCCGGCGGCAAGTGACAGCGCGGCTCCGGCGGCAGATGACAGTTCAGCTCCGGCGGCGGATGGCAGCGAAACCCCGGCGGCAGGCTCGGATGCTTCCAAGGTTTCGGATGCGGTTAAGGGAAAACGCCTTGCAGTCGCTCATATCTCGATCTATGACGAGTGGTGCAAGGCTGTCTACGACGAGCTGATGGTACAGGCGCCGGAAATGGGCTTCAGCGAAGTCAATATCCAGGACGGCGACATCAACGCAGAAACGCAGCAGAAGCAGGTGGAGGATTTTATCAACCAGCAATACGACATGATCCTCATCGATCCGGTTTCACCGGACGGCATCCAGCCCACACTCGATAAAGCGGAGGCGGCAGGAATTCCTGTAATCGCGTTCGACTCGGGTACAGACTGGGAGGATCTCGTTTCACACATCGCATGGGATCACGCGCAGACAGGCGTGCTCACGGGTGAATATGTAGCGGATTATGCAAAAGAAAATCTTGGCGGAAAGCTGCGGGTAGGTGTGCTTGCCATGCTCGACGCGCCGCATACGTCGATCCGTTCCGAAAAATTCAAAGAAACGATTGAAAAAGAACTGGGAAAAGAAAACATCGAATATGTGTTTGACCAGGATTTCGGTAAAACGCGTGAAAGCGCTGCCAATATCGTGACGAACAACATTGCAAAGCCTGTTGATATTATCTGGGCGGCAGTGGGCAACGCGGCGTTTGGCGCAAAATCCGCACTCGAAACAGCGGGCGTTACAGGTCCGAAAATCGTGGTAGCCGGCGACTGGGGAGCAGAACCCTTCAATGCGATCAACGACGGCGATCCTTATTACATGATGTGTGTTGCAGTACCTCCGGCAAACATTGTGGAGACGACGCTTGACACAGCGAAGAAATACTTTGAGGGAGATACGGATATTCCCAAAGAGCAGAACATCGAGCTTGGCATCGTGGATAAAAACAACATCAGCGAATATATGAAATACGTCCAGTAGCACAGACAGAAAGAGCGTTCCGCCGCAATTTGCGGCGGAACGCAAAATAAAAAACAAATGCAGGTAAAAGCATTGGCCTATGTGCAGGAAGGCATGGGAGGATATCCCTGCCCAAACGATTTGAATTGCGGTAATGGCCGCAATGGTTTCAGGCAGAAACAGGGGAGAACAGGAAATGACAAAAGAAAGAATGACCATTCCAAGAAACGAATATGACGAGCGTATTTCCAAAATACAGGAAGCGATGAAAGAGCAGGATATCGACCTTCTGATCACGCATGCCTGTGAATGCGAAAGCGCTACGGTAAGATATTTATCCAATTTCTGGGCAGTGTTTGATTTTGTAGGGATACTGGTTCCGCGGGAAGGGAAACCGATCCTGCTTACCGGAGGGCCGGAGTCTTATGACTTTGCAGTACAGTTTGCACAGATAGGCGATGTACGCATCCACCCGATGTATGTGGAAACGAGCGCCCCGGAATGGGATAAGCCGACAAACGCCTGCAACTACCAGATGATACTCGACGAGATAAGGGAGCGTTTCCCGGTCAAAAAGATCGGCATTGCAAATGTGAATACCATTCCGCACGAAATTATGAAAGACCTGATTTCCGGCGCGCAGGGGGCGCAGATCGTGCCTGCGGAAGAGCTGGTGATGAAGGTGCGCAGGTATAAGAGCGCAAATGAAATTATGATGCTGCGCGAGGCATACCGTATCACGGAAGAAGCAATGAAGGAAGCGGCGGAGATGATTCGCCCCGGCGTGCGCGAATGGGAGATCGAGGCCGCGTGGCGCGCGGCGGCATAC
Organism: Christensenella sp. KGMB01412; assembly: GCF_055522415.1. Taxonomy (NCBI): domain Bacteria; kingdom Bacillati; phylum Bacillota; class Clostridia; order Christensenellales; family Christensenellaceae; genus Christensenella; species Christensenella sp. KGMB01412. Next base: position 48,992 of record NZ_JBVFVW010000004.1, on the reverse strand, counting down.
CGGATGGGCGCGGAGGGAACGGGGTATCCGATTTGGGTGACGTCCGGCCCGGCGACTTACCAGAGCCTGTGCAAATCCACAGAGCGGGTGATTGGTGAAAACGAGATGGTACAGCTCACCTTTGGCGCAAAGTACGGCGGATACTGCGGGAATCTGGTTCGCCCTGTAGTGCTTGGCAATTTGCCGCAGAAGCAGGAAGATATGATACGCGTCGCGCTTGATTGCCTGGGTGAAACAATCGATGTGATGAAGCCGGGAGTGCCCTTTGCAAGCGTATACGATACGTTTCAGGCGAGGCTCAGAAAAGAGGGCTTTGAGGGCCTGACGCTGTACGGCCCTGCGCACGGAACGGGAATGCAGGAATGCGAAGGGCCGTGGGTGGATAACCGTACCGGCATGGTTTTGGAACCCAATATGGTGTTCAACGTAGATATCTGGATTGCGGATAACGAATTCGGCGTGCGGTTTGAAGATGGAGTCCTTGTGACGGAAACAGGACTCGAGCAGCTCACGACATGGAACAGGGGCGCTATCCGGAAATAGAGGCGTGAAATGGATAAAAAAAGTTATAATACGCAACTGGTACGGCTGACGCAGTCGCTCGTAAATATTGAGACGGAAAACAGGCCGCCGGATGGGCATGAAAAAGAGGGACAGGAGTACGTGAAGCGGTATCTCCTGGGGCTGGGGATGGAGGTTACGGAGCTGTCCCCGCCGGATGTGCCGGGTTTTGAACAAAACGAGGCGTTTTTGCACGACAGGAATTATGAGGGAAGAAGCAATGTGATTGGCATCTGGAAGGGAAGCGGCGGCGGACGTTCGCTGCTGCTGACCGGACATATGGACGTGGCGCCAAAGGAGCCGATGAACTGGACGGTGTGCGAGCCGTATGAAAGCGTGGCAAAGGAAGGGCGTATTTACGGCAGGGGTTCCGCGGACATGAAGGCAGGCCTGGCCTGTGCGCTTACGGCGCTGCGGGAGCTTAGGGAAAGCGGCTTTGTGCCAAAGGGCGATATCCTGTTTGAAAGCGTGGTGGACGAGGAATGCGCCGGGGCAAGCGGCACGCTCGCGTCGCGTATGATGGGCCACAATGCAGATTATGGAATTATACTCGAGCCAACCGGGCTTGCGATCTGCCCTGCATGCGTGGGCAGCCTGCTGTTCCGGCTTACCGTGAAGGGGATTGCCGGGATGCCGTACACGGGGGAAGAAATATCCAATACGGTATACGACATGAACGACCTGATTACCGTGCTGCGGGAATACGACCGGGAACGGATGAAGATACTCGAGAAGCCGGAGCTTTGGAAGGAAACGCCGCAGGATCCACAGCTTGTGGTCACAAAGCTAAAGGCAGGGGATATTACGCCCGGCGGACAGCTTTCCGCGCCCATAGACGCATGGATCGAAATTGTAATCCAGACGTATCCGAACGAAACGGAGCGTGAAGCCACAGATTATTTTCTGGATTATATCAACTCGCACTATAAAAAGCCGGAAATTTTGGAAATCCGGCAGGTATACCACTACTGCAAGGCCGCACAGTCTGAAGACAGCCCGGCCCTGCCGCTCCTTGCCGAAAAGGCTGCGCGGTATACAGGTAAAGCAAAGGTGTGCGGGGCGATGTTTTCCTGCGACCTGTTCGCTTTGAAGGAATATGGGAATATGCCTGCCGCCGTATTTGGGCCGGCGGGCGAAAAGCTGCACGGGCCGGACGAGTGGGTGGACATTGAGAGCATGACGATCGTGAAAAACACATTGATCGATTTTATCAAAGAATGGTGCGGCTGAAAGCGGCACGGGAAAGAGAGGGCATACGGTTATGAATGTATTGGGACTGTGCGCGCATCCGGACGATTTGGACGGATGCTGCGGGGGAACGCTTGCAAAATATGCAAAGCTGGGGCATAAGGTTTTTATGTGCAATATTGCAAATGGAAATCTTGGACATAAAATCATTATGCCGGACGAGCTGAGTGAAATACGCAAAAAAGAAGCCGCGGCAGCAGCGGCGATCATTGGCGCGGAGCATTTTTGCCTTGATGTTGGCGACGCGATGGTGGATGCGGGAAACCGCGAAGTGCAGCTGCGCGTTGTGGAGGTGATCCGCAAAACACAGCCGGATGTGATTATTACGCATAATCCGGAGGATTATATGAGCGACCACAAGCAGGCGAGCGAGCTTGCCTACAACGCGAGCTTTATGGCGACGCTGCCGCACCTTGAAACGGAAAGCCCCAGCATCGACAAGGTCGCGCCGATCTTCTTTATGGAGACGCTGGCAGGCATCGGATTTATGCCCACGGAATATGTGGACATCACCGATACGCTGGAAACAAAGCTCAGGGCCATCGAGTGCCACGAGAGCCAGCTGAAATGGCTTAAGGAGCACGACGGAATCGATTTTGTGGAATTCCACGCTACATGCTCGCGCTTCCGCGGGCTGCAATGCGGAGCCCAGTATGCGGAGGGCTTCCGCAGGTACCAGGGATGGCCGAGAATGGATTGCAGACGTTTATTGCCTTAAAAGCGACAAATACAGATAAGAGATAGGAGAAATGAAATGGATTTATTATCGACGATCAAGGGCTCTAATATGGAGCATTATTTTCCGGAGGGATGGGATCTCAAAAAAATAGACGAATGCTGCTCCCACGGCCCGCAGGAGGTTATGGAGCGGCAGAGCTTCTGGCACGAAGGCTTTGCGCCTGTGGAATGCGATAACGACATTACGTTCGGCATGATGATGGGGCACGAAATTGCCCATACGATCAGGCAGGCGAAGGAGAAAGGGAAAAAGCTGGCGCTGATCCTGCCTGTAGGGCCGATGGGGATGTATCGCTGGGCGGTCTATTTTTTGAAGCAATGGAATGTGGACTGCAGGCACGTATACGGCTTTAACATGGACGAATGGAGCGACGAAACAGGGACGACACTGCCCGCAACAGAAAAGGGATCGTTCCAGAATGCCATGGAAGAGGCGTTTTATGGGCCGCTCGGCGAGCTTACCGTTCCGGAGAGCCAGCGCAATTTTGCCACAAAGGACAATTTACCGACCTATGCCGGGAAAATCGAAAAACTGAAGGCAGAGGGCGCGGAGCTTGTGACTGTGTTTGGCATTGGGCGCGTATTCCATATTGCCTTCTGGGAACCTCAATTTGCAGGCGAGTTTGATACGCTCGAAGAGTGGAAGGCGCAAACGCACCGTTTGGGAGCGCACCTGAATCCGCTTACGATCGAGCAAAACGCACTGCACAGCTTTAAAAGCAGGACGACGCTTGTGCCATGCTTTGCAAATACGATTGGGCCCGGATTGTTTCTGCAGTCCGACAGGATTATCGGCGGCTGCGACGGCGCATACAGCCGCGGTATGATGTGGCAGGGTATGTCCTTTTGGGTGGCGCTGCGTTATGGGCCGGATAAATGGGTGCCGGCAAGCTTCATGCCGACCATGCCCGGAAAGCTCTTTTATATCAGGGACCTCGCGGGCCCGCTTACGGCGGACTGCAACTGAAAAGCGAGAAAGCTGAGAAGTATTTCCTCCTCCTGGCTCGGGCGATACGAAAAAAGGGCTGCCGCCTGAGCGGCAGCCCTTTGGCTTTGATTCGTGTATAATAGAAAGACAGGGGAATGTTATGAAGCTTGAATGCGGCGCTTGCAGCGGCAGCATAACGGGCCGTGACTGAAGAACGAAAAGGAGACGGACGATGAAGTATTTACAGGGAAAGCGCGGATATAACATTGCGCTGCGTGAAAAGGAGCTTCCAAAGCCGGAAGGAAATATGGTGCTTGTTAAGACGCTCGCGTGCGGCGTGTGCGGATCGGATATCCATATCCTGGAACGCATGGAGGAATATACGCCGATGGGGCATGAGATTTCTGCCGTTGTGACGGAGGTGGGAGCGTGTGTTACGAAGGTACAGCCGGGCGACCATGTTATTGTGGAGGATGTGACAATGTGCGGCACGTGCGAGGCCTGCAAAAATGGAAAAACACATTTGTGCCGCAATATGTATACGCTGGAAGGGCAGTCCGGCATGGGCGAATATTTGTGCGTCCATGAAAACATGCTGAACCGGTACGAAGGTATAGACGATATCGTTGCGTGCGTCACAGAGCCGCTTGCGGTGTGCCTGAATACATTTTTCGCGGCGCAGCTGCCGCCGGAAGGAAAGCTTGTCGTCATGGGGACCGGGATACTTGGTATTATGACAGCCGCACTTGCAAAGCATTATGGAGCGATGCGCGTTGTGTGCGTGGGTTCGCGCCCACAGGGAAAGCGCAGCGCCGCAAGGAGCGCCGCAGCAAAAGAACTGGGAGCGGATGCGGTTTTTTATGCTTCAGAGCCGGACTATACCGGAAAAATAAAAGAGTATCTTGGCGGAGGGGCGGACGCAGTGATCGTTACCTCGCCGCCGAGGACTATCCCGGATGCAATGCAGCTTGCCGCCTATGGAGCCAACATTGTAAATATCGGGCTCGATTTTGGGGAAGGGGCTGTCGTGCCGGTGAATATTGACGACCTTGTTTTTAACAAGAACAACATTATTTCGGTATTTGCAGAGCCTGCAAGGATGTTTCCGCTTAGTATAGACCTGATCAGGCGGCGGGTGATCGATGTGGAAAAGTTGATTACGCACAGGGTAAAAATCGAGGATACGGACGCGCTGAAAGAGATTTTTATGCAGGATAGCCCGGTGATAAAAGCGGTAATCGAGTTTCACAGCGATTTAACGTAAAGCAGGTTATACAAAACTTGCGATCAACCGTTTGTATATGCAGTTTATACCAAAAGCCTGCAACTGGCCTTTTGACAAATTGCTATAAAAAAGAACGGTGATTAACGGCTGCTGCATAAGACAGTATGAGTATTTGAAACGGTATGGCGGTTTTCCGCTATACCGTTTTTTCATTCTATATTTTGCGCCAAACATTCCAATACTTTTTTATTTGACATAATAAACTCCTTAATTATAAATAGCCACCATATAGTGGCATTGTAGCATGATTTGTCCTCTATAATTAAGATATAATTAGCAACTATGTGGTTGCGGAAAGAGGCAGTTATGCAAAAAGTAATACAAAATGCAAATTTTGGTCAAAACTTAAAAAAGATTCGTTCAGAACGGAGACTTTTCCAAAATGATCTTGTGAGCAGGATGCAGACACTTGGAAGCACGATTTCCCGTAGCGGGTATTCAAGGATTGAACTCGGAACACGCAATATAAAGGTGACGGATTTGGTTGCATTTCAGCAAGTTTGTAATGTGGATTTTGCGGAGTTCTTTAAAGGGATTGAGCCGCATGAATAAAAATATCTTAGTTCATGCAGGTTTTAAAAGATAATTTTAAGGTGCTTGCACCTGAATCATCAAAAATGGGGGTTCAATGCGTAACATTGCAAAAGGCCAGTGACAATTTTGTCACCGGCCTTATTTTCAGATACTGCCTGGCAGTGATTCCTTTCGATTACTGCCCTGTGGATAGCACCCTTTTTTGGTACATTATATCAGGAATTTTTTGGGATTTTTTTCTGTTTGCCGCTTACCCCGTCGATTTTTATTTTCACAATACCGGTCCGGCTGAGGGACTTTTTAACCGCATCGTCAAAACCTGCCATATTAGGGAGCGCATATTTCTCGCATATGAGCCGGAGCGCATGTATTTTTTCCGTATCGTCATCGACGACGGAAGCCTCCCCGTACAAAATCGCGCTTTGATAAGCGGTGGTAAAGTGCTCGGGGATTGCCTGAACGCCGTCCGCGCATACGAGGCATACGCGGGGCTGCTTTTTGATACAGTCAAGCTTTGTGCCTGAGAGCGCACAGTGAAAATAAACGACGTCGCCGTCCATGGCGGGCGAGAGCGGCACGGCATAGGGATTTCCGTCCGGATCCACCATGGACATCACCATATATTCGCAATTCCGAAACAGGTCGAGCGCTTCCTCAGGCGAGGTTTCGCGCTCTTTTCTTCTCATTTCACGCATATGTATGACCGCCTTTGTTTTTTCCCCAGTATACCATAAATATGATGGGTGGAAAAGCAAAACGAGGCTTTATAGCAATTTGTCAAAAGGCCAGTTACAGGCTTTGGTATCAATTTCATATGCAAGCGATTTATCATATGTTTTGCATAACCTGCATTCAGATCAATCGCTGCAGGCAAGTATCTTTTTGAGATCTTCCTCCGGCGTAGAGATTGGGCTGATATGGAATTTTTCTACAAGAATATCCAGTACGCCCGGCGAAACAAACGCAGGCAGGGAAGGCCCAAGGTAAATATTTTCAATGCCGAGCGAAAGCAGCGTCAACAGGATACAGACGGCCTTCTGCTCATACCAGGAAAGAACCATGGAAAGAGGCAGATCGTTTACGCCGCAATCGAAAGCGTCCGCAAGGGCAAGCGCTACCTGGATTGCTGAATACGCGTCGTTGCACTGGCCCATATCCATAATGCGCGGCAAGCCGGCCACCGTGCCAAGGTCAAGGTCGTTAAAGCGGTATTTGCCGCACGCAAGCGTCAGGATTACAGAATCCTCGGGCGTTTGTTTGACAAAATCCGTATAGTAATTGCGGCCCGGCTTTGCGCCGTCGCAGCCGCCCACCAAAAAGAAACGGCTGATTTTTCCGCTTTTCACAGCATCGATTACCTGGTCTGCCACGGAAAGCACGGTGTTCATGCCAAAGCCCGTTGTTAAGACGTGCCCGCCGTTGATACCGCTCATTTCGGTTTTTTGCGGATAGCCGCCCAATGCAAGCGCTTTTTCGATCACAGGGGTAAAATCCTTGTCCTCGCCGATGTGCGCCATTTGCGGATAGCCCACTACAGAGGTGGTAAATATCCGGTCGGAATAGGAAGAAAGCGGCGGCATCAGGCAGTTTGTCGTAAAGAGCACAGGCGCGGGTACGCCGTCAAATTCTTTTTTCTGGTTTTGCCATGCCGTACCGAAATTACCCTTCAGGTGCGAATATTTTTTAAGCTCCGGATAAGCGTGTGCGGGGAGCATTTCACCGTGGGTATAGATATTGACGCCCTTTCCTTCCGTCTGCTCGAGCAGGAGCTTGAGGTCGTGAAGGTCGTGGCCCGTGACAATGATAAAGGGGCCTGCTTCGATATCCGTGGATACTGTGGTGGGCTCGGGGTTGCCATACGCCCCTACGTTTGCGTCGTTGAGAAGCTCCATACATTTCAGGTTTACCTGCCCGCATTCCATTACGAGGGCGAGCCTTTCCTGGACGGAGTGCTCCAGCGCAAGCGAGGAAAGCCCGCGATAGAAGAAATCGTTTACTTCGCGGCTGGTTTTGCCAAGCACGCGCGCGTGGTGCGCATACGCCGCCATCCCACGCATACCAAATAACAGCAATGCCTGCAGGCTGCGCATATCCTCCTGATTGTGCCAGATTTGATCGGCAGAAAACTCACAGGTGCCGCCATGCTCGCGAATCAGCCGCCTGCCGCGTTCTACGAGGGCTGTGATGTCATTGTTGTCAAAATTAACGTTGGTTACGGTCGTAAAAAGCCCGTCGACAAGGAACCGGTCTGTTTCCTCGTTATGATGGTCCTGCGCCGCACAGGCAAGCTCCACCATGACGGTGGTCAAATCATCCTGTAGATTCGCAGTATCGATTTTTTTGCCGCATACGCCGCCTGCCGTGCAGCCGGTTCCTTTTGCGGTCTGTTCACACTGAAAGCAAAACATTTCCATTTCATAATCCTCCTTTGAGATGGTAAGTAATAGATAAACCGATTGTTGATTTATGATCTTAAGAATAGTACAATACGGGAAAAGAATATGTTGCTTTTGCAACAAAAGGAGCCGTTGTGGAACAATATATTGAGGTTCTTCAAAAAAATGAACTTTTTCTGGAAACAAAAGAACAGGAAATCAGCGCTATGCTGGCCTGCCTTGGTTATTCGATCAGGAGCTACCCCAAGGGGGATATGGTATGGAACGTGGGAACGCACATAGAAAGCTTTGGGATCGTGCTCGAAGGCCAGGCGCAGGTGGTCAGGGAAGACTACTTTGGAAAACGCAGCATGATTGCGGCAATCCCGCAGGGCGGAATATTTGGAGAGGCGTTTGTATGCGCGGGAATCAGGGAAAGTCCTGTGGCGGTGGTAGCAGGACAGGATACGCGCGTGCTTTTTTTGAATGTTGATAAATTGCTTACAACATGCGAAAGTGCATGTGCTTTCCACAACGGACTCATAAAACGGCTGGTACGTATGCTTGCCCGCAAAAATGTGGCGCTGAATGAAAAACTGGATTATCTGGGCAGACGTACAACGCGTGAAAAGCTGGGCGCATACCTTCTTGCGGAATATGGAAGGAAGAAATCAAATCCATTCTTACTTGACATCAACCGCAACGAACTTGCAGACTATTTGAGCGTAGACCGCAGCGCAATGTCGCGCGAGCTGTCCCGGATGCGGGAGGAAGGGCTGATCGATTATTGGAAAAACAGCTTTAAGATACTTGATTTTGAAGGATTCCAATAAACAATCCGGCAGGACAGCCGCTTTTTTTGCTTCTGCCCTTGAAAGTATATTCTGAACGGATTAAGATGAAAAGGAAGCTTGGATGGGAAGAGAAGTAAATTGAAAAATAACACGCATACAGTTCTAAAACGGTTTCAGAATTTCAGGTATGGGCTTATTTTGCAGGGTGTAATTGTAGGCGCGCTCGCAGGGCTTGTTTCCGTGCTGTTTCGTATTGTAATCGAGCATGCAAACGACCTGCTTTTTTTCGTGCTCGATTATGGAAACCAACTGGTTATGGTTAAGATCGCATGGTTTGCCGCCATTGCAATTTTGGCCCTGCTTGTAGCAAGGCTTGTGCGCTGGCAGCCTATGATCAGCGGCAGCGGAATTCCGCAGGTGGAGGGAGAACTGCACGGCGTATTCAGCCAGAACTGGTGGAAGGTATTGATCGCGAAATTTGTGGGCGGCGCGCTTGCGATTGGCGCGGGACTGTCGCTTGGGCGCGAAGGCCCGTCCATACAGCTTGGCGCAATGGCGGGCAAGGGATTTTCGCGCATTTCCAAACGCATCAAAATAGAAGAAAAGCTGTTGATGACGTGCGGGGCGAGCGCAGGACTTGCGGCGGCGTTCAACGCTCCCTTTGCAGGAGTCCTTTTTTCGCTTGAGGAGCTGCATAAAAGCTTTTCTGTCGAGGTGCTTCTTTCCACGATGGCGGCGTCGGTGACGGCGGATTTTATTTCGAGGAACGTATTTGGACTCGCGCCGATTTTCAGCTTTGATATCACGCAGAATATTCCTCTTGACCTTTATTGGGTGGTTGTGGTTTTGGGCGTCGCCCTGGGCGCGGTGGGGGTATTTTACAATTTCTGCATCAAAAAATCACAGCAGTTGTATGGAAAGATCAAAAAAACCGAAGTTCGGCTGCTGATTCCGTTTTTATGCGCGGGCGTTTTGGGCTTTACATTCCCCGCAGTGCTTGGCGGCGGGAATTCACTGATCCCTATGCTGATCAGTGGGAAATTTGCGCTTGTTATGATATTCGCTGTGTTTGCAATCAAGTTTATTTTTTCGATGGTGAGTTTTGGCTCGGGAGCTCCGGGCGGCATTTTTTTGCCGCTGCTTGTGCTGGGAGCGCTCCTTGGCGGAGGCATTGGCACGGCGATGGTGCAGGTGTTCGGCGTGCCGCGCGAGCTGATCCAAAACTTTATCGTGCTTGCAATGGCAGGTTTTTTTGCGGCGATCGTAAGAGCGCCGATCACGGGCATCATATTGATCTGCGAGCTTACAGGATCGTTCACGCAGCTGCTGTCGGTAACGCTGGTTTCCCTGATCGCTTATGTGATTGCGGATTTGCTGAAATCAAAACCAATTTATGAACAGCTTTTGGAGCGTATTATTGCAAGGCAGGACGAGGCGCAGTCTGCGCCGCAAAAGCAGGAGGTTAAAATACTGATTGAGCTGCCCGTACATTTTGGCACGCCGATCTGCATGAAAAAAATAAGCCAGATCGAATGGCCGGAAAACAGCCTGATCGTGGCGGTGAAACGAGGCAGCCATGAGATTATCCCCAAGGGTACGGTACGCATTCGCCCGGGGGATATCCTTGTCATATTATGCAATGAAGAAAATTCGTACCGGGTACGCGAAATGGTAACAAAGCTGTGCCAGACAGGATAACCGTCAGGGATTTTTCTTTTTTGGAGAATAGATGTTTCGCTTGCAAAGGTACATTCGCTTATCTGCGCGGCGAAAGGCTGTGTTCAAATCCTCATCCTTTGCGGGATCGAAGAAAGAATAGCCAATCGCAAAAGAAGGAGAGAGGGTACCGTCGTTTTTCCTGAGATAGGGCTCTAATTTTTTGATGATAAAAGCAGCCTGCTTATCGCTGCATTCGAGCAGCGCGACAAATTCGTCTCCGCCAATGCGAAACAGTTGGCCGGAGCCGTTCACGATTTTTTGAAGCGTATCCGCGCTTTGCCTGATAAATTCATCTCCCGCAGTATGTCCCTGGGTATCGTTAACGAGCTTAAGGCCGTTCAGATCAATCATAACCACATAAACTCCGCGTCTTTCTATTGTGGAGAGAACGGATATCCTCTGCTCAAAGGAGGTGCGGTTGTCAAGACCGGTCAACTCGTCTGTGAACGCCATTCGTTTGAATACGGACTGGCGGCGCAGTTGCAGACGCACGTTTTTGGATTCTGTATTCCATAGATACAGCATGGAAAGCGTGAATGCGAGAAGGCCGATTTCGAGGACGGAGAAACGAAGAAAGTGGAACGAGAGCACATAATAAAGCACCATCTCAAGCGCGCCGCTGACTACGAGAATCGCCACGCCTGCCTTGAGGACAACCGGAATGGCGGCGTCTTTTTTCCAGAAGATACTGAAAAGCAGGAGAATCATATCGATTGCAAGAAGGGGATGGAAAACGATCAACGTTTTTGTAAAATCCACAATTTGAAGCGTATGCAGGATGCAAGCCCCAAAAAAGAAAACGGTGCCCACCACAAGCAGTGTGTTGAGGATGCGGGAATCATCCATATGAAACTGCTTTTTGACAAAGAAAATGACTGTAAGGGGCAGCAGGAAAAAGGAAAGAAAATCGATTGCGTTTACAACAAGCAGGTTATTGATAAAAATCTGAAGCAGGCCGGAGCGTGCGACCACCCACACGGCGGCACACAGCGCCATACATACGAACGCAGGGGTGCTGCGGTTTGAACCCGGCGCGCGAAAGCCCCGCGAGATAATGACGTATATAAATACTGCAAACAAGATAACAAAAGAAATAATTGTGAAAATATGCTGGCGGATAAAATATGTCAGGTAATCCGCGCCGGGCATGACTGTTGCATCGGTCAGGATAAACCCGTCCGAGCCTACGGGCAGATCAAAGACGATATGAACGGTATGTCCGCTTTCCGGAAGGGGAATAATATGATAGCCGCTGCCCACGGAGGAATAGCCCTGAGCGATTGCTTCCTGTCCGTATTGATAGATGAGGACGTCGTCAACATAGACAGAAAACGGAGCTGAATAAGCCTGCAGGCAAAGCGAGTTCCCGCTTAGGGTTTCGTCTGCGAACGCGTGACTGAGGGTGACTTTTTGATCTTCCGCGCCGGCATAGGAAACTGGCAGGTTTTGCTGCGAAATCTGGCCTTCCGCATCCATTGTCCAGCCGGAATCAAATGAAATACCATCACTATGAACGGTAGACGGAAGCAAAGCGCCGGCGTTGTAAACTAAAACGAAGGCAATACAAACGACAACCAATATGCCAATCACAGTATATATTTTTTGGGAATGATATTCCTTAGTCATGAACACCAACTTTCAATCGAAATCAATCAGCTCTTATCAGAATATAATATAAATGCAGTCTGGTAATATATTATCTGTAAACAATGGTAACTTTATTATGGATTATTCTACACTTTTTTCTCATGCAAGGCAACAAAAAACAACTATTTTGTATGCGCCAGAACCCACTGGGCAATATCAGTTATGACCTGCGGATCGACATTTGCCTTCCCGTCATATTCGGCAAGGCTTTTCTCGCCGCTGCTTTGCATAAACAGGTGGTTCAGGTTTGGATACAGCCTGAACTCAACGTTTGGCTTTCCGGCGAGCAGCGTTTTCCATTCGTTAAAATCTTTCTCCGGGTAGACCTGAAAATCCGCACCGCCCTGCAAAAACAGCATGGGAACAGAAAGCGATTTTGCGATATCAGGCGTATCGATACTGTTCAGGGAATACCAGTAATTACCGGGTGCGTTTAAAATAACGTTGGAGTCTCCCTGCTTTGCGTTTTTTGCCTGATCGATCAGGAGGTTGAGCTGCGAAACGTAAGCGTCTTTTTTATCGCCTGTAAGTCCTTGTTTTTCGATTTCATCCATGCTCTGGTCGTATAAGATATCCTCAAGGGTACGCGGGGAGCCCGCAAGGGAAATCAATCCGTTAAGACCGTTTTGTTCTGTGATTTTGGGGGCAAGCATTCCACCCAGACTATGGCCGAGTACATAAATATGATCCGGATCGACGCCTTGCGTGCTTTTCAAAAGCTGCGCGCCTGCCGCCGCGTCGTCCAGAACCTCATATTCTATGGTGAGCTTTTGCGGATCCTGCGGTTCATCAGGATATTGGAGCGTACGTTTGTTATACCGAAGCGAAGCGACGCCCTGCTCCGCAAGGCCGTGTGCAATATCCGCAAACGGCTGGTTGCCTGCCGCGCCGATCGTTTCGTTCATATCCTGCGCGCCGCTGCCGTGCACCATAAGGACGGCAGGATAATTGCCCGCTCCCTTAGGCAACGTAAGAATGCCGGAGAGGGCAAACTCACCTTCGCCTACAGAAACCTCTTTTTCTTCATAAGCATCCGTACTCTGCGTCTGGGTGGTCTTTGGAACATAGGTCAGCCAAAGACCGGAAATTTCATTCCTGGCATTGTATGTATAGCGTATCAGCAGTCCCTTATTCGTAAAATCACACACGACGTCTACAGTCGCCGCCGCGCCGGTTTGTGTTGCCGGGGAATCCGCAATCTGCTCAAAGCTGCCAAGCCCGGAGACCGTTTTATCCCAGCCTTCGCGAAGCGTCTGCGCACTGAGCTTCTCTGCAACGGCTTGCGCCACGCCCGAGGAAACGGTATCAAAATCGCCGTCTATCATATTTTGCGTATAGGCCCTGCTTTTTTCCTGAAGCGCCGGCAGGTCAAACGTAACGTCTGGAGCGGCGCATCCAAAAAGGCAAAAAAGGGCCGCAATCAAAAGCGCCAGCCACTTAATATGCTTCATACTAATCCTCCCGGGATAATGTTTCCTTGATATCGCTGCCGCGCTTGAGCAGTCCGCGCAGCCGCGACTCGTCCTTTGCTGCAACCGCATCCCTGATATCCTTGATATTGCCGATCAATTCATCGATTTCGGCTACTAAAATATCGCCGTTTTCTATAAAAAGCTCCGACCACATTTGGGGATTGAGCTTTGCCACGCGCGTAAGATCCATAAAGCTTCCGGCGGAAAAACCCTCAAATTCCTGCGCTGCATCGCTTTTGACATATGCGTTGGAAATGACGTGCGCAAGCTGTGACGTATAGCCGATCACCTCGTCATGCTTTCTCGCACTGCACACAGTAATGCGGGAGAAGCCAAGCTCTTTTGCAAGCTGTGAAAGGAGCGCCTGGGCATCTTCGTCGGTATGCTCGTCCTGTGTGATGATAAAGCTGGCATTTTGGAAAAGGTCTGCGTCGCTGTGTTCAAAGCCGCTCGTTTCACGGCCTGCCATTGGATGCGTGCCCACATAACGCAACCCTCTTTTTCGGAGCGGCTCCGCCACCTCCTTTGCAAGGAAGCGCTTAACGCCTGAAATATCCGCAATGACAGCATTGTCTTTAAACTCCGTATTCAACATATAAGAAACGCAGTCGCGCGGGTAAAGGCATACGAAAACAACATCGCACTGCGAAACGTCCGTATCGGTATCGATCGCCCCCGCGGCGTATGCGGCGGAAATTACAGCGGGATTCGTATCCATGCCGCACACCACATGGTTTGTATGTTGCTTGATTGCACGGGCAATCGAGCCGCCGATAAGCCCAAGGCCCACTACGCCTATTTTCATATGATCTCCTTTACCGCTGCAAGGAACGCGTCCATTTCCGTACGCGTGCCAATCGTTACGCGCAAAAAGTTTTCCATGCGGTTTTGGGGAAAGTAACGTACGAGGATGCCCCTGTCGCGCAGCGCTGCAAACACCTGCTTTGCACTGGGGTTTGAAAATTCCACAAAAATAAAGTTTGCGTGGGAAGGCAGGCAGGATATGCCGATTTTCCATAGCTCGCCGATGGTATAGGCGCGTGTGGCGATGATGTCCTGCGTGGTCTGTTCGTTGTATTCCGTATCCTCGATCGCCGCGCAGGCGCCCGCCTGTGCAAGCCTGTCGAGCGGATAGGAGTTGAAGCTGTCTTTAACGGTTCTGAGAGCTGAGACCAGGTTTTCATCCGCAATCACGTAACCCACGCGTAGCCCTGCAAGGCTGTGCGATTTGCTGAGGGTACGGACCACAACGAGGTTTTTGTGCTTTTTGACAAGCGGGATTGCGCTTTCCGCGCCAAAGGCAGCATAAGCCTCGTCTACAATCACTACGCCGTTCGTTTTGTGCAGGATTTTTTCAATCGCGCAGAGCGGCAACGCAATACCTGTTGGCGCATTGGGATTGGCAAGCACGACGCCGCGTGCGCCGTAAAGCTTTTCCACATCAACAGAATAATCCTCCTTTAGAGGTACTGTCTGGAGTGGAACGTCAAATAGCTCTGCCCACACGGGATAAAAGCTGTAGGTTACATCCAGCGTCCTGACATGGCTGTCAGGATAGCTGCGGGGAAACCACGCTGTGGAGCCGTCTTCTGCCTCCGTTTTCTGTGAATCTGAGAAAAAAGCAGCAAAACAGAATGCCAGCGCTTCGTCTGAACCGTTGGAGCAAAAAACCTCGCCGGGGGCAACGCCGTGATGCGCTGCAATCACCTTGCGAAGGTGATCCGCATCCGCGTTGGGGTACAGCCTCAAATCCCCGGCGGCCTCCATAATGGCCTCTTTAACCTTGGGGCTGGGAGGATATGCGTTTTCATTTGTATTGAGCTTGATCATCGTTTGCGTGGGCTGCTCGCCCGCGGTATAAGGCGTAAGGCGCTTTGCCTTTTCACTCCAGAATTCCTTCATGCCGACTCCCTTTTCTTATTGTATACTAGCAAACTGCAGCGCGTTATACGCATGAAAAGTTTGCTGCACAGCGATTTCCTGTAAATGCTTCATACGCATCCATTTAAGAAACTGCATTAAATTCAATATAATTTTACCATAAATTTGGGCCATGTGGCGTAAAATGTGTTAAGATATGGTTTATGGAATCAATACAAAACGAACGGAGGCAAAAAGATGCCCACAACCCTGACGCACAAGATCGCCGCGGATAATATCCTGCGGGATCTTACCGATACTCAGGCGAAACGTATCATTGAGGAGAATAAAAACGCATACTATTCCGGATCGCAGGGCGGGGATATTTTTTTGTTGTATAAATTTTATTTCTTTTTGCTTGGCGCAAAATCCAAAATGCTTGGATGGGCCCTGCACTATACGCGCCCGCAACGTTTTTTCTGCGAGGGGGCGCAGTATGTGAAGGAGCAGGGGAGCGATACGCTCAAAAGCTATTTTTACGGATACATCACGCACTACTGCCTCGATATGCTTTTGCATCCCCACATTAATAAGGAAACAAAACCGATGTCAACGCACAACACGCTGGAGTGCGCGCTTGATATCCTTTATGCAAAAAAGAACGGCGTGGACGCTTATACGTTTGACAAACAGCAATTCGCGCGGGATATCTGGGACAAATCCGGGGAAATCGACCGGTTTTACAAGCACATGTCTTACCTGTTCCCCGGGCTCAGGGTGGAGGAGCAGCCCTACCAGCGTGCAAGCCGTTATTATGTATATTATAACGGTCTCGTATCCCAGCCGGACAAAAAAGACCTGCGTACGCTCAGGCTGATGAATGTGATCTCGCAGCTGAAGCTGAAAACCATGCTGTACCAACCGATCGAGACATATGAAGGGCTTTACGATTACGATTTTTATTTCAGCCTGCTGGACAAGGCGGTGGCGTGGAGCGTTCGCCGGATCAATCTTGTGCAGGCATTTTTTGAAGACAGGATAGATATTTCGCAGCTGCAAAGCGAATTTTATAACGTATCCTTCCATGGAAAGTCTATTTTGCCGCAGGAGGAACGCAAGCCGTTCAAGCGCCTGTATAAGAAAGCGCCGCTGAAAAGGGTGCGAAAGCAGCAGGAAAAATACAGCGGACATACTTTTAAAGGGCAGGAGACGGATTCGTGAAACGAGTCCGTTTTTTCTGTCAAAAAAAGATAGGCTTTTCCTGCATAAACCAACAGGAAAAAGGGGTGTCGCCGCCTGTTTTGAAAGACAGGCCGTTAAAATTGCAAAATAAGTCTTTCCCCGCCTGCTATTCCTTGACTTTTGAGGTGGGGAAATACTATAATTATAATGTTACGATTATTTAGGCTAGAATTAAAAATATTAGGAGGTCACTAATAATGGCAAAACAAACAATTGACGGTAATACCGCCGCCGCACACGTCGCATATGCTTTTTCCGACGTTGGCGCGATTTACCCGATCACTCCTTCTTCGCCGATGGCAGAATCCTGTGATGAATGGGCTGCTGTGGGAAGAAAAAATATCTTTGGGCAGACGATGAAGATTTCCGAGCTGCAGTCTGAGGGTGGCGCAGCAGGTGCTGTTCACGGTTCGCTCGCAGCGGGTGCGCTTACTTCAACGTTCACGGCTTCTCAGGGCCTTCTGCTGATGATCCCGAATATGTATAAAATCTCCGGCGAGCTGCTGCCATGCGTGTTCCATGTATCCGCACGTGCGCTTGCGGCTCACGCACTTTCTATTTTTGGCGACCATGCCGATGTGATGGCTGCAAGACAAACTGGTTTTGCCATGCTGGCTGCGGCTTCCGTACAGGAAACGATGGATATGGCTGCGATTGCGCACCTTTCCACACTCAAAGCAAAGGTTCCGTTTGTACACTTCTTTGACGGGTTCAGGACGTCACACGAGGTTTCCAAGATCGAGCTGCTCGATTATGATAAGCTGGCTGAAATGGTAGACTGGAAAGCGATCGACGAATTCCGCGCAAGGGGAATGAATCCTGACCATCCGCACCAGCAGGGTACGGCACAGAACCCTGATATTTATTTCCAGAACAGGGAAGCGGCAAACAAATATTACAACGCGACTCCTGCAGTTGTTCAGGAAACAATGAACGCATTCGCAAAAATGTTCGGCAGGCAGTATCACCTGTTTGACTATGTCGGCGCTCCGGATGCAGAGCATGTTGTCGTTGCAATGGGCAGCGGCTGCGACGTAACGGAAGAGGCAATTAACTACCTGAACGCAAAAGGTGAAAAATACGGTCTCATAAAGGTTCGCCTTTACCGTCCGTTTGACGCAAGCGCGTTCGTTGACGCGATTCCGGCTTCCGCTAAGACGGTTACGGTCCTTGACAGGACAAAGGAACCCGGCAGCCTGGGCGAGCCGCTGTATGAAGACGTTGTGACGGCGCTCTTTGAAGCAGGCAGGTTCGTAAAAGTTCTCGCAGGGCGTTATGGTCTTGGTTCCAAAGAATATACGCCTTCCATGGTCAAAGCAATTTTTGACAACATGAAGGAAGCGACTCCGAAAAACCACTTTACGGTTGGTATTAACGACGATGTGACGAATACGTCCCTTGAAGTGAAGGAAGAGATCGATTCTTCGCCGCACGGACTTTTCAGCGCGAAATTCTACGGCCTTGGCAGCGACGGTACGGTTGGCGCAAATAAAAACTCCATCAAAATTATCGGTGACCACACGGATATGTACGCGCAGGGATACTTCTCCTACGACTCCAAAAAATCCGGTGGTATCACGGTTTCGCACCTGCGTTTTGGTAAGTCCCCGATCCAGTCGGCATACCTCATTACGCAGCCGGATATGGTTGCCTGCCACAATCCGTCTTATGTTACCCGTTACGACGTGCTGGAAGGCATCAAGGAAGGCGGCACATTCCTGCTTAATTCGCCTTGGTCTGAGGAAGAAATGGAGAAAGAGCTTCCGGCGGTTATGAAAAACATTATCGCGAAAAAGAAGCTGAAATTCTACAACATCGACGCGATCAAAATTGCCGGCGAGATCGGCCTTGGCGGCAGGACGAATATGGTAATGCAGTCCGCGTTCTTCAAGATTGCGAATATTATTCCGGAAGCGGATGCGATCGATTACATGAAAAAGGCGATCAAAAAGACATACGGCAAAAAGGGCGACGACATTGTAAACATGAACTACAAGGCAGTTGACGCCGGTATGGCCGTTGAGGAAGTGAAATATCCGGAAAGCTGGGCGACCACGACGCAGGGCGCAGACTGCGTTGCAGTTCCGGACGACGCATACTTCCGCGATGTGATTCATCCGATCCTTGTCCAGAAGGGCGACGAGCTTCCGGTTTCGGCGTTTGATCCGCGCGGGTTTGTTCCGGTTGGAACCACGAAATTCGAAAAACGCGGTATTGCGGTTAACGTGCCTGAATGGCAGATTAACAACTGCATTATGTGTAACCAGTGCTCGTACGTTTGTCCGCACGCGGCAATTCGTCCGTTCCTCGCAGACGAAGAAGCGATGAAAAACGCTCCGGCTGGATATGAAACAAAACCTGCACGCGGCAAAGAAGGCTACAGCTACCGTATTCAGGTTTCCCCGCTCGATTGCACGGGCTGCGGAAACTGCGCAGACATTTGCCCGGCGAAAGAAAAGGCTCTTATCATGAAGCCGTTTGCCGAAATGGAAAAATCGCAGGCTGCAAATTGGGAATTCGCGGCAAGTCTTCCTGAACCGAAGATCGAGATCAAAAAGAACCTCGTTCCGGAAAGCCAGTATTTAAAGCCGCTGTTTGAGTTCTCAGGCGCTTGCGCAGGCTGCGGAGAGACGCCTTACGTGAAGCTCGTAACACAGCTGTTTGGCGATAGAATGGTGATCGGTAACGCGACAGGCTGTTCCTCCATTTATGGCGGCAGCGCGCCGACATGCCCGTACACGGTAAACGATGAAGGCAAAGGCCCGGCTTGGGCAAACTCGCTGTTTGAAGATAACGCTGAGTTTGGCTATGGCATGAACCTGGCGTTCACGGCTCGCAGGAGCGCGCTCAAGAATCAGGTACGCTCTGCGATCGACGCTGACGGACAGAAAGATCCGGCGGTTGTTGAAGCCATGAAAGCATGGCTGGAGGTTGCCGACAAGGGAGAAGAATCCAAGATTGCATCGGCAAACCTCGTAGCTGCCCTCGAAAAGGTTGCAGACAAATGCGATACCTGCAAGGCAATTCTCGACCAGAAGGATCTGTTCATCAAGAAATCCGTATGGGTATTCGGCGGAGATGGCTGGGCATATGATATCGGCTACGGCGGACTTGACCACGTAATCGCTTCGGGCGAGGACGTAAACATCCTCGTTATGGATACTGAAGTTTACTCCAATACAGGCGGACAGTCCTCCAAGGCGACGCCTACCGGCTCGATCGCGAAATTTGCGGCATCCGGTAAAAAGGTGAAGAAAAAAGACCTTGGCGCGATTGCCATGACATACGGTTATGTTTACGTTGCCAGCGTTGCGATGGGTGCAAACCAGTCGCAGCTCTTAAAAGCAATGCAGGAAGCGGAAGCTTATCCGGGCCCGTCCCTCATTATTGCTTATGCACCGTGCATCAACCACGGCATCAATATGGGCAAATCACAGCATGAGGAAAAACGTGCGGTAGAAGCCGGTTACTGGCAGCTGTACAGATACAATCCTGCGCTTAAGGCAGAAGGAAAGAATCCGTTCACTCTGGATTCCAAAGCGCCTACGGCAAGCTTCCAGGATTTCATCATGAGCGAGACGCGGTACAAATCCTTGAAGAAGCTCTTCCCGGAGACGGCGGACGAACTGTTCAAGAAATCCGAAGAAGAAGCAAAGGAACGCTACGAATACTACAAGGGACTTGCAGAAGAAAAATAAGCTTTCCTGACAGAAGTAATCAAACGATCCCCGCATTTATTGCGGGGATTGTTTTGTTTGAAAATGAATTGTTTTACAAGCAGGGGAAAGTGTGGTATACTTGCAAAGTATTAATAAGTATGATCCGGTTATGCCGGACGCGGACAGTGAAAAAGCTGGTGGCAGGGTATTTATGATACAACCGCATAAGATTGAGCTTATGCAGGCCACAGCGTCATAACAAAGTAAGAACGAAGGACTTTGCTTTTGATGGCGAAGTCTTTTTGATTGCAAATGAAAGAAAGAGGTAACTATTTGAGCTTTTCAGAATTATTGACAAAAGAAATGAACGACACGCTCCGGCAGGTGGGGTATTCAAAACCAACGCCGATTCAGGAGCAGACATTGCCCGCCCTTTTGGAAAAAAAGGATATGATTGGGCTTGCCCAGACGGGAACAGGAAAAACGGCGGCTTTTATGATTCCTATTCTGGAGAATATCTTTCCGCCGAATAAGAAGGTGCAGGCGCTGATTATGTGTCCGACGCGCGAACTGGCGATGCAGACCGCAAAGGTTGCAAAGGAGCTTTCAGGTCATATCAAAGGCCTGCGGACAGTGAGCGTATACGGCGGGCAGCCTGCAAGTATTCAAATCCGTGCTCTGCGCGCAGGTGCACAGATTGTAGTGGGAACGCCGGGCCGACTGAAAGACCTGATCAAGCGGAACGTTTTAAAGCTAAAGAATGTACGCACAGTAGTGCTCGACGAAGCGGATGAAATGCTGGATTTTGGTTTCAGGGACGATATGAAGGAGATTTTATCCTGCGTGCCGGAAAGCCGCCAGACGATGCTTTTTTCGGCAACGATGAACAGGGAAGTGCGCCAGATTGCAAGACAGTTTCAGGTTGAACCAGAGCAGGTAGAAGTAGGTGAAAAAAATCAGCCTGTAAAAACGGTTGCACAGTCTTATATGCAAACAAACAGGAAGTCCAATACTGTCTGCGACCTGATCAACCATTCGCAGCCGCGCCTGACGCTTGTATTCTGCAACACCAAACGAAAGGTGAAGGAGGTCCAGCGCGAGTTATTCCATAAGGGATACGCGACAGCCTGCCTGCATGGGGATATGGGGCAGCGGGAACGCGACACCATCATGAATACATTCCGCAAGGGAAAGACAAAGGTGCTTGTGGCGACGGACGTTGCAGCGCGCGGGATTGATATTGAAAAGATCGATATGGTGATCAATTATGACGTGCCGGATAAAAGCGACTACTACGTTCACCGCATTGGCAGAACGGGGCGCGCGGGAAAAGACGGAAAGGCGTGTACGCTGATTTCCCCCCGCGAGCGTGGAAAAATAAAAGACCTTGAGCGCAAGCTGCACATCAGGATCGCTCGGGAAAACGGGCCGCAGGGAGCTGAGCCAAAGGTGGTCTGAAAAGTATAAAACAAAAAGAAGGCACACGGCAAAACCGTTGCCTTCTTTTTTATACGGATGTGTAAAATTTTTATGTGATTGCTTAGCAGGTGGCTCCGCCAGCCAGATGAAGCTGCGCATCCAGTATTTCCTGCTTTCGAGCCAGGATATCGTCTGATAACAACTCTTCATTTACCGCGTCAAAGCCAAGCCGGTCGATTGTGGTGGCAAACCGTTCGCCGGTTTTTCCTTTTTCACGATACAGGAGGATTGCCTTTTCTACGACCTTCAGCGCTTCCTCTTCCGAAGTGAAAATTTTGGACAGCGGCTGCCCGCAGGCGGTTGTTTTACCCCAGCGTCCGCCGATATAAATTTTATAAGCTGTTTTTCCATCCTCGATTGCGTCAAAGGGGCATTTATCAATACAACGACCGCAGTTATTGCATAGGGTTTCGTCGATCTCGAGCACGCCGTCAATTACCTTTGCCGCATTTACAGGACAGTTATTTTCAATTACACATTTTTTGCAGCCGTTGCAGAGTTCCTCGTCATAATCCGGTATGCGCTGACCGATCACACCGATGTCGTTCAGGTCCGGCTTGACGCAGTTGTTCGGACATCCGCCCACGGCGATCTTAAATTTGTGGGGAAGCTTTACAGTAGCATATCCCTCAAAAAAACGATGATGGATTTCTTCAGAGAGGGCAAAGGTATCGATCAGCCCGTACTGGCATGTGGTGCCTTTGCAGCTCACGACAGGACGTACTTTGGAGCCTGTTCCACCGGTTACAAGCCCTTCCTTTGCAATGCAGGCACGGAAATCCTCTATTTTATCGTAGGGGATACCCTGGCACTCAATGGTGAGGCGTGTGGTGAGTGTCACGATTCCGTTCCCATAAAGTTTTGCCGCCTCTGAAATGCAGGCGTTCTGCTCTGATGTAATCTTCCCGTTGACTGTAATAATACGGCCTGAAAAATTATCGGTTCCTTTATTGCGCAAAAAACCGAGCGCCTTTACTTTTTTCTCTTCCTCTGGTGTAACCTTAAGTGCCATTAAAAAATCCTCCTGATTATTCCTCAATATCGTTAAAAGACAATCCGCCCTCTAAAACCTTTGTGTTTTTGTATCCATAATGCTTCAGCTTGTTTTGCAGCATATAGGCGCGTTTTCCCTTTGCACATACAAGCAACAGCTTTTGATCGGGATCAATTCCCTCCACAGGCCCGCAGACATCAGTAAGGTTTACATAGGGAGCGCCTTCTATGGACGGCGCAGGCGACGCGTCAATCAACTGATAGCCCTCCATGGCACCCTTTTGGTAATCCGCAGGGGTGCAGGTTTCAAAACAACCGCACAATTTGTTGAGCATTACGTTGACCGCATGCACGAATGGATGAATCGCCGTGGAGAACGGGGGAGCGTAAGCAAGGTCCATCCCCTCCACATCCTCAAGCTGCGCGCCAAGCGTGAGTGCCGTTGCGGCAATATCCACAATTTTATCGACGCTGCCGGGCCCGGCTGCCTGTAATCCCAAAAGCTTGTGGGACGGGCGGTCTGCAATCAATTTGATGATAAAGTTAGACGCGCCGGGATAGTAGTGAGCCTTATCATCCACAACAACAATCACTGTTTCAGCATCAAAACCGGCTTCCTTTGCGCTGGCCCCGGAAAGGCCCGTCTTGCCGACATTGATACCGGGAAGCTTGCAGATGCCTGTGCCAAGAACGCCACGGTAAGTTTGCTTTTTCCCTGTTATGTTTTGCGCAGCAATACGCCCTTCGATATTGGCTGAGGAACCCATGGGCGACCATGCGGGTTTTCCTGTAATCAGGTTTTTGACGCTGATACAATCGCCAACCGCATAGATATCAGGATCGTTTGTCTGCAAAAATTCATTTACGGCAATGGTTTTATTTGGCATGAGCTCAATGCCCGTTCCGTCCAGAAAAGCAGTATTGGCACGGATACCCATTGCGAGGATAACAGCATCGGCCTTCATAGCGCGTTTGCTGGTTTTGATTTTTTCCACTTTGCCGTCGCCCATAATCTCTTCAAGTGAAGTGCCTGTAAAACACATAATCCCGCTATCGGCGAGCTTATTTTCCACATAGCCCGCGAATTCAGGATCAAAGCCCGGAAGGATTTGATCTGCCATATCGATGACGGAAACGCGAATACCTTTTGCAAGAAGGTTTTCCGCTACCTCAAGGCCGATGAAGCCCGCACCGCAAACAACGGCCCGGCTGATTTCCTGCGTATCGATTTGTTCACGGAGCGTAATCGCGTCTTCCGGCGTACGCATATAAAAAACGTTGGCAAGGTCGACGCCGGAAACCGGCGGGACAAAGGGCGAAGCGCCCGTAGCGATCACAAGCTTATCGTAGCCGTAAGCTTTTTCTTCTCCGGTGTTCAGGTTCCGCGCCGTTATCCGCTTGTTTTCACGGTCAACGGCAATGGCTTCTGTCTCCGTAATAATGTCCGCACCGGTGAGCGCGGCAAAACTTTTGGGCGTATTTACAATAAGCTGCCCGCGGTCTTCGATTACGTTGCCTACATAGTAGGGCAGCCCGCAGCCCGCATAAGAAATATCCTTGCTTTTGGTAATCAAAAGAACTTCAATCGAACGGTCTTCCCGTTTCAGCTTGGCCGCAACCTTTGTTCCTGCGGCAACGCCACCGATAATCACTACTTTCACAATAACACATCCTTTTATTTATTTTAATACTATTATTGTAACACTTGTTGTGGTTTGCTAAAAATGATAATATGTAAACTATATAATAGGTAAAACCTATATAGGAAGGGAAATGGATATGACCATCCGGCATTTAAAAATATTTATCGGGGTTGCGGAAACTGGCAAAATGAATGCAGCTGCAAAAAAATTTTTTATTTCGCAGCCTACGGTGAGCCAAACCATTCGCGAACTGGAGGAGCATTATGGAATATTGCTCTTCGAACGCCTTGGAAAAAGGCTGTATATTACAGAGGGAGGGCAAAAGCTTCTGGAATACGCGCGCAAGGCAGTGGAAGCGTTTGACAATCTGGAATACAATATGTCACCCGGGCGAAACAGGGCCCGCCTTCGGATCGGTGCGTCGGTTACGGTAGGAACCTGCCGTATGCCGGATATTGTCAGGGAATTCAGCTGTAAATTACCCACTGTGGAAACCTATACCTACGTTGGGAATACGCAAACCGTGGAGGAGCGGTTGCTGCGCTCCGAGCTTGATATTGCGATTGTGGAAGGAACGATTAAAAGCCCGGAGCTTATAGCGATCCCACTGGAAACTGACTATTTGGTATTGTTTTGCAGAAACGACCACAGGTTTGCGCAAAAAAAAGAAATCCGGCTTGAGGATTTGCAGGAAGCGGAATTTGTGATGCGTGAACAGGGAAGCGGTACGCGGGAGCTTTTTGAAGATTTTATCAGGGAAAACCATGCGAAAATATATATCAAATGGGAAGTATCCTGCTTTGACGCAACGCTGCGTATGGTTTTGCAGGAAAACTGCGTGGGGATTGCTTCCGTACGCCTTGTGAAGGAGCAAATAGAGGACGGCGTACTGTTTGCCGTTAAAAATGATATGGGAAAGTGGGACAGGACCTTCTGCCTTGTGTATCACAAAAATAAATTTATGAGCGATGCAATGAGAACGTTTATCCAGTGCGCGCAAACAGTTGTGGATCAATACAGGCCGCAAAATCCTTCTTTGAGGTGCCTGAAATAAAGAAAAAAAGAGGGCTTCCATCAGGAATCCCTCTTTGCATCGTTACATTCAGTTTTTATTTTGCATCTCTGCTCGTTTTGCCATACCTTCGGATCATGCATCCCCCATCGGTTTCTGCCGACCACCACATTTACGCGCAAGGCTTTATTACCATATATTTACACGAAAACCGGCTTTTCCGGTAGCGCAAGTAGTTACTCGCAGGTCTGCGATTCGGCACCACACACATTTATTTGTTTCCAAACCCCATGCGGCTACAGCGTCCGCTATGCGCTTGCTTTTGTTGGCGCCCCCACCGGACCTTCTTTGCGGTCCTGCTGCGATGAATCTTATTATTCTATCGCCGCCGCGGATATTTCCAAACTGCAAACTGTCAATTTAAAAAATATGTTCCGCGATTCCCTTCGTGCTCCTCAAAGCTCTATTTTTGGGCTTGTGTGTGCGTGCCCCATATAGAACTATCTAGATCGTACATTGGTATCACGCCCTTTCACTTTATTGAGGATATCTTCCGGATCAACTATCCGCCGAAGTATCTTCCGTCTTATTAGTAATATAAACGGTTTTGACGATTTCAAACATTTTCCTGTGATCTTATTATATATATTCTCCATCTATTTTTTATTTCCTGCAAAAAATTTGAAAAAAATCAGAAATTTTCATTTTTAATGTTAAATCACCTGCGTTTGGTTCATTGAATCGAATCATTCTATCAATAATCACCGGAAAACCTATTGAAAATTTGTGAATAGTATCATATAATACTAGGGCTGACAATAATTTTGCTGATGTGGCTCAGGGGTAGAGCACGTCCTTGGTAAGGACGAGGTCACGGGTTCAAATCCCGTCATCAGCTCCAAAAATCCCTTTAACCATGTGGTTTTAGGGATTTGTTTTTATTATATGGAGTTTTTATACTCGAAAATGTTCTGTTTTGAAAGACATGGAAAAGCGGAAGGGCTTGCAGCCTGCGATTCGCAGACGGCAAGCTTTTTAGTTTTTCCTCCTGCAATATTCTTATAAGTTGCTCTTTAAATTGCTCCATAGAATCAAATTCCTGTCAATATAATAACTCACTCTTTAAATGCCTGAAAAAGTTTTTTATCATAGCATTGTCTGGGCAGTTTCCTTTGGGACGCACGCTTTGCTCAATGTCTTTTCTTATGTCTGCTGGATGGCGGGCAATGTCGCACAGGTACTGTTATCATTAATAGCAGAAGACAGACCGGCGCGCGGGAATGTTCTCAAAAAGCAACGGAAAGAAGGAATAAAGATGGACGAAAAAATTTTGGATTATATGACAAAGACGGAGTATGCGAGCGAGCATGCGGGGGTGGTGAAAAATGCCGAGCATGCGGATAGTGCGACGGGAAGCCAGTTTGCGGAAAACGCGGTTAAACTCGGCGGCAACGAATCGACGTATTATGCGTCGGCAGCATCCGTGACAACCCTTGGAGCAACGGTAAACGGCGTGCTTGTTACGGCGAATAACGCGCAGGCCACGGCAAGCGAAGCAAAAACCGATGCGGCAACGGCGGACGCAAAGGCGGTGGCAGCGCAAGCAGCAGCGGCAGCGGCAAAAGACATAGCAGAGGCTGCACAGGAGCCAGCAGGCTGTATGAAGTTTTTTGCGGGCGGCATTCTTCCGGCAGGCTATCTGTGGTGTGACGGAACGAGCTATCCTGCAAACGGTAATTATGCAAAGCTGTATGAAACGATTGGAACAAAATATAATGAAACGAACGATGAAGCAGGTACCTTCCGTGTGCCGGATATGCGTGGACGCGTGGGCATCGGCAAGGATGCCGGTACGTTTGACATACTTGGCAAGACCGGCGGCGAGGAAAAGCATACATTGACGATTGCGGAAATACCGTCACATAGCCATACATTTCTTACTAACTATATTGGCGCTGCAGCAACGGTCTTCCCCTATCAGACGGGGAAGACATCCGGTCCACAAAGCACAAGCTATACTGGCGGCGGCCAAACGCACAACAACCTACAGCCCTACCTTGTATGTAACTACATCATCAAATATTAGGAAAGGCGGGGAGAAATCCCCGCTCTTTTATATTTTCCCCACCTGTATGGCCCGAGGAATTAATCATTGGCGCATAGCTGTTCTAAAAAACAGGGAGGCTCTATTGTTCCAGGTTTATATTTAACTTCAAAAGAACAGCCCTTTTCCTTTCGGAATATCTTTCAAAAACTGCATAATAGACCGGAAAACGGGACATGACTTTATGGGAAATGAAACTTCAATCGCAAACCGTATCATATCCAGAGTATGAGGATGCAATATTGGGTGAACAATATTTTTTAAACAACGGGATTTAAAAAGGCGCTCCCTGCAAAGGAGCGCCCGCTATAAGGAAGAAAAATGAAAAAGTTTACTATAGTAATTATATTACGACACAGATATGAATAGGAAATGTCAATTTAATGAAATAAATATTAACAAATCAGCACACTTTACAAACGCAGGCCTTTGATATCTTTGATACGGGACAAAATAATATTGCACGAAAGGCTGGTAACCCCTGGAAGCTGATAGATGACGTTGCTTAAAAACAGCTCCATTTCATCATTGCCGGCAGTGACGGCGTGCACATGCAGCTTGTTTTTCCCTGACACATGATAAATTTGCGTGACGCTCTCTTCCTTTTGCAAGCGTTCAACCGCCGCGCTGAAATGTTCCGGCAAAAATTCGATTTCGTAGTAAGAGGATACGGCATTCCCCACCTTCTGGGGATTTACAATGGTGGTGTATTCTTCAATCACGCCTTTTTCCTCCAGCGCGTGTATCCGGTTTTTAACCGCGACACGCGACAAATTGACCGCATGGCCAATATCCACGTAGGAAATACGCGCGTTTTGAGTCAGCAGCTCTATAATTTTCCGATCGATTTCATCCAGGCCCTTTAGATACATTGCATGTTCCCTCTTTTGCCGTTCTGCTTTGATTGTATAATATTACACGCCACAACGCAACAAAAAGACAGTTTTGTGCTTATTTGGTTGACACTGCGGACATGGCAATTTATAATAACTTACATAAAGAAATATAAAACTTTCGAAAAGAAATAAAGGGCGGCAGGATAATGCAGAAGGATCTGACAAAGGGAAACGAAGCGAAAGCAATTCTTTTTTTTGCCATGCCCATGATTTTGGGAAATCTGTTCCAACAGTTTTACAACATTGCGGATACGGTAATCGTAGGGCAGTTTATCGGGCCTGGCGCCTTGGCGGCAGTTGGGGCATCTTATACGCTGATGGTGTTTCTTACCTCGGTTATACTGGGGCTTTGCATGGGCAGTGGAATTGTATTTTCACTTGCATTTGGCGCAAGCCGCTACGATGAACTCCAAAAAAGTTTTTTCCATGCGTTTGTCTTTATCGCTTTGGTTTCTGTTGCGATCAATATATTAAGCTTTGTGCTGCTGGAGCCGATCCTTGTGTTCCTGCACATTCCCCAGAGCATAAACGGGATGACAAGAGACTATCTGCAGGTTATCTTTGCAGGCATCTTCTTTGTGTTTCTCTATAACTATTTTGCCGCGGCGTTGCGTAGTATGGGAAATTCTGTTACCCCGCTTATTTTTTTGATGATTTCGGCAGGAATTAATATCGGCCTCGATATACTATTTGTTGTGCCGCTGGGGATGGGCGTTGTGGGAGCCGCGGCTGCGACTGTGATTGCACAGGCGTTTTCAGCGGTTGCTATCCTGATCTATTGCGTTGTGAAGGTGCCGCTGCTGCGGATTTCCAGGCGGATGATCTGCTGGGACAGGAATGTGCTGAAAAAAATTATTCATAACTCTGTGCTGACCAGTATTCAGCAGTCGATTATGAATTTTGGTATTCTGATGGTACAGGGGCTCGTGAATACATTTGGGGTAACCGCCATGGCGGGTTTTGCGGCTGCGGTGAAAATCGACAGCTTTGCCTACATGCCGGTACAGGACTTTGGAAATGCGTTTTCCACCTATATTGCCCAAAACAAGGGCGCGGGCGACAAAGCCCGCATCCGCAAAGGAACCAGAGCCGCTTTTTTGATGAGCACTGTTTTCTGCGTGGCGATTTCCTCAGTGGTGATCCTGTTTGCAAGACAGCTTATGACTTGCTTTATCAGCCCGTTGGAAACCGGCGTAATTGAGGTGGGAATACAATACCTTACGATTGTGGCAAGCTTCTATTGCCTGATCGGATATCTGTTTCTGTTCTATGGTTTTTACCGGGGGCTTGCCCTGCCGGAGATATCAGTTGTACTGACTGTGATTTCGCTTGGGCTGCGTGTCCTTCTTGCGTATGTGCTCGCAGCAATTCCTGAAATAGGGCTGCCTGGAATCTGGTGGGCTATTCCAATCGGCTGGCTTGCGGCTGACCTTACCGGATATATCTATTATCGAAAAAAACAAAAAACAATCTTGGCAGGCTTGTGAAAGAGAAATCTTTCAAATTAATAAGGCACCTAAAAATAATGCTTGACAGGAAAGGATATGGTGTGTTAAATTGATGTTAAGGTACCTAAATGAATTTGGAGGATAACGAAATGGAAGAGAACAACAGAATAGAAAATTTAGAGGAAAAAGCGATACGGTTTGCTCACCTGATGAAGAGAGTGACACATTTACACCATCGGCATGAGGAAGGGCCGATGATTCATCCGGGGCAGGGAAAGCTGCTGCTCCTGATCCTGCGAAAAGAACCGGTTGGACAAAAGGAGCTGGTTGAGATGCTGGATATCCGCCCGTCGTCATTGAGCGAGCTGCTTAAAAAGCTTGAGGCAAAGGGGTTCGTAACCCGTACGCCTGACGAGCAGGACAAACGGAATATGATTGTGACGCTGACCGGCGAAGGAAAGGCGCTTGCCGAAAAAGCGCTTGCCGGAAAGGAAGAACAGCAGGCAAAAATTTTCGAAGCGCTGTGCGAAGAGGAACGTGTACAGCTGGGCGCGTTACTTGACAAGCTGTGCGGCGCATGGCAAAAAGAGCTTGATGATGCTGGAGAGCAAGAACCGCCGCACAGGCCGCATCCCGGCCCGCACGGCCCCCATGGCCCGCATGGCCCCGGCCCGGAAATGCACGAATTCCACAGGCATCACGATGGCTGCTGCAAGATGGAACGTTTTATGCGGGAAGCCAAAAGATGCGATATGGATCGTGAGTAAAATAAAGGATACGCCGCCTGGAAATATAACCCGGTATAGAAATCAAAAAAAGAGCCTCGTCCAGATGGGCATGGCTCTTTTGTAATTTCTTATAAAAATTAACCTTGCTTATTTTTTGATATCGGAAAGATGCTCAATAATCGTCAGGTAGGTTTCCACGCCTTTTTCTACATGGGCGCGCAAATTGGAGAGCGTAAACTCAAGATCGCGGTTTTTGAGGCCGAGCAGTATATTATCATGGAAGGTAAATGTCTTTCGCAGGTTGTGGAGCTGCTGCTGCATAATATAGGTACGGTTCATCTCCATGATGCTGCGGCTCAGGTTATTGGTGATCTTCCAGACATGGATATACACCTTAAAATTCGCCTGCATGATAATCGCGCGGTGAAAATCACCGTCAAGCTCAGTGAAAACGCCTTCGTTATTGAGTTCAAGCTGGATACGGGACTGGTCGAGGATAGACTCCATCTTGCGAATCCATTCCCAGTAGTCATCGTCGGCAGGTTTTGACAAAATACGTTTGATCGATTCGGATTCGATAAAATAACGCAAGTCATAATAGCCGCCGATATCGTCCGGCGTAAAACCAGTCGCCACAGATCGCCCGTTGGAGGGCGTCATTACAAGGCCTTCCATTTCAAGCAGGCGAAGCGCCTCGCGAATCGGGCCCCGGCTTACGCCAAAGCGGGTTGCAAGAGCGGTTTCATTAAAATGGTCGCCCTCGTGGATCTCGTTTCCCAATATCTCCTGACGAAGAATATCTGAAATCCGTTGTGCAAGGTTTGTTTTTAAATTCGTAGTCATGGTAAAATCCAATCTATGTGAATTTTTTATCTTTAGGATTATTTTAGAGCACAATATGTGAATTGTCAACAAAATACAGTATTTGATTTCAATAACATTTCAAAATGTAGTATTTTGAAACGTTAAAAATCTTTGTGAAAAATAAAACTTTTAAAATGGGCTTGCTTTTTGGAAAATCACGACGTATAATAATGTTAACAAAAAACAGTAAGCAATTCGAACTCCAAAAAACTCAGTTACAAAATGAAAATGAATTTATCTATGCTAAATTAATCAGAGGATTGTCGTTTACGCCTTATAAATGTTGACAGTTGACAATACGAACAAAATTTAACGATAGGGCAGCCAAAAAAGCCATATAAATAATAAAGGGATTTAAGCAAACAGCAAACAAAACGATT
This sequence comes from Christensenella sp. KGMB01412, assembly GCF_055522415.1. Lineage (NCBI taxonomy): Bacteria > Bacillati > Bacillota > Clostridia > Christensenellales > Christensenellaceae > Christensenella > Christensenella sp. KGMB01412. Next base: position 17,383 of record NZ_JBVFVW010000004.1, on the reverse strand, counting down.
GAAAAGGGTGGGATCAATTATGAAGTATGCTTGGACATGGAATATTAAACCTGAATGTCTTGACGAATACCTTGAGATGCACGCGCATCCGTGGCCGGAAATTATGAAAGCGCATCACGATGCAGGTTTTCGTAATTATTCTATTTTTCAAAACGGTTGTCAGTTTATCTATGTGTTTGAGAGCGACGACGCACAGGCTTCTTTTGATTATGTGAACAACAATGAAGACTGCAAGCGCTGGAATGCCATCACCACAAAGATGATCGATACGGATTTTGACGGCGCGATCGATAGCGGCATCCAGTATTTACATGAGGCGTTCTATCTGGAATAAGCATAACTTTTACACAATTTTCTATTTACTTTTAAGCTTGATTAATATGCGCCTTATTGCAGTTTAACAAATGGCTGCGCAAGAATAGTTGCAGGAAACATTTTTGTGCGTACAACGCGTGCCACCGGTTGTTTCCATGCTACAGGAAATGGGTGGGCCCGGGCTGGCGTTTCCCTACAACGCCATTGTATTTATATTCTCAAAAAAGGAGTAATTTATTGTTTGTTTTTTCAATTTGATGAGTTGGAGTTCATTAATTGAAGATGGAGGAAGCACATGAAACTACTGAAAGACAAGACAGCGATTGTTACAGGAGGCGCAGGCGGAATTGGGGCCGCGTGTGCCAGAAGGTTTGCCGAGGAGGGCGCGTCATTTATATTGATTGCCGATCTCAACCTTGAAGAGGGGCAGGCGCGGGCGGACGAGATTACGAAGGAATTTGGGACGCGCTGCATAGCGGTCAAAACAAATGTTGTAAACGAAGAAGAAATTTCAAAGGTGTTTACGGAATTTAAAAAGTATCAGGAAAATCTTGATATCCTGCTCAACTGTGCGGGCATTGGCAGAATTATCGATATGCAGGATATTACAACACAAAGCTGGGATCTTACCATGAACGTTAATTTGCGCGCAGCATTCCTGTTCTCACGTGAGGCGCTCAAAATGATGAAGGGCCGTAAATACGGAAGGATCATCAACATGGCATCTCAGGCTGGAAAATCCGGAGGCCTTACGATCGGAATCGATTATGCGGCGTCAAAGGGCGGGCTTCTTAACCTGACAAAATCGCTTGCCAAGGCCGCTGCTGAGTACAATATTACGGTAAACAGCGTTGCGCCGGGGCTGATCGCTACCGATATGACAACGGAATTTGGCTATGATCCGCAGACGGTTCCGTTGCAGCGGATCGGAACGCCGGAGGAGGTAGCGGATGCGACGCTGTTTGCGGCGTCTGACCTTTCGCGGTATGTAACCGGCGCGTGCATCGACGTCAATGGCGGAATATCAATGTGGTAAGACAGCGGAAATGTAATGGTATTTCCGAAAGAAATAACAGGGAAAAGGAGATAATGCAATGGCAGAAGGATTGAATCCGATTATAAGCGCAAAAAACATTGTCAAATCGTTCAGCGGAGTCGTTGTGCTTAAGGATGTGGATTTTAATATCTACCCGGGCGAAGTACACGCCCTGATCGGTGAAAACGGAGCCGGGAAATCGACGCTGATGAAAATTATAAGCGGCGTTTATACGCCAACATCCGGAGAGATCAGCATAAACGGGCAACCGGCATCGTTTAAAACTCCTCATGACGCACGTGAGGCAGGCGTTGCGCTCATCCATCAGGAGCCGCTTACTTTCCAGGATTTGAATGTAACGGAGAACATTTATCTTGGACATACACGCGGCGAAGGGAAGATGACGATCAACTGGAAGGAAAAATACAAACAGGCGGATGAACTTTTGAAGTCGCTTGAAGTACATATGGGAGCAAAAGATCCTGTGCGCGGGATGACGATTGCGGACCAGCAAATGATCGAGATTACAAGCGCGCTTTCACAGAACGCAAAGGTAATTATCATGGACGAGCCGACTGCTGCGCTTTCCCATGGCGAGGTGAAATCACTGTTTGATATTGTGGAACGCCTGAAAAAGCAGGGCAAGGGCATCGTATTTATCGGGCACCGTTTGGAAGAGATCATGGAAATCAGCGACAGGATTACGGTCTTGCGCGACGGAGAGCTTGTTGGGGAATGCTTTAAGAAGGATGTAGACCAGGATAAGCTCGTACAGATGATGGTCGGCAGAACCTTTAAGGAACTGATCGTGAAGGAAGAAACCGAGATTGGCGAAGTGCTTCTTGAAACGGAAGGGCTTACCTATCCGGGCAAGTACCAGGACGTAAGCATCAAGGTGCGGCGCGGCGAAATCGTCGGAATGGCGGGCCTCGTGGGTGCGGGACGCAGCGAGGTTGCATCGGCAATCTTCGGTACGGAGCCTGCGGTGAGAGGAACGATCAAAATCAATGGAGAAACAGTCGAGATCAAAAATGCGATCGATTCCATGAACAAAGGCGTGGCAATGGTTTCGGAAGACAGGGCGCAGACAGGGCTGATCCTTCCGTTCAGTATCAAACAAAATATGACGTTTGCAATTTTGAAGAAAATCAGCAAGGGATCGTTTGTCAATACAAAAGAAGAAAACGAGCTGGTAAGCCAATATTCCGATTACCTGAAGGTGAAGATGCGCGATGCGAACCAGCCGGTATCGGAGCTTTCGGGCGGGAACCAGCAAAAGGTTGTCATTGCAAAATGGCTGCTGACAGAGCCTGACATCCTGATCCTGGACGAACCGACAAGGGGAATTGACGTAGGCGCAAAGGCCGAGGTATATAAGCTGATCAGCGAGCTCGCGAAGCAGGGCAAGGCGATCCTGATGATCTCTTCCGAGATGCAGGAGATATTGCAGCTTTCCGACAGGGTGTACGTGATGTGCGAAGGCCATGTGACAGGAGAAATGGAGCGCAACGAGCTTGACAGCGCAAAGATCATGACAGCGGCTTCAACGCGTAAGAATATCCGGAAGGAGGCAGTGCAATGAACGATACAATCAAGAAAAAAGGCAACTTTCCGATCGGAGTCAAGGAGCGGGTTACCCTGATTATCATCGCGGTTATTTTTATAGCGGTGGCGGTTGCAAAGCCTGAATTGTTTGGCGCAGACCGTTTTCCGGAGGTTATGAACAGCATACTGTTATGGACTCCGCTTATCCTGACCGTATCGGTCGGCATGATGATGATCATTATCACACGAAATATTGACCTTTCAGTTGGGGCGATTGTGGCGGTATCGGCAATGGTTGCCGGGATTTTGTTCCGCGATTTCAATATTCCGATCTGGCTGGGCTTCCTCGTTTCAATGGGTGTCGGCTACCTGTGCGGGGCCTTCAATGGATTTTTGATCTCCTACCTGAAAATACCGGCAATCATCGTTACGCTTGGTACGATGAACGCATTCCGCGGATTGACTTTCATTTTTGCGGATGGCAAGCAGATTACAGGATACGAGCTTCCCAGCGGGCTTTCCGTATTTGTAACGGAAGGGTTGAAAATCGGGAACTTTATCATTCCGTGGATCGTATGGATCGCGGTTGGAATTGCAGTGGCATTCTATTTTATCCTGAAGTATACGCATTTTGGCCGCGAGGTCTATGCGGTTGGCTCCAATTTTGAAGCAGCCCACCTGAGGGGCATCAACAACAAAAAGGTGGTATTCAACATCTTCTCGATCACCGGCGTTTTATGCGGGATAGCGGGAATGATGTATGCGGCAAGGTATGGATACGTCAATCCTTCCAATACCGGCGACGGGCTTGAATTCGTCGTCATCTCAGCGACAATCATCGGTGGCGTAAGCGTTTCGGGAGGCTCGGGAACCGTACTTGGAACCTTCCTTGGCTGTATCCTGCTCGGAACGGTCAATACGATGCTTGCCATGGTCGGGATGCCCGGTACATTCCAAAAATTCTGTTACGGACTTATCATTGTAATCGCCCTTCTGGTTGATATGTCTGTCCAGACGGCACAGAAGAGAAAGTCAATGAAACTTGAAAAGGAGGTCGGTTAAATGAAAGCGAGTAATACACAAACAGTGCGGCAGATGAAATTGAAATCGGTTGTAAAAAGCCGCGAAACGTTTACCTTCATACTGCTTATCCTTGTCATTATCGTTGCAGCCGCTTTATCGCCGAGTTTCCGCGATATGGCATATATCCTGAAATCGTCTACGAAGTATATGGAGCTTGGCCTTGTGGCCTTCACAATGACGCTCATTATTATCGCGGGGCAGATCGACCTTTCGGTAGCGTCTATCATGGCGTGCGTGGCTACCTTCACGGCAATGATGTTCCATGCAGGAATGGATATGGGGCTTGCGTGCGTGATTGGCCTTGCAATCGCATTTGGCTTTGGTACGTTTAACGGCGTATTGGTCGCGTATGCGAATTTGCCGTCCATGATCGTTACGATCGGTACGATGTCGTTATTCCGTGGGCTATCGCAAATATTTATCGGCGACGCAAGCCTTGGAAAATTTCCGGACTGGTTTAACAGCGTGGAGAAAATACCGGTGTTTAAAGCCGGGAACGCCGTATTTGGCGTAACAATCCTGCTGTTTATCATTATGGCGGTGGTATTCTTCTTCATCCTGCACAAGACGTCGATTGGCAGAAAAATATATGCAATCGGCACCAATGAACGCGCAGCGGTATATTCCGGCGTCAACACCAAAAAAATCAAATGCCTGCTGTTCAGCTTTTCCGGCCTGATGGCAGGGCTTGCAGGCATCCTCACCATGTCGCGGCTGCTCCTGGTACGTTTTGATATGGCAGACGGAGGAGAGCTTGATATTGTTACTATGGTGCTGCTCGGTGGAGCGGACATCAACGGCGGCAAAGGGAGCATCCTTGGCACCTTCCTCGCCGTTATCATCGTGGTAATTTTGAAAACCGGGCTTATCGTAGCCAATGTAAAGGCGCAGGACCAGATGTTTGTAATGGGCGTATTGCTCCTGCTCTCCATCGTTATCCCCAATGTCGCCCAGTTGATCAAAGACAAAAAGGGATGAAAATTTAATTTGAAATTGATTTCAGCGCAAATGCGCTGATGTAAGAGTAAGGAAAATAAGGTAAAATCAGGAGGAAAAAAATGAAAAAGAAACTTACAGTAATCGTATGTGTGGTTCTCGTTGCATTGTTCGCTTTTGCGGCTTGCGGCGCTCCGGCGGCTGAGTCTTCGACATCCAGCGCTCCGGCAGAAGAATCCAAGGCACCTGCTGAATCTTCGGACAGCGGTACTGCCGAATCAGGTGAACCCGCTTCCTCGGACGGCCCGGTAAAGGTCGTGTTTATCCCTAAGAATCAGGGAAATCCGTATTTTGAATCCATTGTTCTCGGATTCCAGAGAACTGCTGAAAAGCTGGGTGCAGATAAGGTTGAATTCTCAACGACAGGCCCGGCGGATGCGGGCGCGACCTCGCAGATCGAGTATGTTGAAGCTGCCGTACAGAATGGCGCAGACGTTATTTTCATCGCGGCAAACTCAAATGACGCACTCAATGGAACGTTTGACGATGCGCGCGCAGCGGGAACGAAGATTGTGATTATCAATCAGGACATTCCCGGAAGCGAAGATCATCGCGACGCGGCGATTATGCCGGTTGACTTTACTACAACAGGAACCGTGCTTCTTGACACGCTTGGAGATATGATCGATTTCAAGGGCGACTTCGCGATTCTTTCCGCTACGACGGACGCTCCGGATCAGAACACATGGATCGACGACATGAAGAACCTGCTCGAGACGAATGACAAATATAAGGACATGAAACTCGTAGAGGTTGTTTATGGCGACGACCAGCCGGAAAAATCCACCACAGAGATGGAAGCCCTGCTTGCAAAATATCCTGACCTCAAGGGCGTAATCGCTCCGACGACGGTTGGTATCGCAGCGGCGGCAAAGGTAATCCAGACAAAAGGCGTTGGCGACAAAGTAAAACTGACAGGCCTTGGACTTCCTTCCGAAATGAAAGAATTCATCCTGGATGGCACGGTAGAAAAATTTGCACTGTGGAATCCTCCGATGGAAGGCGACATCGGCGTTTATATGTCGGTAGCGCTCAAGGATGGTTCGCTCACAATCGAGCCGGGCGCAAGCTTTGAAGCCGGGGACTATGGTACGTTCACCTTCACAGACAATGGACAGATCATTTCCCTGAAAGAGCCGCTTATCTATGACAAATCCAATATCGAAGAATATGCGGCACAGTTCTAAAGCAATATGGTAAAATAAGAATCAGATGAAATGGTGGGGCGCCCTTTTTACAGGGCGCCCCATAAAAAATGTATGTGATACGGCGTTTGCCGGACGAAAAATGAGCAGGAGGTAACCAATGAGAGGCTTAAAAGGAAAAGCGGCGATCGTCACGGGCGGTTCAAGGGGAATCGGACGCGCGTGTGTGGAAAGGCTGCTCGAAGAAGAGGTAAGCGTTTTATTTTGCGGAAGGAACGCACAGACAGGAGAAAAGACGCTCAGTGAACTGAAAGAAAAATTTGATAATGTTGATTTTATGGCGGGCGATATGAAGGACCCGCAGTTCTGCAAGGATTTGATCGCGGGGGCGATCAAAAAATTCGGAACGCTCGATTATCTTGTAAATAACGCGTTCCCATTCACGGCAAAGGGACTTAACGCATCGCGTGAGGACTGGCTGCATACGATGGAAGCAGGCCCGGTATCCTATGCGACGATGATTCAGGAATTTGTCAGCCAGCGTGGCAGGGAAAACGGTTCGATAGTAAATATGTCCAGCATATCCGGACACATCGCGCAGCCTGAGCGCTGGACGTACAATGCGGCGAAGGGAGCGGTGAAGCAGCTGACGCGCTGCACTGCGCTTGACCTTGCGCCCGGAATCCGCGTAAATTGCGTCAGCCCCGGATGGGTATGGACGGACGAAGTGAAAAAAGCAGCGCCGAACGGAGACAGGGATACGGCGGAAGAGATGTGGGGAGATTTTCACATGCTCCAGAGACTGGAACGGCCGGAAGAGATCGCGTCCGCAGTCGCCTTCCTCCTAAGCGACGACGCGAGCGCGATCACTGCAGCCGATATTCCTGTGGAGGGCGGCTATCTGAGCCTTGGGCCTGAAGGGCTTGGCAAGGACTCTAATTTTGCAGGAAGCGATTGATTGGACATGGTTGCAGCCTGTCAAATGGATGCGAAGGCAACATTTGATCAAAACTGCAATCAAACGCATATGATTGTATCTGCGCTATGCGCTACGCTTCATTTATTTGCTGTAAGGAGGCAAGTGATATGACAAAGCTGATTGACCTCACCGCCGAAATGTACGATGGCGCTCCTACCATGCCGATGGATCCGAAGCTTTCGATTTCCTGGCACTGTAATCTGGACACGCTTGGTTATAATCTTTCACGTGTGACGACTTCCACCCATCAGGGAACGCATTTTGATTCGCCAAGGCATTTTTTCTATGACGGACAGACGATCGACAAAATCAGTCTCGAGCGCTGTGTGACGCGCGCGTTTAAAGTAGACCTGACGGCAAAAAAGCCGGGTGAGCCAATTACAGTGGCGGATATTGAACCCTACGCGGACAAAATAGAAGCGGGGCTTGCGGTGCTTTTGCATACCGGCTGGGATAAAGTATTTCCAAAGGATGAATTTTTCAATGATTTCCCGGTTGTTTCGCGGGAACTGGCGGAATGGTTTGCCCGGAAAAAAACAAAGCTTGTAGGAATGGACATGCCTACTCCGAACGGAAAAGACTGGAAGTATATCCACGAAACGATGCTCGGAAACGATGTACTGATTATTGAAGGGCTTGCAAACATGGAAGAGCTTGCGGCAGGGGAGGAGTTTACGCTGATTGCGCTTCCGCTCCGGCTCAAAGACCGCGACGGCTCGCCGATTCGCGCGGTCGCAATGGTTGACTGAAAAAAGATAACGATACGAAAACGTCCTTTGCCGCATCGCCGCGGCAGAGGACGTTTTTGACTGGGCGGAAGCAAAGTGCTTATAAGCCGTGCTAATTGCGGGTATGGTATTCCTTGACGGAGGTCTTAAAATATTCTATCATAAAATGAAAGAATCAGAACGCCTGCTTTTTTGAAAAGCGTTTGGGACTGCATATTTTCAGTGGAAATCACCTGTTTCGCGGCAGGCATATTCATATAATGGTACTAATTTTTTGAGATAAAGGTAGGAAAAAGATGACTGAATGGAATGAAGCGGTAAGCACAATCGAGAGTGGAAAACTCGATGAAAAGCTGGAAGCGCTCTATGGCGATGTGGAAAAAGCGCGCGGACGGTATCTGCGGATATTGAAAAATTTTTCTGAACTGTTTGGCGCTCCGGCGGCGGTGGGAATTTTCAGTACGCCCGGCAGGACGGAGATCGGCGGGAACCACACCGACCACCAGAACGGATGCGTGCTTGCCGCAAGCGTAGACGTAGACGCTCTTGGCGTTGCGGCGGAAAACGGTACCAATGAAATCCGCATCCTCTCGGAAGGATATGATCTTTGTACAGTGGATCTTAATGATCTTAAGGTGCATGAAGAAAACGCGGGAAAGACGGGAGAGCTGATACGCGGGGTGGCGGCCCAGCTGCAGAAGCGTGGGTTTGAAATCCGTGGATTTGACGCATATGTTTCGTCAGATGTGCTCTCCGGCTCCGGACTTTCCTCCTCAGCGGCATATGAAATGTGGCTTGGAGTAACGATGAATCATATGTTTTGCGGGGGAAGCGTAACGCCGATCGAGACGGCGCAGATCGGGCAGTATGCGGAAAACGTTTATTTTGGTAAGCCGTGCGGCCTGATGGATCAGGCAGCTTCTATTTCAGGCGGGGTTATTGCGATTGATTTCAGGGATAAGGAAAATCCTGTTGTGGAAAAGATCGATGCGGATTTTCATGGGCACGCACTGTGCATTGTAGATTCCGGTGCGGACCACGCCGGTCTAACGCCGGCATATGCGGCAATCCGCAGCGAGATGGAGGCGGTTGCGGCACATTTTGGCAAGAAGGTGCTAAGGGAAGTGTCCAGAGAAGACTTTATAAAGGAGCTTCCTGCGGTCAGGGAAAAGCTTGGAGACCGGGCGGTTCTTCGGGCGTTTCATTTTTACCATGACAATGAAAGGGCGATCCTGGAGGCAAAGGCGCTTAAGGAGAACCGGTTTGAGGACTTTTTGGCGCTTGTAAACGAATCCGGAAGGTCGTCGTTTATGTACCTGCAAAACGTCAGCGTGCCGGGGGCGGATAAGCATCAGGAGCTTGCGGTAACGCTTGCCCTGTGTGATGAATTCCTTGATGGAAAAGGGGCCTTCCGCGTGCATGGCGGCGGCTTTGCGGGTACGGTGCAGGCATTCGTACCTGCGGATATGGCAGATGCGTTCCGGAAGAAAATGGACGCGGCGCTCGGAAGCGGACGCTGCCACGTGCTTTTTATCCGTCACGTGGGAGGACTTGAAATTCTGTAGAGCGGGAGGAGAAAAATATGGCGGTATTGGTTCTGGGAGGCGCGGGCTATATTGGCTCGCATACGGTTTATGAGCTGGAGGATGCAGGCGAGGATGTTGTAATTGTCGACAACCTGGCGACAGGGCACAGGGAGGCTGTGCATCCGAAGGCGCGTTTTTATGAGGGAGACGTGCGCGACGGGGCCTTCATGGACAGTGTATTCGAACAGGAAAAAATTGACGCGGTGATTCACTTTGCGGCATATTCGCTGGTGGGCGAAAGCGTGGGAAATCCGGTCAAATATTATGATAATAACGTAGGCGGGGCGATTGCCCTTGTGGATGCGATGCAGAGAAACGGCGTAAAGCAGATCGTTTTTTCCTCTACGGCGGCAACATATGGCGAGCCGGAGCGTGTTCCAATTATGGAAACGGATCGTACCCAGCCCACGAATCCGTATGGGGAGACCAAGCTTGCGATGGAAAAGCTGTTTCATTGGGCGGATGTTGCTTATGGCATTAAATTTGTATCCCTGCGTTATTTCAATGCGTGCGGCGCACACGAGAGCGGCAGGATCGGCGAGGATCACAATCCTGAATCGCACCTGATTCCTTTGATATTGCAGGTGCCGAATGGAAAACGCGAAGCGATCAGCGTATTTGGGGACGATTATCCCACGAAGGACGGTACGTGCGTGCGCGACTATATCCATGTAACAGACCTTGCGCAGGCGCATATCCTGGCTGTGAAATACCTGCGGGACGGCAGGGAAAGTGATATTTTCAATCTGGGGAATGGCGTTGGATTTACGGTGAACGAAGTGATCGACACGGCGCGAATAGTGACGCAGGACGATATACCGGCGGTGATTGCCCCGCGGCGTGCAGGCGATCCGGCACAGTTGATCGCGTCGAGCGCGAAGGCGCGGGAAACACTCGGGTGGAATCCGGAGCATGATTCGCTTGAAGAGATTATTGCATCCGCGTGGAAATGGCACAAAAGCCATCCGGACGGCTACGCTACGAAATAACGGGGATACGATATGATTGATTTGCAAATAAAAAGATTGGTGGATTACGGCGTTAATAAGGGCCTGATCGGGGAGGCAGACCGCATTTGGGCAACCAATGAAATCCTGGATGCGCTGCATCTTTCAGAATACACGGAGCCGGATTGCAAAGCGGATAGCGCAGACCTCGAGGAAATCCTGAAGGGCCTGCTTGATTACGCCGCACAGCAGGGAATACTCGAGCATGACAGCACGGTATACCGCGATCTTTTCGACACCAGGCTGATGGGGCTTTTAACACCGCGGCCACATGAGGTAATAGACCGTTTTTCAGCGCTTTACAGACAAAGCCCGCAGGCTGCGACGGATTTTTTCTACCAGCTCAGCCAGGATACGGACTATATCCGCACGTACCGCGTCAAAAAGGATATTCGGTGGAAAGCGCAGACGGAGTATGGCGATCTTGATATCACGATCAACCTTTCCAAACCGGAAAAGGATCCGCGGGCGATTGCGGCAGCACGCAGCATGGCGCAGAGCGGGTATCCAAAGTGTCTGCTTTGCCCCCAAAACGAGGGCTATGCGGGACGGGTAAACCATCCGGCGCGCCAGAACCACAGGATCATTCCGATCACGCTGGATGGAAAACCGTGGTTTTTCCAGTATTCGCCATATGTTTATTATAACGAGCACTGCATTGTGTTGAATGCAGAGCATACGCCAATGAAAATAGACGCAGGAACTTTTCGCAGGCTGCTCGGTTTCGTGAAGCAATTTCCGCATTATTTTCTTGGATCCAACGCCGATCTTCCCATTGTGGGGGGATCTATCCTGACGCATGATCACTTCCAGGGTGGGCATTACAAATTTGCTATGGAGAGCGCGCCGATAGAGACTCCGTTTCTATTCAGCGGATATGAAGAGATTGAGGCTGGGATAGTAAAGTGGCCGATGTCGGTTTTGAGGCTGCGCGGAACGGACGAGGCGCGGCTTGTGGAGCTCGCGGACAGGATATTGCAGGCATGGCGGGCCTACACGGATGAGCAGGCGTTTGTGTTTGCTGAGACGGAAGGAACGCCGCACAATACGATTACGCCGATTGCACGGATGTCGGACGGGAAACTTGAGCTTGACCTTGTGCTGCGCAACAATATCACCACGGATGAACATCCGCTGGGGGTATATCATCCGCATGCAGAGCTGCACCACATCAAAAAGGAAAACATCGGACTCATTGAGGTGATGGGCCTTGCAGTGCTCCCCGCGCGCTTAAAAGAGGAACTTGCTCTGCTCGAAGAAGCGATCCTGATGGAAAAGGATATCCGCGCGGACGAGCGGATTTCTTCCCATGCAGACTGGGTGGACGAAATATTGGCCCGGCGTGATACGATTGAAAAGGAGGCTGTCGGCGCCATCCTGCGCGAAGAGGTTGGAAAGGTATTCAGCCGCGTGCTGGAGGATGCGGGAGTATTTAAACGTACTGACGCAGGGAAAGCGGCGTTTTTGCGGTTTGCACAGAGCATAAACGTATAAAAAATGCAAAAAAGGAACAGACCGGGCTGCCTGCGCAGCCCGGTTTTATATTGCTACAGATAAAATTAATTCGTATATTTTCAAATGTGAATAAAGCGCGTTTTACTTAACACTTTTGGCTGGATATGATATAATAAATCCGTTCAAAATTCTTTTGGAACGGAGTTTATATGATGAATGTAGTTGTTTTGGCGGGCGGCATCAGCACGGAGAGAGAGGTATCGCTTTCATCCGGCGCAATGGTGTGCAATGCGCTTCGCCGGTCTGGATATAAAACGGTTTTGGTGGATTCCTTTCTGGGATTAGAGGAGCTGCCGGAGAACATTTTGGATATTTTCTCAGATAAGGGTGAAGTGGAAACGGTCCGTGTGGAAGAAACAGCGCCGGACATCGAAAAAATCAAGGCTGGCAGGGGAGACAGCGGCTTTGGAACGATAGGGAAAAATGTAATAGAGGTTTGCAAAGCAGCGGACATCGTTTATATGGGCCTGCATGGAGAGGACGGAGAAAACGGCCGTATGCAGGCATTTTTGGATGTACTTGGAATCAAATACACCGGAACGGGTTATCTTGGCAGCGCTCTTGCGATGCACAAGGGCGTTACGCGCCAGATGATGCTGCAGAGCGGCGTTATGATGGCAAAGGGGAAAGTGCTCTACAAAGGACAGGGCGCTTCTGAAGCGGCAGAGATCGGTTTTCCATGTATTGTAAAGCCGTGCTGCGGTGGCTCGAGCATTGGAATTTCTGTGGCAAATGATGTGGAAGAGCTGAAAAATTCACTGGCCGATGCGTTCCGTTATGAAAATGAGGTATTGGTGGAGGAATTCATTCAGGGACGCGAATTTTCTGTGGGAATGCTCGGAAATGAGATGCTTCCGCCGATTGAGATTATTCCACGCGGTGGGTTTTATGATTATGCGCACAAATACCAGGCCGGGTGGACAGAAGAGGTGTGTCCTGCAAGCCTTGATGAAGAGACGACCAAAAGGATGCAGGAGCTGGCTTTCATAGCCTGCCGAACCCTGAAGCTGGAAGTATATGCGCGCGGGGAATTTATTTTGGATGAGAGAGGAGATATCTATTTCCTTGAAATGAATACGCTTCCCGGCATGACGCCCACGAGCCTGATTCCACAGGAGGCGCAGGCGGTCGGAATTTCTTATGAACAGCTATGCGCCCGCGTGATCGAGCTGTCGCTTGAGAAGTAAAGGGAAACGGGTATGAAGGAATTTTCAGTCTATGACGCGACGCGCGCCTGCGATGGTATTTACAATGGAGGCGAAGCCGTAAAAGGCCAGATGGTAAAAGGCGTTGTGATCGATAACCGCAAGGTGGAAGACGGCTTTCTGTTTGTGCCGATCAAGGGAGAGCGCTTTGACGGGCACGACTTTATCGGGGCGGCATATGAAGCGGGGGCGGTATGCTGCCTGAGTGAAAAAAAGCTGGAAACGCAAAAGCCGTATATCCTGGTGAAGGATTCGCTGCAGGCTTATCAGGACATTGCGGAGTTTTATAAAGGGCTCTTTGGCGTAAAGATGATTGGCATTACCGGGAGCGTGGGGAAAACGACCACAAAAGAGATGGTTGCCAGCGTGCTGGAACAGCAATTTTGCGTCCTTAAAACAGAAGGGAATCTCAACAACCAGACAGGCGTTCCGCAGAACTTACTCCGGCTTTTGCCTGAGCATGAAGTTGCTGTGATCGAGATGGGAACAAATCATTTTGGAGAGATCAGAAGCCTTTCAAAGATGGCGCGCCCGGATTTTTGCTTCCTGACGAACATCGGGCAGGCGCATATCGAGCATTTGGGCTCCAGAGAGGGTATCCTGAAAGCGAAAAGCGAGATGCTCGAATATATGCGTGAGGATGGACGGGTATTTGTAAACGGCGACGATGAATATTTGTGGACATTAAAAGAGACGAGAAGCGACGTAACGACCTTTGGAATAGGGACTCAAAACGATATCTATACGACGGATATCAGGGAAATGGGCCTTGAGGGATCGGACTTTACAGCGCACTTTGATGGAAAAGAAATGGCGATTCATGTTCCGTCGCCCGGCCGTCATATGATTTATAATGCGCTTGCTGCGATTGCGGCAGGACTCGCGCTGTGCATGGAGCCGGAGAAGATTGCCAGGGGGATTGCCGGATATACTCCCATTTCCGGACGGATGTGTATCGAAAAGGCAAACGGGCTGACAGTATTAAATGACGTATATAATGCCAATCCGGGCTCTATGAAAGCTGCGATTGACGTTTTATCGTATGCGAAGGGACGCAAGGTTTGCGTGCTTGGCGATATGTTTGAGCTTGGAGATAAAGCGGAGGAATACCACCGGCAGGTGGGGAGCTATGCCGCAAAAAAAGGGATTGACGAAATCCTTTGCGTAGGGGAGCTTGCAAAGGGTATCTATGACGGCGCATCAGAGCGTTGCGGGAATGCGAGCTATTTTAAAACGCAGAATGAGCTGCTTGAAAAAATAGAGGGGCACATCCACAGTGGGGATACGGTTCTCGTGAAGGCGTCCCGTGGGATGAAGCTTGAAAAAACGGTTGAATATCTTTTGCATTAAGCAGTCTGCCGGCAATAGACGCAAAGAATCTGCACGATGGTTGTGTTAACGCTCAAGTTAAGATATACTAACTTTATGTAGTCCTGTTTCATGGACGATATTTTTGGGACCGCTCAATTTTCAGGAGAAATCGGTCATTATGAAAAAGAAAACAACGAAGCCAAAGGGACGTTTTCAGGACAGAATCGGAAAAACGGGCTCTTTTCTTGTCTGTGTATTCGCTGTTATTTTTATGCTCATTTCTATCACTGGAGTGGGAAGCCTGGATAAAAGCATCGATATGATACTAAAGCATCCTTTTACCGTTACGATGGAGGTCAATAATGCTACAAACACGGTATCTGAAATGCGTATGCGCATGGAGCAATTAATCAACTATTCCATGCCAGCAGATTTTGAGATTGCACAGAGGGCAATAAGCGGTCTTGAACCGGCGCTTGAAAAAAGCCTGGATTCGATTGAAACCAATTATCTTGGAACAGATGGCGCCGCACAGCGGCTCAAGGATACCGGCGCGCAAATTATAGATGCGCAGGAGGCGTTGCTTGCGAATCCGGAAAATGTGAATAATAACAGCCGGATCGAACGGGATATGGCGGAAAACGTTTCTGTTTTGTATGACAGCTTCATGGAGGAATCGGACGGAATTGTTTCCTACGAACAAAAAGTAATCAATGACTTTAACAATGAATCAAGCAGTCTCACAAGAAACAATACGGTTCTTGTCGTGTTACTGACAGCAGTTATTATTCTGGTTTCCGTTTATTTTCGATATGCGGTAGGAAAGAAAAACCAGGAAATTTATTACAGGGAAAATCTCTTTTCGCAATTATCCGATAAAATTGACGATGTGATTTTTATCGTTGACATGGAGAAAGGAAAGTCCGAGTTTATCAGTCCGAACAGCGCACGTATATTAGGCATAGACCAGGCGGCTTTTGTGGAAAACGAAAATATTTTGTATTCTTACATGGATGAGGATTCCGTAGTGAGGATACGGGAAGCTTTTTTAAACGGCGAAATGGGAAACAATGCAGAACTGGAGATCAAGCTGAACCATCCGAAGGACGGAAGCGAGCGGTGGATGATGATGCGGGCGTATCCCATTATGGCGGACGGGATTTTGCAGAGGTATATCGTATCAATTACAGATGTGACCGAATCACGGCGTACGCGCCAGATACTCACAGATTCGCTTGTGGCGTCAAGGCGTATCAATGAAGCGGAAAAGGCGTTCCTTTCCCGCATGAGCCACGAGATACGCACGCCGATGAATACGATTATCGGCATGACAACGATTGCTGCAAATGCGCTGGATAATAAAGAAAAGGTTGCGGATTGCCTGTATAAAATAGCCTATTCGTCGCGGCACCTGTTAGGAATTATCAATGATGTGCTGGACATGTCTGCCATTGAAAGCGGTAAGCTCGTAATGAAAAACGATCCGTTTGATTTTGGCGAGATGATAGAAGAAATTGCGTCTCTGTATCATACGCAATGTGAATCCCAGGGAAAAAGCTTTGATCTGAAGCTCGTAGGGGTGGCGGAAGAAAAGCTGATCGGCGACGAGAGAAAGCTGAATCAGATTTTGCTGAACCTGCTTTCCAACGCGGTGAAATTCACTCCGGATGGAGGACATGTCCTGCTTTCTATCAGGCAGCGGCCTGTAAGGGAAGGCAAGGTACACATGACGTTTACGGTCAAAGATACTGGAATCGGTATGGACGAGGCGTTTTTGAACAGGGTATTTGAGCCCTTCGAGCAGGGTGAAAATATTGCCGGGAAATATGGGGGATCCGGGCTTGGACTGGCGATTACGAAAAATATGATCGGCTTGATGGGCGGAGATATCAGCGTACAAAGCAAGCAGGGCGAAGGAACTACCTTTTCAGTGGAAATTTCGCTCCAGGTGGATGATACAGGTGAAAAGAAAGAAGAACGAAACGATTTGCGGGATCTTCATGTGCTGGTTGTGGATGATGACGAAGACACGTGCGAACACGTCGCCATTCTGCTGGAACGAATGGGAATCAGGACGCAATGGGTGCTTTCCGGTGCGGCGGCAGCAGAACAGGTTGAAGCGGCACAGCATGGAAAAGACGCATTTGACATTTGCCTGATCGATTGGAAAATGCCCGGAATGGATGGAATAGAGACGACGCGAAAAATAAGGGAGATTACGGGGAAGGATTCGCCTGTCATCATTATTTCCGCTTACGACTGGCAATCAATCGAAAAAGATGCGCGTGCGGCAGGAGCGAACGCGTTTATCTCCAAGCCAATGCTGCAGTCCTCCATCTATAATGTATTGCTCTTTGTGATTGGAAAACGTGATTTTTGCCATGAAAAGAAGGACAAGGACGGAGAGACGTTTGACTTCAGCAACAAGAGAATCCTTCTGGTGGAGGACAATGAAATGAATATGGAGATCGTAACGGAGCTGCTTGCGCCGACAGGAATAGCGATTGAAACTGCAATAAACGGGCGCGAAGCAGTGGAACAATTCAACAGCAGCCCGCAGGGGCACTATGACGCGATTTTGATGGATGTTCAGATGCCTGTGATGGACGGTTATCAGGCAACGCGTGAAATAAGGGCGGAAGAGCGTGCCGACGCGGCGGAAATTCCAATTATAGCAATGACCGCAAACGCCTTCTCAGAGGATGTTGCGGCGTCGCTTGCCACGGGCATGAACGACCACATTGCAAAGCCGATCGATATTGTGGCAATGAACAGGACATTATTCAAATTTTTCAGCAGGAAAAAGAAATAAACGAATTGAAAAAGGAGCGCCGGATATTTTTCCAGCGCTCCTTTTGATATAATCCAAAGGAAAATAAAAGGTTGTAGCGGAAGTCATAGCTTTGAGCCGTGCTTTAAGGCCCTGATAACC
>NZ_JBVFVW010000003.1:0-438977 GCF_055522415.1 Christensenella sp. KGMB01412 | reverse complement strand
TGCCGTTACCTTATAGGTGTAGGAAGCGGAGTTGCCAAGCGTGATCAGCATACTTTCGTTACCCATATTGGACGACTTGCTGACATACTGCAGCCCGCTTGTTGCGATATCCGCGGAGATTCCCGCCACATCCGACGGGCAGCTCACTGTAAAGGTAACCGTATCGCCAACGTTTGGCGAAGGATTGCTGACGCTCACCGATGGAGCCGCAGCGAACGCGGTAACGCTCATCGCCATTACCAGCACAGCCGCCAGCACGATCGATAAAACAATCTTTTTCTTTTTATTCATTTCTGTTCATCCTCCAAATTTATTTTTGCAGTTTCTTACAGCATGATGTTCGAAGCGGTAACGATATCACCAATCGTGATGCTGCCGTCGCCGTTCATATCGCCTGCCGCAAAGTATGCGCCGCTCAAAGGAGCGCTGCCCGTCATGTCGTTCGACATCACTACGAGCGAACCGATGCTGACGAAGCCTTTTCCTTCCACGTCGCCCTTGATGACGATGGTAAGCGTATCAATGATCGTGCCGTCCGCTGCCACGAGGTTTACCGTGCAGCCCGTTCCGACCGTATCGCCGTCTGCAAGCGTTTCACCCGCCGCGTTCCTTGCCTCTACAGGCACTGTAAACATTGCCGCGATATCGCCGGCCCTGAGCGCGCTTGCTGCCGATGTGCCCGCCATGAAGCCTGATACATAGCCTGCGTCCTTATCGATCGTGAGCCCACTGTCCGGATTTACGTCAATCGAGGGCTTCGCGTCGGTTACAGTCAGCGTAGCCTCAAAGGTTGTTGCGCTTGTGGCATAATTGTTGTTTGTGACCGTGCACTGGTATTTCCAGCCGTTCATATCCGTTGTGACAGGAACCGTAACATAGGTTGCAGCCGTTGCGTCCGTCTCATCGTCTATGGTAACGAATCCACCACTGCCCTTTTTCACCTTCCACTCATAGGTCAGGCCGGAAGCCGGTTCCACCGTAGCAAGCACAGAGAAGGTAGCCGTCTCGCCTGCCGCTGCCGTTACATCCACAGGCTGTGTCCTGATAACCGGAACATTCGGGACAACCACAGTAAGCCTTGCAGCGTCCGAGGTCACTGTTTCCGTTCCTGAATTTCTCGTTACCTTGCACTGGTAAAGTCCTGTTTCCACACCGGCAGCCGCTGTGATTGCCAGCGTATCGGTAGTCGCTCCGCTGTATACGCCGCCATCGCTGACGTTGCTGAACGTCCTGCCGCCGTCTATGGATTTTTCCCACTGGTAATCGAGCGTCGCGCCTGCTGCCGCGATCTCTGCTTCCACAGAAAGCTCAATGTTTTCGCCCGCTTTGATCTCAGCGCCAACGGGCTGCGTTATGATTACCGGAACGTTATCCACATCCCAAACGGTAAGCGCTACCGCATTGGAAGTCACCTTGTTTGACGGTTCCGCACTGTTCGTTACTTCGCACTTATAAGAGTTGTTGTCCAGCCCCAGTGTCGCTGCGCCAAGGTCCAGCGTCGGCTGCGTTGCGCCCTTCATGGATGCGAAGGCGCCACTGGAGTTTACCTGTACAAACCACTGGTACGAAAGCGCGTCGCCTGTGTTCACGCTCGCCTCTACGGTGAAGCTTGCGTTTTCGCCCGCCACTACGGTCAGTGCTTCCGGCTGCGCGTCGATCACCGGTATTGGGCTGAGCGCCACCACCGTCAGCGTCGCCACTGCGGAAGTGACTGTTTTGGATGTGTCCTTACTGTTGGTAACGACACACTTGTATTTGTAATCGTTCATCGCGGTTGTCGTCTTGTCAACCGTATAGGTTGCTTTCGTCGCGCCCGCGATATTTCCATAGTTGCTGCCGTCCGTGCTGATCTGCCACTGGTAGTTAAGCGCGTCGCCCGTCGCGACCTCGGCCTGTACGCTGAAGGTGGCTCCCTCTCCTTCGAGGACTGTAATATCCTTCGGCTCACCGTTCGCGGATATCACCGGGACGTCGCTTACCGCCGGGGCAGCCGTTACCTTCAGTGTCACCGCAGCGGATTCGCCCTGCACGCCCTGATAGCTCTCGTTTGTCACCACGCACTTGTACTGGTCGTTGGTGTCGTCCACTGCCGGAGCCGTGAGCGTAAGCGTTTTGTCCGTCGCGCCCGCAACGTCCTGCCAGTTTACAGGAGAGGCTACTGCGCCCGCGTCGTTCTTGTTTACCTTCCACTGGTAGGAAAGCTGGCTGCCCGGCTTTACGACCACATTTGCCGTAAGCGCGGTTTTCGTGCCTTCCACTACGCCCGTACCCGTGATTGCGTCAGCCGGCTCAGCCGCTACTGTGACCTGCGGAATCTGGTTGGTTGGTTCAGACGGGATACCTGTTACGGTAAGCGCCGCCGCGTCGGACGTGGTCTGCTGCCCGGTTGCCGTGTTTATGATCACGCACCGGTAATTCCAGCCGTTCATCTCCTCAGTCGCCGCGGGCGTTGTGTAGGACGCTGTCTTCGCGCCCGAGCCTACCGTATCGATATCCTCCCACGCGCCGTCTGCGGCCTTCTGCACCTGCCACTGGAACGTGCAGGCAGCCGCTGCCGGGCCGCCCGACTCGTCAAGCGCTACTGTAAACGTAGCCGGCGATCCAATGGCCGCGCTTGCCGCGCTCGGCTGCGTCTGGATCGTCGGTACGGTGGTTGCCGCAAACGCCCCCACCGGGATCAAAGCGGTAATCACCAGCGCAATCACTACGATGACCGCCATTTTTTTCCGAAACTGTTTCATTGTCTCCTCCTTCATTTCTCAAAAGTTATACTTTTTGGGAATCGTGTTTTTCGGAAAAAAAGGCTTGATTTTTCTATATATTTTGCTAAAATAAAAGACAGATGAGAATTTCATGCGATTCTCACTGGTTACAAAAAAGTATACGTTTTTAGAAACATTCGAGACTGGTCAATCAATGTTTTCGAGACCGGCCAAATACAATGATTTGAGACTCAATGATAGGTTTTTTTGCGGCGTTGTTATGCGTCGCTTTTTTTATATTCCTGCGCCTTCCGGTAGAAGGTGCTTTGCGGAATGCCCGCCGCGCGCACCGCTTCCGCTGCGGAAATACTTCCGGCTTCCCACTTCGCACAGATATCGCGGAAATTTTGCGGAAGGCACGCGCGCGGCCTTCCAAACTTTACCCCCCGCGCCTTTGCGGCGGCAATTCCCTCTGCCTGACGCTGGCGGATGTTGGAGCGTTCGTTTTCCGCTACGAATGACAAAAGCTGTAAAACGATATCTGCAATCAGCGTTCCCAAAAGGTCTTTCTCACGCGTCGTATCCAGAAGCGGCATATCCAGCACCTTGATATCAGCCCTTTTTTTCTGCGTAATCGTGCGCCACTGCTTCATCACATCCGTATAATTCCTGCCCAGCCGGTCAATGCTTTTTACGACCAGCAGGTCTCCTTTTTTCAGACGCGAAAGCATCCGCAGGTATGCCGGGCGTACAAAATCCTTACCCGACTGCTTATCAAGATACACATTTTTCTGCGGCACTCCATACTTTTCCAGCGCGTCCCTTTGACGGCCTTCATTTTGTTCCCTTGTGGATACTCTCATATATCCATATACTGCCATGTTTTTATCCCTCCTATGCTTGATGCCAATATATGAGACACATCCGGTTTCTTTTGATTTTTTTGAGCCCGGATTGTATAATAGTAACGGATTTAATGATCGAGAAAAATAAGAAGGTGCAAAAAATGACAAATTTTAACGAAATCGCATTGAAGCTCCGTTCGCTCGTTCTGTTCCGCAGCATCCTCGGAGACGGCGTAACAAAACGATTCCTTATGCTTACGGATTCGCTTGAAAAAGGCGATGCAGCCGTAAGCGTGGGCCTCTATGCAGATTTCTGCTCCGCCCTGTTTGCCCACGGGACTGATTTTGGCGCATATATTCTGGACTACGCGTTGCAGGATGAAAATTTATATATGCTCAAATGCGCGCAGGAAAAGACGATAGAAGCACCGCTCAAAGCTTGCCTGCAGGCTGAGCTTGCCATATTACAGGAGCTTGGCAGCATCAAAAGCGCTGACGTACGGCGCGTGATTCCTTATGAAGGCTTTTTACCGGACTGGGATAACAGCGCGAAGGACTTTACCGCCGTATACATGGAACGCATGGATAAAATACGCACCCATGGCTATGGTATTTTTGCCAAATACCATATGTTCACCGTTTCCGGCAGCCGCATCGTGCCGGTCAGATATCCGGACGAAACGAGGCTTTCGGACCTGTCCGGATATTCCTGGGAGCGCAAATGCGTGATCGACAACACGCTTGCACTGCTTGAAGGCAAACCTGCGGCAAACGTACTGTTGTACGGGGACAGCGGCACGGGGAAATCCTCTACCGTAAAAGCCGTTGCAAATGAATTTGCACCGCGTGGGCTGCGGCTGATCGAAATCAAAAAAAAACAGCTGCGTGAAATTCCCGCGCTGATCGAAAGCCTTGGAAAAAATCCATTGAAATTTATTTTGTTTATTGACGATCTTTCCTTTACAAAGGACGATGATGATTTTGGCGCGCTGAAGGCCATATTGGAGGGTTCCGTCTCCGCCCGCACCAGCAATCTTGCGGTCTATGCCACCAGCAACCGCAGGCATCTTGTGCGCGAGACGTTTTCTGACCGCGAGGGAGACGAGGTTCACGCAAACGATACCGTACAGCAGCTCGTTTCGCTTTCAGACCGCTTTGGGCTTACCATTACGTTTTCCCGTCCGGATAAGGCGCAGTATCTTTCCATCGTCTCCTATCTGGCAGAGCTTTACGGTATTGATATGGACGAACAGGAGCTATACCGCCAGGCGGAAATCTATGCCCTCGAACGCGGCGGGCGTTCCCCGCGCGTCGCCAAGCAATTTTTAGAACAGGTGCAATCGATTGGCGTTTGAAAAAGCGTATGAATCGAGACTACAGCAACAAAAAACAGCTGTATCACCACGAGTAGTACATATCAAAAAATCCGCTTTATTAAGCGGTTTTTTTGATTTTCCCTTTTAGTTGTGGAGTTCGACGCCTGTGAGGTCAAACGGAGGGATAAAGCTCTCTTCAGCCGTATTTCCTTCCTGCACAAATCCGTTTTCGATACCCAAATCAACCGCAAAATCAATCAGTTCTTCGTATTCTTCATTCTTTACCTTATGCCGCAGCTCTTCCGGCACGCCGGGCATGGGCGTGTACTGGTTCATCAGGCTGATATAAATGTCGTCCCCGTAGGTACGGTATAAATATTCTACAATCGCTTTGGAATCCCGCAGCTGCCCCGGGAGCATAAGGTGCCTCACGATCACGCCTTTTTGCAGGATGCCGTTTGCGCCAAAAACAGCGCGGCCTGCCTGCCTTACCATTTCCGCGAGCGCGGTTTTGGCATATCCTGCATAATCCTGCGCATGGGAATATTTCTTTGCAGGCTCACTGTCCATATATTTGAAATCCGTGAGGTAAACGTCCACGGTTTCCTTGAGCATTTTCAGCGCCCATACGCTTTCATATCCCCCGCAGTTGTAAACGAACGGAACCCGCAGTCCTGCGCGCCGCGCGAGCTTTGCCGCGCTTATGATCTGCAACGCGTATTGCGTAGGCGTTACCAGGTTGACATTGTGCGCGCCCTGTTCCTGCAGCTCAAGAAAAATTTCCGCGAGGCGTTCGGTTGTAATCTCCTTGCCCGCTGCGCCGCTGCTGATCTGCGCGTTTTGGCAGTATACACAATGCAGCGGGCAACAGGAAAAAAACACCGTTCCCGAACCTTTTTCGCCGGAGATACACGGTTCCTCCCAAAAATGCAGCGCCGCCCGCGCGACCTTCACGCCTCCTCCTGCCCCGCACATTCCTTTTTCCCCGTTCGCCCTGTCCGCCCCGCATTCCCGCGGGCACAGACGGCAATGTTTCAAATACTCTTCCATGGGAAAATTATACCATTCGCCGGATGATTTTACTATCCAGGCCAAATCGATATTCCTGTTTTTTCAGCGCCGGCCGTGCGTCCGCCTCCTGAAACAGAAGAAGCGCAAACGCTGTATTCGTAAAGCTTTTCCATTCAATCGCTTTGTGCTGTTATAACGCGTTGGAATTGACAAGCAGTATGATCTTTATTTCCCACTTGTATTTATGCTATAATGAATCATATTTGCACTTATATATTATTCAATGGGGAGTACTATTTATGAAACGTGAAACCTGGGGTTCTCGCTCGAATTTTATTTTTGCGGCAATCGGTTCTGCCGTTGGTCTTGGAAACGCATGGCGCTTTGCAGGGCAGGTTTACCAAAACGGCGGCGGCGCATTTTTGCTGCCTTATATCATCGCTATCTTTGCAATCGGCATTCCAGTTTTGATGATGGAGCTGGCAATCGGTAAAAAGTACCAGCTGGGCGCGCCGTCCGCGTTCGCCAAGATGAACAAAAATTTTGAGTGGATCGGCTGGGCGGGAATTATCATCGCCTTTGTGGTTGCGGCATATTATTCCGCGTTGGTTGCATGGGTTGTAAACTATATCTTTGCTTCCTTCACAATGGCATGGGGCGGCGATCCCGCAGGCTTTTTCAACGACACCGTATTGCAGATTTCACAGAATCCGGGACAGTTGCAGGGCTTTTCCCTTCCGGTGCTGATCGGCCTTTTGATTACATGGATCGTTGTCATCGTCGCCATGCGCAAGGGTGTGGAAAAGATGGCAAAAATTGTAAAATGGATCGTCATTATTCCTGTTGTGATCCTGATTATCATGTGTGTGCAGGCAGTGAGTATGCCGGGCGCTTCCGAAGGAATCAGGTATTACATTACGCCGGACTGGTCTGCGCTTGGCAACCTTGACGTATGGCGCGCTGCATTTGGGCAGGTCGCCTACAGTATGAGTATTTTATTCGCGCTGATGATCACCTACGGCAGCTTTTTACAAAAGGACAGCGACATCCCCAAAGACAGCATTGTCATAGGCCTTGCCGACATGGGAATCAGCCTGCTTGCTGGTTTTGTGGTGTTTTCCACGCTTGGATACCTTTCCTTCCAGAGCGGTACGCCCATCGCGGATATGAACTACCAGGGCGTGATGCTTGCGTTTGTGACCTATCCGCAGGCGCTTTCCGTATTCCCGGGCGGGCATGTGGTCGGTGTCATTTTCTCGCTCCTGTTCTTTATCATGCTGTTTGCCCTTGCAATCGATTCCCTGTTTTCGATTGTTCAGGCGGTTTCTACAGCGGTCTCCGATAAATTTAAAATCAAGCCCCGCAAGGCGCTCTATGGAACCTGTCTTGCGTGCTTTATCCTTGCGCTGCTGTTCGCGACCAACGCGGGTATGTATTGGCTTGATATCATCGACCACTTTGTAAACGAGGGCAACCTGCTGTTTATGGGTATCTTTGAGACGATAGCCGTAGCATGGATTTTTGGGATCAACAAGGTGCGCGAGTACATCAACAGCTCCACTAAAATCAAAATTGGAAAATGGTGGAACGTATTTTTGAAATACCTGTGTCCGATTGTGTTTATTTTCCTTGCGTCAAGCTTCCTTGTGTCCAACATCATGACGCCTTACGGCGGCTATGACCTGCAATATATTATGATCGGCGGATGGGCTCTCGTTGTCGGCACCTTTGTGCTTGCGCTCATCATTCCAAAACTCACTTCCCGCAAAAAGAAAGGAACGGGTGAACTTGCCTCATGATGCAGATTTGGCAGGGCGCGCTCCTGATTGTACTCGTCGCGCTCGGAATCAACTTCATCATTTATGCAAACAAGCATCCCCTTGTGCGCGTGATTGATCCGCATAAGGATTTTACCGTGCGTTATCCGCGCATCTTTCTTTGGCTTGGCGTCGTCTTTTTTTCAGTGCTCGGCTGCCTGCTCCTGCTATTTTTGGTCTGGCAGGCATTTGACGCGCTGAAAATCGTCCTGTTGTCGGTGCTTGCCGCATGCGGCGTACCCGTCCTGCTTTTGGCGCTTGTCTGGCGCATCAAGGTCTACGACGAATTTATCATTACTGCCTCCATGTTTGGTGTCAAAAAACAGGTTTATTATAAAGATATCAAACGGGTTGTCGTCACAAAAAACACTTTTTTTATGGAGACGACAATCAAGAATTATCGTTTTAACGCAAACATTATTTACCGTGAGGAATTTCTCCTGCGGCTCAGCGAAAACGGTGTGGACATCGAACGTTTTTTTTGAAAGAAGGTTGTTCTGAATGGAATTTAACAATAAAAAAATCGTGATCACAGGCGCTTCCTCCGGCATTGGCCTTACGCTCCTTGAGCATCTTGCGGCGGTTCCGGGGGCGCAGATTATCGGCGTGGCGCGGCATACGGACAGTATTACCGCGCTTGGCCTTGCGAATGTAACGGCCCTTTCCTACGATATGTCAAAGCCCGAAGCGATTGACTCCATGCTAACGGACTGTATGGAACGGCTCGGCGGGATCGACGTTTTTTTTGCGAATGCGGGCTATGCCTATTATGGAAAAATCGGTCCGGCAGACTGGGCAAAAATGGAAGCGATTTACGCGACAAATACTTTTGCGCCCGTTTATACGCTCCAAAAGCTGTTGGAGCTGCAAGGCTCAAAACGCTTGCATTACGTGATTACGGATTCCGCGCTTGCAAAGGTCGCAATTCCCGGGTTTGCCTTCTATTCCGCAACCAAATACGCGATTGACGGCTTTGTGAACGCTTATGCGTTTGAAAAACCGGATAACGTAATCCTTTCCACCGTCTATCCCGTATCGACCAAAACCAATTTTTTCAAGCGCGCGGCAAACGCCGCACCCCTTCCCTTTCCGACGCAAACGCCGGAGCAGGTGGCGGTATCCGTCATCAAAGGGGTGCGTAAAGAAAAGCGGTATATCTATCCCTTCGCAAGCTATGGTTTTTTCAACTGGCTGTGGAACTTCCTTCCATTTTTGAAGAGCGGTTACCTTGCTCTTGAGGACCGCAAGTTTAAAAAATGGCTGAAACAGAATCCCTGACCGTAATAAGAAATACCGGCGGATGTCCGCCGGTATTTCTTATTCGTCCCTCTTTTTATATATTTTTCGCAGGAATACCCCCAGCACAACCGCCATCACAGCAAAGATCGCAACCGGCGCCACATAATCGATCCAGTCAGTAAAGCTTTGCGGAAACGCCGCGTATGCAATCGTCGTTACGGCAATCCCCGCAAGCATCAGTATGATAAGCGCACGCAGCACATTCATAACGTTTGCATTTCTTTTTTCCAGGCTTGCTTTGTCCGTAAACGCTTCCGGGCGTTCGCCCGTATATTCCCTGCGCCATACGTAAATGCTCGCCATCCTGCCCATAAACTTCCAGCCAAAATCCTCGTAAAGCTCTCGATAACCCTTTTTGGGAAAAGCGTTGAGATCCATCACATATCGATATTTTTTTGGCTGTGTTTTGTGAAACACCATCCGGAAAGAATCCGATTGCCTGATCCTGTCTATATTCCAGCCCTCCGCCGCCATGTTCTCCATAAAGCGTTCCCAGTCTGCGGGCGCGGCATATTTATATGTCGACCACCATACCGCCTTTGTATCCTTGCTTTTCATAACAACCCCTCCACCGCCTCATAAAGCTCCCTGATCCGGCGCGCTTCGCCGGTCAAAATCCGCATTCCAAGCTCTGTAATCACGTAACTCTTCCGGCGATCGTCCTCGCCGGTCGCGCAAATCAAACCGTCGCCAAGCAGCTTTGATATGCTCTGGTAAATCGTGCCCGCGCCAAGCCTGATCCTGCCATTTGTAATCTCTTCCACATGCTGCATAATGCCATATCCATGCCGTTCCTCCCGCAGGGACAACAGGATGTAAAACATCGTCTCGCTCATCGGAATATACCGTTTTTCCGCTTTTTTGAAATCCAAAGCAATCACCCCCCCTTATATCTCATTGCGATATATCACGCTATGATATAATCATATATCATATTGTGATATATGTCAAGCAGAAAAAGTATACAAAAAAGGCAACGGGAACCATTTCCGTTGCCTGCTATTTTTCTCAGATTGAAAACCGTTTGATTGATTTCTTTGTTGTTTTCGCAAATTCACTGTCACGGATCTTAAGCTGTTGTATGCTTTTAAACGCAGGCAGCTGGCGGTTTACCTTCTGAATATCCTGTTCAAGCTTTGCCCTGATTTCTTCAGCCTCCTTTCCCGCCGTATATTCCTCCTGGAGATACACCTCGGCGCACAGCCTCTTTTCATTCATACCATTCACAAGCGGCGCATAGACAACGATTTCACTGATGTAAGGAATCCGCTGCTTAATAAAATCTTCAATCTCCTCCGGATAAACGTTCTTTCCGTTCGATAAAACGATCAGGTTCTTTTTTCGCCCGGTTACAAACAAAAAACCCTCTTCGTCAAAATGTCCGATATCACCGGTATCGAACCATCCATCTTTCATCGCCTGCCGTGTCGCCTGTTCGTTTTTATAATAACCAAGCATCACATTATCGCCTTTTACCCAAATTTCGCCTTCTCCATTCCCGTCGGCATCCACAATCTTCACTTCGCAGCATGGAATGGGTACTCCTGCCGAACCATCCCGATAACAGCGGTTTCCGTTTACAGACACCAAGGGGGAGCATTCCGTGATCCCATAGCCGACCACAAGCATAATTCCCATCTCACGGAACGAGCGCATCAGTCTTGCCGGAAGCGGCGCTCCCCCGCAGAGCAAAAGTTTCAGGTTTCCGCCAAACAATTCTTTGATATCCCTGAAATATTCATCCCTGTTGTCAATTCCACGTTTCATTTCATCGTTGCTCTTTGCAATCAGTGTTCTAAGCTCTTCTTCTCCGTTCTTTTCCCTTGCGTCTTTCCAGATCATGTATTCGAGACGTTCGATAAACAACGGAACAAGGAATACAGCATCAGGCTGAAACAATTTGAGATTATCTGCAAAATAGCGCAAACTGTTGTTAATACAAATCGTTGTACCATTTTGAATCATCATCACAATGCCATGTGTGCATTCAAACGAATGATGCACCGGCAGCACAGACAAGCATACCTTTCCGATCTCAAGCAGGCTTAATCCGCCTTCAGAAGCCGCCAGAATGCTTTTTTGGGAAAGCATAACCCCCTTGCTTTTCCCGGTCGTTCCAGACGTATACAAAAGCGACGCCATCCTGGTTTCGTCGATTTCCCGCTGCTCATAGCCACGGCTTTCCTGCTTTCCCTGTTCGATCAGTCCGTAAAGCCCCAAATAATCGTCCTCCGCTTCCGGCAGATCCATATCGATATAACAAATCGCTTCCGGCAGGCTTGCGGCTATGCTTTGCATCGTGTCCTGGTATTCGCCTGCAAAAATGACGCAGGCGGCCTCACTGTCCGCGATAATATTGGCAATCTCATCATCCTGTAGCTCCTTATCGATCGGCACCGCGGCTCCCACGCCGCAAAGCACTGCGAAATAAGAAACCAGCCATTCATAGCTGGTTGGTCCAATAATCGCAATATTTTTATCTGCCAGCCCCAAACCCAACAAAGCGTTTCCAAGAGCGTTCATATCATCCATGAATGTTTGATGCCCGATTCCGCGAATTTGCCTGCCCTCAGTCCTGATCCGCAGCATATCCCTGCCCTTATAAACATCCCCTGCGTGATGGAGCATATCCCTCAAATTTTTTTCTTTTCTGTCTGTTTTTTGATTATATTCCATTTTTTCCCCTAACTGTCCGTTTTCTTCATTTTAGCACATATTCTGTCCAATAACTCCCTATTTCGAAAAATAAAACCAGTTTTAATATTTATTTGACTTTTCTACGCGACCATGTTATACTAAAAAAGTATTTTATGTATTGATAGACCTCGTATTTGTGTAAATCGTTGTTCTTGATGATTTATAGAAATATGAGGTTTTTTTGTTACATCGGATATCAAATAATTTTTAGGAGGTACCAATTATGAATAATGGTACAGTAAAATGGTTTAACGCAGAAAAAGGCTTTGGCTTTATCACAAACGACGAAAGCGGCGAGGACGTATTCGTACATTTCTCAGGTATTGCGGCAGAGGGTTACAAATCTCTTGACGAAGGCCAAAAGGTAACGTTTGACATGGAACACGACGCAAGAAGCAACAAAATGAGAGCTTGCAACGTTTGTATGGCGTAGTATTACAAATTCAGTAAAATTACGTGCAATGTACGTGCTGCAACTGAAAAAACAACCGTGGAAATTTCCACGGTTGTTTTATTTCAGGTTTTCCTGAATGACTCTATTTATTTTGTGGATTCTGCGGCCCTTTTGCGGACCGTGCCGCATCTGCCGTCGCATTTGCGCTTTGGCCTGCACTACCGGTCGGAGCCGAAGTTCCTGCGGTTGTTTGTGCAGCCGCGCCAGCCGCAGCGGTTCCTGCCGCCGTAGCGTCATCCGTCACCGGAGGCATTTTAACGCCTGGCGGGAGAGGATTCTTTTTCCTCATAAAGTGGTAGATAATAAACGGTACGAACACCACCACCACAAAGCTGATGATCAGGATCGTCAGGTACTGTGTCGACGCACCCGGGCCTGTGAGCTGAGACGGCGGGACAAACGAGATCACAAGTGCGAAGATCGAAACGATCAGGCCAACGATAGCCATAACCATTTTGATACCTTTTTTCTTGGATATCTCAAACGCCCTCGGCAGGTCTCCATGCTTCCTCACCAGCTTGATATAGGCAAGGAAGAAGATGATATAACCCACAATGTAAATGATAACCGTCAGCGATATTGCGGTAAAGAACGAAACATTGCTTCCGCCGCCGCCAAAGGTCAGCACTGCCGCCCAGATCGTTACGATCACGCCCTGCAGCAACAGGAACTTTGTCGGAACGCCGTGTTTGTTCGTCTCAGACAGCTTCTTTGGCAGAAGCCCGTTTTTACCGGCTTCGAGCATACCCCAGGAGGGGCCGACCACCCAGGCGGATACTTCTGCGATTACGCCGACCGCAATCAGTATTGCGATTACGCTTACAATCCAGTCCATACCGCTTCCGAAGTGGTGCACCAGGCCTTCAAATCCCTGGATAACGCCTGTCGAAAGGCCAAGCTGGCTTTCCGGTACCACCGCTGCGATTGACGTGCCGCCAATCGTATTCAGCACGATAGCCAAAATAACCAGAATAATGATCGCCAGCGGATAATCCTTCTTTACATTTTTCATCTCGTTGGCATGCGTAGCAGAAGCCTCGATGCCCGCGTACGCAAGAATAAAGGATACGAACACAACCAGCGTATCGAGCTTGGTGAAGTCCGGTATCAGCGCCTTTGCATCGAGCGGCACAAGACTCTTGCCGCCTGTTGTAAAGAAGCCGATCGCAAGGGCAAACAGCACAATGGCAGGGATCATAATACCAAATACAAAACCGATCTTTGAAATCTTTGCCGTAAACTTAGTGCCTTTGAACTGCGAGAATGTCAGCGCCCAGAAAATGACCAGAACACCGATAAATTTAATCGCCGGATTATTGTTGAGCGCATCCCAGTGTAATACGTAAGACAGCGCGCCCAGGATGAAGTAGATCATCGTGACAAATCCAACCGTAATCTGGAACCATTGGAAAAAGATGTTTGCAAAGCCCCATTTTTCACCCAGCATATTACCCGACCATGTATAAACGCCGCCGGTATCCCAACCCTTTACCGTCGCCATTTCCGCTGCCGAAAGCGCGACTGGCAGGAACCATAGGACGCCGCCCAGGATCAGGAAGAATACAAGTGAAAAACCGGAGGATGCAAATGTTGGATATTCATATACGGTCATAACCATCGAGGCTGTGATCGCAAAGAATCCGAACAATGTCAAATGCTTATTATTTGAAGCAGCATTCGCAACTGTTTTCATTTCATTACCTCCTCTTTCTGCAAGAGATTGACCACGCGGCGGGATCAGTGCGCCCGCCGCGCCATCAAAATTAATTTAAGAATAAACAAGAGTTTTTTTAGTTGCCGTTCCTGTTTTTCAGGTGTTAGTGCGTAAAGCCCTGAGCGCCTGTCTTCTGCTTGCCGGGCGCTTCTTCCTTGGTGTTCTTCTCCAGATATTCGATTGCCATCTTCATATCCTGTATGAGGGAATCAGCCATGTTATAGGAAAGGTCCGCACGGACTACATAACGCTGGATTAGCACATTCGTCATGTTTTCAGGCAGCGTGTATGCAGGCACCTGCCAGCCCTTCATCGCAAGCCTGTCCGCCAGTTCGTAAAGCGTCCATTTGTGCTTGCTCGGATCTGAAAGCTTATAGCAGATAACCGGAATGTTACTTCCGTCGTTATAGATTTCAAAGATGCCAAAATCTTTGATTGCCTGTGTGAGGTGCAGGCCAACCTCTCTTGTGTGGCCCTGGACAAGCTTAAGTCCTTCAAGGCCGTAACGCAGGAAGATGTAATACTGTCCAATGATCTGGCTTCCTGAACGCGAGAAGTTGATTGCCATCGTGGGTTGTTCGCCGCCCAGGTAATTTACGTAGAAAATCAGCCTTTCCGGCAGGTATTCCTTGTTTTTCCACAGAACCCAGCCGATACCCGGATATACAAGGCCGTATTTATGACCGGATGTATTGATGGAATGTACGTTTTTGAGTCTGAAATCCCATTCGAGGTTCGGATGTACGAACGGTACGAATAATCCGCCTGAAGCGCCGTCCACGTGGATACCGATCGGCACTTTTGCCGTTTTATTATGTTCTTCTACGAGCTGGTCGAGTTTTTTGATGTCGTCAAATTTACCTGTATATGTGATACCGAGGATCCCGACAATACCGATTGTATAATCGTCAACATAATCCATTACCGTATCCATATTCATGCTCATGTGCTGTTCGTCGAGCGGCACAAGGCGCATTTCGATATCCCAGTATACGCAGAATTTTTCCCAGCATACCTGATATCCTGATGAAATAACCAGATTCGGTTTTTTGGCTTTGATGTCGATGCCCGCTTTTTCAGCAAGGTCGCGCCAACGGAATTTCATTGCCATGCCGCCCAGCATGCAGGCTTCCGAGGAACCAACTGTGGAAGTCCCCATTGCCTCGCCTTCCGGCGCGTTCCAGATATTTGCGATAATATTGACGCAACGGTTTTCAACCTCTGTCATCTGCGGATATTCGGATTTATCAATCGCATTTACCGCAAGGGTTTCAGCCATCAGCTTTGTAGCCTGGGGCTCCATGTAGGTCTGGCAGAACGTTGCGAGGTTCTGGCGGGCGTTGCCCTCGTCGATCAACTCGTCTTTGATCAGGCGGTATGCCACATCAGCCGGTACCGACTTCTGATTGAGCGAATTTTTCGGCATTCCTTCATCTGCCTCAAAAACAGCGAGATTGGGAGATACTATCTTTTCTTTCTTTAACGGTGTGTTTACGTGTAACATTTTCTTCACTCCTTACATTTTCCAAGACTTTTTTCGAATTGTGAACTGCTCATGAACAACTATGCTATGTTTAACTCTGGTTTCTAAGAGCTAAACAATACATTGTCAATTTTAATGTTCCTTTTTTATCCTCTTGGTCTCGAGTTTTCGCTTTGTAATCGGCTTTTTCCTTTTGGCTACTTCATTTTCGGTTCACAAAAATGATATACTATAGAAGAAAAAAATTTTTATACGGCGCGAATAACAATTCGTTTTGCCGCAGGAGTATGCAAATGTTTCATATATTGGTCGTGGAAGACGATAAAAATTTAAGAAGGCTGATGGCAACATACCTCATGCAGGAAGGCTATGAAGTCTATCATGCGGACGATGGCGAGGCCGCGCTCTCTATTCTTGATTCTACACATATCGATCTGATTATCAGCGACATTATGATGCCGAATATGGATGGTTACGAGCTTACGGAAGAGCTCCGCGCGGCGGGTTATACCCTGCCGATTTTGATGGTGACCGCCAAGGAAACCTTTGAGGATAAACGAAAGGGTTTTCTGGTGGGCACGGATGATTACATGGTAAAGCCCATCGATATGGAAGAAATGCTGCTGCGTGTTGCCGCGCTTTTGCGGCGCGCAAATATCGCCAACGAGCACAAGCTTGTTTTGGGGGACGTTACCCTCGATTACGACACCCTGACTGTAAACGCGCATGATAAAATTTACGAGCTTCCGAAGAAGGAATTTTATTTGCTTTTCAAGCTGCTGTCCTATCCCAAAAAAATATTCACGCGTCAACAGCTGATGGATGAAATCTGGGGCATGGACGCGGAGACAGACGAACGCACGGTTGACGTGCATATCAAGCGCCTGCGCGAAAAATTTGACGACCTTTCCGAATTCAAGATCGTCACAATTCGCGGTCTTGGCTATAAAGCGGAGAAATATGTATGAGGCATGGTCATTCCATCCAAATCAAATTTATTTTGGTGTTTGTGGGAATTTTATTAATTTCCTGCATCAGTTCCCTTTTGCTTGCTTCCGGTTTTATGCGCAATTCCATCCTCGAAGACATGGAGGGACAACTGCGGCTCACCGCGGAAAGCGTAGCCAACCTCTCCACCTCGACAGATATGGATGTGGAGGAAATTATCGAGGCGGTCAATAACCCCTTCTATTCGATCACGGTTTTCGATCCGGACTCCGGGCAGACGCCTGAAGCCCTGGAAGGCGTCGATCTTTCTTCTTTGAAAACAAACCAGATTTATCTTGCGCCGCAGGACAACGCCACTGTCCCCGTGGCTGTTTTAAAGACGAGATCCTCTTATATCATGATTACCTCGCATACGGACCGCAACGAGCTTGTCAGTTTCCAAAACAGCGCCCTGATTGCGTTGTTGTTTTGCGCTGTAATCGGAGCAATGCTGATGCTCGTAGGCATCACGCAAATTACCAAGCCTGTAAAACGCCTGACGCGCGCGGCAAAGGAAATCGGAAAAGGCAACTTTGACATCAGCATTGAATACGATTCGCCAGACGAGATCGGTCAGCTCACGCAGAGTTTTAACGCAATGGCGCGCGAGCTCAAGGGCATGGAATATCTTCGCAAGGATTTTATCAGCAGCGTTTCACATGAATTCAAAACTCCAATCGCCTCCATCCAGGGCTTTGCCCGCCTGCTCAAAACCAAGAACCTGACGCCCGAGGAATTTGACGAATATACGGATGTAATCATCAACGAGAGTATGCGGCTTGAGCGCCTTTCCTCGAATATGCTCCGTCTCTCGCGGCTTGAGAACCAGACAATCCCCGAGGCAAGCACCGAATTTTCGCTCGACGAGCAAATCAGGAACACCCTTTTGCTCCTTGAAAACGAGTGGACTGCAAAAAACCTTGAACTTGATATCGATATGGAATCCGTAAAATATACGGGAAATGAAGAGATGCTCCAGCAAGTGTGGATCAACCTGCTTTCCAACGCCATCAAGTTTTCCCATGACGACGGAATCCTTACCATCCGCCTCAAAAAAGAAGACGCATGCGTCCGTGCTGAAATCACAGACAATGGAGTAGGTATTCCGGCGGCAGCGCAGCCGCGTATCTTTGAAAAGTTCTATCAGGGCGATCCTTCCCGTGCCCGGCAGGGCAACGGGCTTGGGCTTGCTATCGTGAAGCAGATTTTGGAAAGCTGCGGCGGCGATATCACATTCACAAGCGAGGAAGGCATAGGCACAACCTTCATCGTAACGCTGCCCGATTGATCTGCCATAGAATCTAATTTGAATATTTTTTCACAAAAACATGATTTTTCATTGAAATCATGTTTTCTTTTTTGTATAATAAAAACTATCATATGGTGTCATGTGTACTTAAAGCCACATGGTTTCTAAGTTGTGAAACATTTGTTTCCCGGTATACGTACCGCTTAAGAAGTAACCAGTTATTGCTGTTACAGCAACAAATCTTTACTTTTTAGGAGGTCGTTTTTTTATGCAAAAAAATGCAAAAGCAACAATCAAAAAATATGCCAAGCGGTGGTTCATCGACGGCATGGGCGCAATGGCGCTTGGACTTTTCTCCAGCCTGATTATTGGGCTGATCATCTCGCAGCTCGCTACAATTCCGGGGCTTTCCGTGCTCAGCCAGTTCACGGAGGTGTTGAGTGCAAAATCTCCTGTGGTGGGTGCGGCAATCGGCGTTGCCATTGCCTTTGGCCTTAAAAACAAACCTCTCGTTATTTTTTCGTCAGCCGCGACAGGTGCGTTCGGCTATGCGATGGGCGGACCTGTAGGCGCTTATGTAGCGGCGCTCGTCGGCGCGGAAATCGGCAGGCTTGTTGCAGGAAAAACACCGGTGGACATCATTGTATCGCCTATCGTAACGATTCTCGCAGGCGGCTTTATCGGCCTGCTCGTAGGACCGCCTCTTAATAATTTCATGACATGGCTGGGAGATTTCGTAAATTCCGCGACGGTACTCGCACCGCTCCCAATGGGAATTATCGTATCTGTCATCGTAGGCATGGTGCTCACCCTGCCGATCAGCTCTGCTGCGTTGTGCATTATGATGGGTATCAGCGGGCTTGCGGCGGGCGCCGCAGTTGCCGGCTGCTGCGCCAACATGATTGGCTTCGCAGTGATGAGCTTCAAGGAAAACGGCTGGGGCGGTTTTCTGGCGCAGGGCCTTGGCACTTCGATGCTGCAGGTTCCAAACATTCTGCGGAGACCGCAAATATGGTTGCCCCCTATTATAGCTTCGGCTGTTGTGGGGCCAATCTCCACAATGGTTTTCCAGATGTCCAATACCGCAACCGGTGCGGGCATGGGTACGTCCGGCCTTGTGGGGCAATTCGGCGCATGGGCGGCTATGAGCGCGACTACGCCGGCTCCTATGCTGATCTTTGAGATTGCGATCGTGCATTTTATCCTGCCGGCTGTAATCACGCTGATCTTTGCCGCAATCATGCGAAAGGCCGGCTGGATTCGTCCACAGGACCTCAAGCTTGAGCTGATGAATTAGGTACTTTAATGCAAAAAGAGCGGTTCCCTTTTGGGAGCCGCCCTTTTTTTGCGGATTACTTTTAAAACGAAGTCCAGCC
Source organism: Christensenella sp. KGMB01412 (assembly GCF_055522415.1). Lineage (NCBI taxonomy): Bacteria > Bacillati > Bacillota > Clostridia > Christensenellales > Christensenellaceae > Christensenella > Christensenella sp. KGMB01412. The sequence continues at coordinate 420,027 of NZ_JBVFVW010000003.1, read as the reverse complement.
GCCGTCCGTTTGCAGCGTAGCGCCTGTCATATGTGTTGCATCGTCCGATGCGAGGAATAATATAGACGCTGCCTGCTCCTCCGCCGTAGCTTCGCGTTCCTGCATCGTTTTTGTTTTCTGCCCTGCCATGGACTGCGCTTGCGCGGCATCCAGCCCCTGTTTCATCGCTTCCTTTTGCTTTTCCATGACAAAAGCATAAGCCTCCTCAACCATCGGCGTAGCCGTTCCCGCCGGATTGACCGAATTCACGCGGATATTGTAACGCGCGTAATCGAGGGCCAGGTTTTTTGTCAGCCCGTTCACGGCATGCTTGGAGGCCACATAAGCCGGATTACCCGGGAGCCCCGTCATACCTGCAATAGAAGCGTTGTTGACAATCACACCACCGTTTCCCTGCTTCAAAAATTGCAGGATCTCATGCTTGGCACAGAATAATACGCTATAGAAATTATTGGCAAACGTAAAATCCATCGCTTCCTTCCCAATTTCATGGACAGGACTTGGATTCCCCATCACGCCTGCATTGTTAATAGAAATATCGAGTTTTCCAAATGTCTTGACCGTTTCTTCAATCATTTTGGCTGCATTTTCCTCAATGGAAATATCGAAGGGCAGAAAAATCGCGTCCCCGCCTGCATCTCTGATCTCTTTTAGAACTTTCTCTCCTTCTTTGGCGCGTTTATCCACCAATACGACCTTTGCGCCTTCCTTAGCGGCCCGCCTTGCCGTGGCTGCGCCAATCCCGCGTGCCGCACCTGTAATGATGATGACCTTGCCTAAAAACCTGTTCTCAAAATACTTCATAACCGCATCCCTCCCTTTTTATACCTTTTTCAGTCGATCCGTATGTATTCCGCCGTTTCGACCGCCTGCGCAACCAGCGCCTCAATATCAAGAACGCTTTCCGCTTCAACAATGCGCTCAAGCTTTGGCCTTGTGGTGGGATGCTTGGGCACAAATACCGTACAACAGTCCTCGTATGGAAGAATCGATGTTTCATATGTATTGATTTTATTTGCGATATCGATAATATCGATTTTGTCCATTCCGATCAGGGGACGGAATACGGGCATGGAAACCACGCTGTTCGTCACATAGATGCTCTCCATCGTCTGGCTCGCCACCTGCCCGATGCTTTCGCCCGTCACAATCGCCTGCGCCCCGCAATTTTCAGCGAGCCTTTGCGCGATACGCATCATAAACCTGCGCATGATGATCACAAGCATCTCGTGCGGACATTTTTCGTAAATCTGCATCTGGATATCCGTAAAGCTTACAACATTCAGCCTGATCCTTCCGGAGTATTCCGATACGATTTTAGCAAGGTCGATTACCTTCTGTTTCGCCGCCTCGCTGGTGTATGGAAAACTGTGGTAATGCACCGCGTTGAGTTCAACGCCACGTTTGGCGATCATGTATCCCGCAACCGGGCTGTCGATCCCTCCGGATAAAAGCAGCATCGCGCGTCCATTGGAACGCTGCGGCATTCCGCCCGCGCACGGAATCACATCGATATAACCATAGCATTTTTCCCGCACTTCCACATAAACCGTAAAATCTGGATGATGCACATCCACGCTAAGCCCTTCTACAGCCTCCAGAATATTCCCGCCCAAAGTCGCGGCAAGCTGCATGGAGGAAAGAGGGAAACGCTTGTCCGCACGCTTTGCCTGCACCTTGAAGGTCGCCTTTGCAATGCCTTTTCCCGCCATGTAGTCCTTCACCATACGGATCAGCATTTCATTGATGGAATCCATATCCTTTTCTGTCTCTTCAGCGGGCGAAAGCGAATGCAGCCCAAATACCTTTGTGATCGCCTCCACCGCACGCGGCAATTCCCCGTCAGAAATTCCGGTCACATAAAACCGTCCGTAGCCTTTTTCTACCTTTGCGTCTGGAAACTCTGCCAACGCGCGCTTGATCGCCTGCCGCTGCAACGATTCAAAGTGCGGCCTGTTGAGGCCCTTTAAATGAATTTCTCCGTATCTAACCAGCAATATCATATCGTTTTCTCCCAATCCAAAAACATCTTTACTTTCTTGTAAACCGGCGCAGTATACCGGCATTTCTTTCAATTTCCTGCGCGGCGCGGCAAACCTCTTCCCCTGTCGTAAAGGGCGAGAAGCTGATTCGTACGGCTCCCGCGGCTTCCTCTTCCGTCAGCGAAAGCGCTGACCTGATCCTGTTTTTCCCTTTTTTTGACGAGCACGCCGAGCCAGTGGAAATATAAATCCCCGCTGCCTCCAGCGTGTGCAACAACGTTTCTCCATTTACGCCCAGCACCGCCAGATTGACAATATGCCCGCATGCCCTCTCCTTATCCCGGGGAGAAAGCACTACAAGGTCCGGTATATTTGAACAGGCGTTCAGAAAAGTTTCCCTCAGCGATTCAAAGTGCCTGTGTTCTACGTTTTTTTCAAAATACTCCACAGCGGCGGCGAAGGATAATATCCCAAGCGTATTCTGCGTACCGGAACGCAGCCCCGCCTCCTGTCCGCCGCCAAGCAGATACGCCTTGAGCGGCGCCCCCTCGCGGTAAAATATTGCGCCCGTCCCTTTGTGGGCGTGAAGCTTATGGGCGCTCACCGTATAATAATCGATATTTGCTGTGTTTTTCAGCTTTTCCTTGCAGTACGCCTGCACACCGTCCACATGGAACAAAGTTTGTGCGTTTTTTGCCTTGATGAGCGCGGCAATTTTTTCCACATCATTTTTCGCGCCTGTTTCATTGTTCACGTGCATCACGCTTACCAGCGCAGTATTTTCATCCACAGCCCCTGCAACGTCATCAGGAGCGATCAGGCCGCTTTTGTCCGGCTTTACAAAACGTACTTCGAATCCCTGCTCCTGCAGGAATTTAAAGCTTTCCTCCACGCATGGATGCTCCGCGCCGCCGCATACGTAGTTCATTTCCTTTTTTTTGCGCGCTCCGCGCAGAATCACCGTGTTTGCGCTTTCTGTTCCACAGCTTGTAAAGACGCATTTATGCCCCGCGCCGCCGAATGCGCGCAGCAATATTTCTTTTGCCTCGTTTATTTTATTTTGCACGCGCGTCGCACCCGCATAGAGCGCCGAAGGGTTCTGCCATGCGTCCTGCGCGTATTCCGCATATATTTTATTACACTCTGCAAGCGGCTGTGTCGTCGCCGCATTATCAAGGTAAATCTCCTGCATTCCAAATAACCTTCCAAATCCCGCATTTTACCAAACAACCCCTGCCGGGCAATGATGGACCGTTTTTTATTATATCACATTCAAAAACAAAAAACGCGGCTTGCGCGTTTTTTGTTTGCATATTCTCTTGCAGCTTTTTTTGCCATATGCGGCTTGCGCCTGCTCCCATAAAGGCTCCGGCGCTGTATATCAAAACGCCTGCACAAAACGTGCGGGCGTTTTTGATACTGGTTATCCCAGATTGTTCATGTCCTCCAGGACAAAATTAACTTCGTATTCTTTTCCTTCTCGCCACACCTTTGCCGTCACGGTATCTCCCACCGCCTTTTCAGAAAGTACGGGCATGTCTGCACCGGTCGTAAGGTCTACGCCATCCATTTCCACAACGACATCGTTCGGCTGCAGGCCCGCCTTATCCGCAGGGCCTCCTGCCGTTATATCTACAATCAACGCGCCGCGTGGCGTTCCCCACAGCTTTGCATCCACCTCGGAAATCGGGCTGTAGCTGATACCGATACCCGCGCGCGGGATGCTTCCGTTCTGGATAAGCTGCTGCGCGATATCGATTGCCTTATTAATCGGTATCGCATATCCAACGCCTTCGGAATTCAAAAGGTTTCCGTCGCCGTCAATGCCGGAGTAAAATTTCTTCGCTGTCGTTACTCCGACCACCTTGCCGTCCTCGCCAACGAGCGGCCCACCTGAGTTTCCTGGGTTGATCGCAGCGTCCGTCTGGATCATATTCATTGTGATCCCGTCAAGCGAGACCTCCTTATCCACGATGCTTACGTGCCCAACCGTAACGGAATTATTGAACTTTTCGCCGCGGATATTGCCGATTGCCACTGCAAGCTCTCCCGCCTTAACGGAATCGCTGTCGCCAATCGGAACCGCGCTGAGCCCAAGGTTATCCACTTTAAGTACCGCGATATCCGTGTTGGAATCGCCACCGACCTTTTCCGCAACGTGCTCCTGTCCATCCGGCGTCGTAACCTTAATGAGGTTTCCGTCCGCAACTACGTGGTTATTGGTCAGGATATATCCGTCGTCCGAAATCACAAAACCCGTACCCGCGTCAAGCGCCTGCTCAACCGGTTCCTGTCCTGAAACGAGCTGCTTTGTGTATGCTGTAATGCCCACAACGCTGCCTGAAATATTCTCTGCGATCTCAACCGCCGGATTCTGCGAATTTTCGATTGCCTTCGCGTCGCCGCCGAGCTCCGGGCTCTCTCCTGTCGTCTCCTGTTGCTGGGCTGCCTCCTGCTTGGTCGGAAGCTTGGGCGCAAGCGAACCGCCATATACAAGCGGCATAACCACAAAAGCCGTAAAAAGGCTGCCCACCAGCGCCGCAGCCACCGCGACTGCAGTTATTATTACGCCAATTCCTCTTTTTTTCTTTTGTTTCGGCGGCTTTTGTCCACCCATTCCCGGAGGAACATCCTGCTGCGGCGGAATATTTTGCTGCCCCGGTGCATTCGTCACCGGCTGGGTGCCGTATGGATTTGCGTTCTCCGCGGCCTGGGCGTTGCCCTGCACCGGCGGGACGCTGTTTTGGGCGGTTCCTGCGTCCTGAACCGGTGGCACATTCGGCTGGATGGGCGGCTGGTTCTGCCCGTTCATGCCGTTATTAAAATCGTTTTCGTTCATCTTGTCTTCTCCTCCTCGGGTTGCTTTTATACAATACCGTATCAATTATTTCATATCTTTCATCTTACCTGTGCAATGTGAAGAAATTGTGAATAAATTTTAAAAGAATTTTATACTTTCTTCAGTGTAAACGTAAAGACCGTGCCATTCTTCTCATCCGATGTTACCCATATCTTTTGCCCGTGCGCTTTCAATATGTTTTTCACAATAGAAAGGCCAAGCCCTGTCCCTTCTTTTTCGCGGGAATGCGATTTATCGATCTTATAAAAACGGTCAAACAGATACGGGATATCCTCGCTTGGTATCACATCCCCTGAATTCATAATATGCACAAGCACATTATCCCCTTCTATTTCCGTTGATATTCCCAGTACTCCGCCTTCATTTACAAATTTGATCGCATTCTCAATGATATTGTGCAACACCTGAATCAGCCTGTTCTCGTCGGCAAGCACGTACACCCTGTCCTGCGTAAGCCCGAGCTGCACGTCTACATTTTTTGCCGTAATCTTGCTCTCAAAGGAAAGCAGTGTGCGTAAAATTTGTTCATTGAGGTCCAGCCTCTCCATTTCCATGGGGAACTGGCCCGACTCAATTTTGGACAGATCGAGCATTTCGTTGATCAGCAGGCTGAGCCTTCGCGTTTCATCCAGCACGACGTCAAGGTAATGCTTTGCGTCCTCCTGTGGGATTGTTCCGTCTGTAACGCCCTGTACGAGCCCCTGGATCGACGTAAGAGGGCTTCGCAACTCATGCGATACGTTTGCCACAAGGCTTTCGCGCGTCATTTCATATTTTTTGAGGTCCTTTGCCACGCTGTTAAACGTATCGGCAAGCTGTCCGATCTCATCCCTGGAGCTGACTCTCAGGCGTATATCGAAATCCCCCTTGGCCAGCTGGCGGGCTCCAACCGTCACCACCCCAAGCGGCCGAAGCATACTGCGCGAGAAAATATAGGTCAGCACAATTCCAAGCGCCGCAGACAGGCACGCGGCCAAAATAATCTGGCGGTACAAAGCCATCAGCGATTGTTCCATGCCATAGATCTGCTTATGCACAAAAACGTAGCCAATCACCCTGTCGTTTGTAATGACGGGCGAGGCTACCGTAATGACGGGCGTATTGAAAACATTAGCTTCCTCGGTCACCATTTTGACCGAATTTCCCTTATTGAGCTCAGCAATCATGTTGTCGTAATATTTTTGAATTTCTTCCTGCTCTATCGTTGCTTTTCCGCCGCTCATATCGATGGTGAGCCATGGCGTACCATCGCTGTTTACAATCCAGATCGCATACTGGTTGGTGCTTGCCTTAACAAATATCTGTCCTGTAATCTGATCCATGGAAAGGGAATTATTGACATAAAAAGAAACCCACGACTGCACATCCTCCGCCGTGGCAAGCATTTGCTGCTCGCTGTCGTCAAGATACGCGCTCCTGATCACCTGGCTCATCATGAGTCCTGAGATCACAAGCGCAACCATGATGATTACCATAAACAGCAGCATAATCTTACCAAAAATGCTTTTAATCATCCGTTCCCCCGGTTTTGCGTTTTTCTCTTCTGCTTTTGATTATAAAGTCCTTTTATGACCAAAGTGTAAATAAACCTTTAAAATAATTCCCCACTTTTACATAAGCGCCGTGCGTCTTATACTATCACATGATACCGTTCGGGATATGTTTAAGCTGTGCCGCTTAATTTCACGCCGCATCAGTCCTTGCATTCAAAGCCTGTTTACTTACGTGCACAAAGGCATTTTCATGCAACAGACTGACCCGGCGCAGGCATACGCTTTTGCCAATAATGTGTATAAATTTTGCAGACGCTTTCGGCAAGCGCATAAAATACCGCACTGAGGAGCTTCAGCAGCCGTGACTACGTTGTAACGTTTGTGCTTTAACAGGCGGATGCAGAGCGCCGTACATCGTTTTGGTTTTTGAACTGTACGGCGCGTCTCCGAAGCGCGGCGTTTTATGTGCCCGCCTTCGAGTCTCTCGAACGGTATCATATACACTTACGCCCGCCGCTGTTTCGGCGGGCGGTAATATCCTTATACCTCGAATTTATATCCGACGCCCCATACCGTTTTGATCTGCCACGGTTCGTCGTCTTTGAATTTCTCGCGTAAACGTTTGATATGTACGTCCACCGTACGGGAATCCCCAAAATATTCAAATCCCCATACCTGCTCCAAAAGCTGATCCCGCGTAAACACCTTGTTGGGCCTTGACGCGAGGAAATAAAGCAGCTCGATCTCCTTGGGAGGCATCTGTACTTCCTTGCCTTCGTAAATCACCTGGTAATTTTGCATGTCGATCTTAAGATTTGGATATTCCAGGATGTCCGACTTATCCTCCTGCGTGCTGCGGCGTATGACCGCCTTGACACGCGCCACAAGCTCCTTGGGATCAAACGGCTTTACAATATAGTCGTCCGCGCCAAGCTCAAGCGCAAGCACCTTGTCGAACGTTTCGCCCTTTGCCGTCAGCATAATGACGGGAACATTGGATTTTGCCCTGATCTGCTTCATCGTCTCGATTCCGTCCTGCACCGGCATCATGATATCAAGCAGCACAAGATCGTATTGCTTTCCAAAAAACAAATCCGCTCCCAGCTTGCCGTCCGCAGCTTCCGTAATCTCATAGCCCTCCTTGCGAAGGTAGAGCTTTACGACCTCCCTGATGTTTTTGTCATCATCAATGACCAAGATATTCTGTTTCATTATTTTTCTCCTTTATGGAACTTCGACCACCCTTACGCCGTTTTTTCTGAGCATTGCGCACGTCACGCCGCAACCATCCCTGAGCCTTCCGCTGAAGCTTCCGTCATAGATTTTCGTCACGCCGCAGCTTGGGCTTTTCGCTTTCAGCCATACCTCTTCAAAGCCTCCGCGAAGCGTAAAGTCCAGAAATTTTTCGGCTCCGTCCAAAAATTCTTTTGTAATATTCTTACCTTCTTTATTATAAACACAAGCCCGTTTTTGTAAAACGTCATCCCCGTCGCCGCCGCGTATTTCAGCCGGAGGGCGTGGAATGCGCAGGCCCGCCATGGTTTCCGGGCACGCACACACCGCTCTTTTTTCCTGCACCATGCGCATTACTTGTTCGTCCGGCTTCGCAGTGCCGTCATAACGGCAGCATTTTCCTGCAAGACAGGCGCTGACCAGAATTTTCTTCATCCTATCCTCCGCTATTTAAGCGTAACAATCGTAACGCCGATCCCGCCTTCCCCGTACTCTCCAAGGCGATGCCTTGCAACATGCGGATGCGTTCTCAGGTAATCCTGCACGCCGTTCCTGAGCGTTCCCGTACCGCGCCCATGAATAATCGTTACCTCATGGTAGCCTGCCAAAAACGCATCGTCCAGATATTTATCAAGCACAATGAGCGCATTATCCACCGCCTGTCCGTGCAGGTCGAGCTCCATTGGTACGCTCCTGTTTGCATTCAGACTGATATGCGATGTTTTTACAGCGTTTTTGCCGCCTTTTTCCTGCTGTGAGGGCGCAAGCTCCGAATAGTGCAGCTCCACCTTCATGATGCCCGCCTGCAACCGGACCATGCCTTTTGCATTGGGCGGCTCCAATACGGTTGCCGGCGCGTCCATGGAAAGGATCGTTACCGTATCGCCCGTGTGGATATCCTCCGGGCGCACTGTTTTTACCCTTTTCTGTACTTTTTTATGTTTTTCAATCGACTGTTTTTTGTCTGTGATCCGGTCCCTGACCTTTTTCACTGTCTTCGTGCGATCCGCTTCATTTTGCTTTTTGAGCTTTTTGGTTTCCTCGATCACATCCTCAGCAGTTTCCTTTGCGTCGTTGAGTATCTCGATTGCCTTTTCATTCGCTTTTTCAAGAACCTTTTTACGTCTTTCCGCGGCTTTCTTCGCTTCCTCGTCCGCGCGCCGGCGCTGCTCCTTTGCCTGTGCAAGGGCTTCACGCGCCTCGCTCATCATCCGATCCGCACGCGACTGTGCTTTCTCCGCATTCTCGATCAGCCTGCTGTATTCGACATGCTCCCTGTCCATATATCCCCTTGCACGTTCGATCACGTGCGTTGGAAGCCCCAGCTTCTGTGAGATCATGATTGCATTTGAGCGCCCCGCAACGCCCATGAGCAAATGATAGGTCGGTGTGAGGGTGGCTGCGTTAAACTCCATACTTGCGTTTTCAAAGCCCTCGCGCTCTCCCGCGAACGCTTTGAGCTCTCCAATATGCGTCGTTGCAATCACCTGGCAGCCCTTATCATCAAGCTCTGCAAGCACTGCCTGAGCGATTGCGCTGCCCTCCTGCGGATCTGTACCCGCACCGAGCTCGTCGAGCAGCACAAGGGAATCTCCATGCGCATGGTGCAGCGCATAAATAATATTTTTCATATGTGCGGAAAAGGTGGACAGCGACTGCTCTATACTTTGTTCATCTCCGATATCCGCAAATACTCCGTCAAACACCGGCATTTTTACAGGCGACTTTGCAGGCAGAAACAGCCCTGACTGCGCCATAACCGCAAACAGTCCCACAAGCTTGAGCGTAACCGTTTTTCCACCCGTATTCGGGCCTGTTACAATGAGAGCGCGCACCCCGTCCTTCATATGCAGCGTTACCGGAACGACAACTTTCGGATCGATCAGCGGATGTCTTCCCGCATTAATCTCAAGCCGTTTCTGGTCGTTAAAGGTCACCGGAACCGCATCCATCTCAAGCCCAAGCGATGCTTTTGCAAAGATAACGTCAAGCTCTGTCAGAAGCTCCACATCTGTTTCTAACTCTTCGGAAAACGCACTGACCATTGCCGTGAGCTCCGCCAGGATACGCGCTGTTTCACGCATTTCCTCCGCCTCCAGCTCACGGATACGGTTGTTCGCCTCCACCACGCCCGCAGGCTCGATAAATAGCGTGGCGCCTGACGCGCTTTTTTCATGCACAATACCAGATACATTGCCTTTATATTCCGCTTTGACCGGCACGACATACCTGCCGTTGCGCTGCGTAATGATTGCGTCCTGTAAATACTTCGATTCACCCTGTGAACGGATCATGGACTGCAGTTTTTCTTTGATCGTCTCATTTTCCCTGCGGATTGCCCGGCGGATACGCCCAAGCTCCGGGGAGGCCCCGTCAGCAAGTTCCTCTTCAGATAAAATACAATCGTCCACACGCTTTATAATCGCGTCGTCATAATAGAGTCCGCGCGCTATGCCGGGTATGATCTCCGCCCCCTCGTCCTTAGCAAGCGGGGCTGCCATTTTCGCCGCACGAAAAACGCTCGTGACTCGTAATATTTCGGCGCACGAAAGACTCGCGCCCGTTCTCATACGTTTCAGCTCCGCTTCGATATTGCTGAACGAACACAATGGATAATTCGGCCGCTTGATCAGCAGCGTCTCCGCCTCCATCGTTTTTTTCATCAAAAACTGGGCAGCCTGCAGTGTGCCTTCCGGCTGCAACTGCCTTGCAGCCTGCGCTCCCGCAGGCGATACCGCCTTCCCGGCAAGCCGTTCCAATATGGAGTTGAATTCCAATGCCTGTGGTATATTCATAACTTTAATATTATATCATACAATTTATTTTTTTGATATTACCGGCTGCACCAATCCTTACGAATCTTTTTGACACGGCAATACAAAAAACTCCGGCGATTCCGCCGGAGTTCCCCACGCTTTTTGTTGCTATTCCTTGAAGAAAAACAAACCTTCGCCATTGCCTGTAGGCTCTCCCTCGACGAAATCGTTGATGGTTCCAACCTGCCATGCTTCGCGGGCTTCGCCGTCTTCGATGCGGTTGAATCCCCCATTTTTGTTTCCCTTAACAATAATTCCATTGCTTAGTTCATATTCTCCTGTTTGCAGCTTCTTTGCAATCGTGTTACCCTCCTGCTCCGCTGCGTTCCGTGCCCTCTGGAAATCGTCATAAGGCACTTCCTTATATCCCAAATAATATTTCTCCGTCATGTTTCGGACCATCCTTTCATTTGCTTGATGCTATATATATAATACGATTTCCATGCCCCAAACATGATTTTTCGTAAGCTTTCTGAATCCTATTCGTGCTTTTTACAACCCCGCGGCAAAACGAGAGACTCCTTGACCAGTTCTACAAAGCGCTCCCTGTCAATCTCCGTTCCAAACTCCACGCCAGGCTTTTCCGGCCATGTCCGGTACAAGTCCGCCACACTTTCTCCTGCCGTAATCCCTTCGATGCTGACCTTCACCGCAGCCTGCTCGTATGCAACCAGCGACGGATCAGCAAACACGGCTATGCACAGCGCGTCGTGGACAGGACAGGCATAAAATCCCAATTCTTCCTCGTAAGTCCCCGCATAAAATCCAAGCAGCTCGCCCACAAGCGCGGCAAGCTTGTTCGCGCTTGTTTTCAGTTCGTTGATCTCCTCTTCAAAAAACATTGCCTTCATCGTTACGTCAAGCGGAACAAGCGTAATCCTGCAGCCGCTTTCAACCACGATTTTTGCAGCTTCAGGATCGATATAAAAGTTGAATTCCGCCGCGGAATTAATATTTCCCGGCGCGCGTACCGCGCCTCCCATAATAACAAGCCTGTCGATTCCAGCCATGCAACGCGGCTCACGAAGGAACGCCTGCGCAATATTGGTGAGCGGGCCAAGGCACACGAGCGTTATCTTTTCGTGCGCCGCACATAAAGTATCCACCAGAAAGTCCACCGCATGTTTTTCCTGCGCCGCAGGCGCGTCCACCTCAAGCAGTTTCCCGCCAAGGCCGTTTTCCCCGTGAATTTTCCGGCCCGACTGGTTCATAAGGTCACGTTTTAACGGGCGCCCGCATCCCGCATAGACGGGAATATCCGACGCGTCTGCAAACGCCAGAATGTCCCGCGCATTTTGAAGCGTATTCCTCAGGCTGCTGTTGCCAGCCACAACGCTTACGCCAAGGATATCCAGTTCCCTTAAGCGCGTTGCCAAAAGAAGCGCAACCGCGTCGTCGTGTCCGGGATCGCAGTCGATAATGATCTTTTTCATCCTGTTCCCTCCACATCTCATTTTCTTTATTATACCCCACGGCGCAAGGATATCCATATTTTGATCATTAATTCGATAAATTGCCTGCATCCTGTTTATCAATATAGTAATAAGAAAAGGAGTATTCGCTATGGCAAACAGAAATATAATCAAAACAGTGAAAGGCATTCATACGCAGGACGGCGCGGGTGTGAATCTTGTTCGTGTAATCAGTAACCGGGACGTGGAGGATTTTGATCCTTTTCTCATGCTGGACGCGTTCGATTCCGATAACCCGGCAGATTACATCAAAGGGTTTCCGTGGCATCCCCACCGCGGGATCGAAACGCTCACCTATCTGATCGAAGGAGATATTGAACACAGCGACAGTATGGGAAACAAGGGCAGTATCTGTGACGGAGGCTGCCAGTGGATGACGGCAGGCAGCGGCGTTTTGCATCAGGAAATGCCCCAGGCATGCGAGCGTATGCTGGGCTTCCAGCTGTGGATCAATCTTCCCAGAGCGCATAAAATGACTACTCCCAAATATTTCGATATCACCAGCGATATCACTACAACGATTGAAAAGGAACACGCCACCATCCGCATCATCGGCGGCGATTTTGAGGGTACGCACGGTCAGGCACAGGGAGAATATGTAAAGGCGGATGTGCTCGATATTTCCGTTGACGCCGGGCAAACGCTTTCATTTGAAACCGATATTGAAAAAAATGTGTTTGTCTACCTGTTTGAAGGCAGCGCCTGTTTTGGAGGCAACAAGGATACGCTTATACCCGCCAAAACCGCAGCGCTGTTCTCACACGATTCCGGTTTTTCAGTGCGCGCGGGAGAAACGGGCGTGCGCTTTGCGTTCTTTGCCGGAAAACCGCTGCAAGAGCCTGTGGCATGGGGCGGCCCAATCGTCATGAATACGCCGGAGGAACTTGACGCGGCCTTTGACGAACTCAATGAGGGAACTTTTATCAAGCAAAGTTAACCATTCCATCAAAAAACGCGGCGCATTCCTGCGCCGCGTTTTTCTCTTTTACGGGATAAGCCTTGCCGTGCTGTCCCGGTACTTTCCGGGCGCAATGCCTTCCAATTTTTTAAATACCTTGGTAAAATAACTCTGTTCCTCAAACCCGACGATATACGCAAGGTCTACAAGGGAAATATCCGTGGTGGTAAGAAGCTTCTTCGCATTCTCAATCCGCACATAATTGATGTAGGCACTGATGCTTTTCTGCGTTTCCTCTTTGAATATTTTACTGAGATAAGAGACGGAAAAACCAGCCAGTGCCGCAAGCTCATTCAGTGATATTTTCTTCATGTAGTTTTCGCCGATATACGCTTTTACCTTTTCCACAATCCCTGCAAGGCGTACATGCCCCGTTGGAAAAACGGAGAACATGATACTGTTCAATACCTTGGTAAGCCACTCGTTCAGCTCCCTGATATTGTCAAATTTCTGTATCTCGCCAATATAATCGCCCGAAAGCGCAAATACGTTCTCAATGCCGATTCCGGTCGAAATCGCCTCGCGCAAAAGCCCAACGACAAGCTCTGTGACGCGCGCTTTGATAATCGTAAGATTCCCAAACGAGTGAAAATAGATGCTGCCCAGTATCTCGTTCAAAAGCTTTTGCGATTTCTCGCGGTTTTTGAGCTTGATCTGGTTCAGGAGCTTTTTTTCGAGCTCCATTTGAGTCTCCATGATCCCCTTCAAATCCTTGTGCTCGTATATCAGGCTGTGCATCATGAACTCGGTATCCTCTGTTTCCATCCTGATCTGGTTTCCCGAACGGATAGACGATGCTGTGCTTTTTGCGACAATGTTGATCATGTCCGCCAGATACGCCACCCGGTGGCAGGGAATATATGGCACCTGACGCGCCAGCTTTACCAAACTTGAAGCGTCCTTGTCATGGTACATATTGGGAAGGTCTTCCCCTTTAAATTCTTCCATATTTACCATCAAAAAAGGGCCGACCATAATAGCATAGCGCAGTTCGATTTCAACCGGTACGCCGCTCGCAATGAAGCACAATCCAAGCGGGCAGAGATACTCGTACTTTCCGCCCCACTTTTCAGACTGGAAGGCGCTTGCCGCATGAAGTCCCGCGCATTCCTTCTCAATGCCGTATTTCTTTTGCAATTCAAGGCATTCGCTGCACAGTCCATTATCCGGAGTCCACTCTGTCTTCGTATCCACTATGAAGCAATCGATTCCAAGGGCATTCTCAATGAGCTGTCTGCTTTTTTCGATGGAAAACTCTGTTTTATCCAAATTCAATCACCTGTGTTTAGTATACCATACCGTACATCGATTCATCATGAAAAATTCTCTTCAAAAAAAGGAGCAGATTACTCCGCCCCCTTCCTGCCTTTACTTTAACTCTGGCTCACCTTTGCAGCTTCAAATTCCCGTTCGATTTCTGCCGAAGGCTTTTTATCGAGCAGGCTTACGATCACGCAGGCAAGCAGCCCTAAGAAGAAGCCTGGAACGAGCTCATACAGCCCGGTTGGGCCCGCGAGGAAATTATTCCATATGATTGCGATTGCAAACCCTGTCGCCATACCTGCCAGCGCTCCATTTTTCGTAGTGCGCTTCCAGAACAACGCGAGCAGGACAACCGGCCCGAAGGCGCTGCCAAAGCCTGCCCATGCAAAGGACACAACCGACATAATGGAGGTCTGCGGATCCCGCGCCAGAACCGCCGCGATAACCGCGATTACGATTACGCCGATCCTTCCGATCCACATCAGCTTTTTCTCGGTTGGCTTTTTCTTTGCCACCTTTTCATAAATATCCGCTGTAATCGCCGACGACGCAACCAATAGCTGCGAATCCGCCGTGCTCATTACCGCCGCAAGGATCGCGGAAAGCAGGATTCCGGCAATGACCGGTACAAAAAGGTTGCCCGCCATCACGAGGAACACGGTTTGCGCGCCCGCGGCGTCCGTAAACATATCTCCAAGGTACAGCCTGCCGACAATACCAACCATGATTGCCCCCGCAAGCGCAAGTACATTCCAGCTTGTCGCGATCCTTCTTGACGTTTTGATCATGCGCGGTTCCTTGATTGCCATATAGCGGATAATGATATGCGGCATACCGAAATAGCCAAGCCCCCATGCAAGGTTTGAAATGAGCGACATGGGATTAAGCGGCGTTCCGTCCGTATTGGTGAACGGATCCAGGAACCCGGGAGCGATGTTGTTTGCTGCATTGATCGCTTCCTGCGGGCCGCCAAGCTTGCCCATTGCAGCCAGCGGCACCACAAAAATCGCCACGAGCATCAGCATTCCCTGGAAAAAGTCTGTCCAGCAGACCGCCTTAAAACCGCCCATAAACGTATACGCGATAATGACCGCCGCGCAAATCACCATTGCAACCGTATAATCCATACCCGGGAAAACAGCGGTAAACACCGTTCCGCCTGAAACAAAGCCGGATACGACATAAAATGTAAAAAACACCAAAATAACCGCGGAGCTGATGAAGCGAAGCACGCCCTTATCGTCCTTGAAGCGGTTTTCGAAAAACTGCGGGACCGTGATGGAATCCCCTGCCACAAACGAATACTGGCGCAGGCGTTTTGCCACCACAAGCCACGAACAATACGAGCCGATTGCAAGGCCGATTCCCAGCCAAACTTCGCTCATGCCGGACAGGTAGAGCGCGCCCGGCAGGCCCATCAGCAGCCATCCGCTCATGTCTGACGCCTGTGCGGAAAGCGCCGCCACCGCAGGATTGAGTCCCCTGCCTCCAAGCATATAATCGGACAGGTTGGACGACTTTTTGTAGAAATAAAAACCAATTAGTAAAACAAAAATAAAATAGCCAATAAAAGAAAAAACAACTCCCCAACTAAACTCCATACATACTCCCCTTTTTTATGATGATTCCCAAACAATTAACGTTATTATTATATCGAAAAAATCGCTCAAAGACAAGTTTGCATAAAAAAACGGATATCCCGTGGGATATCCGCCCTTACCGATTGCCTTTATAATTCTTCTTCCGTCTCTTTGTATTCCTTTGCTTCAGCCATGTAATAGTCCACAAGCTCCTGCTGGTGGTCTATGTCATCCTCGTTTACCTGACGGACTACCTTTGCGGGCGAGCCCATGATTACGCTTCCATCCGGAAATTCCTTATTCGGCGTCACAAGCGAACCCGCGCCCACAAGGCAGCCTTTGCCGATCTTTGCGCCGTTGAGAACCACTGCGCCGATCCCTATCAGGCTGTGGTCGCCAATCGTGCACGAATGCAGGTTCACGTTATGCCCGATCACCACGCTTTCGCCAATCACAAGCGGCAGGCCGGTATCCGTATGCAGCACGCTGTTATCCTGAACGTTGCTGCAGTTGCCGATCGTAATGCGGTCCATATCCCCTCTCAGCACTGCGCAGGGCCAGACTCCGACGTTTTCTCCCAGTACCACATCGCCTGTTACTACGGCGCTCTTATGTACAAACGCTGTTTGATCAATCTTGGGCGTATGTCCCTTTACCTTACAGATCATAATAGGTCCTCCTCAAATGTTTTGATCGCGATTGCCGTCTCGATTCGTTTTTTCTCGGTCTCGCAGCCGATTTTATACGGTTTGCGGATATCCCCTGTCGCATGGTAGGAGTTTGCCGCGCAGCCGCCCGAGCAATAATACTTTGCCCAGCATTCGCTGCAGCCCTCTTTTGTAAAAACATGCGTATCGATAAATTCTTTTTTGATATCCTGATTTACTTCATCGTCAAAAACGCTTCCCATATAAAAATCTTCCATTCCGGCAAACTGATGGCACGGATACAGCTTTCCATCCGCCGCAACGGCAAGATATTCGCTGCCCGCCCCACAGCCTCGCAGCCTCTTATTAAGGCACGGCCCGCTGTTGAGGTCGATCATAAAATGGAAGAAGTTGAATCCGTTCCCCGCCTTATCACGTTTGATGTATTCACGTGCAAGTATTTCATATTCATGCTTTAACTGCGGGATATCCTCCGCACGGATTGCATAGCTTTCCCCCGTCACTACAGGCTCGACGGAAATCTGGTCAAATCCGGCGTCCGCGATTGCGCATACGTCGTTTGAAAAGTCCATATTTTCAGCCGTATAGGTTCCCCGCACATAATATTCCCTGCCGCCGCGCCCGTCAATGATTTTGTGGGCGTTTTTGAGCACTCTATCGTAGCTGCCTTCGCCGGCCACGTTTTTACGCATTTTGTCGTGAACTTCTTTCCTGCCGTCCATACTGATCACAACATTTTTCATCTCACGGTTGATAAACTCCGCCATTTCGTCCGTCACATGGTAGGCGTTTGTCGTAAGTGTGAAGCGGATATTTTTGCCATGCAGCTTTTCCTGCTCCCTGCCGTATTCCACCGTCTTTTTCACCACGTCAAAATTCATCAGCGGCTCCCCGCCGAAAAAGTCCACCTCCAGGTTCTTCCTGTTTTCACTGTGGCTGATCAGAAAATCAATGGAAGCCTTTGCGGTCTCAATATCCATCAGCGCCCGTTTACCGTGATATTCCCCTGTATCTGCAAAGCAATAGGAGCAACGCAGGTTACAATCCTGCGCCACCAACAGACACAGCGCCTTAACGACGGGCGTGTTAAACTTTGCATTCTTTGCGTCTATTTCGCATTGTGAATATAATAATCCCTGCCTGGTCAGCTCGTCGATTTCTTCAAGCACCTCGCGCGCTTCCTCGCCAAGATCATTTACTATTTGCTCGTTTGTTTTCCCCGCATTCTTGAATGTCAATACACTCATTGCGGTGCGATCGATTGCGTGCACCGAGCCGGATTCCACATCCAGCGCCACATAATGCCCGCAAAATTCGATTAAGTGAACCATACCTTACCAGCGCTCCTTCGTCGCTTCACGGGCGGAACATACTGCTTACCCGTGTGCCCTTCGTTTGGCGAAAAAAATGACGGCATATTTTACAATGCCGCCACCACTTTGATACAAATAACTCAGTCTTTCTTCTCGCATTTCTGGTTTGCAAGCGTACAGGACGTTTTGCAAGCAGACTGGCAGGATGTCTGGCATTCGCCGCAACCGCCTGTGCGTAAAGTATCCTTCAGATTACTCTTTGTAATCGTCTTAATATGCTTCATCTAAGAAATTCCTCCTTGGAAATTTTCGACTTTTGTATTTTACCATAAGTTTACAAAAATTTCAAGTTTTGCTTGATCCGGCTTATTTTCCCTTTTTCGCGCTCTTGGAATTTTCTTTCTTTTCGTCCGCTTTATCGTCCTTTTTATCGCTATCGTCTGATTTATCTTTCTTTTCGTCCGTTTTGTCCGGGATTTCTTTACCCTCTTCAAAACTTTCTACAGAAGCGATTGCGCCTTTTGCGAGAACCAGCTTTGTTTTATCCGGACCGCATTCAATCGTAATGAGGTCTTCCTTAATCGCAACAACCTTGCCGTAAAAACCGCCGATTGTCTTAATCATGTCGCCGATACGCAAGTTGCCGAGCATATTCTTAAACTGTTTTTCTTTCCTTTTGTTCGGAACAATGATCAAAACGATGAACACCACGATCAGCAAGATCGGGAAGAGCATCATCAGCATACTGTTTCCGCCGCTTGCCGCCGTTCCTGCAGCATCCGCCGTTCCACTTACACATCCTGTTGGCATACCTTAATTACCGCCTTTCATTTTTCAAAAAAGTACTATAGACTATAATATCGTTTGCGCGCCTAATAGTCAATAATTTTTTCCCATTATATCTGGAAATCAGCCATAAATTCGCGCCTGAACTCTTCAAACGTCCCTGTTTGGATATGTCCTCGTATTTCCTCCATCAGCCTGATGGTGAAACGCGTATTATGGATGGACAGGAGAATGGCTCCCAATATTTCGTTTGTCTTGACAAGATGCCTGATATACGCCCGCGTATGGTTCCTGCACGCATAACAATCGCACGATTCATCAATCGGACGAAAGTCCTTTGCATATTCCGCGTTGCGTATCACAAGCTTGCCATTGCGCACAAGCGCAGTGCCATTGCGCGCTATGCGCGTTTGCAAAACACAGTCGAACATATCTACCCCGCGTGCAACACCCTCCACAAGGCAATCCGCACTGCCAACACCCATGAGGTAACGGGGCTTATCCTCAGGAAGGATTTCAGTCACCGCATCCAGCATTTCGTACATCATCGGCTTAGGCTCTCCCACGGAAAGCCCGCCTATCGCATTACCGATAAAATCAAGCCGCGCGATTTCCTCAGCGCTGATTTTGCGCAGTTCCGGATACATCCCGCCCTGCACGATGCCAAATAACGCCTGCTTATCGTTTTGCTGCGCGTCCCTGCAACGCTTTGCCCAGCGGTGCGTACGCTCCATAGAATGCTTTGTATATGCAAAATCCGCAGGATACGGCGTACATTCGTCAAGCACCATCATGATGTCGGAACCAAGCGCTTCCTGTATGGCCACTACCTTTTCCGGCGTAAACATATGGCGCGAACCGTCAAGGTGGGACTGAAACGCAGCCCCCTCCTCCGTCAGTTTACGCAGGTCTCCAAGACTGAACACCTGGAATCCGCCGCTGTCCGTCAGGATCGGCTTTTTCCAGTTCATAAACTGGTGCAGGCCCCCTGCCTCGCGTATCAGTTCGTGCCCCGGGCGCATGTACAGATGATAGGTATTGCCAAGAATGATCTGCGCGCCGCATTCGAGCACCTGGTCGTTTGTCATGGCCTTGACCGTTGCCTGCGTACCGACAGGCATAAAAACCGGTGTCTTGATCTCGCCGTGCGGCGTTTTCAATACGCCTGTCCTTGCCCTTGAAAAGCCGTCCACTGCTTCTACTTTAAAATCAAAATTTCTATTGTATCCCATACGTCCTATTGTAATGGAAAAAGGACTGTATCGTCAATCACGATTCTTGGCTGACGTCGTCGCAAATCATCAAAAACACTTCCTTGCCGCCAACCCACGGAATACTCCTTGCCTTCGCCATAACCTTTCTATCCAGTATTTCACTGAATATTTCCGCTTCCGCTTTTTTATCGTCTTGCGTAAGCTTTCCGCCCGGGCAGTTATCACAGTGCTTGTCCGTCTGGAAAAACACCTTGCAGCATTTTTCCCCCACCCCGATACCCGGTACGTTTTCCTTGGTGCGCTTGTTTGCATATAAAATTTTATGCGTATCTTTTTCTACCACATAAATCCATGAATCCTGATAATCGAGTATCGTTTCCAACGCCCTGAGCACTTCTTCCGTGCGGACATGCGCCCGTTCCTTGAGCAGGAACACGCTTAGAACCGCAGCCACAAGCGAAAGCGTATTCACCTGCTCCTTCGTCCAAAACCGGTTTTCACTGCATTCGTCAAAGCCGACGAAGCCTTTTATCTTCCCGTCGTCCCTGATCGCGCACTGCAGCATGGATTTGATGCCCTGGCTTTTTAATAATTCCTGTTGTTTTGGGGACAGCTTATCCACATCTTTACAATAGAAAATCCCATCCTCGTTGAAATTTTCTTCAAAATAATCGAGCTGAACATAATCTATATTTTGCAGCACATCTATTTGCGGCAGGATACCATCGTCGCACCATTCAAAGGTATTGCTACAGGTGGCGCCGTCCTCTGAATTCTCAAAAATATAAGCCCTGCTAACGTCAAACTTCTTGCCGACAATCTCCAAAATAAGCGGAATGGCCTTTTCTATATCCTCCGTCTGGTACAAAGTATGGAATACATATTCCGCAAGTTCCTGGTTCATTCCCCTGCCGCTGTGATTGGAATCAATGGCCGCCCCAAGATAGCTTGCTCGTCCGACCTGTTCCTTCTCATCAAAATCAGGAAGTATTGGAGAATAAAACGAGAAGGTGCATTTCCCCTCTGTTTTGGCATTGTACAGCGCGACATCCGCATTTTTATACAATGTATAAAAATCAGTGCCGTCCTCAGGCGCCATTGCTATACCAATACTGCACGAGAGATGATGCCGCCCGCTCCCTGCGCCAAGCAATCCTTCAAATGCGCTCAAAATGTCTCTCGCCCGCTGTCCTGCATTTTCGCGTTCCTGTATATTCCCTAGGAAAACAGTAAACTCATCCCCGCCGACGCGTCCAACAACGTCTCCCTCGCGAAACATGTTCTGGAGGATACCGGCAACATCAGCAAGCATTGCATCGCCGCTCAGGTGTCCGTAGACGTCATTGATCATCTTGAAATTATCCACATCGATAATCATAAAGGCGGCGCGCGCATTCTTGCCGAGTTCCTCCAGTTTTTTTTCAACCATTGCCTGCACCGCACCTTTGTTATAAAGCCCGGTGAGCACGTCGCGTTCCGCACGCTCCTGCATCATCTTTGCATACCGTTTTTCCTGATCGATATCAATGATTACGCCTACTACTTTTGCCGGCGCGCCATTTTCATCAGTTTGCAGCGTCGCCCGCACGCGGCACCACAGATAATTTCCGTCCTGCTTCGCGATGCGGATTTCCGTTTTCGAATATACGACGCCTTGTTTCATTTCCCTGATGATCTTATCCAGTAAAACGACGTCCTTGGGATGCACGTGGGAACGCAGCAGCAAGTCCTCGCTTACCCGTTCCTTAATCGGTTTGTAGCCAAACTTCTTCTCCCAGTTTGAAGAATAAAAAAGGTCGTCGTTTTTGATATCCCACTCAAAGATAATATCAGTGGACTGGTCCAGGATGATCTGGTGGCGTTCAACAGAAAGCCTGCGTTCTTCCCGTGCCTTCTTATTTTCGGTAATATCCATCAGAATACAATAAAACACCCGTTTCCCGTTGTTACGTTCCACAAGCTGCCCCCGGTCAAGCACCCACATAAGGCTGCCATCCTTACATACTACCCTGTATTCAATTTCTTTGGTATTTTGCCGTTCGAGTTGTTCTTTTGCATCTGCCCATGCCTTTTTGAGGTCCTTTTCATAAATCATGGGCGCGAACCTGCCGTGGAAGCGATCCATGATCTCTTCCCTCGTATACCCAAACATCGAAAGAAACCCTTCGCTGAATTGCAAAAGATCCAGCTCCGGCGTATAGTCACAACAAATTACGCCGCCCGGAATGTTGTTGGTAAGCGCCTCGAGGTCAAGGCTTCGTTCCTTGAGCTTCGTTGTCTGCTCGTCCAGCATATTTTTGAGAAATTCCGTCTGCTCTTTCGTAAAGATACGGGGAAAAAATTCCTCCGCCGCCTGGTCGCTGCTGGCAAGCGAAATATGAAGCTGGCGCAGCTTTATCTCGCCGTTACGCTCTATGCACACCGCCGATATACGTACAGGCAGCTCCATGATGTCGCAGTCGCTGGCATTTTCTTTGACGCATACGAGTCCCTGCAAGGCACAAAGCCCTTCCCCGAGGGCCGACGCCCAATACCTGCTGTTTAATATTGTAAACGAGCCTTTGAATTCCTTCCATTCATTTTCCAAAAAGAGCCTTGCTTCTTCAATCCCGTTGCATTCTTCTCCTTCGCCCGTACCTATCCACTGGACATCCCTGTCCAGCATGCCTATGGTCGCAGCAAGGTCCCGCTCTTCATAATAAGCCTTTTGCAGGCGATTCATAAAATCGACTGCTCTTTGTTCCAACGCATTCACACCATTTCTCCTTTTGCAGGGATAGCGCAATTTGGTTTTATGCCATACATATTACAATCCCTCGGCCCGTTGTGGAACCAGACCAGTCTATGATATATTACTTTTTTAGTACCATATTATTTTATCAAACTCCCTGTCAAAAGTATACATTATAATTTTATTGTTTTCGTTGCGACCGTTTCTTCAAAACTGCGGTCGTGTTCTACAAAAAGCATTGTTGCTCCGGACTTTTTGATCATTTGTTCGATCTGTATTCTTGAGATCGCATCGATAAAATTTAATGGTTCATCCCACACATAAAGATGCGCCCTCTCACACAGGCTTTTTGCAAGAAGTACTTTCTTTCGCTGCCCCTCGCTCAGTTCTTCCATATTTTTGTCGAACTGTACCCTCGGAAAACCCATTTTACGCAGCATCGTCATAAACAGCGTTTCGTTCTCTGTCTCCCGTGCAAATGCTTCGAGGCTTCCCGATAAAAACGCAGCATCCTGCGGGACATAAGAAATCACAAGGTTTGATGCAAGGAAAAATGTACCGCCATGCAGGGCCGGCTGCCCGCAAAAAAGCTTCAGTATGCTTGTTTTTCCACACCCGTTTTTTCCGGAAAGCGCAATACGGTCTCCCTGATTTAACGTGAAGCTCACATTTTTGCATACTGTTTTATCACCATAAGAAACCGAAACATCTTTAAGCTCTGCAAGCCTTTGCGTGTGATGCGCCAGCGGGATCAGTTTTAAATCGTCTGCCCGCTCCAAATTTTTAAGTAACTTTGATTTTTCCTCTACCGCCCGTTGTGACCGGTCTTCCGTGCTTTTGGCGCGTTTCATCATCTTAGCGGCCTTATGCCCGATTGCGCCCCTGTCCGGCCTGAGGCCGGCAATCCTTGTTCCTTTTTTTGTTTTTTCCACTTTGTCCGCCCAGTTTGCCTTTTGATGGGCAGTCTCCGTAAGGCGCTTGATTTCTTTTTTGAGCCGTTCATTCTGGTTTAACTCATAGCTGTCCTGCCGCTCTTTGTTTTCCATCCATGAAGAAAAATTCCCGTTTTGTATTTCGATATTTGTTTTATTGATCGATAGAATATGATCGATACAGGAATCCAAAAATGCCCTGTCATGCGACACCAGTATGAATCCCCGTTTGCTCCGCAGATAATTGCCTACGATTTCGCGCGCCGCCTGATCGAGATGGTTTGTTGGCTCGTCAATCAGCAAAAAATGATCTTGCTGCAAAAACAGCACTGCAAGCAGAACCTTTGTCTGCTCGCCGTTGCTCAGCGTTTCAAAAGGCCTTGAAAGCACATCCTCCGCCACCTGCAAAAGTGATAGTTCACGTTCCAGCTGCCACGGTTCAAATTCTGCAATACCCTGCGCTACTTCAAGCGTAGTCAGCGTTTTATCTGCTATGGGAAACGGAAAGTAATCAAACGACACCGGCGCCGATATGCTCCCGCGGTATTCCAGCTTTCCTGAAAGCAGCCTGAGAAATGTGGTTTTTCCGCATCCGTTTCTCCCCGTAAAGCCCAGCTTCCAGTTTGTATCCATTTGAAAGGATACATCGTCAAAAATTGTATCGTAACTTCCGTCGTAGGAAAATGTAAGGTTTGATATATGAATTAACGACATAAAATATTCCTCCTGTTTGTAAAAGAGTATAAAAAAACCTGCAAGAAAGTTAACTTTCCCGCAGGCTTTAAAAAATGCCGCGATTTGCTCCGGGCAGCTTTTCCCCGGAGCCAGAACAGTTTTACAGATTTTCGTAACTTTCTTGCATGGGCATCACAACAAACGGTTTCCTTCGTTTTTGGATCACCCTATTCATATTCATGATTTAGCAAGAAATATTACGCATCCGCCTGTCTCCTTTATTTTTGGTTACCGCTATCATAACATTGCCGCAACTGTGCGTCAAGCAAAATCCGTTTTTCCGGCGCTTGTGGACAGGGCTGTGCCTGCATATTGCTCCATAAGGCGCCTGTACTCGTCCTGCATTTTATGATAGAGCTCCCATACCGGCTTGCACCGTTCTTTTACCGTCTCCATGATGGAATCAAAATTATCAGAGATTACTGCGACAACGGTCTTATCGATCAGGCCTTCGCCGCTTTGCTTTTGGATTATGTGAAGCGTCTTTTCTTTTGGAAAGGATTCCTTATAGCTGCGCGTACCGTAAAGAGCGCTTACAATATCCGATACCGCGACAATCCGTTCCGGTATTGTCAGGTCCCTCGCCATAAGTCCGCGCTGGTACCCAGAGCCGTCCAGTTTCTCGTGGTGGCGCAGCGCGATCTGTGTAATCACCGGATCAAAGCTGTCCGCAAGAATCGCCCCAGTGATATCCACATGGGTACGCATAACACGCATCGCCTGTGCGCTCAGTTTTCCGGGAAATTCGAGTATCTCGACCGGAACGCCAACTTTCCCAAGATCGTGCAGCATCGCGCCATAATAAATCTTCCTTAAGGTGTCCTGGTCAACCCCCATCAGCTGCGCCGTACGAAAGGCGATCTGTGTTGTTGTTACCGTATGCGTAACCGTGTGGTGGCTGCGGAAGTCTATCGTAAACACGATCATATTAAGATACATCCTGATCGTTTTTTGTGAAAACGCCACTTCACCGATCATGCTGTGGAAATCGATATCGTCTTCCAGGCCATCCCAAATATGGTATTTTTCATCCGCTTTCCAAAATAAACTGAGTACTTCCGGAGAAAACCTGCTCCCGCTTGAACGTTCCAGGTGTTCCTTTAAAAGTTCTTTTCTCTTTGGCTCATGCTCGTTAAAAATATCCACCCTGTCTGCCAAATGCAATATCTGAGCGATATCTTTACAGTCCGTTTTGGTCTCCCTGAGTTTGTCGTAGCTTAAATGATGAAACAACACTGCCTGGGCAAATTTCGTAAGCGGCGAAAGGTACAAAAGGAATAAATATCCATAAATGGAATGTTCCCAGATATTTTCCGTTTCAAACCGCAGCATTTGATCGATCTCTTCTGTTTTATATGCCCCCACATCATGCAGCAATGCCAAAAAACATATTTCCTGCTTTTCCTTTTGCGTGTATACGCCCTGCGCCTCAAGCATACGCGACACAATAAAAGATACGCGTTTTCCGTGCCCCACAATCCTTTCATCCACACTGTTTAAGGTGCGTTGCAATAAATCGCTGATATCATTTGCGTCAATAATCGGCATAATTTTCCCCTATAAAAACAGTTCCGGCTGCGCCCGCCTTTTCAGCCCTTCTTCCAGTTCATGGCGGTGGTAAAGATAGCCTTCGTCATCGTAATACTTCGCGTGCCGCGGACATCCTTTGATACATGCCCCGCACTTGATACAAATACCGGTAAAGCCGCTCACATCCCCACTGCTGATCGAGCCCATCGGGCAAAGCTTAACACACAACCCGCACGCGTCGCACTCCTTGCCCGTCAATGGTTTCACCTTCCTGATATCGACAGGGCTTCCTTTCCTGTCCCGCGGCTGGTAATAACCCCTGTATGGCTGCGGCACGCCTTTGACAAAAAGCTCCTCTGCCTGCCGGCCGTGACGTAACTTCTGCACAGCCTGCTCTGCAAACCCACGAGCAAAACGCAGGTCTTCCGCGTCCGGCCTGCCTTTTGCAAGACGGTCGGAAAAAGAATGCTCCCCCACAAATGCTGCCGCAGCAAGGGGCTTAAGGCCGCCTTTTAGCAGGATATCCCGCAGTTCGATCAGCGCGTCGTCAAAATCACGGTTCCCATAAACAACGACAGGCACGGCAACCGCGCCGTTTCCCTCTATCGCAGCAAGGTATGGGAGCAAAACATTGGGCACACGCCCTGCGTATACGGGCGTGCCAAATACCACGATTTCGTTTTCTGAAAAAACCGGCGGATTTCTACGTGCCTGAGGAAGGGTAAAGTCAAATTCCCGCAGGCTTATTTTCAGCTCAACCGCAATTTCCTTTGCAATTTCCCATACGATTTTTTTCGTCGTTCCCGTCGCGCTGAAAAACGCCGCGCATACAGCCTTTATCTCCATATCCACATATCCCTTTTATATGATCAGCATCGCGTCGCCAAAGCTGAAAAAACGGTACCGCTCTTCCACTGCCCTGCGATAAATACGAAGCGTTTCCTCCCTGCCGCAAAAAGCGCTCACAAGCATGATCAGCGTGGATTTAGGCAAATGGAAATTCGTAATGAGCGCGTCAACGATCTGGTAGTCATAGCCCGGATAAATAAAAATATCCGTATCCGCGCTTCCCGCCTGCACACGTCCGCCGCACGCTGCGCTTTCAAGCGTACGCACGCTTGTTGTGCCCACAGCGATCACGCGTCTGCCCTCTTTTTTCGCATCGTTGATCATGCGCGCGGCCTGCTCGCTCACGCTGTAATACTCGGAGTGCATAATGTGCTCTTCTACCGTATCTTCCTTCATCGGGCGGAATGTTCCAAGCCCTACATGCAGGAGAATTTTTACGATGGTAACTCCCATCTCTTCGATTTTCCGCATCAGCTCAGGCGTAAAATGCAGGCCGGCCGTTGGCGCTGCGGCGCTGCCGTCCTCTTTTGCGTAAACCGTCTGGTACCGTTCCTTTTCCTCCAGTTTTTCCGTGATATAGGGTGGCAGCGGCATATTTCCGTACCGGTCCAAAAGCTCCTCAAAAACGCCGTCGTAATGAAACCGTACCTCGCATACGCCGTCTTCTTTTTTACACAAAAGCTCGGCGCACAGGTCGTCGCCAAAATCAACAAAACCGCCCGGTTTTAATTTTTTTCCCGGACGCATAATCACTTCCCATATGTCGAGCTGCAGCCTTTTGAGCAGCAAAAATTCAAAGTCCGTTTCCGTGCCTCGCTTTTTGCCATACAAACGGGCCGGAATGACCTTTGTTTCGTTTACAACAAGTACATCGCCCTTTTTCAAGTAATCCGTTACGTCGTAAAAGTGCCTGTCAAATGTTTCTTTTGTCTGCCTGTCGTAAACAAGCAGGCGGGAATGATCCCTTGGACTGACCGGAGTCTGCGCGATCAGCTCTTCAGGTAATTCATAGTCAAAATCTGATGTTTTCATCGTGTATTATACAGACTAGAACAGTCTGGTTTGCCCCTTATTATCAGTCTTTTGCGGGAGTGGAATCCCCATGTGCCGGTATGCGTGCTCTGTCGCGCAGCGTCCTCTCGGCGTACGTTGCAGGAACCCAAGCTGCAGCAAAAATGGTTCAATAACGTCCTCGATTGTGCCGGATTCCTCGCCTGTCGTCGCCGCCAGCGTATCAAGCCCTACCGGCCCGCCTCCAAACTTTGTAATGATCGCATCGAGCACCAGCCGGTCTGAATGATCGAGCCCAAGCCCGTCCACCTCGAGCAGCTTTAGGCCTTCATCCGCAGCTTCCCTCGTAATGATCCCCTCCGCGCGCACATCGGCAAAATCCCTTACGCGGCGCAAAAGCCTGTTGGCGATACGCGGAGTCCCACGCGAGCGGCGCGCGATCTCTGCCGCCCCCTCTTCATCCACGTGGATATCGAGTATCTTTGCGGAGCGCTTAACAATCGTTTTCAACTGATCCGCGTCATACATTTGCAGGCGGTTGATCACGCCGAAACGGTCCCTCAGCGGTGAAGTCAGCATCCCGGCGCGCGTCGTGGCCCCAACAAGCGTGAACCTTGGCAGATCGATACGCATCGAGCGTGCGGACGGCCCTTTGCCGAGAATAATATCCAGCGCATAATCTTCCATGGCAGGATAAAGCACCTCCTCTACGCTCGTATTGAGGCGGTGTATTTCATCGATAAATAAAACGTCCTTATCCGAAAGGTTTGTCAGCAGCGCTGCAAGGTCTCCCGGACGCTCGATCGCCGGGCCGGAAGTGATACGGATATTGACGTTCAGCTCCTGGGCGATAATATGCGCGAGCGTCGTTTTTCCAAGGCCGGGCGGGCCATAGAGCAAAACATGGTCGAGCGCTTCACCCCGCAGCTTTGCCGCCTCAATAAAGATCGCCATCTTCTCCTTGACCTTTTCCTGCCCGATATATTCGCCAAGAGACTGCGGGCGCAGGGACGCATCCGCAGTCACATCTTCGTTCATTTTCATTCCCGAAACGATTCGAGATTCTTCTTCCATTGCCTTCTCCTGTCAAATTCCTGATTGCTTCCTATTATACACTATCCTCCTGCCGAAAGAAATACGTTGTTTTTCGGCGAAATATGGAAAGCCCCGGGAAAATCAGCAGATTTCCCAGGGCTTTGACATTTGCTTCCAATCAACCTGCGGGGATAAGAGCCACCGAAACATCGGAAAGCTTATCCTTTGTGGCGCCTGTCTGCATTGTAACGGAATATTCCACATCCGTAAGCTCGTCATGCCACTCGGCCACACCTTCCGCTCCTTCATTATAGCGGATGGTATACGGGTAATCCTCAAACCTCAGTTCCTGCGTCTCATCAAATTCAACAAACATGCCCGAGAGATCCTCTTCAGGCGAGCCCTTCACCATACGAAGCGTATAGGTATCGCCCTTCCATGTGAACACAGCCTGCGCGAGCTTCTGGCTTTCGAGCACAGAATAAGTAACGTCTGTCGCTCCTTCCGGCAAAGAACCCATTTCAAGCCCGGTCATTTCTTTGACCTCTGCCGCGTCCTTTGCATCCTTCCATGGGTTTGCGATCTGTGCCCCCTGCGAAGCCTGCGGCGACTCCGTTTGCGCCGAAGGCGTTTCCTGTTTGGCGCACGCGGCAAAAACCGTTATGAGCAGCGCCGTCATGATTACGATCAATATCCGTTTCATTTTATGATACTCCTTTTATCTTCCCATTCTTTTTAACGCCAGGGAAACGAGCTCTTCCGCGCTGTCTCCCAAACTTTTTACCGCTGAAATTGCCTGGACAGCTTCCTGCCTGTTGTAACCAAGGCCCACCAGTGCGGCGACCGCTTCCTGCCCCGCATCCTGCGTGATTACGCTCATATCGACGCCGCCATCCCCTATCGCGTCTTCAAAGTCCACCTTTTCCTTCAGCTCCAGCACAAGGCGCTGCGCTGTTTTTTTGCCGATACCCGGTACGCCGGTGAACGCCTTGTCGTCACTGGAAATCACCGCCGCGGCGATATCGTTGACACGCATGGTGGAAAGCACAGAAGCCGCAGCCTTGGGGCCAACCCCGCTGATTGAAAGAAGCTTTTCAAACATTGCCTTCTGCTCTACCGTAGCAAAGCCGTAAAGTGTCATATCGTCCTCGGCAACCTTTAAATAGGTATACAGCTTGCCTTTCTCTCCTGTTTTGAGCATATTAAGCGAAAACGTATCCGTAAAAATCCGGTACCCCACGCCGTTTACATCAATCACCGCGTAATTCGCCGCCTTTTGAGCCACCTCGCCCGAGATATATGCGTACATTCGTTTCTCCTTATTTGATCTTTGTATTGAGTATTCCCGCCGTATGGGCGCTGTGCGCATGACAGATTGCCACAGCGACCGCGTCTGCCGCATCGTCCGGCTTTGGTATCTCTTTTAAGGACAGGAGCGTCTTAACCATGATCTGCACCTGGTTTTTGTCCGCACGTCCATAGCCTACCACAGCCTGTTTGATTTGCAGGGGCGTATATTCATAAAGTTCCTCTGTTTTTTCGGAAGCTGCAACAAGCGCCGCCCCCCTTGCCTGCGCCACATTGATCGCCGTCTTTACATTTTTATTGAAAAACAGCTCTTCAAAGGCCACGCAATCCGGCGAATACATCTCAATAAGCTGCGTGATGCCATGCGATATCTGCTTGAGGCGAATGGGAAATTGTTCCCTCGCTTCCGTCAGTATGGTGCCATAATCGATGAGCTGCAGCCTTGTTTTTTCATCGCAGCTTACCACGCCGTAGCCGACGGTGGCAAGCCCCGGATCAATTCCCAAAACGATCAAATACTTTTCTCCTGTTTCCTGATTTGATTGCTAACCCCAGTATACCTGATTTTCTATTTTTGTGCAATTTGCGGCTTCGTTAAAATAGTTTTATTATTTTCAAATTTACTATTGCATAATTATTCATTTTTATGTATAATTATAAACATCAAATGAATATTACGCGCCCCCGGCGCGAAAAAGGGGTTTAAAAATGGAAACTAAAAAACAGTACAACAAAGTAGTTCTGGCATATTCGGGCGGTCTTGATACATCGATCATCATTCCGTGGCTGAAGGAAACCTACGGCGTAAAGGACGTAATCGCGGTATGCGGAGACGTAGGCCAGGGCAAAGAGCTTGACGGCCTTTACGAAAAAGCATTGGGTACCGGCGCGTCCGACGCGTATATCGAGGATCTGACAGAAGAATTCATTACCGATTATGTATATCCGACGATGCAGGCAGATGCGATGTACGAGGGCAAATACCTTCTGGGTACGTCGTTTGCGCGCCCGATCATCGCAAAACGCCTTGTGGAGATTGCAAAGGAAGTCGGCGCGGATGCGATCTGCCACGGCGCTACCGGAAAGGGAAACGACCAGGTTCGTTTTGAGCTGACTGTGAAAGCGCTTGCTCCCGAGCTCGATATCATTGCCCCGTGGCGCATCTGGGATATCAAATCCCGTGAGGAAGAAATTGAATATGCACAGGCAAGGAACATCCCCGTGCCGGTGGATAAGGAGCACAACTACAGCATGGACGCCAACATATGGCACCTCTCCCACGAGGGCGCGGATCTTGAGGATCCGTGGAACGAGCCGAAGGACGACCTGTATATGATCTGCAAAACGCCGGAAGAGGCTCCGGACAAGCCGTGCTACTTTACGATTGAATTTGAGCAGGGAATCCCCGTATCAATCGACGGACAGAAGTATTCCCCTGTTGAGCTTGTTACAAAGCTAAACGAGCTTGGCGCTGAAAACGGCGTGGGCATTGACGACCTCGTAGAAAACCGTCTTGTGGGTATGAAGAGCCGCGGCGTTTACGAAAATCCGGGCGGACGCATCCTTTACACGGCGCATGCGGCGCTTGAAACGCTGACGCTCGATAAAGATACCATGCACTATAAGGAAGGCGTTGCCACAAAATTTGCGGAGCTCGTCTATGATGGAAAATGGTTCTGCCCGCTGCGCGAGGCGCTCAGCGCATTCGTTGCGGAAACACAGAAGACCGTTACGGGCACCGTTCGCATGAAGCTTTATAAGGGCAACTGTAAACACGTTGGCCTGAAGTCGCCTTACTCGCTGTACAGCGAAGAATTCGCAACCTTTGGCGAAGATGAAGTTTACAACCACAAGGATGCCGAAGGATTTATCAACCTGTTCGGCCTGCCGCTGAAGGTGCGCGCCCTTGCACTGAAGGATAAAATCTGATTACTGTCACACGAACGGTACGGATGATCCGTGCCGTTTTTTATTTCAGCCGCTTTTTTGAAAAATGTTTCAAAAAATTTTTGGTTTCTGATTGACTATTTTGGTTAGCAATGGTAAACTTTATTTTAGAAGAGGGTTAGTAAGAGCTAACCCCAATCTTTGGTTTTTATGTTAGCAATCGCTAATTTTGGAAGGAGTGATCTCTATTATGCCTCTTACGATGGCGCCGGCAGGCAGAAAAGCTTTTATCTGCAAGATCAACGGGAAGGACGACGTTCGTCACTTTCTGGGAAGCCTTGGCTTTGTGGAAGGTGAAAACGTAACTGTGATTACTGAAATGGGTGGCAATATGATTGTCAACGTCAAGGATTCACGTATCGCAATCAGCAAGAGCATGGCAAACCGCATCATGGTTGCAGACTCCTGATTTTTTGGACAATGCGGCCCTTTTGCGCCTGCATTATAAATTTAGTGAGATCAAACGGAAAGGAGAAGATTACATGAAGAATCAACACGATGTATCCGGCGGTAAAACGCTCCGCGGCGTAAAATGTGGCGAGACGGTTACCGTCACCAAGCTTTGCGGTTCAGGGCCTGTGAAGCGCAGGATTATGGATATGGGCATCACAAAGGGAACGCCGGTCTATGTGCGCAAGGTTGCGCCCCTGGGCGATCCTGTCGAGGTGACCGTAAGAGGTTATGAGCTTTCGATCCGCAAGGCGGATGCGGAAATCATACAAGTGGGCTGAGCGGAATTTTACAGCGGTTTAACTGAATGCAGGTTGTGCAGGACGCACGGTAAACCGCCTGGATTTGCAATTTATACCAAAAGCTTGTAACCAACCTTTTGACAAATTGCTATAACGCGCTCTTTACTTTATTTGGCAGAGTTTTTCTCTGCATTTTTTCAGCAAATTGGTTAGCTCAAGCTAACGATTTTTGTACGAAGGAGGATATCATGTCAATGAAATTTGCACTCGCAGGAAACCCAAACTGCGGCAAAACAACCATGTTCAACGACCTGACTGGCGCATCTCAATATGTGGGCAACTGGCCGGGCGTAACGGTTGAAAAAAAAGAGGGTAAATTAAAAAGTATCAAGGACATCACCGTGACCGACCTTCCGGGTATTTATTCATTATCTCCGTATACGCTTGAAGAAGTGGTAGCGCGCAATTATTTACTCAAAGAGCACCCGGACGTCATTATCGATATCGTAGACGGCACCAATATCGAACGGAACCTTTACCTCACAACGCAGCTTCTGGAAACCGGAATCCCGGTTGTAATAGCGCTCAATATGATGGACGTTGTGAAAAAGAGCGGCGACAAAATCGACGTTAAGAAGTTAAGCGAAGAGCTGGGATGCCCGATTATCGAGACCTCGGCCCTCAAAGGCACCGGCCTTGACGAAGTGATCAGGACGGCAAGCAACGTTACCCAAACGGTTAAGGTCCAGCCTATCGTCCACAAATTTTCCGGCGATGTGGAGCAAACCCTCGAAGGAATCGAAGCCCTCATTAGCGGCGTCGTAGAGCCAGCGAACCTTCGCTGGTACGCGATCAAGCTGTTTGAGCGCGACGAGAAGGTGTGGGAGCAATTCAAATTCAAAGCAGACACCAGGGAAAAAATCGAGGCGCTCACGCGGCAGTGTGAAAACCAGTATGACGACGACAGCGAAAGCATTATCACCAACGAACGTTATACTTTCATCCAGCACCTGATGCACAAAACAGTAAAAAAACGCAGCCAGCAAATGACAATCTCAGATAAGATTGACCGTGTGGTAACAAACCGTGCGGCAGCGATTCCGATCTTCATCGGCGTTATGTTTCTGGTGTACTTCATCTCCGTCAGTTGGCTTGGAACAATCGTAACAGACTGGACCAACGACGTGCTGTTCGGCGAATATATCTCCGGCTGGGCCTCCGACGGCCTCGCGGCAATCGGAGCTGCGGACTGGACGCAAAGCCTTGTGGTTGACGGAATTATAGGCGGTGTGGGAGCGATTATCGGCTTCGTACCACAGATGCTCATCCTGTTTGTACTGCTGGCGCTGCTTGAGGATTGCGGTTATATGGCGCGTGTTGCGTTCATCATGGACCGTATCTTCCGCAAATTCGGGCTTTCCGGAAAATCCTTCATTCCTATGATGGTTGCATCCGGCTGCGGCGTTCCTGGCATCATGGCAAGCCGTACGATTGAGAATGAACCCGACCGGCGTATGACAATCATGACGACCACCTTTGTGCCCTGCGGCGCAAAGCTGCCGATCATCGCGCTGATCGCGGGTGCGATGTTCCCGGAGAACTCCTGGTGGCTTGCGCCCTGCGCGTACTTCCTTGGAATCGGCATGATCATCATTTCCGGTATTATCCTAAAGAAGATGAAACCCTTCGCAGGCGAACCTGCCCCGTTTGTTATGGAGCTTCCGCAATACCGTGTGCCCGGCGCAAAGGGCGTACTGATCCATATGTGGGAACGTGGAAAATCCTTTATCATCAAAGCCGGTACGATCATCTTTGCCTCCACAGTTGTGATCTGGCTGCTGAGCAACTTCAACGCACAGTTCCAGATGGTGGACATTGAAGACAGTATGCTTGCGGCAATCGGCAGCTTTATCGCCCCGGTATTCGCACCGCTTGGCTTTGGGGACTGGCAGTCCTCCGTCGCAACCATCACCGGACTTGTAGCCAAGGAGAATGTTGTTGCAACGATGGGCGTTTTACATGGTATCGCAGACGCAACAGAGGAAAGCGTGGCGCTGCTCTCGAGCGTTGCAGCTTCCTTCACGGTGGTCAGCGCATTCTCCTTCATGGCGTTCAACCTGCTGTGCGCACCCTGCTTTGCAGCAATCGGCGCAATCAAACGTGAAATGGGCAGCGCGAAATGGACATGGGCGGCAATCGGCTATCAGACATTGCTTGCATATGTAGTCGCCTTCATCATTTTCCAGCTTGGAAACGTACTTGTTCTCGGAGCACCATTTGGAGTGGGTGCGGTCATAGCCATAGTGCTCATAGCCTTAATCGTATGGCTGATGGCGCGCAAAGGCTACGATCCTGCGAAAAAAGGCCGTACACTTTCTGCTGTGGAAGCCAACTATTGATTTAACCATTACGGTAAAATTCTCACCTTATACTTAATATTGAAATGGGCAGCCTTAGCCGGGCTGCCCATTTCCGTATCGGTATCTTTCAGGAAACCGTTCTTGCGTTATTCTGTACAGAAAAACCGCTGCGCTCTGAACGCACAGCGGTTTTATTTGCACTGAAAGTGCCTTTTTCGCACAAGGCAGGCCTCAATTAATACAGGGGCTTACCGTTCATCCTCTACGTAAGCCTTGATGCGGTCGAACGTGTGCTGGCTGATGATATGCTCGATCCGGCAGGCGTCCTGCTCTGCAACGTCCGCCTCAACCTGCAGCGTTTCCATCAGGAACTTCTGAATCAGCACATGGCGTTCATATACTTCCTCCGCTTTTTCGTGGCCTTTGTCCGTAAGCTCGATATAGCCGCCCTTATCAATCGCAATATATCCATCGTCTTTTAATATACCCATTGCCCTGCTGATGCTGGGCTTGGAATATTCCAGCTCGTTTGCAATGTCAATGGAACGCACGCTTCCCAGTCTCTTTTGCAGCATCAAAATTGTTTCCAGATAATTTTCTCCAGATTCACGCATGGTAAAATTCTCCCGTTTCTAAATTCCTTTTATTTTATATATATAACCAGCCAGGCTGTCGTTAAAATGAGAATAGAATGAAATTCCTCATACTTTTCGTTACATTGTAACATACCTGAAAAATCTTCTCAATAAGTTTTAACAAAACCCTTGACACAGTGCATGTGGAATGATAGAATAAGCTTGTAGTTAGTTATTGCTAACTTACATCGTGTGAGCTTTCCATCTTACAGAAGGAAACTTCCTTGCAAACACATGTTGGTTTAGCAGCAGGTTAGCGAATGCTAATCGAAAGCGTACTCCTTTGATGAGAGGCAACAGTGAAAGCCTATAAGTGCCGGGCCGGTAACTGTCGTGCATCATTCAAAAAATGTTTTGTTTCCCGGGCCTGACAACCGGAAATACAGATCGGTACGCATCCATTCACAAGCTTTGCCGCCGCCAATGGGCGACCTCCATAAAACCGTTGGACGGCGGCACAAATTGTGAGAAAATCAAACAGGAAAGAGGCGTTTTTTATGACACCCGGTACGATTTTAGTAATTGCCATTGTGGGAGCGCTGCTCGCGCTTTCGATATTTGCGATAGTCCGCCGGCATAAAAAGGGCGGATGCTGCGGCGGATGCGATTCTTGTTCGCATGACTGCCACAAATCAAACTAGTTAACACTCCCCCCATTCTTAATACATACCATACCTTTTGGAAAACCGGATGCTGGCATCCGGTTTTTCGCTTTGCTTGACAATCACTTCCCCATTTGCTATAATGCAAGCGAATTGAAAAAGCAGCTTTGCGGGGCCGCCGGGCCGATGCAAAGCATGGATGCAGAATTTATCTCGTATTGTCAGGCCTGTGGATACGCACAGACCTTTTTTTTTGCAATCGCATCCGGTTTTATACTTGAAATCCAGCTGCCAAAAGCAGCTGCGTCATAGGAGGATACTATGGAAACCCTTGCTTCAAAAAGCATCTACCGGACCTTT
The DNA here is from genome assembly GCF_055522415.1 of Christensenella sp. KGMB01412. Classification (NCBI taxonomy): domain Bacteria; kingdom Bacillati; phylum Bacillota; class Clostridia; order Christensenellales; family Christensenellaceae; genus Christensenella; species Christensenella sp. KGMB01412. The sequence goes on along the minus strand of NZ_JBVFVW010000003.1, from coordinate 383,662 downwards.
TTTCGTTATGTGTCGCTGAACGTGCTAAGTATGTTCGGTCTTTCTTTGTATGTCCTTGCCGATACCTTTTTTGTGGCGAACGGCGTGGGGCCTGACGGCCTTGTGGCATTGAACCTTGCAATCCCCACTTACAGTCTCGTAAACGGCGCAGGACTGATGATCGGCATTGGCGCGGCGACGCTTTTTTCCATTGCCACCGGCAAGGGAGACCGTAAATCCGGGAACCGCATTTTTACACAGGCTTTTATACTTTGCCTTGTGTGCGGAACAATCCTGATGTGCGTAGGGCTTATTTTTAATCGTCCCATCGCCGTCATGCTCGGCGCGAAAGGCGAACACATCATTGAAATGACAGCCACCTACCTGAAAATACTGATGAGCTTTTCCTGCGCTTTTATTTTAAACAACCTGCTTGTTGCTTTTGTGCGTAACGACAAGAATCCACGTCTTGCGATGATAGGCATGCTGGCGGGCTGCCTGTTTAATATCGTGTTCGATTATATCTTTGTCTTTCCGATGCAGCTCGGGCTATTTGGCGCGGCGCTTGCAACGGGTATCGCTCCGGTGCTCAGTATGGCGATCCTGTCTACTCACTTTATCCGCCGCAAAAACAGCTTTCAGCTGGAAAAAACGAAGCTGAACGGGCATGAGCTGCGCTCCTCCGTTTTTACCGGGCTTCCCTCTTTTATTATGGAATTTTCTTCCGGTATCATTATCTTTGTTTTTAATATGGTGATCATGCGCATCGCCGGCGACCTGGGGGTTGCGGCGTACGGGATCGTCGCAAACCTTTCGCTTGTGTGTATCGCTATCTTTACAGGCGTCGGGCAGGGCGTTCAGCCTGTGATCAGCGTGAATTACGGTGCAGGCAACATTCAAAATGTCAGGAAAACCTTTTTGATGGGAGCTTTCCTTGCCCTTGCCCTCGGCGTTGCCTTCTATCTGATCGCATTGCTCATCCCGGAGCAAATTGCCTCTATCTTTAACAGCGAGGGAAACGCCGAGCTTTCCGAGCTGACGCAGGGCGGATTGCGCCTTTATTTCCTCGGCTTCCTCTTTGCGGGCATTAACATTGTGACAACCTCATTTTTTGCTTCGATTGCCCGCCCCAAACCGTCATTCGTGATTTCTGCGCTGCGCGGTTTTATCCTGATTGTCCCGCTCGTGCTTTTATTGCCGCAGGCGCTTGGACTAAACGGCGTATGGCTTTCCGGGCCGTTTACGGAAGCCCTCACCTTCCTGGTTGGAATTGCCTGCGTGCTCGTCTTTTTCAAAAAAATAAAGCAACATCCCAAAGCTGTGGTATGATAAATAAAAAGACCGATTTGGAGGCAAAGATGTCTGACTGGGATTCCGCGTTATACTTAAAATATAAAACCGAACGGACGCAACCGTCCTACGATCTTGCGGCAAGGCTTCCGCGCAATGGGATCAACCGTATCCTTGACCTTGGATGCGGGCCCGGAAACAGCACGGCTGTTTTGGCAGAGGTCTATCCCAGGGCCGATATCCTCGGTGTGGACGGCTCCGAAAACATGATCGATTGCGCGCGCAGCGAATATCCGCAGCTTAACTGGCAGGTATGCCTTGCGCCTGACGGGCTTGACGCCCTGCCCCACAATTTTGATCTGGTTTTTTCCAATGCCTGTATCCAGTGGATTCCAGACCACGCTACTCTCATCCCCGCGTTGCTCAAGCTTCTCGTGCCGGGCGGGACGCTGGCCGTGCAGATGCCTATGAACCTCAACGAACCGGTGCAGCAAATCATTGAAAAAACGGTGCGCAGCGAAAAATGGAATTCTTATTTTCCGCATCCCCGCGTTTTTTATACTTTGCGTCCTGAAGAATATCAGGAGCTGCTTTCCGGCATATCGTCCGGCTTTACGATGTGGCAGGTCGTATACTACTATATGATGGATTCTGCCCTTGATCTTTTGGACTGGTATCGCGGCACGGGCCTGCGGCCTTACCTCAGCCAGCTCGATGCAAAGGATATCCCTTCATTTGAAGCGGACATCCTCGCACAATACGAAGCGGCTTACCCCAAACAAAAAAACGGTAAAATCATTTACCGTTTTCCCCGTTTTTTCTTTACAGCCGTTAAATAGCGTTTAATTCTGCGAGCCCTGTTCAAACGGCACGTCGCACGGCACATCGCCTATCCGCCAGTTATCCGTATTCGGGATCGCCGAAGGCTCAGTGTCCAGGCGTTCCTGCGGCGCGGGAGCAAGAACAAGCTGCTCCCTGATGGCAGCCGTCTGCTCGTCGTCGCTGTCTCCATCGCGTATTATACAGGTCGTGCCCGGCGCAATATGGAACCACATCCATTTTGCATCCGGAACCGTCAACCGGATACACCCATGCGAATCCGCCGTTCCAAGTTTATCCCACACCTCTTCAATATAAGTGGACGTGTCAAATTCAGAATATAATATCGTATGGAAGTAAATCGCCCCTTCGATCTGCGTCCAGTATTGGCCATAGGTTTTATCTCGCACAAACTGGCTGAAACGCACATGGTATTTATCCATCCGGAACGTTCCCTTCGGCGTGCAGTCGTCCTTGCCCGTAGAACACAGCATGTAACGCACCGGGACTGTATAGTCGCCATTATCGTCCTTTGTGTACACCATTGTGACCTGATGCTCGAGGTCTACGACGATCTTGTAAGTACCAAGCGCCGGGTAACCCTTCGGGTATTCGTCCCTCGTGCCGTCGTCGCTCATCACAAGCTCTTCAAAGCTCATATTCACCGTGGGTGCAAGCAGCGAAAAAGGATCGCACTTTTTCGCCTTGCCCGAATTCAGAAGTACAAGCGTTTTTTCTCCCGCAATTCCGTCTCCCTGCAACCCATTTTGGTTCTGGAACGCCGCAAGGGCGGATTTTGTCTCCGATCCAAAATAATCTGTCGCTTCTCCCGTAAGATATCCAAGCTCTATCAAACGCTGCTGCAGCGCCGTCACCTCTACGCCCTGCATTCCCTCATGCAGCTCCGCAGGAGGCGTTGCGGTGGGCGTGACAGACGCCGTAGGCTCCGGCATTTTGGATGGAGTGGCGGATGCGGATTCAGACGGCGACGCTGTGGCCTCCGCCTCCTTTGCATCCCGGGAGCAGCCTGCCGCCACTGCAGCGCACAACAAAAGCGTCAATGTAAACGCCGCAAGCCTTTTCCAGCATAATTTCATTTTCAATATCCCCTTAATCCCCTTAGCGCTTACAGCTCCCCAAGCAGCAGCTTTGCCTGCCTGATGTGGTTTTCTACCATATCCGGCGCCGGACCGCCCGGTACGTTGCGTGTATTGACGCACGTTTCAAGACGGATTGCATCAAAAATATCTTCTTTCGCATCCGGTGCAAACTTCCTGATTTCATCGAGCGTCATCTCGTCAAGCGCCTTGCCGTTCTGCTCACAGTAAAGCACCAGATGCCCAATGATCGCGTGCGCGTCGCGGAACGGGATTCCCTGCTTTACAAAATAATCCGCTGCGTCCGTGGCGTTTGTGAAGCCAAGGCCTGCGCTTTTCAGAAGCTTGTCCTTTTTCCATTCCGCCGTTTTGAGCATACCACCCATCACACGCAGGCATGCGTTGAGCGTATCCACCGCGTCAAAGGTACACTCCTTGTCCTCCTGCATATCTTTATTATAAGCAAGCGGAAGCCCTTTCATTACCACAAGCAAAGTCTGGAGATCGCCATATACGCGCCCTGTTTTCCCGCGGATCAGCTCCGCCATATCAGGATTCTTCTTTTGCGGCATAATGCTCGAGCCTGTGGAATACGCATCAGAAAGCCTCAGCGTTCCAAATTCGTTGGTGGAAAAAAGGATGATTTCCTCGCACAGCCGCGAAAGGTGCATCATGCAGATTGAAGCTGCTGAAAGATATTCCAGGGCAAAATCCCTGTCCGATACGGAATCAAGGCTATTACGCGTAATACCCGACATACCAAGCTCTTTTGCAACCATTTCCCTGTCGATTGGGTAGGTTGTGGCGCACAGCGCGCCCGCGCCAAGCGGCAGTACGTCGGTATGCCTGATGCAATCCTTCATCCTCTCGATATCCCTGTAGAACATTTCAAAATACGCCATCATATAGTGTGCAAGCGTCGTAGGCTGCGCTTTTTGAAGATGCGTATAGGCCGTCATAATGGTGTCCGTATTCTCCTCCGCGATGTCTATGAGTACTGTGCACAGCGCAGTGATGTTTTCGATCGTCTCCTGCCCCGCCCGTTTCATATACAGGCGAAAATCGGTCGCGACCTGGTCATTCCTGCTCCTTCCCGTATGCAGGCGTTTGCCCGTATCGCCAATACGCTCTGTGAGAAGGCGCTCAATATTCATATGGATATCCTCGTCATGCACGGAAAATTCCACATTTCCCTCCTCGATATCCGTAAGGATCGATTTCAGCCCCTCGACGATCTTTTCTGCGTCTTCTTTGGGAATAATCCGCTGTTCGCCAAGCATATGCGCATGCGCGATGCTGCCCAATATATCTTCACGATACATACGGCTGTCAAAGCTGATCGAGGACTGAAACCCCTCTGCAAACTCGTCCGTATTCCCTTCAAATCTTCCGCCCCATAATTTCGACATCCTGTGTTACTCCTAACCGGTGGTTTTTTCTTTTATTATAGCATAGCGGCGTATGATTTTGCATTTCATTTTACGTGGTGCTATAATGATACGCGAAACGAGGGAAATCGCGATGCTGTATCAGTTGAAAAAAGGCGAAATGAAGCCTGTGGAAACAATCGATCCCGAAGACGCCGGTTCCGTGGTATCGGTGCTGAGCCTTGAAGAAGCGCCGGGCGTTTTATCGAAATATATTTCTGCCGGCACACTTACGCGCATTTTCGAAAATACGTCCATGCGCTATGAAAGCTATGAGGACTTTGACCTGTTATGCGTTCCTTTTTTTCATTTTTCGCATCAGCTCAAAAACAGTCCCTATGTGACCATCTTCCTTCAAAAAAACAATCTTTGCTTTGTATGCGAAAAAACAGGAAATGTCGAACGCCTGATCGAGGATTTTATCAAAACAAATCAAAATGACATCACCATCGGCAAGCTGATTTGTGCATTTTTTGAATTTATACTCAAGGACGACCTTTCGGAGCTCGACGGAATCGAGCTTCGTATTTCCGGTCTCGAGGACCGCGTACTGACCGATAAGCAGGAAAACTTTACCAAGGAAATCATCGGGCAGCGCAAGCACCTGATGGGCATCATGAATTATTACGAGCAGCTTTTGGATATCCTCGAATACGTCGGTATGAACCAAAAGCACGCCCTTGGAAGCCGAAGCGTCCATTACGTAACAATCCTTCACGGTAAAACAGACCGGCTTTACGACAAGGTCAAGGGTTTGCGCGAGTATGTGTCTGAAATCAGGGAGGCCTACCAGGCGGAGGTCGATATCCGTATGAACAACATTATGAAAATACTCACCATCGTCACAATGATTTTCATGCCGCTGACACTGATCGTCGGCTGGTACGGCATGAACCTTCGGATGCCTGAATACAATTCGCTGATCGCCTATCCGCTTGTCATCCTTTTCAGTGTTTTTGTCGCCGTTTTCTGTATTGTTTTCTTTAAAAAGCAAAAGTGGTTCTGACCTCCTGTCATTGCACGGTTTTGCCTGTTTCTAAAATAAAAATAAACTATCGCCCCATTTGCCCGCTTCTCTGTTTCCTTTGGTTAAGGGATGTTTACAATATTTACAGCGATTTCACTGAATGCAGGTTATACAGGCCCTACGATAAATCGCTTGTATTTGCAATTTATTCCAAAAGCTTGTAACCAACCTTTTGACAAATTGCTATAAAACATCATTATTACAGAAAAGGAAACGATTATGGCGAATTGGACAAAACCACCTATCCGGGAAATAATAAACGAATTCCATACCAACGCGCAGGACGGGCTCACCGAAAGCCAGGCCAGCGCGCAGCTTACGGCCTTTGGCCCAAACGAGTTCGAAGAAAAGAAAAAAGAATCCATATGGTCGAAAATCTGGCGGCAGATGCGCGACGTAACCACGCTTATCCTTTTGATTGCCGCCGGCGTATCCATGTTTCTTGCCTTCACGGAGGCAAGCGGCGATTTTGCGGAACCGATCGTTATTATTGCGATCATCATCATCAATATTGTCATTGGGATCAGGCAGGAATCAAGCGCGGAACGTGCGCTTGAAGCCCTCAAAAGCATGAACACGCAAACCTGTATCGTGATTCGCGGCGGTGTAAAGCAGCCCATTGATGCTCGGGGCCTTGTGCCCGGCGACATTATTGTGCTGGAAGCCGGCGATATGATATCCGCCGACGCGCGTATCATTGAAAGCAGCGGACTGAAAACGGATGAATCCGTACTGACAGGAGAAAGCACGCCCGTTGAAAAGGATGAAAACGCACAGGTAAAGGATAACGCGCAGATTGGCGACCGTACCAATATGGTCTTTTCCGGTTGCCTTGTGACAAACGGGCGCGCTACGGCTGTTGTGGTTGCAACCGGAATGCAAACTGAAATGGGCAAGATTGCCGCCCTGCTAAACGATACCAAGCAGCAGCGCACGCCTCTTCAGCTAAGGCTCAACAAGCTTGGAAAAAATATGAGCCTCATTGCAATCGCAGCAGGCATATTCGTATTCCTGACAGGAATTTTGCTGCACGGCGATTCCATTATGGAAATGCTGCTTACGGGAGTATCACTTGCAGTGGCAGCCGTACCCGAAACCCTTCCCGTAATCGTTACAATTACCCTTGCATTCGGCGTCCAGCAAATGGTCAAAAAGCACGCAATTATCCGCAGGATTCCCGCTGTGGAGACGCTGGGCAGCGCTTCTGTTATTTGCTCGGATAAAACAGGCACGCTCACGCAGAATCAAATGACCGTTAAAAAGCTTTGGACGGCAGATGGCGTTCCCGTAGATGCACAAGACGAGTTTTCAGACGAGGAAATGAAGCTTTTGCGGTTGTTCAGCCTTGCAAATAACGCGGTAATCGAGCAGACCGAGGACGGCGAAAAAATAATCGGTGATCCTACCGAGTCCTCCATCATCCGCCTGTTGCAGGATAAAGGTATCACAACCGACGATCTTGAGGAAAAATATCCGCGCGTATATGAGCTTCCGTTTGATTCGGAGCGCAAGCTGATGACAACCGTAAACAAAATGCCGGACGGCAGGTATGTAGTCATTACAAAGGGCGCTTTTGACACAATCCCCGTAGACAGCTTCACAGACTGCGATTCCGCGCAGGCTGTGCATGACGAATTTGCCAGGAAAGCGCTTCGCGTTATGGCGGCAGCCTATAAATATTATGATAAGCTCCCGGAGGATATGAGCGCGGCAGAGCTCGAGTGTAACCTGAAATTCGCGGGACTCATCGGCATGATCGATCCGCCCCGCGAAGAAAGCAAAATTGCAGTGGAAGAAGCGAAAAAGGCCGGTATCCGCACCGTTATGATCACCGGCGACCATGTGGTGACAGCTTCTGCGATTGCGCGGGAAATCGGCATTTTGGGAGAAAACGACAAGGCGATCACCGGCGAGGACCTGGACGAGATGTCTCAGGAGTACCTGATTGCCCATGTGCAGGAATATTCCGTATACGCGCGTGTAAGCCCGGAGGATAAAATACGTATTGTAAAAGCATGGCAGGCAAACGGAAAGGTGGTCGCGATGACAGGAGACGGCGTAAACGACGCGCCTGCGCTCAAAGCTGCGGACGTGGGCGTTGCAATGGGCATCACCGGAACGGACGTTGCGAAAAATGCCGCGGACATGGTCATCACAGACGACAACTTTGCTACCATCGTTGACGCTGTTTCTGAAGGGCGGCGCGTTTATGACAATATCAAGAAGACGATCTATTTCCTGTTAAGCTGTAACATTTCAGAAATCCTGATTATGATCGTTGCCGTAGCGCTCGGCTGGGGCGCTCCCGTCGTAGCGATCCAGCTTTTGCTGATCAATATCGTCGCCGACGGTATTCCCGGCTTCTCCCTGAGCCGTGAAAAAGCGGACGATGACATCATGCTCCGTCCTCCGGTCAGCAAAAAAGCCAGTATTTTCGCAAATGGGCTTGGCCTCAAGATTGCAGTGATGTCTGTTATTTTCACGATCACGGCACTGATCGGCTTTTACATCGGCCGATTTGTTCCGATCGGCGGTATGGCTCCTTCGTATGAAGCAGGGCAGACGATGGCCTTTGTAATCCTCGGCTATTCCTCCGTCGTCCATATTTTCAACGTGCGCAGCACAAAATCGATTTTCAAAATCGGTTTTTTGTCAAATAAGCCTCTGTTTATCAGCGCAAGCCTTTCCTTTGCAATCGTTACGCTGTTCGCGCTGATTCCGCCGCTTGCTACGGTTTTTTATCTGATTCCCCTTTCACCGTTACATTGGCTGATTATGATTCTTTTGTCGCTCGTACCACTGTTTGGCATCGAGATTTACAAAGCTTTTAAGCGATTTCACTGAATACGGGTTATGTGAGGCATACGATAAACCGCTATAAAAACCGGACAAAAGCAAACTGATTCCATACACAAAAAGCCCCGCAGGGTTCTCTGCGGGGCTTTATTGATTTTCTTTATTTTTCTATCATCATTGCCTTAACGCCGTTTGCCCGGTCCTTGTGGTAGGCGTTGAGCGCACCGTCCAGCCCATCCAGCGTAAAGCGGTGGGTAATCAGGGATTTTACATCCACGATCCCCGCCTTGATAAGGTCGATTCCTTTGGGGAAGTAGAGTGCGGGAATCGCATTAGAAGCCCTGACCTGCAGCTTCTTTCCGTGGATCACGTTAGAGTCGAGCGTCATTGCCGCACCCTCGCCATAGCTGATCCCAAGGAAGGAAACGATTCCTCCCACATTACATACCCTTGTAGCCGCGTCAATCGTCGCAGGCGGTGAAGATACAAGCACTTTATCGACGCCGCCTTTTTCAAACGCATACTGCGTGAGGTCTACCTTGTCGGTAAAAATAATCTCATCCGCACCAAACTGTTTTGCAAGCTCACACCGCTTATCCGCACCAGACCGCTGTGCCGCGTAGACCTTGCGCGCGCCGCACCGTTTTGCCATTTGCAGCGCCATCAGCCCAATCGGCCCAAGGCCAAGGACAAGAACGTCGTCGTTCATTTTGATATCCGCCGTCAGTATAAAATCAATCGCCACACCGAGCGGCTCCAAAAACGCGCCTTCCTCAAATGAAATACCCGTAAACGGCACGCAAAGTATTTCCGGTGCGATTACGTATTCGGAAAAGCCCATGCTTTCCCTGCCGCCCGTCATGAAGCTTGGCCCATTCATACTGAAATCCACGCGCCCGTCCAGCGAGCAGTCCGCCGTCGGATCGAATATGGACGTTTCCAACGCGACATGGTCGCCTGCCTGTAAGCGGGTTACACCCTTGCCAACCTTTTCTACCACTCCGGAAAATTCGTGTCCGAACGGCTGCCATTCTTCGGCGGCATAGCTCGCCAGAATATTGTCGTACCCGCAAAACCCGCACGCTTTGATTTTGATCAAAACCTCCCCCTCCTGCGGCTCCTTCAGGGCAACGTCCCTTATTTCAAATTTGTACGGCGCTTTCATATAAGCTGTTTTCATGTTTTCAAATCCCCCCTGTCTTTTATGATTGTCTATCTCTTGCGCGCAACCTTTCCCGAGACTGCCTCCGTGAGCAGTGCGACGCCTGCAACCGCAAGGTAAATCCCCAGCACGACGCTTGTAAGCAGCAGGCCGGTAAAGGGCAGAATCACCACGAGCACGCCCAGCACAATATTCAGGATGCCGCTAAGCTGCAGCCATGCGGTGTCCTTTTCATCCAGCCGTTTAAACCTGCTGCACGAAAAAAGCTGCATAATACCCCTGTAGATCGTGATAAAACCAAGCGCCACCGTAAAGAGCCCCAGCATCATATCCTGGCTTGCCATGTTTCCAACGGAAAGCACCAGGATTACAGCCCCCATCAGTATCATAATAATTCCGCTTGCAAGAGCCATATCGTTGCGGTAAGGGGGCGCCGTCCTGAAAAAGGCGATCATCTCATAAAGTCCCATAATCAACACGCCGATTGATAATCCGTAATTGACGGCAAAGCTTCCTCCTTGTGGAATGACTACCATCATGATCCCAAGGATGATCATGCACGCAGCCACAATACAGCCTGCGATCTTATGCTGCCTGATTTTACGTTCGGTCAGTTCCTCTGGTTCCAGTTCAAATTTTGGTATCAGGTTCTCATTATCCATAGCTATCACCTCGTTTGCCTTTTTATATTATTAAACACATTGAGCCTTTTTTATACCATGATATTAAGCCCATACCATGCGTCGTCCGGCTCGCTGAGTTTGACGACAATACATTCCCCGCTCCTTTGGATACACCCCTCCTGCGGCCAGCAAGGCATATCCTGCGAGCGTTCCACTCCCTTCGCAAACTGCTCCGGGGTATAAGCGCATACCGTGTAGCCCTCCGCATACAAAAAATCACGTATCCGCGCATTGTTACCGCCATCCCAGCTGAAAAACGATCCGGTTACCGCTCCCTGTGGAATAAGCTCATAGGGCTGCTCGAGCTTACCAATAAAGATCACCGGGGTATTCTCATCATGTCCGGCTTCATTCAGGCGTTCGACGATTTGTACGCCTGTCGCCTTGTCCTGTTCATACGCTACATAGCCATGGAAAAACATCAGGTTCATATACGCCGCGTTCATAAGCAGCAGCGCGCAAAAAACGAGATTGACACACGCGCGAAGGGCGCCTGTTTTTGGCAGCATATTAATGATCAGAAAAGCTTCCACACCCATCGCGAACGGCAACGCAAGCAGCGTACGCCCAATAACGGTTGGCTGCGCGAGCAGCACCGCCATAAAAAATGGGGAAATAAGCAGCAGGATACACGTTAAAAAAACCATAATCCTGTTTTTTGCACCTGCTTTGCGTGCTGCGCAAACCACTGTAAAAATCAGAAAAAGCACCGTGAGTACCATAATCACAGCGCCTCCATAGGTCTTTACGCCAAGCAGCACCGCCCCCGCGTTACGAACCGGCAGGAAAAGCGCCGAAAGCGCATTGTCCGCCTTCCCCCAGCCAATCAGGCCTTCGCTTAAATACGCCTGGCCCCCGGGAGCGACATATGTGGTCAGGTATGCGTTAATCAACGCATATGCGCCCACTCCGGCCGCAACAGCGCAAAGGCCCCACAAAACCTCCTTTGCGATTTTCGCATACCCGTATGTTTGGTCCCGTATAACGCGCACAAGGGCGTACGCCACAAGCGCCGTCAGGAAAACTCCCGCAAAGGCCTGGTAAAACGACGTCGCAAAGAAAATAAATACCACGCTCAGCAGCAGCGCCGCCGGCTTTTTGTATTGAAAATATCTGTAAATACACAGCACGCCAAACGCCGCAAGGAGCATCGCGAGCCCCTGCTGCATGCTGAACATCGAAAAGGACAGTATTTCCCCGGCCACAAGCGGTATGGAAGAAAACATTGCGCAAAAAACAAAGACAGAAAACCGGCTTGGTTCCTTGAAAAAAATCGTGATGCAGTATGCGAGTAAAACCCCCGCTGCCGTCCACAGCGTTACGCCCATGAAATCTGAAAAAAATGGAATATAATTTCCCATTGGGGTAACAACGCTGTCAAACAGGTAAAGCCCGAACCGTCCCTGCTGGATCCAGACATTTTTGATCAGCTCAGGATCTGCGTTCATAAGCCACGTTTCCTCGTCAATCCCGAGGGTATAGTGCGTGAGCATAAAACCATAGCAAACATATGCAAACACAAACGCAGCTATCACCGCATACCTGTTTTGTTTTAGAAAGCCGCAAAAATCATTCCACAGGGCCGCCGAAGTTTTTTTCATGCCACCTGTTCCCGTCAGTTAACGAATCTGTCCATCTCCATCGATCACGTATTTGGTCGTTGTAAGCTCCATAAGCCCCATCGGCCCGCGCGCATGCAGCTTTTGTGTGGAAATACCAATCTCCGCCCCAAAGCCAAATTCAAAACCATCCGTAAACCGGGTGCTTGCATTTACATATACCGCAGCGCTGTCTACCTCGTCCTTGAATTTTTCCGCATTGCGGTAATCGTTTGTTATGATTGCCTCCGAATGTCCGGTTCCATGCGTATTGATATGTGCGATTGCCTCATCCACATCGTCCACAACCTTAACCGAGATAATCAGGTCTAAAAATTCAGTATCGTAATCCTCTTCCGTGGCAGGCTTTGCGCCATATTTCTGGCAGGTTTTGCAGCCCCTGATTTCTACGCCCTTCTCCCGGAGCGCCGCAAAGGCCTTCGGCAGGAAATCTCCCGCAATATCTTCGTGCACCAAAAGGCTCTCCGCTGCGTTGCACACTGCCGGACGCGTCGTTTTAGCATTAACCGTGATTGCCGTCGCCATATCAAGATCAGCCGTCTTATCAACATAAATGTGACAATTTCCCACACCTGTCTCAATGACGGGAATGGTAGCGTTTTGTACGACAGACTGTATCAGCCCGCTGCCTCCGCGCGGAATCAACACGTCTATCACGCCGTTCAGCTTCATCATTTCCGTTACGGCCTCGCGTGATGTATCGGTAACGAGCCCCACTGCTCCGTGCGGCATTCCAGCAGCCTCCCCTGCGCGAATAAGGATATCTGCAATCGCGGTATTGGAATGGATTGCTTCGCTGCCGCCCTTCAGGACAACTGCGTTTGATGTTTTGATGCACAGCGCAACCGCATCCGCCGTTACATTCGGACGCGCCTCATAGATGATACCGATCACGCCCATCGGCACACGCCTTTTGGCCACGCGCAGCCCGTTCGGACGGCGCACCGCATGAATCACCTCGCCCACCGGATCCGGCAACGCAGCAACGTCGCGCAGGCCCTGTGCCATATCTGCGATCCTTTTTTTATCCAGCGCAAGACGGTCGATGAGGGCAGGGGTACGCCCTTTCTCCCGCGCTGCATCCACATCGAGCGCATTCTGCTTCATGATCTCTTCCGTATTGGAAAGCAGCCCGTTTGCCATCGCTTCCAGAATTTTATTTTTCGCAAGCGTACTTAAATTGTTCATTCCCGCTTTTGCCGCTTTGGCAGAGTTGGCGGTTGCAACTACTTTTCCCATGGTAAAACCCCGTTTCTTTCGTTTTTTTCAGTATAACATCCCCCCTTCCTGAAAACAAGAGCGGCGCCCGTATTTCGGCGCCGCTTTCCAGCTTTCTTTTCTTTACTTTTCCGCTAACTTTTCCCGTATGGCGCAGGCTGTACGCAAGTTTTTTCCCCGCGGGCGCAGCCCCGGAACCAGCATTGCCACCGAACCAACCAATATCAGTACAATTCCAGCGATCATATTGGAGGGTACTGCTTCATGCAGGATCGCCGCGGCAAGTATCGTTGCCAGCACCGGTTTGAAGAAAAACACAAGGGATGCCGTGTTTGCCGACGTCCGTTCCATTGCCGTAAAATAGGACGCAAAGCCCGCGCCGGTAATGCCGATGCAGATATACAGTACGATCCAGATGTTTTCCATACTGTAACCGGTCAACAGCGGAATATTCGCATACGTTTCCATGCCGTGCGCCGTCATATAGTCCGCTACGCCACCGATATGGCTTAAAAGAACCACCACGAACAGCTCTGCCGCACCAAATAAAAAACTCAGGCAGGTTACTGTGACGCCGCCGTACTGCATACATTTCTTTTTGCCCATAACGCCATAAAGCGAAAATGTCAGGACAGACAGAAGTGTCAGGATGATACCGCCCGCACTAACCTGCGCGCCCAGCGGACCTATCAGTATAATGATTCCCACAATTTCAGCCACGATCGCGATCACATTCCGTCTGTGGATGACCTCGCGAAGCAGCAGCGCCGAAAGCAACATGATGAACGCCGGATTACTGCTGAACAGCACTGCTACCACAGACGCGTTGGTTTCAAGGATCGCGAGCTGGTAGAACGTCATGCTGACGGCAACGCCAATGAGGCCAAGCAAAGCAAATACGCGCAGATCCGTTCTCTTGAGCCGTACGCCTCTTTTCTTCATCCTGTTCACCGCGAACGGAATCAGGAATATCCCCCCGATGAGAAAACGCGTCAGCGTCAGCTGCATGGGATTAAAATCCCCCGCGATCTGCTTAAGCGCGATCTCCATCGTACTGAACAATATAATTGCAGAAATAATATAAATCCAACTTTTTTTCACAAAAAAGACTTCCTTTCCTTCACAACGATGCTTTCACTGTTATGATACCCTCAGAAGTCACATAAGTAAAATCTATATTATTTATATATACTATAAGCACAACTTATTTCAATGATCGGATAAACTCCTTAGCCGCATGGGATACCTGTCCCTTATTCCCGGTCACCACACATATTTTACGCGGCGGCAGCTGCTCCTCCGTTTCCAGCACGAACGCCTTTTTCCTGCGGATACTTTCCTTCGCAAAAAAGTCGACCACAATACCAATCCCCATATTGCGTTCTGCGAACGGTGCAATGAGGTCCGACGTAGCGACCTCAAAGTCTGGCCGGAGTTCGATTCCTTTCCCTGCAAAAAATTCGTCCAGATACTGGCGCGTACTCGTTCCCTTTGCATGACAGACGATCGGATACTGCATAATTTGCCCGAGCGACAGACGCTTTCCCTGCAAATGCCTGAAACGTTCGCCCGCAAGGAAAACATCCTGTATCTGCGCTACGTCCTGCACGGAAAGCCCTTTGTAGTTTTCGACCGGCGAGCCGACCACGCCAAGATCTATCTTGCCTTCCCGCAGGCTTCCGATCGTCGCGGGAGTTGTGAGGTTCATGATTCCCATACGCACCTTGGGATATTTGTTGTGGAACGCCTCCAGAAAAGGCAGCAGGTAATATTGCAGCGTCATATCGTTCGCGCCGATTCGCACCTCGCCCGTCTCAAAATCAAGCATTTCCTCAAGCCGCCTCTCGCCGAGCAAAATCTGCTCGTACCCCCTGGCGACATGGAAATAAAGCGCTTCGCCCTCCTTCGTCAGCGTCACGCCTTTTTTTGTCCGGAAAAAAAGGCTGCAACCGAGAAGCTTCTCCAACTGCTTCACCGACTGGCTCACAGCCGGCTGCGAAATATACAGCTTTTCCGCTGCGGCCGTGATACTGGAAAGCTTTGCAACATAGTAAAATGTTTTATAAGAATCGAGGCTGATATCCATATTGCTCTCCCGTCTTCATCCGAAATAATTCAAAATACCGTTTGAAATTCCCTGCGCACATTCATTCTGGTAATCCGTTGAAATAAGCAGCTCTTCCTCTTTTGCATTGGAAAGGCAGCCCATTTCCATGTTGCACACCGGAACCGTACTCCAGTTGAATCCGGTCTGGTCGTCGCGCTCCATAATCCCCCTGTTTTTTGCGCCCGTTTCTTCCACGAACGCATTCAGGATGGCTTTTCCCGCCGCAAGACTTTCTTCCTCAAAACCCTGTGCATGGCTTCCCACAGGCACCAGCATCAGCGCGCCGTGTACGGATTCGTCGTCCACTCCGTCACAATGCAGGCGTACCACGAGATCTGCGCCCGCGTCATTCATCATAGTCGCACGTTCTTTGTTCGAAATATCCACGTCGGACGATTCACGCGTCATAACAACCTGCGCGCCGTTTTCCTCGAGAATATCCCGCAGCCTGAGCCCCACTGCCAGCGTGATCTTGTATTCCGGCGTTCCTGTATTTCTTCCGTCCGCACCCGAAGATACCTTTGCCTTCATCTCGCCGTCCCCCGGCGCGGAGGCCTCTTTTTCCGAATTACCCTTTGCCTGGTGCCCCGGATCGATTCCAATCACGATTCCGGAAAGCGGTTTTTCCGGCGTAGGTTCTGGTGTCGGTTCCGGCGTCGGAGTTGGAGCAGGCTCCGGCGTAGGGGTGGCGGCAGGCGCGGGCGTAGGCGTTGCCGTTGGAGTGCTTATCGCGGCAGAGTCCTGCGCCTGCGCCGTTTGTACGGGTTCGCTTTGAGGCGCACAGCCCGCGATTCCAATTCCCATTAAAATACAAAGTATTGCTGCGGTTATTTGTTTTGCCATAACGTTTTATTGTCCTTTACCTGTTTGATTCCCTTCCATTATAAACTCCAATGCCTGATTGCACAAATGAAAGACTTTTTTCCCACTCCCAAAACATGGTATAATAAAATATCATTTTAAAAAGGTTGGGCATGGCAAATGAAGGCACTCATTACGGGCGCAAGCTCCGGGATCGGAAGGGATATCGCTAAAAACCTGAGCAAACGGGGGTATGACCTGGTTATTACCGCCCGGCGGGAGGAGCGTCTTTTGGAGCTGAAAAGCGAGCTTGCCACAGACGTTATTGTCATTCCGGCAGACCTTTCCCAAAAGGAAGAATGCCTGCGCCTGTACGGGCAAACGAAAAACGAAGATATCAGTGTGCTTATTAACAACGCCGGGTACGGCGTATTTGGCGCGTTTGACAAAACCGGGCTCCCGGAAGAAATCGATATGCTGGACGTCAACATCATTTCGGCCCATATCCTGATGAAGCTGTTCCTGAAGGATTTTATTGCGGAGAACCGCGGGTATATCCTCAACGTCGCCTCGTCGGCGGCCTTTTTGCCCGGGCCGCTCTTCTCGTCCTATTATGCGTCCAAGGCTTATGTGCTGCGCCTGACGCAGGCTGTGAGTGAGGAGCTTCGCCGTGCAGGAAAAAACGTATCTGTCAGCGCGCTCTGCCCCGGCCCGGTGGATACGGAGTTTAACAAAACCGCGGGTGTGCAGTTCGGTTTTGGCGGGCTTTCTTCTCCTTCTGTAGCAGATTATGCGGTTAAGAAAATGTTTGCCAAAAAAACGGTCATCGTTCCCGGGGCAACGATGAAGTTCGCACGGTTCTTTTCCAAGCTGCTTCCGGATTCCCTTCTGGCCAAAACGGCTTACAACCTGCAAAATAAAAAGCAATAAAAAAAGCCGGCGCTGCCGGCTTTTTTGATCGTTGTTATTCTGAAAGCTCTTTCCATACTTTTTCCACCTCGGCGAGCCTTGGTATGGAGGTTTGCGCCCCCTTCACCGTGGTGCTGAGCGCAGACGCAACCGAAGCAAAGCGAATCGCCTCATAAAGGGGATAATCCCTGGACAGCGCCGCTGTAAACGAGCCTAAAAACACATCGCCCGCAGCCGTACTGTCAACCGCCTGTACCTTTGGCGGCGTGAACCGCGTATTTTTCCCGCCAACAGGCGCAATGCAGCCCTCCTTGCCAAGGGAAACGATTGGGCAGGGAAATCCTGCTGTGAGAAGGCTTTCAAGGCACGCCTCCGCCGTAGCGATATCCGTAATCTTAATGCCGGCAAGCTGTGCCGCCTCGATTTCATTCGGTTTTGTAAAATCAATCATGCGGATAATATCCTGAGGAAACGGTTCCTTTGGAATAGGCGACGGATCGAACACCACGGTCATACCATGCTTTTTTGCCATACGGATCGCCGCGTACACTGTTTCACACGGAATCTCCAAAACCGCAAGCAAAAAATCATACTCTTCAAATAACGCCTCGTTTTCTTCAATGTCCCGCGGCGTAAGGAGCGCGTTCGCCCCCGGTGAAAAGGAGATCGAGTTAATTCCTTCCCTGTCAATGCGTATCATAGCGATTCCCGCCGTTTCGTCGGGCTCGATCAGGATATGCGAGGTGTCGATCCCGTCCCTGCGGAGTTCTTCCAGAAGCTGGTTGCTAAAGCTGTCTGTGCCAAGCTTTCCAAGGAACCCAACGTTTCCGCCCATACGTGCCGCGGCAACCGCCTGATTCCCTCCTTTGCCCCCGGGATAGGTTGCGAAGTTATCGGTTATCACCGTTTCCGCAGGCGCGGGCATCCGTTCCATAAACATCGTTAGATCCATATTAATGCTGCCCACGCATAAAATACGTTTCCCGTTATTTCCCATTTCGAATACTCCATACAGCATCCATAAACTGCTTCGTACGTTCCAGGCTAACCGGCTGTTTCCAGTCGTTGTTTTCCTTGAAATAGCTTCCCACAATCGCGCCGTCGGAATGCTCCAGAAGCTCCTTTACATTTTCACTGGTCGTGCCGCTGCCAAGGAGCACCGGGACGTCCACGCTGTCCGAAAACTCTTTGACCTTTTCCGGCGTGGGCGCAATCCCCGTTTCAAAACCGGTCACGATCAGCGCTTCCGCCCCTTCCGTCACCGCATCGTTTGCCTGCTCGGCAAAGCTGCGGTCTGAGATGATAAAATGGCTGCCGTGCTTTACGTTCACATCGCATAAAAACAGTACGTCCTCACGCGCGTCAAGCGCAGCGCGGTACCTTGCCAGCTTTCCGCCAATCCCTTCCAGAATACCCGCGTGGGAAACATAGGCGTTTACCCACTCAAATACGCGCATCCACTTTGCGCCTGTAGCGACCGCAATCGCAAGCGCCTGCTCGCCGCCGTTGAGATGGCAGTTCACACCGATTGGAATTTTAACCGCCTGCCGCACATAAGTTGCCGCGGCTGTCATTGCAGCAACGGTCTCCGGGCCGATCTCGCATCCCTTGATGTAAGGATAATCCCAGATGTTTTCGATTTGCAGGCCATCCACGCCGCCCTTCTCAAGCAGCTGTGCTTCCTTCACCGCAATATCGATGATCTGTTCCATACCCATTTTCTTTTTATCATACATTGGCGAGCCCGGTAACGGGCGCAAATGCACCATGCCGATTATTGGTTTTTCGTGCTTAAATATTTTGCTCAAACGCTGTTCCATGTTTCTGTCATCCCTCCATGATCTGCTCGATTGTTTCTTTCATTTTCTCCGCCTGCCCAGGCGCCATATAACCGGTGGTGATCTCAGACTTAAAAATCCCCTGCGGCGGCAAACTGCGGACGTTGCCTTTTGCTTTTTCAGCCAGATAGCCTTCCGGTTCCGCCGTTGACGGGAGAACCATTCCCATGGACTGCCAGTCCTTATGGTAAACCATCCATCTCACGCCCCTGTTTAAAACCCTGGGATCATATGAGGTATAGTCCGCGCTGCCGTCCTTATGGACGTACAGGAAATGAACTTTACCGTTTTCATCTGTTTTGGGATCGCGCAGGAAAAGGACGATCTCCGGATCATACACATCGCCCTCTTTTATGATTTTTGTCACCTTTACGTCCTCCTGCACACGTCCCAAAAGCTCCATAAATGCAGGATCAGGCGTATTGTACTGCGGAATGCTGACGCGCACCACCATATGCTCGGGCGTCCACGGCAATGTCTGGAACACTTCCGCTCCCGCTTCTGTTTTGTTATTGATATGGCACATATACATCAGGTCCATCGCTTCGCGCGATTTGTTCTGCACCTCCATGCTCACGTCAATGAGTGTGCTGCCTTCATAAAGCTTTGCCATTGGCCGGGCAATATAGTGGCTGCCGAATGCACGATTGTATTCGTATTCGCCCGTAACTGCAATATACCTGCCTTTTTCGTCGCTACCGGTTACAATACCGGCGCTGTCATAAGTGACATAGGGAATTTCTCCATGATGCCCGTGGTCATCCTCCGGCGAGGGGCAGCCCATTGCAAGGATTCCACAGTGCATGATATAGCAGCCGTAAGTATCACGGAACAGTTCCCTTTTCTTTGGCATTGCAAAGCTCGTTTCCATTTTAAGGGAACGTCCGTGGAACTCCGCATCCCACACCATCTGCCCATTGAACGGCAGAACCGTGATAAAGCCCTCGCTGTTTTGGAGCTTTACCGCGCAAATACCGCTCTCGAAACGGTATAAATACGCTTTGAGCGAGCCATCGTCTACAAACAGGCTTTCCTTGTCTGTAAACATCCCATCCTTTAAATTAATATACATGACTTCTCCTTTCGATGAATAATATAAAAAATGTATTTGAAAATAATAAAAAGTTAACCTGTCCTGCCGACCAGCTTTTGCCGGATCAATCCAATAGAAGTTTCCAGTTAAATATACCATAATTGCCTGCATTTCGCAACCGCATACAGCCTGTGCCAAAAGGGCTTCTCACGAACATTCTGCAAAATATATTGGTTGATCCGGTTGGTTGCCTTACGGCAGAATCGTAATGTATTATCACTTATTTTAACTGATTTGTCATGCTTTTAACGAAATGCAGAAACCGCCTGCTTTTTTGGATATAATCGAACCATACAATAAAGGGTGAGGAGATGTATCAGCTATGAAAAAACTATTAGCAACCCTATTGGTTGCACTTTTCTGTATCGGGCTCATTGGTTGCGGCGTACCACAGGAAGAATATACAAAAGTGGTCGGCGAACGCGACGAGCTTGCCGCAGGGCAAATCGAACTGGAAAACCAGTTAGAAAAAACATCCGCTGAACTGGATGCGCTTTCGCAGAAATTGGAGGAACTGGAAGCCGAAAACCAAAAGCTTTCCGGTGATTTGACGACAGCCAATCAAACCATTCAGGATTTATCATCAAAAATAACCGACCTCGAAAATCAACTGAGTCAAAAAACTGCCGAAGCAGAGCAGCTGTCTTCTGAAAAATCGACCTCTTCTTCTAAGAATAGTACCAGCAGCGATAACAGCGACGCTTCCCCCGACCAAAAAAGCGGCGGTGGCGCAACAGTTTATATTACCAAAACAGGAGAAAAATATCATACAGGCGGCTGCAGTTATTTGAAAAAAAGCAAAATTGCAATTTCTCTCAGCGAAGCAAAAGCAGACGGTTATTCTCCCTGCTCCAGATGCAGCCCGCCGTCATAATCATGGCAAATCTGCCAACTTTTCCATGATATGAAAAGACCTTGCTTTCCTTTTTTGGAAGGATCGGCAAGGTCTTTTGATTTATCAGTTGATACGATTCCGGCTTTTTGCTTCAATCCCTTTTCAAACGCCCCGGGACTGTCCAAAAAACATGTTTTTCATCTGTACTATCATATATATTACAGCACAAATCCCGCTATATAAGCGGCTTGTTCATTCTTCGTCCGGAAGTTCCGCATTATGATAGACGTTCTGCACATCGTCGTTATCTTCGAGCATATCGAGCATTTTTTCGAATTTCACCTGCTGCTCCGCGTCAAGGTTCGTTGTCGTCTGCGGCACCATATCGAGCTCTGCGGATAAAAATTCGTAACCCTGTCCTTCCAGTGCTTCACGCACTGCCGAGAAGTCCTCAGGAGCTGTCGTAATCTCATATGCGCCGTCTTCTGCCGTAAAATCTTCCGCACCCGCCTCAAGCGCCGCTTCCATTACCGTATCCTCATCGCCCGCTTCCGAATCGATGACTATGATTCCTTTTTTATCAAACAGGAAGGACACGCTGCCCGTGGTACCCATGCTGCCCCCAAATTTATCGAACGCATGACGCACCTCGCCAACCGTACGGTTTTTGTTATCCGTCATGGTTTCTACGATAACAGCGACGCCGCCGATGCCGTAGCCTTCATAGGTCAGTTCCTCATAGTTGATGTTTCCAAGCTCGCCCGCCGCTTTTTTGATGGAACGGGTGATGTTATCGTTTGGCATATTGTTTGCTTTCGCTTTGGCAATACAGTCCCTCAGGCGCGAATTGGAAGCCGGATCAGAGCCGCCAAGCTTCACAGCTACCGCAAGCTCCCTGCCGATTTTTGTAAAAACCTTGCCCCGGGCCGCGTCCGCTTTCCCTTTTTTATTTTTAATCGTTGACCATTTCGAATGTCCAGACATCTTACTCACCTCAAAAAATAATTAATTTCTACTGTAAGATAGTATCATAAGATGGCTTTCTTGTAAACTTTGAACTATGATAGAAGCATCTTGAATTTACTGTTCGAAGTTTTGGAATAATCGTCGCGTTTATCTTTTGAATAGAAAGCGACCGATTTTGGAGGTGGAATCTATGGAAATCACAATCGTGACCGGCGCGTCTTCCGGTATGGGACGGGAATTTGCACTGCAAATAGACCGTCAGCAAAAGATTGATGAAATCTGGGCTATTGCGCGCAGGAGGGAGCGGCTGGAAGAATTGCAAAACAATACCCGTCTGCCCATGCGGATTTTTGCATATGATTTAACGGACAGCTCGCATATTGAAGACCTGAAATCGGTCTTAAATACCGAAAAACCACAGATTCGGCTGCTTGCAAATTGCGCCGGCCTGGCCAAATTCGGCGATTTCGAATCTGTGCGGGAAAGCGACGCGCTCAGAATGATCGACCTGAACATACGTGCGCTTTTCAGCGTCACCTCGGCCTGCATTCCCTATATGGTTTCCGGCGGGCATATTATTGAGATTGCTTCTACCGCAGCGTTCCAGCCACTGCCCGATATGAACGTTTATGCGGCGACAAAGGCGTTTGTCCTGAGCTATTCCCGCGCGTTAAACCGTGAGCTGGGAAGAAAGGGCGTAAGCGTTACCGCAGTATGCCCCGGTTGGACCAAAACGGAGTTTTTCAGCGTAGCGCGTGAAAATGCCGATTCCGGCGCGGTGAAAAATTTTCTGTTCCCTTCCTCCCCCGGCAAGGTTGTAGCCCATGCCCTGAAGGACGCCCAAAAAGGAAAAGATATTTCCATCTATGGTATTACAAATATTCTGCACCTCTTCTTTTCAAAAATCCTTCCCGCCAATTCTATCATGACTTTTTGGGACGCTATGAAATAAGAAAATTCCGTTTGTTTCTTATCCTCCGCATATATGAATAATTTGTGAAAAACATTTATTTGCAGGCTGATTTATGGTAAGATTGTCATATATATACGCATGGCTCGCCATGCAATGGAGGTACTGGTAATATGGCTCCCCAAAAGGACAAACGGGATAATATAACAGATCCGGATAAAAAGACCGGAACTGTTGGAAATAAAATAAATGAGCTGGGCGCAAAGGCCAAGCGTTTTTTTGTGCAGGCAGGACAAAAGATCAAAGAAACCTTTCGCGGGCTGCAAACCGATTCCGCAAAGCCCGAAAAACCAAAACAGAAAAAGATTGTAAACCAAAAACCGGCCCAGGTAAAACCAAAGGCACGGCCCATACAATCAAAGCCAAAGGCTTCGCCTTCTCAGGCAAAACAGCCGTTGGCGCCGCAAAAACCTCTTCCAAAGCAGGCTCCCCTGAAGGCGGAGCCAAAAGCAAAAAAGCCTGAAGAAAAGGTGAGCGAGGAGACGGTTGTTTTTTCTGACGACATGACCAAGCAGTTTTCGCCGACCGCTCCTAAAAAAGCCCCGCTTAAAAAGCCTGTTCAAAAGCTGACACAGGCGCAGAAGGATGAAACACAGCTCATCCCCGCTGTAAAACACCAGTCAATATTCAAACCAAGAGAGAAAAAGCCCAATTTTGTTCTTGGCGTCATGCTGACAACAATCAAGCTCTCTTTTGTTGCGATTATCCTCGTAGTGGCGATTGGTATTGGCTCGGTGATGGGCGTTGCAAACGCATATCTTGGAACCACGCCCGAGCTTGACGTATCCAAAATAAGCGACCAGAACCAGAACACGAAAATATACAGCGCGATTGACGGAAGCTATATCACAACCTACACAGGCCTTGAAAACAGGGATGTCGCTTCCCTCGACGAAATACCGGATGACCTCAAAAATGCGGTAATCGCCGTGGAGGACATCCGTTTTTATGAACACAACGGCGTTGATTTCCGCCGTCTTTTGGGCGCTTTCGTATCAAACCTGTCTTCCAGTAAAACGGAAGGCGGCAGTACCATCACGCAGCAGCTAGTCAAAAATACGCTGCTCACGAACGAAAGATCCTATAAGCGTAAATTGCAGGAGGCATATCTTGCAACCGAGCTTGAAAAAAAGTATACCAAGGATGAAATTCTGCAAGCCTATCTTAACGCGATCCCGCTGGGCGGAACGATATACGGCGTGAAGACGGCGGCGCACGATTACTTTAATAAAGAGCTTTCCGAGCTTAACCTGCGTGAAATGATCTGCATTGCGGCAATCACACAAAATCCTACGCGGTATAACCCGCGCACGGCGACCTATACGCATCCGGAATACCTGCCCGACCTCATCAACCGCATGAACATCGTTGCAGAGCGTATGTACTGGGATGGAATGATCACAGAGGAACAATACAATGAAGTAATGGTTCCCGCTTCCGAATACCTTGCAGATGAATCGACTTCGGATAATAAGGTTTTAAAAGAGGGTTACCTCGACATCTGGAAGGCTGAAATGAACGTACAGGAAACCTCTCCTACGAACGAGCTGTATCCATATCCTCATTTTATCGAATACATGATGTATGACGTGCAAACCTTTATGCTTGAAAAGGAAGGCCTTGAGGATACGAAAGCCAACCGTCAGAAAGTGGATAACGAGCTGCGCGTGGGCGGCTACAAAATTTATGCGACTGTCGATCCGAAGATACAGGAAACCGTACAGAATACCCTTTCCGAATATGACGGTTATCCCACCAAGTTACCGAGCGGTGTGGAAACCGAGCTTACCGACAGTGCAGGAAATGTGACCGAACAACCGCAATCCTCCGCTGTAGTCATCGATAATTCCACCGGCTATCTTGTGGCAATCGTGGGTTCGCGTGACGATCCTGAGGTCAAACGCAGTCTCAACCGCGCAAATACAGGTTTGCAGGTCGGTTCGTCGATCAAGCCGCTTGCCGTCTATGGCCCCGCGTTTGATACCGGCTACGGCGCCGCTTCGCCGGTTGCGAATATACCTGTTCCGATCAGCGGCTGGATCGTAGATGGAGAAGACAGCTCTCCTACTATTACGGGTACGCAAGGGCCTGTCACGATGCGCACTGCGATTGTAAAATCCTTAAATGTCGCTGCCGCGCGCACATTAATGGATTATGTTACCATCGATACATCCGTTGAATACCTGCATAAGCTTGGTATCCCTGACGAGAATATCACGCCGACAGGCGTTGGACTTGCGCTCGGCGGTTCTACCGTTACGCCTATCCAGATGACAGGCGCATATGCTGCGATTGCCAACGAGGGTGAATACCGGCAGCCCGTATCCTTCACGAAGGTGCTCGACGCGGACAACAACGTTGTCATCGATACGGAAACAGACCGCGACGTGCACGAGGCTTTCAAACCCTCTACCGCTTATATGCTGACGGATATCCTCGAAGATGCAGTGCAGGAAGGCACCGGTAG
Source organism: Christensenella sp. KGMB01412 (assembly GCF_055522415.1). NCBI lineage: Bacteria > Bacillati > Bacillota > Clostridia > Christensenellales > Christensenellaceae > Christensenella > Christensenella sp. KGMB01412. The sequence goes on along the minus strand of NZ_JBVFVW010000003.1, from coordinate 358,559 downwards.
CCAGGCCCGCCTTGACGGTATGACAACTGCAGGCAAAACCGGTACGGTCGGCGACAACAAGGGCGTAACCTTTGCCGGCTACACGCCATATTATACATCAATGGTATGGGTGGGGCACGACCTGGCAAAAACCATTGGCAGCAAAGCATACGGCGGAGGAATTGCCGCGCCGCTCTGGAAGGAATATATGCAGAAAATCCACGAAGGGCTGACGGATAAAGAAATTATTGATGGAACGCCTGAGGATTTCAATATCAATACCAGCGTTACAGTCTGCCGGTATTCAGGGCTCAAACCCGGCAGCGGCTGCGAAACCTTTACCGACTGGATGGCAAAAGGTGACGAACCGACCGAGGTTTGCAACCAGTGCTCGTCAGTCAGCGTAAAAATGTGCGGCCTTTCCGGCAAACGCTTTGTAGAAGGCCTGTGCCCTGAGGAATATGCCTACACCGTCGGCGGCGGACGCATATTCCCTGAGAATTCGCCTTACGCGCAATGGCTTGGCGGAGGATCGGCAGGGTTGACTGCGTCGGAGCCCGTAATAGGCGAGGGCGGATATTATGTAAGCGGCGGCGATCCGACCACGGACTGTGACGGCGCGCATATCGCGGTGCCAACGCCTACTCCTTCGGAAGTGCCAAGTGCGATCCCCACGCCGACCTTTAACCCTATCCCAACGCCAACTCCAAGTACGGCACCTACCCATACTCCCGATCCCAGTCCATCGGTAGCTCCGGAAGGCTAAAGCAGTTTTTTAAAGGCCCCGCTTCTTGCAGGCAGGGCCTTTTTTGTATGGAATGACATGGATATTCTATGGTTTACACGCCCCATTCTTCGTCGCGCCGCCGATTTAAAAAGACAACAAAAAAGCTGTTGTCAATGGCAACAGCTTTTCATTGTCTTAACTGGTTATCTCGCAGCTTGTGCGCCCGCTTCCAGCGCTTTTTCATTCATAGGAATCAAATGCGCCTTCTTTTCTCCCATAATCTTTGCAAGGCATTCGATGATCGTCTTATTTTCGACCACATGCGCACATTCGTTGTACGCGCCAAGCATAACCATATTCGCGGCCTTAATGCTGCCAACCTGCTCCGCAAGTGAATTTGCAGGAACCTTGATTACCCTCACATCCGTACGCGTAGGCTCTATCTCGATCAAATCCGAGTTGATGAGCAGCAGCCCGCCCGGCTTCAGGTCCTTTTCGTATTTTTCCAAGGAAGGCCTGTTCATTACGAGTACGCAGTCCGCATCCACGACAACCGGGGAGCCGACCTCGCCATCAGATACCACAACGTTACAGTTGGCGGTTCCGCCACGCATTTCCGGGCCATAGGACGGCAGCCACGAAACGTTTTTTCCCTCGTTCATTCCCGCATACGCAATGATCTGCCCTGCGAGAAGCACGCCCTGTCCGCCGAAACCGGCTAAAATAATCTCTTCCGTCATGATTATTTGCCCTCCTTTGTTACGCCCAGCGGATACTGCGGCACCATGTTATCTTCCAGCCATTTCAGGGCTTCCACCGGGTTCAGCCCCCAGTTTGTCGGGCATGTGGAAAGGATTTCCACCATAGAAAAGCCCTTGCCCTCCATTTGGTACTGGAATGCTTTTTTAATCGCCTTTTTCGTCTTTATAATGCTTGGGACATTGTGCACAGAGGTACGCTCAATGTAATACGCACCGTCCAGCGTCGCAAGCATTTCTGCCATTCTAACCGGCATCCCCTGCGTTTCCGCATTCCTGCCATAAGGAGACGTCGTGGTCACCTGCCCAACGAGCGTTGTGGGCGCCATCTGTCCGCCTGTCATACCATAAATCGCATTGTTTACGAATATCGCTGTAATTTTCTCTCCCCTTGCAGCGGCATGGACGATTTCCGCTGTGCCGATCGAAGCAAGGTCGCCGTCGCCCTGATAAGTAAACACGAGATCCTCCGGGCAAGTGCGCTTGATTCCTGTAGCAACCGCCGGAGCCCTTCCGTGCGCCGCTTCCATCATGTCGCAGTTAAAATAATTATATGCAAATACCGCACATCCGACCGGCGCGATGCCGACCGCCTTATCTTCCATGCCCATCTCCTCAATACACTCGGCAACCAGCCTGTGGATAATGCCATGCGTGCAACCAGGGCAGTAATGGAAGGGCACGTCTGTGAGCATTTTTGTCTTTTGAAATACTTTTGCCATGATTATTTGCCCTCCTTCAGCTTTTTAACGGCATCTACAACCGCATCAGGAGTCGGGATGAACCCGCCAACCGTTCCATAGAACTCGACCGGAACCTTGCCGTTTACCGCAAGCCTTACGTCCTCGATCATCTGTCCTGTATTCATTTCCACACAAAGTATCCCCTTAACATGCTCCGCAGCTTGTGCAAACGCATCCGAAGGGAAGGGCCACAGGGTAATCGGACGAATTACGCCGACCTTAATGCCCATTTCACGCGCTTTGAGGGCAGCGTTTTTCGCGATACGCGCCGTCGTTCCGAAGGCCGCGATCACATAATCCGCATCCTCTGTCATAAACTCCTGCACACGCGTCTCATTTTTGGTAATCTCAGCATATTTCGCCTGGAGCTGGTCATTTACCTCTTTCATCGATTCCGCTTCGATATAAAGGGAATTGATGATATTACGCTGGCGGGATTTATCCTTCCAGCCGTTTGCCGCCCATGTTTTCTCCGGCAGGTCGCGTCCCTTTGTTTCCTTGAACGCAACCGGCTCCATCATCTGCCCAATCATTCCGTCTCCCAGAATCATAACCGGGATGCGGTACTGATCTGCAATGTCAAAGCCTTCCGCAACAAGGTCCGCCGCTTCCTGTACGCTTGACGGAGCAAGTACCACAAGATGATAGTCGCCGTGGCCGCCGCCCTTTGTCGCCTGGAAATAGTCTCCCTGCGACGGAAGGATACCGCCAAGGCCAGGCCCGCTGCGGATGATGTTTACAATCAGGCAGGGCAGCTGCGCACAAGCGATATAGCTGATCCCCTCCTGCTTTAAGCTGATTCCCGGCGAGGACGAGGACGTCATGACGCGCGCACCCGCGCCTGCCGCTCCGTACACCATGTTGATTGCAGAAACTTCGCTTTCCGCCTGAATAAACGTCCCGCCGATTTGTGGCATCCGTTTGGACATATATTCAGGAACCTGATTCTGAGGCGTGATCGGATATCCGAAAAAATGCGTACAGCCTGCTTTGATAGCCGCTTCCGCAATGGCCTCGTTCCCCTTCATTAATACCTTATCCATAAATTCCATTCACCTTTATCTAAATTTATTTGATCTCACTTTACGTTTATTTATCTACCTCAAGAGCGCAATCCGGGCACATACGCGCACAGGAGGCACAGCCGATGCACTCCTCCGGCTTCTCGATCCCAATGGGATGATAGCCCTTAGCGTTAAGATGCGATTTATCAATCGCGAGAAGGTCTTTGGGGCAAGCCCCGATACACAGGCCGCAGCCCTTGCAGGTATCTTCATAGATCGTTAAATTAGCCATTTTTTTCTCACCTTTATATGTAAATATTTTAGATTTTGTTCTAAAAAGCGCCGAATGGCGCTTATTTATAGATTAGCACTTTTCATGTTCATCGTCAACAAGCCAGTCCGGAAAAGTATAGATCGTAAGTGGTATCTGCGGGATATGATACCCTGCTTCTTTAAACTCCACCAGTATTTCCGGTTTCCCGGAAACATAGGAGATCGGCACGCCCGTACGCTTCGAAACCTGCTCGCAGACAACCTGCCCATCCAGTAAATCTACAGCGCTGCTTTCCCGTCCAAGGTTCGTATTGTTGATAATTCCATCTATGGAAAGCCGGATTCGCGCGCTGATTTGCTCCATCATTTCGATGATCTCGTCTGCGCTGCGTTGCAGGGGCCTGCGCGCGTTTACCACATAATAGAGCATGGTATCCTCCCTCACGGCTTGGAACTTCTGGAGCAGCCCGCCGAGCGCCGCCGCTCCGACCGGATCTCCGCCCGCGTCGAACACCGCCGCTTCGTATTCAAATGCCGCGTTCACCTCGGCAGAAAGCACCGGGACATCCACATTGGTATTCGCATACGGCGGCGCAATCAGGTAGACGCCGTTTTTTTCAAGGAGCTCCGCGCTTTCCGCGCTCCGGAAATACGGGTTTACGACATCGATATCCACAAGCGCTGTCTTTGCCTTTTTGGCGAGCGCAATGGAAGTATTGAGTGATAATTCCGTCTTCCCGCTCCCGTAATTTCCTGCAAATATATTGAATTTTTTCATAGTTTCCTCCAAGAACAAAGACACCTTTCTGGTGTCTTTGCAGCCATGTCTTTTATTGTTCAGCCCGTTTTCAGGTGATCGTTACAGTCACCGTAGCCTGCGACGGCTCCAACCGCACGCCGAGGTCCGGTTCATTTTCAAACTTAACCGGCACATTTTCGTGAACACCCTTTGAAAGGCCAGTCAGGTCTACAAACGGCTTGATTTTTGAGGAGGTGATATCATTTGTGTCATACACTTCCTGCGTGCCGTAGACATTGATGTCGATTGCCGTCGGACTGATGCTCGCCGTAAGCCCGTCCTCCAGGTTCCTTGCCCTGATTTCCTTGGCGGAATAGGTCCGCATGATCTCCGGCTGGGAAATACTCAGTTGCAGCTTTACAGTGGACGGCGTTGCCGCAATCACGCCCTCAGGCAGCTTGACCTTTGCCTCGATGATCATATCGCCCTGGGCGCCCTCCAAATCGATTGGCTCAAGCGATACCGAAGTAACCGGATCGATATTTTCCAGCGTCCCCGCGATGCTGACCGTTTCCGGATCCACAGTCAATTTACTGATTTCAAAGCCCGACGCAAGCCCCGTGATGCTGCTTTTCACAGCCTCCGTATCAATCGGCACATCCTTTTTGGGATAGACGGGCATTTCCACAATAACCGACGGAACCCCTGTAAACAGGTCGCCTGAGAGCTCGTTTCCGTTGCTGTCGACAAGCGTTACCTTATAGCTCTCTTTGGTAGAAGTTTCCATGGAGTCTATATTGATATAGCAAATTGCCTTGGATACCTTTTCTACATTTGATTTGGAACCGCTGACGCTGACATTCGCCTCATCAAGCACAGGCTGCCCATAATAGAGCCAGTCCTTCTGGTCTCCCGTGAGTTTCACTTCCACCGGCACCTCACGCGATGCAATTTCTTCTATTGTAATGGTGACCGTTTCCGGATCCTTGCTGACAATCGTACTTTGACTGAATGTGCTCGTTGCCTTCACAGGCAGCGTGTATTCACCTACGTCATTGATCGAGGAAAGGTCTACGGTAGCCCTGATCATATTCTCATTCAAATACTGCAAAGCGTCCGCATTTGTTTCCGCCTCCACCGTTACCGATTTTAAGAGCTCGGAAAGAGGTACCGTGGATGTAAGGCCCTTTTGCTTGAGCTCGTCCGCCGCTGTAAAGGTGACGGGAATATCTTTGAACACTTTTGATTTGGGCGGATTGGTCTCGGCGATCATGAAGCTCCACAAAACGAGTGCAAAAATAAGCGCAATCAGCTTCATTTTCCAATTATTGACAAATATCCGTTTGATGATATCCACAACTTTACTCAATTATCGTCACCCACCTTACGTTTGAATTTTGATCCGGTGAGTTTTTTACTTCCCTTTTCCTCCGTTTCCGGAAGATAGAGCTCGGACAATATCTCCTTTAACGCTTTCGCATCGATGTAGCGCCGCAGCACGCCGTCATACGCAAAGGAAATAATTCCCTTTTCCTCCGATACCACCAGCACATACGCATCTGATACCTCGGAAACCCCCAGGGATGCCCTGTGCCGCGTTCCAAGCTCCTGCGCTACCTGTTTATTATCAGATAACGGCAGAAAGCAGCCTGCGGCGACAATGCGGTCGTTACGCAGGATCATCGCCCCGTCGTGCAGGGGCGTATTGGGATAAAATATATTCTCGATCAGTTCACTGGAAATATCAGCGTCAAGCATTGTGCCTGAATCCATCACGTCCCCAAGCCCTGTTTTTCTCTCAAACACAAGAATCGCGCCCACTTTTTGTTTGGACATACTAAGCATTGCGCGTGAAATTTCTTCGATGATATGCTCGGCATTTTTCACTTCCATCTGGGATTTGGTGGCGAAGGTGAAAATTTTGCCGCGTCCGAGCGCTTCAAGCGCGCGCCTGATTTCCGGCTGGAATAAAATCACGATAATGACAGCCCCCGCGCTGAGCATGGTATTCATCAGCCACGAAGCCGTTTGCAGATTGAGTGCGACAAAAACCCTTGATAAAATAAGGATGATTCCCACTCCGATGAGCACCCTCACCGCCCGCGTCCTCGCAAGCAGCTTAATCAGCCAATACAGTATGACTGTTACTATAATGATGTCTACTACGTCACGCCAGGAAAACGCTATCAACGCATTCCCGATCGCTTCAAATATTCCGGTCAACCGTATACTCCTTATCCGTTTTTCATACACAGCAGCATCGTAAGGTCGTCCTCAGGGTTGCTGTGCAATTCTTCCCTCACTTCATCAATAAAATCTTCGCTGCGGAAATCCTCTCTTCCAAGCAGTTCAAAAAGCCGGTCTTTTACTTTTGGATCGCTGTGGATATTATCTACGCCATCCGTGTAAATCAGCATCCGCATGCCTTCCTGAAACGTAAAAAAGCCGTCCTGGTAGGATTCGTCCCCAAACCAGTCGCATAATGGATGCGACGGCATATAAAGCTCTTCAAATTTTCCTTCGTGGTAAACGACCGGCATCACGGAAAAGCCGGCATTGGAATACGCAGCCTGATTCGTTTTAAGGTCTATAACCGTGATAAATGCCGTGATATAAATCGAATCCGAAAGATTGAGATCCACATATTCCTTTTCCGCGTAGGAAAGTATCTCCGACGGAAGGAAGTTGCCCATCAGGCACGCTGCGCGAACCACCCTTGAGAAGAATACTGCCAGCATCGCCGGCATAACGCCATGTCCGGAAACGTCCGCCACGTAAATAACAAGCTTGTCATCATACACCGTGCAGTCGTAGATGTCGCCTCCTACCGCTTCGCATGGAAAAAATCCTGCTGTAAGCTCGTACTCATCCACCTTGGGGAGCGCTCCCTTCACAAGGGCCTCCTGCAATTTACGCGCGAGCTGCAAATCCTTTTGCATTTTCGCATTTTGCATCAACAGGTTTTGTTTGATGTTGTAGTCAAGCGTAATATCGCGAAACACCTCAACCGCCGCATTGACTTCATCCCCTGAGGTGGCCAGCGGCGAAACCGTCACCGAATAAACGCGCCCTTTGACCTTGCGCGTCAGGCGCCGCGGATCTCCGGTACGCATTACATCGCGCGACAAGCAATTTTCACATCGTATTTTCTGGTGAAACGGCTCATAACATTCCCGTCCAACCGATTCCCCAAACCGCTTCACAAAGGCCTCGTTTGTCATAAGAACCGTGCCATCCTTGGCAATGACACGAACCATATCGCTCATTGCATTGATGATAGACGAAATATATTCCGTATTATAGGTGCTATTCTTCAAATTGTTCTCCCTCATCTTCATTGAGCAGTTCCTGTAATTTCATAATATCGATGCCGATACCGCCGCACATTTCATTTTGCTTTAACAGCTCGCCGTCCGTAAGGGGCTTACCAAGAGCAATCCTGCTGCTGCTCATCTGGTTCAATTTTTCACGTTCTTTTGCAAAGAGGCGCATTTTTTCATCCAGCTCGCGTAGCATTTCACGCTCGGCTTCGCCGTTATTATTTTCCTTCATGACAGTTCCTCACTCGTCTGCAATTACCGCTGATAGGATTCCTTTTCTGTCAAAAACACGAATTGCTTTTTTTTGAGTACAATATACGGTTATCTTTTCTTCCGCGATATTACGTATATATACCCGCCGCTGCGAAATTCCCTTTTTTCCATCATATACAATAATAACCGGTTTATCTTCCCGCTTCGCAAAAATGAGCGTCCGATCAATAATATCACTCATAAATATATATCCTTTATATTATAATACTAACATAAACGTCATCCTTTGTTAACAAGAATTAAGTAAATTTTTTATGTCCTTATACCTCATCGCGTGGTATAATATCGTCAAAGGATGAAGCTATGGATTTAACGCACTTGACAATTAATCAGACGATCGGTACAATCGCCTTTCTGGCGGGAGTTGTACTATTGCTGATCGAGCTTTTCCGCAATGGCCTGAGCAAGATCAGTATTTTTTCTTACGGCTGCTTTGTGCTGAGCAGCATCCTTCTTTCCAGCGATATCTGGCTGTGTATCGTTGCAATCGCCGGGCTTACAGTGCTTTTTGGCATACTGCTGAAGTTTTACCGGCGCGAGGTGCGGCGGCGCGCAAAAACCGCAGCTGAAAAAAATGAGGTGGAAAAATGAAGATCTGTCCTCTCTGTAAAACAAAATTCGAAGATTCCGCGGAGTTCTGCCCGCACTGCAAGGCGCAACTCGAGGATTTGAAACAGGTGGAACAGGAAGAAAAAAAGCCTGTTCCCAAATCTTTTTGGATCGCCCTCCTTGCGACCTTTGCGTTTATCGGCGGTTTTATCCTGTTATATAAGCTCGTCTATTCGCAGTTTATGTAACAGCTTTTGATTGCAAACAGGAATCATGACATTGCTGTCATATTCCTGTTTTTTTATGTTATAATATTGTTTGCAATCAAAAACGCCGAGGCGTTAAAACGATGGAGGAAACGGATGTCTAAACTGGCTAACTTACGCAAGGTGACCAAAAAGCTAAAAGGACAAAAGCTCAAAAGGATGACGGCGATCATCAGGGATTACGGTCTGTCGGAATTTCTGCGCAAGGTAAAGCAAAAAATGCAATTTGGCGACGAAATCACCGATATTTACCAGCATGTTGGGCTCATTACCAACGAGTCCTTTATCAAGGACGTGCAAAACCCGGCAGGGTACCATCCTGAAAAAAGCGTCAGCTTTATGACCAGGCCGCTTTCCCACAACATCGGACGCGTCGATATCCTGACACAAAACCCGGATGGAAACGGTACCCTTACGATGACGATCAAAAATGCAAAGGGAGAAATTCTGCGCGAAATGACAGCGGCGGACGTTAAGCATAACGGCTACACGGTTTTTACCTTTTTACCAATCCTGAAAGCCATACAGGTTCCGCACTATTTTACGTTTACCTCAGACCGTGAGGGTTGCGGGGTGCTTGTAAACCGTAAAAAGAAGCGGCACGGTTTTTCCGTGGAGGGCGGCGGCTGCGTCGCCTGTAAAATATATATGCAAAAGGATGCGCAGTATCTTTACTGGATGAAAAACAACGATCCAACCCCGGAAAAACTCCAAGCCCAGCGCGCGCACGTTTTTGCGTTCTCACCCAAAATCAGCGTCCTTGTGCCCCTCTATAATACGCCCGAGCGTTACTTGCGGGATATGATAGAATCTGTGATCGCACAAACATATGCAAACTGGGAGCTTTGCCTTGCGGACGGCAGCACGCAGGACGGGCTTGAGGAAATTATCTCCTCTTACCGCGACGAGCGCATCGTATACAGGCGGCTTGAAAAAAACGAAGGGATTTCCGGCAATTCCAACGAAGCCATCAAAATGGCGACAGGCGAATATATTGCGCTGCTCGACCATGACGATCTTCTGATGCCGCAGGCCCTTTATGCGAATGTGGAGCTGCTCAACAAGGACAGGGATTACGAATTCATCTATTCCGACGAGGATAAGCTTACAGAAGACGGCGAGCGCCGTTTCGATCCCTTCTTTAAGCCCGATTTTTCACCGGATATGCTTCTTGCCTTTAATTATATCACGCATTTTGTGGTCATCAAAAAATCACTTTTGGACGAGGTTGGTTACTTCCGCAAAGAATTTAACGGAGCACAGGATTACGACCTTTTTTTGCGCCTGACTGAAAAGGCAAAAAAGGTTGGACATATTTCAGATATCCTTTACCACTGGCGTTTGTCCCTGGGTTCCACCGCTTATTCCTCGGATGCAAAGAGCTATACTATAGAAGCCGGGCGCTCAGCCCTCGAGGCGGCTTTTTTACGGCGCGGCCTGCTGGGCGCGCATGTGGCGAATAATACGCTTGATAATTACTACATCACAAGCTACGATATTCCTCAGCCACACCCGTTGATCTCCATCATTATTCCCAACAAGGATGAAAAAAAGACGCTCAAAAAGTGTATTGATTCCATTCTCAGAAAATCGACCTACGATAACTTTGAGATTATTATTGTGGAGAACAACAGTACCGGCAAAGAGATTTTCAGTTATTATGAGACGCTCAAAAAAAATCCGAAAATACGGATCGTGGAGTGGAAGCATCCATTCAATTATGCAGCGCTCAATAATTACGCCGCAGCGCAGGCAAAAGGAGAGCTTTTGCTCTTTATGAACAATGATATGTCCGTGATTTCCGGGGACTGGATGGAACAAATGGCGATGCACGCCCTGCGCCCGGAGATCGGGCAGGTTGGAGCGAAGCTGTATTACCCGGACGACACAATACAGCACGGCGGCGTTGTACTCAAAATCGGCAGGGTTGCCGGGCACTCACATAAACACCTCAGCCGTTACGAAGTAGGTTCCTTTGCCCGGATGATCCTCACGCACAACGTATCCGCAGTAACCGCCGCCTGTATGATGATGCGCGCAGCGGTATTCCGTGAGGTCGGCGGCTTTGACGAACAATTCGTAGTCGCTTTCAATGATGTTGACCTTTCACTTAAGGTGCGCGATCAGGGCTATTACATTGTGTGGACACCGTTTGCGGAGCTTTATCATTACGAATCCAAAACACGCGGTTATGAAGAGACTCCTGAAAAAATCAAGCGTTTTGAGGGCGAGCAGGAAAAATGGCTCGCAAAATGGGATAAAAAGTATCCTTACGATCCATTCTATAACAGGAACCTGACCAATGAACTGGAGGATTATTCGATCAATGTGGAAAAAATCAAACATGTCGACTGATCCTGTTGATTGACAAAAAACTATTGAGGGTAAAAAATAAAAAAGGAGATAAAAACCATGATTTACACGATCGAAAACGATTCAATCCGCGTTCAAATCTCAGACGTCGGCGCGGAGCTGCAATCCATTGTCGGCAAAAAAGACAATACGGAATACCTGTGGCAGGGAGACGCGCAGTACTGGAGCGGGAGGGCGTATAACCTGTTCCCGATCTGCGGACGCCTGACGGACGGAAAATATACCTATCAGGGCAAGACCTATGAAATGAACCTGCATGGGTTTGCACGCAAATCCGAATTTGCAGTAAAGGAACAGACGCTCGACTCCATTACCTTCCGTTTGAAGGCAAATGAGACGACGCTGGCGCAGTATCCGTTCCGCTTCGACCTGCTGATCACCTATACGATCAAGGGCGCGAGCCTCAAAACAACCATCACTGTAAAAAATGACGACACGCAAAGCATGATATTCGCGGTCGGCGGGCATCCGGGCTTCAACGTGCCCATGAATGAAGACGTTCCCTTTACGGACTACTACCTTGAATTCGACTGCGAAAAACCCGCTAAGGCGATCGTCATGAGCCCCACCTGCTATACCACAAGGGACACCGAAGACTTCCCGCTGGAAGGCGGTACCACGCTGCCTCTGCGCCATAACCTGTTTGATAACGATGCAATCGTCCTGCAGGATATGTGCAAAGCTGTGACGTTAAAATCCAGGACAGGGAAAAAATATATCCGCGTAGAATATCCGGATATGAATTATCTCGGCTTGTGGCATGCGCCCAAGACCGAGGCGCCCTACCTTTGCATCGAACCCTGGACGAGCGTTCCGGCCTATGACAGCGAGGTTGACGACCTCGAGACAAAGCGCGATATGCTCCGTCTCGAAGCGGGCGAAACGTATAAAAACAGTTATACGATTGCAATAGAAGGCTGATTTTTGGCATTCCCCTCCAGATACAAAAGCCCCGTTCTTCCGAAATGAACGGGGCTTTTCTTTTTGAAAATTCCTGCTTTACTATTCAGCCTGTGCTTATGGGGTAAGCTGGTACAACGTAAAAAATCCCAGAAAACCCTTTTCCTGATAGGTAACGCTTTGCCCGTCCCGTTCAAACTGGTACCGTCCGTCCCCCAGCTCCTGCATCTGCCAGCCATTTTTCAGCATCATGTCCTGAAATCTTCCTTTATCTTTTTCCCTTATTATATAATCCCCATCCTGCAGGTCGTATACGCTTCCCGTGACGCCTGTGATCATTGCACCCTTGATCTCGCTAAGCGGAAGATATTTGTCAAACGTCCCCTGTCCTGCAAATACAAAAACAAAAATAATAAACAAAAGCAAAATAATAATAACGTTCCGGATCGCCTTCATATGCGTCATTCCTTTCCCAGTCAATTATAGCAATTTGTCAAAAGATTGGAAACAGGCTTTTGGTATAAATTGCAAATGCAAGCAATTTATCGTAAGTTTTACATAGCCGGCTTTCCGCAAAACCGCTGTAAAAATTATATAGCGGCGCCTGTTAAAAATCAAAACTCAACTTTTTCTTTCGATCCTGCAAATTCCATATGGCGTACATTGCGTTTCAGGCGTTTCGGTGGTAAAATAATAACATTATGAATCATGAAACGACAGCGGTCCTGCTGCTTGGGCCGGACGAAAAACTACAAAATGAGCTGCTTGACGCAGGCGCTTTCGTATCGGTATATTCCGGAAAAAGCGTTCGAAGCAGTTTGCGCGAATTAGCTTCTGATACAACGTATTCCATCTTTGTGACAGTTGATCCTGCCGATGGCTTTTCTTCGGCTGACATACTTAAGGTTGCCGGGGATGCTTCTGCCCATCCCTCCGACATTATCGTCGGCGAGCGGAAAACCCCTGAGAAAAAGTCGCTCGCACATACAATTTACTGCTTTCTGGCGGGCGTCGAAACAAAGGATATCACCTCTTCCCTGATTGGAATGTCACGCGAAAATCTTGAAACGATGCTTGCAATGAAGGGCAACGACAAGCTGTTTTTACAGAACGTTATTCTGGAAGCCCGCGCAAAGGGCATTGCCGTAAAAGATGTGGAAACAGGCGTCGCGCTCAAAACAGAACCTGGTTTCAATATACTCAAAACCGCAAAATTATATCTGGTGTTCATTAAGTTCAGCATTTCCGCATTTATTTCATATCTTGTGGATATTGGTACCTTTTACGTATTCCAAAAGGTATTTTCTTTCCTGGATGACGAATTCAAAATTTTGACCGCTACAGTGCTTTCAAGGATTCTTTGTTCGATTGCAACCTATATCCTTAACAGGAGCGCGGTCTTCCAGTCCCAGGCTAAATCCGCAGGAACTGCCGTACGGTTTGTGATCCTTGCGGCGATCCAGCTTGTCGCTTCGTGGCTGCTCGTATGGGGCATTGGCTCGTTGCTTGGCGGAGGGGACGAGGTCAATACCATTCTCAAGGTCGTCGTGGACCTCGTGATCTTTATGGCAAGTTTCACAATCCAGCGCGACTGGGTATTTAAAGAATCCAAGGGCCTTTTAAAGTAACGGTATAAAAAACAAATCAAACGCCTGTTCGCAGCATTGCGCGCAGGTTTTTTTTATCTCTGCAAAGGTATATTTCAGAGATAAAAAACAATATCATTTATTTTAATAAAAATGTTTTATGCCCTCCCTTGTTGTTTAGATATAAATTGTACCTTAATTAATGATTTTTAGAGGAGTGGATAAAATGAGTATTAAACATATCAATGAAGCACAATTTGATGCGGAAGTATTGCAGGATAAGGGTTTGGTTCTTGTTGATTTTTATGCGGACTGGTGCGGTCCATGCCAAATGCTCGGCCCGATTATGGAAGAGGTTTCCGACGCGCTTGGCGATAAGATTAAAATTGTAAAAGTCAATGTGGACGAGGCTCAGAGTATCGCGCAGCAATATGGGGTTATGTCTATCCCGACCGTATACCTGTTTGACGCAGGTTCGAAAATGAGCAAATTTGTAGGCGTGAAATCGAAGGAAGAAATTATTGATTTTATCGAAAACGCTTAAAAGCCGGTTACCAAACGCGGAGTGATCTGCGTTATCCTATACCCCCAATCATAAAAAACGGCGTTCTATGAACACCGTTTTTTATTTGCGTAAATCTTCTGTAAATAAAAAGCTTTCCACTTTAGTGAAAAGCTTTTTTGTTCATGCTTTTGCTTTAGTCGATGCAAACATTGACCGCTCTGATTTTGTTGCTGTCACGCGAATCCTGCTCTGTGTCATATGTTACTTTCTGTCCTTCAGCAAGTGTTTTATATCCATCTGTCTGAATCGCAGAAAAATGTACGAATACATCATCCCCGCCGTTATCATCCGAAATAAAACCAAACCCTTTTTCTGCATTGAACCATTTTACTGTACCGTTATTCATGAACCAGTACCTCCAAATAAAAATAAAAATTGTAACCGATCTATAAATGAAAAACACATATTTTGCAAGGCATCTACGTAATAAATGACTTACAAAATATGTGAAAATCAATTAATACATCAACTACTTTTTTTATGTTATCACATTCTTTTAATCTTGTCAACGAAAAAACAGCGTTCCCGCCTGACTTTTGAACGCTGTTTTACAATTTCCTATTTTTTGATTTCCAATATTTCGTCAAGTGGCTTTAACGTTTTTTCCATAGGCGTATATTTTGGCCTTCCCATGGGTATCACGCTGATGAGTTGCCTGTTTTCTTCCTTCACGCCCAAAAGCTCCGATATCTCCTTGTGCGCGATGACCGGATCGATCATCCAGCAGCAGCCATAGCCCATATCCTGCATCTGAAGCATCATATTTTCCACCGCAGCGCCAATGGTAAGCACATCAGGATAAGCGATCGTATCCATCATCTGGCGGTGCGTATATCCGTTCCTCATAAAAAATTCCGTAACGCGCGGATCAAAATAATCAAGATGATCCATATAGACGAACATCACAAGCGGCGCTTTGCGAAAAAACGTTGTTGATTTTACCCTGCTCGTAATAAATTTTTCATCCGACTTACCATCCTGGTAAAACTCCTCGATTGCTTTTCCAGTCGCGTCCGCAACTTTCCCAATCAGCTCTTGATTCGTTACCGCAACAAAATGCCAGCACTGGCTGTTGCAACCGCTGGGCGCGGTACGGGCTGCTTCTATAAACGCCTTAATATCCTCGTCCGGCACCGGGGTATCTTCAAATTTACGAATGCTCCTGCGCGAGCATGCCAATTTATAAAAATCCTGACCCATGTTGATTTCCTCCTTTAGCGCACATCCTCTTTTGAAAATGTCTTCTGTATTTTTATGTTACCCTGCAATATTAACATCGTCAATCGTATATTTGCTGTTGTGCACGATCGGCACCCATTCCGTCCGCGGATGGATCAGCGCCGCAAGCGCAACGCACATCATTGTAAACATGAAGATAGGATACAGCCATATTCCACGCTTCATGCTGCGCGCATCCTTGTTCTCGAGCCTTAATGTCAAAAACGCTACAATAACGGCAAGCAAATAACCAAAGGCCATTGTTATCCCCATAACAGGCAGCGCCCACGCTGAAAGTACAGGATTGAGCATCATGCCGACTACCGCTACTACATTGAGCGGAATCGCAAGGCCTGTCGCCGGAATAAACAGGATATACCACGCGAGGTCCAGCGCCTTTTTATTGCCGCCAAACACGCTTTTCATAATTGTGGAAAAATACAGGGGAATACACTGCAACCCGCCGATCATCCAACGAAAGCGCTGCTTGAGCGATACATCGAGCGTCGAGGGCTGTTCATCATAAAAAACAGCCTTGCGCGCCGGCAATATCTTGTTTCCTTTGCAAATCTGCTGGATTGAAAACTCAACGTCTTCGGTAAGTGATTTTGTGTTCCAGCCTTCTTCCCCAAGCGCCGCCAGCTTAAAAGCAAAGCCGGTTCCGCCCACCATACTCGAAAGATTCATCGTATGGCGCGAGGTATAATAAAAACGCATCAGCATCAGCCAATATATGGAATATACCTCGCTGATCCATGAATCGTGCACATTTTTGCTGTCGCGGTAGCCTAGGGCTACATCCGCCCCCGAGCAAAGCGCGTGGTTCATCTCAACCAGGAAATCCGGCGCAGCAAGGTTATCTGCGTCAAAGACGCATATTGCATCGATATCCTGCGAATGGTTTTCCTGCAGTTTATCGATCCCAAAATGAAGCGCAAAGCCTTTTCCCCGCTGCTCCGCGTTAAAACGTTCGTATACAATCGCCCCGTTATCCCTTGCGACCTGCGCCGTAGAATCAGTACAGTTATCTGCGATAACGAACACCTGGTATTTATCACGCGGATATTTCTGCTTTTCAAGGCTGCCGATCAGGTTCCCGATCACATTTTCTTCATTGCGTGCACAAATCAGTATGGCAAAACGGTGTTGCTTTTCTTCCAGCTTTTTGAGCTCTTTTGGTTTGCGCAATCCCATGAGGGTAGTGACTACCGTCCATAGAGTGATCGGCGCGGTAATAATCGTTAAAACAATGGTAATCCATTTACAGATTTCAAATCCAATCTCCATAGCCCCTACGTCCCCCCAAAGTATTTTATCCCATTCCCAGTTATGTTTTTTATTATACCTGAAAATGTCTTATAAGTCTTTAAGAACTCCTTAATTTTTCAAAGTTTTTAGAAAGGCGATTTCCCTTTATGAAAGCAACCTTCCCTGCCCTGCCCAAAACCCGGTGAATGTCTGACAAACAGATACCTGAAAGGTCTTATTCCTGGTAAATGGTGGGCCGGGGTGAAATGATCCCGGCCGCCTGGGTGATCCCCATTTTCAGCATTGTCTTCTTCGATGTTTCAAAAACAAAAATCATCAGTTTTTCCATCTCACACGCAAAACGGTTTCCATCCCTTTGTTCGAGGCTTTCAAGAAGCGCCGCGGCGAATGGCACGAACCGTTTTTCCTTATTCCTTCCAGAATACCTCAGCGGATAGCCCCAGATCAGGAGTGTCAAAAGTTTTTTATAGATTTCCCGCAATGTTGCATGACTGTTGTATTTGGTGACCAGCGCCAGGAGAAGGCCGGGCAGCGCGGAAAAATCCTCCATGGCAATTTCTTCCCGCAGTTTTTGTATGACCGTCCGGAAGGTCTCTGCCCCAACGCGGGGAAACGTATCCTTTACCACCGCGGCACAGGTGACTGCGAAAATCTGCATACTCTGCAGGTATAAAAGCAGGTTTCTCCTGATTGCCTGAGATTCCCAGTCTATTTTATCCTCCCCTTCAAAGGCCGGCAGGCTGCGCGTTCCTTTTCCATTTACCGTTTCAACCGCTCCAATGCTGCAAAGCAGGCTTAGCGCCCTGCGCATCGTCATAACGGAGGTGTCATACTCCTGCGCGAGTTTGGCTGTCGACGGCAAATAACCTCCTAGGGGAAATACTCCGAAATTGATTTTCCAGACGATATTTGTGGCAATGGAAAAATAGCTCTCCGGCCTTCCCGTATGCAATCTCCAGCGGAATGGTACCTGCTCTATCCGGCCTTCATCCTCACAGGCCAAATCCGCATACACACGGATACGCTCCCCATAGCGCCGGTAGATATCGTTAATTTCATCCCACAACCGTTTCCAGTCATTTTGTTCCCTGTAAAGCAGCGTTTTTTCGAGTACCGCTTTCATACCGCGATAATACCTGCCGTCTATTTTGTTCTCCTGAAGCATATTATCCGTATACGCGAAATGGATAAACATGATCACATCCGTATAAAGATCCTGCATCAGAGTATTTCCGGTTTTTTGGAACAGATATTGGAAATAGTCGACAAAATATTGCCTGTTTTTATCCGGATCGGCTTTTACCGTCATTACACGCAACGCTTCCATGTCCTCTTTTTCGCATACCAAAAAACCCTGCAGCTGCATCGGGGCAAAAATCAGCTTCATGCTTGCTTCAAAATCAATCAGCGCTGCTTTACGTGAGAAAAAAAGGTCGCGTAAATCCCTGTTGCTTTTTTGGGGGCATTTTTGCACGACCGCAGGTCTCCCTTTCCCCATGGAAACAATCCCCCGCGCTTCCATTTCTTTCAGCGCGCTGCGCGCTGTATTGGCGGATACGCAAAACTGCACGCATATCTGCCGTACGGAAGGCAGCTTATCGCCCTTCTCATAAAAGCCAAGATTGATCCGTGAAATAAAAAATTCCGCAATCATCCAATATAATTTTTTATCCTGCTTCATAACGCCCGCTCCCTCCTGGACATGCCGGGAATCAAATATCGTTCTTATTTTATCAGTTTTTCTGTTTTTAATCCATGCGATTCTTGTATTATCAGTTTTTCTTCTTTATAATATAACATATACCAACATGAACAAGGTTTTGCATGAAATCGCACTTGCACCATATACGCCGCAAATCAGGAGGCCTTTAATAAATGAGCCAGAACAAGGACATAATCAATACCTTTAAGGAAGAGTATACAACGTCCGATCATGAATATAATAATGAATACAATATGCTGATGAGCTCCCTGCACGTCAGCGTTGGAAAACATATGCTTAACGACGATTTCACCGTCATCTGGGCAAACGACTATTTTTATGAAATGACAGGATATTCCAGAAGGGAGTATGAGGCGACATTCCATAACAGTGTCATGGAATATTACAAAAACGATATGGATGAATACGCCAAGATCGGCGAAAAGCTTATAGACGCATTTGAGCATCACCGCCCCGGCTATGAAGTATTGAGCCATATGCCCCAAAAGGGCGGGGGCTACATCTGGATCAAGGTGGTCGGCACCTTTACGGATGAGCTTGTTGACGGGATTCCGATCATTTACTCTGTGTTCACCGATGTGACCGATATGATCCGGACGCAAATGGAACAGTCTATCACTTACGACAGCCTTCCCGGTTTCGTTGCGAAATTCAGGATGCGTCCAAATTCTTTTGACCTGATTTACGCGAACGACCGCTATATCGAATTTTTTGGAAACGAAATCAAATCCTATTCCCTTGAAAATATGAAGCTGGTCAAAAACCGCGAAGCAATCATTGAAAATATTCCAGCCATACGTGAGGGAAAGCCTGTGCGTTTTGTCCTTCAGGTTAAGGGTAAGGCGGGCAACGAAGCATGGTTACAGTTAAGCGCGGACTGTGTGGACTGGCAGGACGGCGATCCTGTCTATCTTGTGATCTATATCGACATTACGGATATCACCGAGATGCGCGAAATGCAGGTAAAACTGGAGGAACGTACGGAGCTGTTGAAAAATGCCCTTGAAATGGCAGAGCACGCAAATAACGCGAAATCCGATTTCCTTTCCCGGATGTCACATGATATTCGTACGCCCATGAACGCAATCATGGGTATGACGGAAATCGCCAGAGAATCGCTCGGAGATATCGAAGCCACAAAGGATTGCCTCGATAAGGTCGAGACCTCCGCTAAATTTCTCTTATCACTGATCAATGACATTCTCGATATGTCCAAGATCGAGAGTGGTAAAATGGCGCTCAACAAAAAAAAAGTTTGATTTTGCCTCATTTGTGCACAGCGTCACAACCATGTTTTATCCGCAGGCTGAGAAAAAAGGCGTCAAATTTAATGTTCTTCTCAAGAACGGAATTGCCGAAGCTTATGTTGGCGATGAACTGAAGCTTAATCAAATCATAATCAACCTGCTCAGCAACGCGGTCAAGTTCACAAATCCCGGGGGCCGGATCGATTTTTCCGTGGCGCGGGGGAATCAGAGCGGAAAATATACGGAGCTTATTTTTACGGTTCAGGACGACGGAATCGGGATGGATGAAAGGTTTATTGATAAAATGTTCATTCCCTTTGAGCAGGATAGCAGCCTGCGTCAATCAAGCGGTGGTTCCGGGCTCGGCCTGGCGATCGCTAACAGCTATGCGCGTATGATGAACGGCGGGATCGATGTGCAGAGCTCTCCCGGTGCGGGAAGCACCTTCGCCGTTTCCGTTTGGCTGGAGGAAACGGGGGATAAAATGATGCCCTCCGATATCAGGGGGCATTTTTGTGAAATGAAGGCGCTTGTGGTGGACGACGAACCCGCAGTATGCGAATACGTATGCAGCCTGCTGGAAAAATTCGGCGTAGAAGCAAACAGCGCATATTCAGCCCCCTTTGCCTTAGAATATATTAGGGCCAACCAAAAGGCAAATAATCCATATAACGTATTGATCACCGACTGGAAGATGCCGGAAATGGACGGAATCGAGCTCGTGAAATCAGTCCGCAACGAATTTAAAGACAATATCCTGATCGTCGCCATTTCCGCTTACGACTGGAACAGTATCAAAAAGCAGGCAGAGGATGCAGGCGTCAACTACTTCCTGCCAAAGCCCCTGTTCCCGTCCAGCGTATATGACCTGCTGGTGTCTGCTACACTTGGTAAACCAATGGCGTCAGAGATCCAAAAAGAGGATTACCATTTTGATAACGAACGGATCCTGCTTGTGGAGGATAACCAGATGAACATGGAGATCGCATGCCGTCTTCTTACCTCGCGCAACCTGATTGTAGATATGGCATTCAACGGGCAGGAGGCGTTGGAAAAATTTTCCGCCGCACCGCAGGGACATTACCTTGCCATCCTCATGGACATCCAAATGCCCGTGATGGATGGACTGGAGGCAACGCGCCGTATCCGTTCGCTACATATTCCAAACGCAAAAGACATACCCATTATCGCAATGTCTGCCAATGCCTTTGACGACGACGTGGAAAAGTCGCTGGAAGCGGGAATGAACGCCCATATTTCCAAGCCGGTCAACATTCCCGTGCTGCTGCGCACCTTGCAGGAATTACAGCATGCGCCGCAGCAAAGGCTGATTCCTGATGTGAATGACGAAGCGGGAAATACCTGCTCTGATCCGCTGTATGCCGTACTTGAAAAGCTTGGCATAAACTCAAAGACAATACTGGAACGCTTTTGCGGCAATACGCAGCTGCTCGAGCACTTCATCAAAACCTACCCCTCAAACGCTGTTCTTCCGCAGCTAAAGGAAGCTGTGGAGCAAAAAGACAGTGCCGGTATAGAAACGGCTGCCCATACAGCCAAGGGCAACGCCCTCAACCTCGGCTTAGAGCATCTGGCGGAATTGTGCGGCAGACTGGTAATTGCCATACGCGAAGGACGCAGCGGCGAGGCCGGTAAATTATTTATCCCCGTATGGAAAGAATTCATGCGGATCAAGGCTATTATTGAAAACGCTTATCAGGAGCAAATCATATGAATCCGAAAAAAAATTCCGTACTGATCGTTGACGACGAGGAACTCAACCGGGCCATTCTGTCGGGCATGCTTGGCAGCCGCTACCATATCCTGGAGGCGGCAACCGGCACTGAGGCGCTTGAAATACTCGCTCGCGAAACCGACAAAATTGCCATCGTTCTGCTCGATATTGTTATGCCTGTTTTAGACGGCTTTGGCGTCCTTGCTTCCATGAGGGAAAGCGGATTGCTCGAGCAAATTCCAGTAGTGCTGATCACAGTGGAAAGCTCTGAGGAAACGACGCTCAAAGGCTACGATTTCGGAGCGTCCGATATCATCAACAAACCGTTCAATCCCAAAATTGTGACGCAGCGCGTAGAAAACCTGATCCAGCTTTTCCTGCACAGGCATCATCTGGAATCACTGGTAAGCCAGCAAACGTCTATCCTTAAAGAACAGTCCGACCGGCTAAAGCGCTCCAGCAATTTTTTAATCGATACACTGAGTACTGTAGTTGAATTTCGCAGCGGCGAATCAGGCCAGCACATCAAACGGATGCGTGGGATTACAGATGTTTTACTGAAGAAACTCTCTGCGCGTCATCCTGAATACGGCCTGACGGCAGACCAGATTGAAATGATCAGCGCTGCGGCGACGCTCCACGACATTGGCAAAATCGCCATACCGGATTCCGTTCTGAAAAAGCCCGGGAAGCTCACGGAAGAAGAATTTGATACTATGAAGCAGCATACCGTAATGGGCTGTGAAATCTTGCAGACACTGGATTATGTGCAAAATGAGGAATATTTTGACTATTGTTATGAAATATGCCGTCATCATCACGAACGCTGGAACGGGCGCGGATATCCGGACGGCATTGCAGGAGATGATATCCCCTTATGCTCCCAGGTGGTGGGCCTTGCGGATGTTTATGATGCGCTGACAAATGAACGCGTGTATAAACCGGCGTATTCACACGAAGAAGCTGTCACTATGATCCGCGGAGGCGAATGCGGATGCTTTAGTCCGGACCTGATCGATTGTTTTATGCAGGTGGAAGGCTGTATCAAAAGGCCCCCGGAATAAGCGTATGTTCCAAAAATATTTATGGACGCAAGTCCGGGAAGCTGCGCTCCTGTACAATGGCGTTTTAGACTTTACCTGAAAAAAGTGATATAATTGCTCACATAAATAAGTTTTGTGAGCAGGAGTGGTCTCTATTTCTTTTGATATCAAGGGTTCTCTTTCGGAATTCAAAAAAAAATTTATTGCGGCCATACCGGTCATCCTGTTTTTCCTGCTGCTGTTTTATTCGATTGTCCTGTTATTTGGAACAGCATATGCGCTCGTCGTTTCCTTCATAACCGCCACATTTAAAGTCCGTTTTCAAAAAAAATGCACTGTACGTTCCCTGTTCAATCTTTTTGTAGTACAGATGGGCCTTTGTGTTCTGGCCTTTTTTGCGACGCTGAACCTTGCATTATGTATTCTTTTGAACATTGCCGTTCCTTTTATGCTGATCTATCTGCAAACGACGCAATTTAACCAAAAAGGTTATTTTACCAACGCGATGGAGTTTATTTTCCTGCAGCTGCGCCCTGTAGGCTGGGAAGGCTTTCTTCCCCTGATGGGCGTAATGCTGTACGCTTCGGCAGTATTGTGCGTCGCGCTTGTGATTTACTATCTTTTCCACCGCAAGCCGCAGGGCTACCCGCACGCCCGTAAAGGCCTTTCCCTGCTTTCCAAAGAATTTTTGCTGATGGCAAAGGGCGAGCAGTGCGATCCCGCCGCGCAAAAGGATATGCTTTCCCTGCAAACGTCATTACACCGGATGGCTTACGGAAGCCGCGATTTTTCCTATGTCGTGCGGGGGGAAGGAAAAATCCATTATATGTTTGCATTGCTTTTTCAGCGGGCGGCATATTTTATTTCTGATTTTGGACAGGGGGATCACAGCGGTTGTTCTATCCATGATGTTAAGATGCTTGAAAAACTATCTGTGTTTTTAGCAAAGGTCGAAAAGCAGATGAATCTCCAGGATAATTCTGACCTCATTGCCGAATCGGATGCGCTATGCGAACAAACAGAAGCCCTTGACAAGCATTTCCAGGTATTCCTGCGCAACTTCCTTCGCCTGCTTTCCCTGACGCTTACGGGGATGACAGAGGTAAGCCAGCATTCGGCGCGTCCCGAATGGAAGTTGCCAAAGCACGCCCGCCCGCTGGGCGGCCTTCGCACGCGCCTAAAGCTCGATACCTTTGAGGTCCGGTTTGCGCTTCGTCTTTCCCTCGTATCTACCATCAGCTTTGTGGTATGCCGCGTTACAAACAGCGAGCACTCCTATTGGCTGCCTCTCAATGCGTTTTTACTCCTGCAGCCTATGTATGAGGAGAGCGCCTACCGTATGAAAACACGCCTTATCGGAACGTCGATTGGCTGCCTGCTCGCCTTTTTTGTGCTTCCAATACTACCCGGCGGCGTAACAGGGCATCTTATTTTTGCGACGGTCATGATTTCGCTCATGTATTGCTGTACGCCCGGCACATGGGTGCAGCCGATCTTTTCGACCGGCTTTGCGCTCACGCTTGCGTCGCTCACCATAGAAAGCTCTACGGCAATCGAGCTGCGGATATTATATCTTGTTCTTGCGGTGGTTCTGGTACTGGTCATAAACCGTTTCTTTTTTCCAACGAGCCAAAAAGGGCAATTTCGTTATAATGTCCGCGAGTTATTCCACATTCAAAGCTCTTACTTAACCATGCTGAGCATCAGTACGCGGCGTGTAATCGACTATGGCGTAGTCAGCGACGCGCTTATTTCTTTCCATCTCCTGTACGACGAAGTCCGAAAACACCTGCCCCGCCTTGAAGATAAAGCGGAGGCCGCCTTTTATACTGCAATGCTTTCCCCAATGTGGAAAATGATTGCAGAGTCCGAACAGATGATATTTTTTGTTCAGGCCGGAAAGCTTCCTCCCCAACAGCGCGAAGCGGTCGATCACTTTTCCCGGCAAATGAAATGCCGGCTGCAAAAAATACAGGCGATTCCGCCTGCCGGCAAAGAGAATCCGCAGGATGAGGCATATCCAATCGAATCGCCGTATCTCAATCACCTGATGCTGCAATACGAATCCAACCTGAACGAACTTGGAAATCTTGTCGAAAAATCCAATCTCTTTTTACACGCCAAAAAAGATTGAGCAGAAAATTCTGTCAGCCCTTTTTTCCAGTCGCCTCAAGCACCGCCTGTGCAAGCTGGTCTGCACAGGACGTAGGCTTTCCGTCGCAGCTGATCCCTTTGAGCCTGTCCGCAATTTCCTGTGCAGGCCAGCCGTCAACGAGCCGCGGAATGGCTTTGAGGTTCCCATCGCATCCACCTGTGAATTGAATATTTTTGATCGTATCGTTTTCCACGTCAAAGGTAATTTGCGTGGAGCAGGTTCCGTGTGTCCGGAATGTATAGTTCATTCTGAAATCTCTCCCTTTTGTGTTTACCATTTCTATTTTATGCAATTTAATCCACTCAGGCAAGTAGAAACCTTACAGTCAATTTCTTTTTATCAGGTTTTGCATGCCGTATGAATAGCCTTCTTTTTCTTTGCCCTACGTTGACTAGGCTGATTGAAATGTGTTTATTAACTTATCGAGACCGCAAACAGAGATACAACAATATCTCCATTCGCAACAAAAATAGTAAGGGGTGGTTCCGATCGAAAAGATAAAAATGTTTTTTTCATCTGTTGCACAAACGTCCGGCTTTGTTTTGAACAGTACTTTGATCGCAATTCCCTATTTACTGTTCCTGCGGCTTGTGGATGGAAAAAACCTGTCAACGATATTACCGCTTGTTATATTCTATACGTTTCGCATGACGGGAGTCTTTTTGCTTCGCAGCATCAAAATCGGAGTAGGAAGCTATTCCGTGTTGGTGTTTACCTTTATACTCGGCTTTGCCGGAGCGTTGTTTGGCGTGCTCGGGAATCTATATTCTCCTCTTTTTATCTTGTCAGGAGTTTTTTTGGGCCTCAGCACCGGATTTATCAAGCCGATCTATACCACGATAACCTTTCATAAGCACGAAGAGCCTTCCTCGGCGAAAGCGCCTAAAAAATATGCTCCCATTCTTTTTTCTCTGATCGTGCTGCTCGTTTTAACAGCCCTTCCCGGCACCAAACAGATCAGCCTTGTCATGTTGTTTTACCTGATTTTGTTTGCGCTTGCAATTTACACCACCACACGCGATCCGGATTACCAATTCAAATTGATCCATTTAAAGGATGCGACCGTTTCCTTACGTCAATCCGCAATTTTTATCGTGTTCTTTCTACTGCTGATATTGCTTCGCACCGCAAGACTCGCTTTTGACGCAAAAACGCTTGATATTGCCGCCATTGGATTTACGATTGCATTCCTCATTGCAGTGACAGTCATCGGGCTTCGCAGGAAGCATATCAAGCTGCCCCTGTGGCTGAATATGCTATCGCTTGCAAACGGGATGTGCGGGAACTTTATCTTTATATTCGGTTCTTTTTACGTTGGTATTATATATGGCAATTTGCAGGCTACCACTCACCTGTATGTTCCTTTTGTACTGGGAATGATTTTAGCAATGGTATTTGCTACAAAAGTGCAAAAGCTATTCAAAAATCTCTCACCCATTACCGTACAGCTATCCGGTATATGCCTGAGCCTTGTATTGCTCATAACGCCTTTTTATTTTCCTGTCAGCGTCTTCCTGATCAGCTTTTTCTATACCGGGACAAGCTCATGGCTTAACAAAGAATATTATCAGATCAGGAGCATTCCTTCTGACAGGCGGCTGATCAGCAAATTTTCCATGCAGAATGCCGGCAGCATTACCTACCAGTTTATTGTCGTTGTGCTTATTTTAATTGCCTTTCAATACTATCAGGTGTCGACGGGGACCTTCTTCACATTTACGGAAAACGTCGCTCATCCGCAGGTCCTGACGCCCATCATCCACACGGTCAAAAACTGGGGCTGTTTGATTCTATTGGCATTATTCGCCATCGCTTTTATCGGCGTTGGGAGGAACCGCAAAGCAATGAATGGCGCAGCCAAATAGGCCCGCTTGTATTCATATCATTTTTGCTGCGGCTTATCCGCTCATGAAAAAATAGTTTCAAAAAGATGCCAGACCTAATCATGCTTTATCCGTTTCTTTGCGCGATCTGTTTATTGATATCCTCAATGTCCTTATTGATATGAACAATGTCAATCAGGCAAGCAGCTACGAATACAACAACCGTAATTATCAGAGTCACCCATACAGGCGTAGTAAGGAACCAGCCGCTTAAAAAGCCCGTCAGCAGAACCACGCCTAAAACATACGCAAACTCTAAAAGCATCTCAAGGAGGTAATACACACTTGAAATTTTCCGTATACCGATTAGCCCTAAGTGGATAATCAGATTAGCGACAATAGCGGATATGAGGGAAATCATTTTCACGCTGTCATCCCCAGTGATGATTCCTGCCAGTATAATAAGAAAAATCGTGACCGCCGTCGTACTAAAAAAGTTTTTGAACCACTCCTGAACCATTCGGATATCCTCCTTTCAGCGCTTCTTTGATTTCGTGGATATACTTTCTTGACACATTGACGCGTTCTCCATTTGCCAAGGTCGCTTCCATTTTGCTGTTCAGCGTAGACCTCATACTTGAAAGCACATTGATATTAAGCAAACATGCCTTATTGATTTGCACAAACCCGTATCCGGCTAAATTATTTTTCAGCTGGTACAGGCGGTCTGCCACATAGTACACCTTTTCCCTGCAACAGGCAAACGTCTTTTTGTCTACGCTTTCAAAATAATAAATGTCGGTAACGTTCAGCATAAGCTTTCGTTCCCGGTCAAACGCTTCCATTTTTTCTTCACATGATTTTACCGCACGAATCAGGCGTTTCAGCACTTCATTCTTTTCCGCATATTGAATCAATATATGAATGTCGTCAAGCGTCGTGTCCTGCTCCAATTTGAGCCGCATAAGTTTCCTCCTGCATTGTTTTTGTTTTCTCCATTATATCACAGGAGTAATATGCTTCGTTTTATGCCCTACGTACTGTTTTATGTCTTTTTGTCCATCTGATATAGGCAATCAATACGCCGGCAAAAGAAATCACCTGAGTAATCGTGAGCCTGATGAATTGGAGTTGATCTGCGCCTTGCGCAGTTGTAAGGTGCAGCAGGTTTACAACAGTGTTATTGACAAAATGGAACGCCATTGGCGCCCATAATCCGTTTGTCATTTTGGCAAGCAACCCAAGCTGGAATCCCATTAAAAACGAGGTAAGGGCATAAAACGCACCGGCCGCTAACGCACCGCCCCCGGACATTGTTCCATCCACATAGCTACGGACGGGCAGCGCAATATGCCATAATCCAAAGAGCAATGAAGCAATGACGTTGGCCGCAACAAAGGACACCCGTTTTTCCGCAAGCTTGGTAAATAGCCCTCTGAACAGACCTTCCTCCATCACGACATTCACAATATTGAGCACAATACACACCGCAACCGTTGCAAAGGTTGTAATTCCCATTATATTGCCGTCCAAAGCATAAGCTGACACATAAAAAAGCAGCGTTGGCGTACGTCCCTGCGATGAAAGCATGAGATATTCCACGAGATAGGCTACAAAGAATACACCGAAACCGATTGCGAGGCCGATGATGGTTCCTTTCAGCGAGCCACGGCGGATAAAGCCAATATCTTTTGCTTTATACCCCATATAGCGCATTGCCAGGATCAATATTACAATTCCTGCTAACTTCTGTATAAACGCCTCCCCCAATGTCTGGTCTGTTCGCCAAACCATGAGCTCAACCATTCGAATTGCATAGCATATTAAGTACACAGCCATCATTACAAGAAATGGCTTCCTGTTCTTTTCCATTTTCCCTGCCTCCCGTTTCTCTTACTTGTGAGTATACAGGGATTCAGAGATATGCCAATACTCCCGTAACCAACATGCAAAAAAACGCAGCCAAGATACAATGGATTCGATAATGCACTTGCGTGCTCCTTCCGTCCTTGTACTTTTTGCAGGCGCCGCCTGGGGTGAGCCAGCATGAAGTAGTTAGATGTATTCGCTCTTCAGTCTCGGATATCGTTACCGTTCCTGCAAGATGCTCTGATAAACCGCTTTGATTCGAATCTGCCATACCAAAAAAGCAGTCTATGCTTTCTGCATAGACTGCTTTTTTAATGTGCCGGAATGAACAAAATCCGAACCCTTCTATGGGGGTTCAGATTTGAAGTATCTTGTGTCGTTCATACAAAATAGATGCAGCTAAAAACGGGCCCCCGCGCGAGCCCAGCGAAGCGGGTCGCGTGGGGAAAAGGAGCGGCAGTAGAGCATGAAAAAGCCCTCGCAAAAGCGAGGGCTTTGGAATCGCGGAACTTGCCGCGACGTGGTGTGCCCGGGAGGATTCGAACCTCTGGCCTCAGGAGTCGGAGTCCTGCGCTCTATCCAGCTGAGCTACGAGCACATATATAACTGCAAAACGCAGTTATTATTATAATACATTTACAGCACTTTGGAAAGAAAATCCTTCAGTCTTGGATTTTTCGGATTGCTGAAGAACTCCTGCGGCGGCGCCTGCTCCAAAATCTTTCCCTCATCCATAAAAAGGCAACGTGTTGCAACTTCCTTTGCAAAACCCATCTCATGCGTAACGACCACCATTGTCATCCCTTCATCCGCAAGCGTGTGCATGAAGTCGAGAACCTCTCCTACCATTTCCGGATCAAGCGCGGATGTAGGCTCGTCAAACAGCATCACATCAGGGTTCATAGCGAGCGCACGCACAATCGCAACACGCTGCTGCTGCCCGCCCGAAAGCTGTAGCGGATAAGAGTCTATTTTATCAGAGAGTCCAATCCGTTTCAATAGCGTTTCCGCACGCTCCTGCGCTTCATCCTCTGTCATAAGTCCAAGCTTTAAAGGCGCAAGCATAATATTCTGTCCAACCGTTTTATGTGGAAACAGGTTAAACTGCTGGAACACCATTCCCATTTTTTGGCGCACCTTATCAATATCGATATTTTTGCCGGTAAGAAGATTTCCTTCAAACCAAATCTCACCGCTGGTGGGTTCTTCCAGTAAATTAAGGCATCTTAAAAAAGTAGATTTTCCGCTTCCCGAAGGTCCTACAATAACGACCTTTTCACCGCGTTCAATGTGCTCGTCAATTCCCTGCAGCACCATGTTATCATTAAATTGTTTATATAAATTCTTGACTACCAGCATAAGCTGCTCCTATCGCACATCGCTTTGCGCGAGCTTTTTTTCCAACTTTTTCAGTGCCCATGTAATGAGCATTACAATGCCAAGATAAATAAGCGCAATGAAAATCAACGGCACAAAGGGCAAATACGTCCTTGACCGCACTAAATCTGCGGCGCGCGTTAAATCTGTAAGCGCCACATAGCCAACGATGGACGTTTCCTTAAACAAAACAATGAATTCATTGCCAAGCGCAGGCAGGATATTCTTGATTGCCTGCGGCAGGATAATCGTACGCATTGTCATGCCGTTTGTGAGGCCCAGCGAGCGCCCTGCCTCCATTTGGCCCCTTGGCACAGCCATAATGCCTGCGCGTACGATCTCGGACACATAAGCGCCGCTATTGATGCCAAATGCCAAAGCCGCAACATAAGGAGCCATTTCCGTTGGGGCAGCAGCGAAGATAATATAATACATAATCAACAGCTGTACCAGCATAGGAGTTCCGCGAATCACGGTTGTATAAACTTCGCAGATTACGCTCAGCCATTTCAGTTTTTTATTCCGCAAAGCATTTACTTTTGCGATTGCCACAAGCGAGCCGATCGCAACCCCCAGCAGTACCGCAATTCCTGCTATCATGAGCGTAACCAAAAGCCCGTCCACGAATAAAGTCCATCGGTTGTCTACAACCAATGTTTTATAGATTTGTTCCGGTAAATTGTCAAACATGATAACTACAATACTCCCACGCAATCTCAAAATACAGTAAATACTTTATTATTATAGCAAAGAAGCGAAAAAAGCGCAAAGAGAAAATTCCCTTTGCGCTTTATCCTGTATAAATATAATTATTGAACTTTAGAAGCCGCTACATGCGTCTCTGTGAATTCCGCAATTTTCCCATCGTCCTGAAGCTGCTTGATTACCTTATTTACCACTTCCGTAAGTCCGGTATTTCCCTTTGCAACAGCAATCGCGTACTGTTCGTCCGTGGAAGGCATATCTACGATAGCAAGATCGTCATTGGAGGCCACAATATTTTCCGCCGTCAATTTGTCGATAACAACCGCGTCAAGCTTTCTGTTTTTAAGATCAAGAGCTGCTTCCGGAGCGCCTTTATACTGCTTTACAGTCGCATCCGCAACATTCTCCGGATTAGATACGTACATATCGCCCGTCGTTCCGAGCTGAACGCCAATCGTTTTTCCCGCCAGATCATCTGCGCTTGCAACCTTTGGATCCTCTTTATTTACAACAATCAGCTGCTTTGCATCTGCATATGTGTCAGAGAAATCAACGCTTTCCGCGCGCTCCGGATCAACCGTCATGCCCGCCGCGACAAGATCGCCTTTTCCTCCGGACAGTGCAGCGATCAATCCATCAAAATCCATATCCACTACTTCAAGCTTCACGCCGAGTTCATCCGCGATTGCCTGGCAGATATCCACGTCAACACCGCTTACCGCGCCATCGGCGCCAATATACTCATAGGGTGCAAACTGCGAATTGGTAAGCATAACGAGTTTTCCCGCATCTTTGATCTTTGCGACTGCATCGGAATCTCCTGCCGCTGCGGATTCGCTCGCGCTTGCGGACTCAGATGCCGCCGCAGATTCAGACGCTGCCGCAGATTCAGACGCTGCCGGACTCTCAGACGAGGCTGCCGGGGCGGAACACGCCGCAAGCATTGCCGCTGACATCAATACTACAAGTACCACTGCTAAAATCTTCTTCATATCTTTCCTCCAAAATTGTTTTAAAACTTATAATGTATAATTATACATGAATATTCAAAAAAAGCAAGCGTTTTATGCACACTTTATGATACTATTCATTCGCCCACTATGTTATACTGTATTTACTAATATAATTGCAGGAGAATATTTACCTATGATCGTGCCTTTTTTGTTTGAACTTGAAACCGCCGGAGAATATGACCATCTTGTCGTAATGTATAAGTATCTTAATATGACTAAAAAATATGGCTGGCCAATTATTGCTCATGAACGTTATTTCAACAGCCTGGCTTTTTTTGAAAAAATTGGAGTAAATCAGGCGTGGTTTGATACCATGTGCGACAAATTTGGTTTTGAACGTCCAACTCAGGATGATTTGGATGATATTCCAAAATATATTATTTCAGAAGAGTTTGAACAGAGTATTATTAATCATTTCCCTTCTAAATTAGATGCGTGGATTTACCTTTTGCAAAATCGCTTCGAGCCGCTCGAAATATATTTAGAACAAATGATTAACCAGATTGTTGCGGATTTTAACGAACCAATTGAAGCCTTTATTTGTTATTGCTCCAATGCCAGTCTAAAGTATATTGCCGCTAAGAAAGGGATTCCGATTATACATAACGAGTCAGGCCCTTTTCGTCTTCCTGTATATCGGCAAAAAGTTGGCTATTTTGATTTTTGCGATGTATATGATTGTGGCGAAAGCGAAGAACGTTATCAAGCTTTTTTGAGAGATACCCAACAAAAAAAGGTTCCTATACTGAGTAGAAAAGAAATCCTCAGGATTTTTATGACTGATGAATATGCAAAAGAAATTCCATTAGTCGACACGGAGCCCTCTTTTGATATTGGATTATCTATTAATACGTTTAATATGGGGCTCATTTTACGCCATACACACATGACTGATGTTGAGTTGGACTGGCTTGCCAGAAAAAATTTCCCGGTCGACCGCATATTGCGTCGCGTACATCCAGGACATCCATACACAGCTTTAAATATTAATGACGACTCCCCTTCTTCTTTTCATTTCATATGTAAATGCAAAAGAATCGCTGCTGTTATGAGCAGTTTATTGTTTGAAGCTATGTTGATTGGTCGTATTCCATACGCTTATGGGAATTCTCCGTTCTCTTTTATGAGCAATCACGGAATTGGCGATCCAAACGATAAGCTTGTGCCTCTTGAATTTGTAAATTTTGCAACATTTGCTTATCTTGTCCCGTGGGAATTTATTTCAGACAGTGAATATATCCGTTATCGCCTTTCAAGACCTTCTGAGACAGATATCTATATGAAGCACTACGATTATTACGTAAAAAGATATAACGAACAATCATTATTGTGAGAGCAGAATATCAATTGCTTCACGCACGGCACCTTCTCCACCCTTTTTTGTCAGAATTATTTTTGCTGTTTTTTTTGTATTCTCACTTGCATCTGCAGGCGCAAAAGAATATCCTGCCAGTTCCATTGCGGCACAATCCGGATCGTCATCACCAATAAAGGCAATCTGCCCCATTGAAACTTGATACTTTTTTGATAGCATTTTTAAAACTTCCGCTTTGTCAGAAATCCCCTGCCACACCTCCCGTACCCCAAGCTCTTGGGCACGTCTCGTTACAATTTCGGATTCTTTGGCGGTTATTATAGCCGGAATTACATTATACTCTATCAGCTGCACGATGCCGTATCCATCTTTCACATGGAACGCTTTCATAGCCTCTCCATTATGGCCAACATATAATTTGCCATCGGTGAGTGTCCCATCTACATCCATAGCAAACAGTTTGATTTCATGAGTATTCATCTATTGTTATCCATTCCTCTATTTCTTAGCATATGCAACCAGATAGTCACCATATCCGTGTTCTGAAGAAGCATACTTCCATGCTTCTTCCATTGTTTCTGAAATGCAAGGATATGTAATATGTCCTTTAGGCGCTTTATCTTTCAGCCATGCAAATACATTTCCCAAACCATATCTTGTGAACTGCTTAACTTCTATCTCGCGAAATCCTGCTTTTTCACATAAAAGTTTTATCGCCTTTTCTCCCAAAACCCAAGGATGCTGTACGCTAAATACAAATCCATCAAATTCCGTTCCCAATAATTCCCTCAGGTGTTTCAAGTCTGTCGGCGTTCCAATGATCGCATCTCCACCATTCTTAAGAAGAGAGTAAATCCCATTGGTAAATTTTTGTGGATCATCTACATGTTCAATGACGTCAAATGTCGTAATTACATCAACCATTTCCCCAAGGTCTGTAACCGCTTGTTCTACATAAGCGTATGCCTTATGTCCTTTTTCTATCAAATATTTCCGATATGCTGCTGAGGGTTCTACAGCAATCGTAATTTCTGCCACACCTTTCAAAAAATCAAGCCAGCTTCCGCCACCGCAACCAATGTCCGCAACAATTTTGTTTCTAAAAATACTTGTTCCTGTATAAAGAAATTTGTCCTTACATTCTCTGTCATGATTTATATAGTAATCTTCTATACCCGCCGCACCTTCAAGCTCCAAACGATACTGAGTGCTTTCATAATACTCTTTCGCATCATACATATCGTTTTTATGCCATATAGTTCCACAATTTTTACATTCGAACAATTCATATTCTTTTTCTGTACGTTTAGAACTTTGTCCTATTCTAATCGGGCCCTCATATGTCACTGTGACATTATTACTTCCACATATTTTACAATATTTCATGTTTTTCATCCCCTCATTTAAAGATAGATTCGAACCTGCTGGGCGTTATAAACCGTACGCTCCTCTTATCTACCAGAAATTTCGAATAATCTTTTAGCAATAATTCAAGTTTCTCGTTTATCTGTTCGTAATCTT
Source organism: Christensenella sp. KGMB01412 (assembly GCF_055522415.1). Taxonomy (NCBI): domain Bacteria; kingdom Bacillati; phylum Bacillota; class Clostridia; order Christensenellales; family Christensenellaceae; genus Christensenella; species Christensenella sp. KGMB01412. The sequence goes on along the minus strand of NZ_JBVFVW010000003.1, from coordinate 324,491 downwards.
CCTCATTATTGTAATTTTCGTAGAAAGGAGCTGCATAAGCTTTATTTACATTTGCATCCAATCCATCAAACCCTGCAATCATAATCTCATCATTGTTGAGATAATGTAATAAGTTCAATAGCATGATTGTAGAGTTATCAAAAAGTTCATACTCTCTTTTAATAAGCCGATTGTAGTTAATTAGCAAATCATCACAATTATCCGGATTTATATTAGAAGTGACAATCGTATATCCACTTTTTCTACTATTTTTGCAGCTTTTATATCTTCTCTTATTTCCAAAAAAACTATAGGACCCTTCTCGCGTATCGTCAACAAAGTTCACACTAATCACAACCGGATTCTCTGCATCAATCGTTTTTTGTATTTGATTTTCATACTCTTTAAGCGAATATCCAGGCACCAGAATTAATACTTTTCTTCCTTCAATCTCCTTTTGCAATTTCTCCAAACTTAATTTATCATCTACTTTTGCGCTGGAATAATCGATATAGAGCTTTTCAATATTGTCGTAATCGTATCTCTTACGCTTTTCCGGTTCAATCATAGAGATAATATGTTTGATGTCTTTCGTGCTCAAACGATGTTTTTCAGTCAAATAGATAATGTTGTTGGCATGAGAACTGTATACACCCGCCATAAAATATGGTATCGAATATGTCCAATTATACTCTTTTTTGAGTAAGTAAATATACTCATCAATCGTATCAAGCAATGCATCAATATCATAACTATAGTTATGTTTGCGGATCATATAGTCCATAATAAGTTCAGTGTTCAGATTCCCCGTACCTTTTCCAAGCCCTTCAAGCGTCGCATCCAAAATGACGTTACGTTTCCCACTACATTCCACTATTTCCTGAGCGAATGCAAAAGACAGCTGCAAATTATTGTGTGAATGGAAATCAATGGCAATATCCTCATGCAAATTATGATCCACCAGATGATAGAGACGAAGCACATCATCTTTATACATCGCTCCATAAGTATCTACAATTCCAAAAGAATAAGGTTTTATTTTATTTACAACCTCAATAACCTCAAGCATCTCTTTATCTGTATAATTTAAAGATTCTACCCCCTGTATAAACAGCGCGTACCCTTTGTTTTTTACAATATGAAATGTATCAATTGCATCGTATAGGTCCTTTTTTCGAAATCCAATGCGTATACCTGTAATGGAAGAGCCGTCACATTCAGGAAGTTTACTAAAATCCCACATGCCAAATTCTTTCCCATAATCTGCAAATGCTACATACATTGAATTCTTTTTGTTCTGAGGTATGAATTGCTTTATTTGTTCAATCTCAGTGAAAAATGTACTATTTTTCTGGTATTCATACTTTCCATGTAAAAACCCGAGTTCAATAATATCAACTCCTGCTTCCGTAAGCCCTTCAGTTATCCCCTTAATATGGTTGTCAGGAAAAGCACAATCAATTATTCTTCCCCCATCGCGCAACGTACAGTCTAATAGTTTGACATTCTTCATTTTAGTCCCTTTCTTTTCAGGTCCATATATACTGCATTTGCAATCACAAAATCTTCCTCATAATCGATATCTATGCTCTCAATTTCTCCAATTTCGTGAATATATGGGGTTGCACCGATTCTACTGTGATATTCCAGAAATGTATTTCTCGAAAAAACATACGCTCCCGAGCCTTCAGCATAGATAGGGCGCAAATCCTGTGTCCTGGGAATATCAAACGAATTATAATTAAGGGGTTTCCCATCTTCCCATAAAAATACCGTTTCTTTCTTTGCTAAAAATGCAGAATCATAGTTTCCCGCTTTGACTTTATCAATACAATCACTGATGCTATGCGCTGTTGTAAAAGGTGCTGTCGTATGTGTCAGCACATAAATATCTGCATCGACGTCTTCAAGAAAACACTGTAGTATTTCGTTTCCTTTCGTTTCATCTCTATCCAACGATGCAGTTCTTTCCAAAAATTTAACCCCAGTAGGAAGATATTCCTTTATTACCTTATCACTACAATACACATAAATTTCGTCCAATTCTGGTACCTTAAGCAAAGTATCCAATATAAGATGGACCAATGGCGTCCCATCATCAAATTTCCTTATATTCTTCCCTGGGCATCTCTGGTTATTTAACTTGATTGGCACCACTGCTACTATCTTCATTCGACTTCCTCTTTCTACTTTAGAATAGATACGCTAATATTGTCGCCTACCGGCATGATAGAAACATTATTATTATCGCAGAACTCGTCTACGGCTTTTTTAATTCCCAGAAAAGTATCAGCAAAATAATCATGGATGCAAATCAATCCGCCTTTTTCGAGACGCGGATAAAAAAATTCCAGCCCCTTTATCGCTGGCAAATAAAGATCACAATCAATACTGACAAAACAAAATGTTTCGCTAAAATCCTGCTCATCAAGAGAATCTGGAAAATATCCTTTTCTTATAACACAATTTTCCGGCGTTTGCATCTTTTCCATAACAAGTTCTATACTTGTATTACCAAAATGTCCTTCACTATGTGACGATAAATTCATCTGTTTTTCATATAGAATATCATCCGTTTCAAATCCCTCAAACGTATCAAACATGTACATTTTTTTATCCGGAAAGACTTTATTTATCTCTTTGGCAAATTCTCCACGATATACCCCTAATTCTGCTACAGCGCCGTCCAGATTTTTATCCTGTGCTATTTTGGAATACTGCTTCAAAAAACGAATACGTGCCTCTGCACTCTGCTTGACATATTGATCCTGAATTGTCTTTTCCTGCACCCCGAGCCCTTTAAGTTGTGTTTTGATTTCAAAAAATCCCGGAAGAGATGCAATTACGATAATATCATAATCCATTTTCATGATCTGCTCAGGAGGAATCACTCGCAATCCTTTACAAAGTGTTCCTTGTTTTGAACTGTCATTGTCTACAAAACAGATACATTCATACTTTTCTTTTAATTGTTCATAAAGTTTTTGTCCTGTAAGACTTGCGCCAAAAATAATTGCTTTTTCCATACATACCTCTTTTGTATCTGCAACAAATTTATACTTTTTCGTTCAGACTAGTTTTAACATAAAACGCCCTAAAAGGCGTTTTTTTTTCGTTTTTTTCGACGAACGAAAAAGTATATCTTCTCTGTCAATATAAATGTGTATCGAAAAGTGTCATCCTTCCAACGTTTTATTGACCGCTTTTTCAACTTCACGATAAATATCACTGGCAGTATCACGATCCGGCGTCCGTAACGAATAATAGATTTTCAACTTTGGTTCTGTCCCGGAAGGTCTGATTGTTATTTTTGATCCTCCTTCCAGCTCAAAACCAAGAACATCAGACGACGGCAAATTTATCGGTGTTTGAATGCTATTTTTATAACATATCCTATTTAAGTAATCATAAGTGCGATTCACTCTTATCCCGGCTATTTCTTCAGGAAAATTCATCCGCAGCTTTCTCATGATTTGATTCATCCGTTCGTTTCCTTGTGCTCCTTCGTAAATTTTACTCTCAAGATGATCAAAATAATAACCATGTTTCTGGTATAATTCATCTAATCGGTCTATCAGTGTCATCCCTTTTGTTTTATAATATGCAGCCATTTCGCAAATCAGCATAGACGCATTTACCGCATCTTTATCCCTGACGTGCGTTCCGGAAAGATAACCATAACTTTCTTCAAAGCCAAACACGTACCGTTCAACTTCTCCTTTTTTTTCTAAAACCCCGATCTGTTCTCCGATAAATTTGAACCCTGTCAATACATTTACGAGCTCTACCCCATACTCGTTTGCAACACTTTGTGCCATTTCCGTCGTTACGATCGTCTTGACCGCCAACGGCTGCCTTGGCAAGCCATCCGTATTGCTACGCATCATACACACGAAATCAAACAGCAACACACCCATTTGGTTGCCGTTAATCAGGATATATTCTCCATTATGCCTTACTGCCGTCCCCACACGGTCGCAATCCGGATCGGTTCCGAGCAATAAATCCGCTCCCGTTTTTTTACATAATGCCACGCCTAATTCAAGCGCTTCCTTTTCTTCCGGGTTTGGATATGGGCAGGTAGTGAAATTCTCATCCGGATTCTCCTGTTCTGGCACAACCGTAATATCATGGACACCAATTTCATTCAAAATTCTCAATACCGGCTTTAGTCCCGCACCATTGAGCGGAGTATAAACGACTTTTAGACATTCGTTCCTATCAAAAACGCTATATTCTTTTACCGCTTTAAAATATGCGTCGATCGTATCCTGTCCAATATAACAAATCATTCCATTGGATATCTGTTCCTTAAAATTGGCTTTCCTGATATCTTCAAATATATCTATTCTGGTAATATATCCTGTGATCTTTTCCGCCACTTCTAGCGTAATCTGGCATCCGTCATTCCCATAAAGCTTATATCCGTTGTATTTTGCCGGATTATGGCTCGCAGTTATCACAACCCCTGCGCTGCAGCCAAGCTGCCGTACGGCAAAGGAAAGCATAGGCGTAGGCATTAACGTATCAAACAAATAGACTTTGATTCCATTTCCCGCAAACACTTCAGCCGCCGTATATGCAAATCTTTTCGAATTCTTACGGCTGTCATATGCAATCGCAACGGAAACGTCATCGAACCTTTCGTTCAAATATTCCGAAATCCCCTGCGTTGCTTTGCGGACCGTATAGATATTCATACGATTCGTGCCTGCACCGATTATCCCCCGAAGTCCGCCTGTACCAAACGCAAGATCCCGATAAAAACGGTCGCTAATTGCCGCCTCATTACCTTGAATACTCTGTAATTCTTCCTTGATTTCATTATCGCATATTTCATATGCAAGCCAGCGTTTATATTCTTCTTTAAAACTCATAAATCTCCTCAGCTTTCAAAAACGTGTCTGAATATTTCTTTCGTTTTTTCATAAGAAAAATACTTTCTCAAGTACTCTGTATATTTTTCCGGACACTCACTTATCATCTTATCATCCTGATAAATTTCTATAATCTGTTGTGCAAACTCTCCTGCCTGATCATATGGGGAAATCACCGTTTCTACGGCCTGCATCCCCTCTATTCCGATCGAGGTCGAAACGATTGGAATCCCCGTCTTCATTGCTTCGAGCGTTTTACCTTTTACCCCAGCGCCAAACCGCAATGGAAGGACACATATTCTGCAACTATGATAATAATTCTCGAGCTGTTCATCTGTCACAAATCCAGTGACTATGATATCGTTTGACGCAAGATTTTTAATCTCTTGTGGAGGATTTGATCCTACAATATAAAACTTAATACCCGGAAGGTGTTTTTTAACAGTCGGCCATATTTCTTCAACAAACCATTTTACTGCATCCACATTCGGTTGATGCAAAAATCCACCTACAAATATCAAGTCGCGCGTTTTTTCTATCTCCCGTTCTGGTTTTTGCAAATCTTTGAAATAATAAAGCGGTATCGTCATCGCATCGATTCCAAATTCTTCTTTGATAATTCGTTTTTCATCTTCGTTAAACATCATTACGACGTCCGACTCATACATTACAACAAATTCCATCGCTTTAAATACATTTGAAGCGTCAAATGTTTCGCTATTCCCGCTTATCTCATATTCACGTTTCTGGCGCAAAAAATGCAAATCATGGCCCATATATACAATTTTTGCGTCGCTCTCTTGTCTCCAAGTGCCGAGAAAATGCTGTGCAACATGGGGCCGATTAAGCAGTAAAACATCTATATATTTCCCATAACGCTTTACCCATTCCTGCCAATGTTTGGCGTAAAACGTCCCCGCGAGGACAACAACTCCTTTGTCCTGCATTTTTTGCGTATAAGGCTGAGGTGCATCAAAATCATTTCCCATAAAAATGACATTATATCCCATATCCAAAAACATTTGAATGTAGCCATAAGTGCACCGCGATCCTGCGTCCTTATCATAGTTTGGAACATATTGATCAATTACAAAAATTGTCTTTTTCCCATTATGGAAAACTGTATCATCAAAATCCGGTAACTGTTCCTCATTCACTTCCGTTTTTAACGACATAGCAGGTCCACCCCGCAGACCTCTAATTTTAGCTAGTGGAGCAGTTATTTTCCATCTTTTGGATTTATAAACTCCAACCAACTCATTATTAATTCGCTGAAATGAAGCCAGTGCGTTTTCCAGTTCTTTCTGTAAATGCTTTGTTTTCTCTTTTTCGAGAAACAATTTTGCTTTTAAGAAACGATTTTCTTGTTTACAGTCCTTCTTTTGCATTGTTCTCCTATACAGTCGTTTTGATCATTTCCGCATTCCCACTCAAATAATATTCACCTAAGTTTGCCGGAACAAAAACGCTTTCTCCTTTTTCAAGCTCTATTGTATCAAAATGGCCGTTCAATTTGCAACCGCCCTCCATACATATAAAGTGGGCGAACGATTTGGTATCTGCTTCTTGGGCTATCGAGTCATTATCTACATGCAATAATTCCACTTGAAACGGGCCGCAATCCAGAGTCTTTGTTAGGGTAATCTTGTTTCCCGTTGAAAATTTTATTACATCTGCCGCCTGATCAATATGGAGCGGTCGCAAATTTCCCCAAGCATCTCTTCTATTATAATCATAAATACGATAAGTGATATTGCAATTTGTGCCAATCTCTGCTACCGTAATATTTTTCCCGATTGCATGCACTGTTCCAGGCTTCACCAAAAAAGCGTCACCTTTTTTTACAGGCACATAATTGAGGACTTCTAATATACTCCCGTCTTTTGCACGCCTGACAAATTCATCTCTGTTTATTTTTTCTTTAAAACCATAATAAAGTGCAGCACCCCTGGCACAATCCATGACATACCAAAGTTCTGTTTTTCCCGTCTGGTTTTCATGTTGATGTGCATACGCATCATCCGGATGTACCTGAATGGAGAGGTTATCTGCCGCATCGATTAGCTTAATTAAAAGCGGAAGCCCCTCCTCCGCATCAATTCCAAGCGCCTGCGGATTCTCCCTCAAATATTTACTTAAAAGCATTCCTTTGTATTCGCCATTTTGGATAATATTTTCTCCATCAGGATGAATCGATAATTCCCAACTTTCGGCAACTGTTTTACAACTGCATTCTTTGTGGTAATTACTTTTAAGCTTCGTACCTCCCCACAAGTACTCTTTAAATACAGGTTCTAGCTTTAACGGATATAACATCTTTTACCTCTTTTGTTATCGATTGAGTTGTTTCGCAATCTTTCCAATTTGTTCGGACATCCCTTTTCTCGCAACTAAAATGGAATTTTCTGTCTCCACCACAACTAAATCCTCAATCCCGACACACACAACCTGTTTTTCACAGTTCACATAACAATTTCTGGATTGTTCCATGATCACATTGCCATCTATTACATTACCATTCTCGTCTTTTTCATTCTCTTCATGCAGGCTTTCGTACCCTCCCACATCGCTCCAGCCAAAATCGGATGGGACACAGAAAGCTTTATTTGTCTTTTCCATGACCGCATAATCAATCGAAATACTTTCAGCCTGTTCAAACGCCTGTTCTACTTGCTTTTCGTCCTCAGGATCTATTTTTGAAAACAAATCGTAAAGTCCTGGTTGATAGGTCCTAAACTCCTCAATCATCGTATCAATGTCGAATACAAAAAGCCCGCTATTCCACATGAAATTACCCGCATTAAGATACTTCTCAGCCAACTCCTGATTGGGTTTTTCGTGAAATGATATCAACTGTTCCACCGTTTCATTCAATCTAAAACGATTGCCTGCTATTTCAATGTAGCCATATCCTGTTTCAGGTCTCGTCGGCTTAATTCCAAATGTAACAATATAGCCACGTCTGGCTTTATCTACCGCTGTTGTCAAGGCTCTATGGAACTCTTCACCATCTCTTATCGTATGGTCTGAAGGCATAACGACCGCAACCCCATTTCCAGACTTCTTTTTAATCAAAAATGCCGCCCAAAGAATACATGGAGCTGTATTTTTAGCTTGCGGCTCAGCCATAATATTAACGGTATCGCCAAATTCTTCCATAACGAGAGGCGTAAATTTTTTTCCGGTTAGAATATATTGCTGCTTCATTGGAACGATATCCAATATACGTTCGCTCGTTTCCATAAGCATACTTTTATCGGAAAGCAGCCTCAAAAATTGTTTTGGCTTTGCTGAACTGCTCAATGGCCAAAGTCGTGTCCCGCTTCCTCCTGCCAAAATAATTGCATTTACCATATTGATTCCCTCAACTTTTTATCTTTTTATTCCAATCTCTAAACACCCTTCTGCTATTTCTTCGATGGCTCTTTGGAGTGTGTCTATAATACCGTCCCAGGAATAATTCCGCATCACATATTGTATCCCATTTTCACCCATCGCAATAGCTGTTTTATGATTCGTTATCATAAAATTAAGTGCTGCTGAAAAGTCTTCTTTTTGATAAAAATACAAACCAGCATTGCTTTTTTCAATGTGATTATGCAGCACATTTGATTTTCCATTCACTAGCACAGGAGTCCCAACACACATTGCCTCCAATGTAGAAATACTCAGGCTTTCATTTTCAGATGGCATTACAAATGCGCTTGCTCCTTCTAAAATTGCAAATTTTTCTTCTTCAGTAACCGTTCCAATCCATGAAATATCTTTATTTACAGGGACCTCAATAAAGCACTCACCTACAAGAATAAGCTTAAGATTTCCCCCTGTTTTTTCCTTATAGTATATAAAGTCTTCTATCAGGCGGTCACAATTTTTTGTTTTATCAATACGCCCCGTATAAACAATGTAGGGACTATCCAGAGCAAACTTCTCTTGTATCAACATTTGAGGCATTTGCATATCCGGTGTATCTATCCCTGCACCCAATACAATACTGTTTACTCTTTTGTTACGAAAAAAGTCCTGCACAAAGCTTTTCTCCTGCTCAGTCAAAAAAGCAATTACACGTGGTATTTGAAATAAATACTGAAAATAATTGCACTTTCTAAGCGGTTCTTCATCATGGGCCGTCGGTATAAAAATCGCTTTATAAGGCACAAGCGGGAGCCCAAACACAGTGGGATAATAATGATAGCCCATAAACAAGAACACATCATACTTTTCACTGTTTTCCCGAATATACCGTATCAATTCCGGACAATAGGGCCCCACTTCACGAAGCCATGTCGCCCCTGTAAGCATATCGTTGTATTCATTGTCATATACATCCTGCGTTAATTCAGTTAAGCGCTCTGTCTGTCGCGGATGTGCCACTTTAAAACGGCGTATTAAAACCCCATCACTAAAAAAAACACCTTCTGGATATACATTTTTCCATGTATTATAGTCTTTTGCACAACTTGTTAGAACTTCAATATCATAGCTGTCCAATAATTTACGAACGTAATTTGCGCAGAGCATTTCTGCGCCTCCAATGATCTCTTCTCCATATCGTTGTACGACAAAACATATTTTTTTTCTATTATGATACATTGACACGTATCCTTTCAATGATATCAATCATTTTTTGGTCAATTACATCCCACGTGTAGTGATTCGTAATATGCCTGACTCCATTTTCTCCCATCCTTCGATTTTCCTCGCGATTTTCTATTAAATATTTAAGGGCAAGCAGAAAGTCTTCCTCTTCATAAAAATAAAGCCCTGCGTTACTTTTATCAATATGTCCTTTCAGTACATCGCAATTTGCATTAACTAAAACCGGAACGCCAAGCGCCATCGCTTCCAAGACAACCAAACTCAAGCTTTCCTGGTGAGAAGCTAATACCAAAGCGCGGGAGTTTTTAATTGCCGCAAATTTTTCTTCCTCGCTAACAAACCCAAGCCATACAATATCCTCTCTATCCGGTATTTTCATAATAGACTTTCCCGCCAATACCAATTTTAGTTCTCCGCCATAGATTTCTTTATATCTTTCAAAGCATCTGAAAAGAAAATCACAGGCTTTCCCCTCTTCAATCCTTCCCACATATACCACATAATCTCCTGTAATATTATTATTTACGAACAAGTCTTTTTGATCATCAAGGTTTGTTTTGTCCGGCAAAGTAATGCCCGAGCCCGTAACAACACAGGGAATATGTGAATTTCCAAATTTGTGGTGCACAAAATCCCTTTCTTCATCCGTAAGGAACATAAAAGCGGCCGGTAGATTGAATTGTGCATTAAACATAGCACATTCATTCAACGGTAGTTCGTCATGTGCTGTAGAAATTAGTATCGCTCTGTCAGCAACGGTCTGCATACAAAAAGTCGTAGAATAATACAAGTATCCCATAAACAAATACACTTCAAAATTGTCCCTGTTTTCAAGCAAATATTGATACATATCGTTACACTGTGGTCCGTTTGATTTCATCCACTCCAGATCATCTTTTCCATCTCTTAATGGATTTCCAAAATAAGCGCCCATTTCGATACAAAATTGTTCAAGATCCCGCTCCTCATCAACATGGAACCTATAAACATGCACCCCATTAATTTCTTCCATACCCTCATTATATTCATTTTTCCAAGTAACATGGTCTATTGCACAACTTGTTAGAACTGTAACATCATAGTACTGCGTCATTCTTTCCGCATACAGCCTGCACAGATATTCTGCGCCTCCATTTACTTCTATTCCATATCGTTGTACAACAAAACAAATTTTTTTCATAGCTACCCTTACCCTATATTCTTGAGAACATCGATACCTTCTGTCTTCAGCTGCTGATATATATCCGACATAATCTTTTCAGAATCCACATTCACATCAATCGCTTCATTATTTTCACCATTTTCGCTGACAGATATCACATTTTCCCTTTCTTCTTCCAAAAGATACCCAAACGTTTCAGACAACAATTTGATTTCATCGTGATTTACTAATTCGCGAAAAGCCAATTCTTCATAAAAAACTTTTTTCAACAATTTTTCCGTAACAACGCCATTTGCTTTATTATAGTATCCATCCTCAATCAATTCTCTGGTTGTATAAGCATCTTTTTTTATTTTTTGTGCACCGTCTTTTAATCTTTTGCGGTACATTTCATCAAATAGCACATCTTTCAATTTTTGCTCTAAATGATAAACCTGGTCATTATACGTTACTCGTTCAACACATTTACCTGCGTATTCATCTGGTACTTTAGAATCTAAAGTAATTACTGCCTGTGCTGTATTAAGCAAATCGAAAAATGCCACTGAGTTTTCTATAAACGACGGATGTGCCATATGAATGCAGGCATCCGCTTGAGCCACGACCTGATGAAAATCTTTGGAGGGTTCTACAAGCTCAATCTCATCATTGTCCAAACCAAGGCTTTTCATTTCTTCACTAGACATACCAGGAATCAAAAGCTGAATAGATATACCGTTCTTTTCTAAATTCTTTACCGCCTTTCGCACAAGAGATAAACCGCCCTTTTTACAGATCGTCCCAATTAACGCCACCGTTTTTGTGCGTCGCTCCAACGGAATCATTTCTGAAAATTCATTTTGCCCTGCATTTTCTCTGTATGAATCATAAGATAATCTTTTCTTCACAGGAAATCCAATATCTTTCTCCAAAAGATTTCTGCGGAACAAATCGTTGCTTACTGCAACAAGCCGAGCTTTTTTACACACAAAACGATTCAGTGCCAGTTCATTGGATATCTTATTTGCCAAAGCCTGGTCGTTCTTCATTTTCAAGCATAAATCTCTAGCATTTGCAACTTCTTCCGCAAGAAGCTTTTCATAGCTCTTCCAATCTTGTTTTTGCAGAATAAAATACTCATATGCGCCGGCATGTAAATTGTAATCATGTAAGTAAACAACGCCTCCGTCTTGGCGAATCACTTCATGCATATACATATTTTCCGGTCTATTTGCCATTTGATATACATGGTAAGAATACTTGTTCAAATATGCAGGATATTCCCCAACCGATATTGCAGTGACACCATAAAAATCAAGGTTAGTCACTTTTTCAGCATCTTCTACAAATAAATCTACAGAATAGTTTTCACAAAGTTCCTTTAATACATTGCGATAGCAGACGCGCAACATCTCGTTTTCTGTATCTATTGGTGCAAAATATGCAACCTTCTTCTTTTTACGCTCTTTTTCTTTCGTTTCCGAGTCCAAGCAACCAACTGCTTTTATGCTATTCAGCGTTCTGTTTGCGGTTTGCTTCCATGTATACTGTCCAACTCTTTTTTTAATATTTGTTTCAAACGCACTAAAATCCGTACTGCATAAAGCCTTTTCAATCCCTGCGGTGATATCGCTTTTGTCAAATGGATCGACAAGCACTGCGGCGTCTTGCGCAACTTCTTTTAAGCTCGAATTGTTTGAGGTCACAACTGGCAAACCGCTTATAAATGCTTCTACCACTGGCAAACCAAATCCTTCATATAGGGACGGAAAAACAAGTATCTTTGCCCCATGATAAAGCATGATTAACTCTTCGTTAGATACATAATCAGTTATAATTACCGAATCCGCAAGATTTTGCGCTGTAATTAAATCCCTGATTTCCCTTAAAAATTGCGCATACATACTTCCTGTAATAACGAGTTGATATTTATTGCGTAATTCTTCCGGAAGATCTGCATATGCGTCGATGGTTGGCATCAAATTTTTTCGATAGTCAGGAGCGGCCGGAAACAAAAGATATTCTTTTGAAATACCAAATTTCTTTTTTAAATCATTTTGCGCTTTTTCACTTTCATCCCTCACGGCAAAACGTTCGTTAACTCCAGAATATATTACTTCTATTTTCTCCGGATCGAAATCCAGATATTTTATGAAGTCATCTTTTACGCTTTGCGAAATAGCCAGTAACTTATCCGCATTTCTCCAGAATTCTATTGTCTGTTCAAAATGTTGCTTTCCCCCTTTGCCCGTAAGATATTCTTTGGAAAAAAGCAAAGGAATCAAATCGTATACTACTACTACCGTTTTTGTCCCTTCAAACCATTCCTTTTTATAGGTACACCATGTATCAAGCGTCGCCATAACGAAAAAAACGTCAATCTGGTTTTCACGGATATATCTTTGATAAAGCGCACAGATAACGTCTTCATATTTTTCTTCGTTTTTATTCATATTCAACGTTTTTTTACTAAGTAAAAACGCATCCTTTCCCATATGAAAATAATCATAAGAAACATTAGTTCCATAGGTAAGTATTTGTTTGATATCCACCGGGGCATACATATTATATAAAAAATAACGATTTTGCCTGTCTTGCTCAAACAATGCGTTGAGCAGTCCGATGCTATAGACTCCCATTCCGCGAAATCGGGATTCGGAAACTACGGGCTGTACATCAACTGCTATATTCATATCATAATCTCCTTGCCAAAATAACTTTACTTATTAAGCTCCCTTAATTCTGCCGCAAACTTCTCATAGCTTTTATTGAGGCGCTCTGATAGTTCCTGATTTGTCTGTTTCTGATTACGATTCAATTCTTTCAACAAATCAGACATTTCAAGCAAAATCGCTGTGAATCGAGAATTCTTTCTGGTCTGCTCATAAAACATTGGAATCAATATCCACGCAACTGATTTTCTAATCGCACGTTTAAAGTTGATTGCCAGCCGTTTAAAAAATTTTTTATCGGAAACAACCGGAGCGTAAAAGTTAAAGCCAATTTCTTCCTCCGCTTCTCCAATCTGCCTATCAATCCTGGCAAAACGGTTGTTTATTCCTCGATCTTCTTCCAGATAATCGTAATTATGCTCAAGAATCTTTTCATATATAATTTTTTGCTCATACCCTTTTGCACTCATGTCGGTATCACCTCATCCTTTTACATTTTTTCCCAATGATGCTGCATTGTAAAAATGCCCGCCGATTTTGTATCCGATATCACATTAAACCTCATATAGTTTCTCAAATAATCCATTGGAGTCCTGCTATAATCTTCCACAAACACTCCAAGCTTGTACTCTCCTCCCACCAATTGCAGGTTATCGATCTTGCATAAAATCTCTCCCTCACCTGACAGATTCAATAGCTCATATCGATCAATCCTTGTGTTCGCTTCGTAACAATAAATGTTATCGATTGTAAATATCTCCAGCCCAAAAACATAGCCGTCTTCCAGTTCATTCACTTTATAACAAATTCTCAGTGTCACAGGCTCTCCTGTCCTCAAGGTTTCTGTATAATTACCATTCCTGTCTAAAAAATTTGCATCTAGGATGATCGTCTTTTTATTGCCAAAACGATCCTTTGATTGCGTAAGTCCTGCGTCTGTTTCCTGACTGATATTTGACTTGCTGTCTTTTTTTCTCCTCATCTGCTGCCTGTATTCGTAAAATTGATCGTCAAGCTCTTCTGCCGGAATATTGATCCATTCTTTTTGTTCAGCGATCATTCTGAATTCTTCTGACTTTTTCACCTGCTCAATTACCGTCTTTAAATCTTTACACATATTGTAGTAACTGTTTACAATTTTTTCATTTTCGGGTGCCCTTCCAAGATAAAACTGATAAACATAACCAACATCATCCATATCAAAATCTTTTCCATTGCTAAAAAGACGTTGCTTTTTATCACTCATGTACTTTTTATAGGCACTGGCAATTACGTATTTATCCCCATCTTTGGCAATGCGTCCATCATTCAACCAAATTGCTCTGTTACAAAAATTTTCTATTGTATTAATATCATGTGTTACAAGAACAATTGTTGTTCCCTTTTCTTTTAATTGTCTTAACTTCTTAAAACATTTGGCTTGGAAATTGCTGTCACCAACAGCCAGAATCTCATCAATCAGCAGCACATCGGCATCCACATTAATCGCCACAGAAAATGCAAGACGCATATACATGCCCGACGAATACGTCCTGACCGGATTATCAATAAATTCATGCAATTCAGAAAAGTCAATAATATCTTGTAACCTTCGATCTGTTTCTTTTTTAGACAAGCCAAAAATAGCGGCATTTGTATAGATATTATCCCGGCCTGAAAGATCCGGATGAAATCCTGCCCCCAGTTCCAAAAGGCTGGACACTCGGCCCTTAACTTCAATGCTCCCGCTTTCAGGATAAAGGATACCTGTCATAAGTTTTAAAAGTGTGCTCTTCCCACAACCATTTTCTCCAATTAGCCCAACTACTTCCCCTTCGTTAATAGAAAGGCTGATATCATCAAGAACCGTACGCTCTTTATAAGCTCTGCGTTTCCTGAATAAAGCCTTTTCCTTAAGTGTAAAAGCGCGATCAGCATATACCTTGAATTTTTTAGTAACATTTTTCAGTGTAATAATTTCCATTAAAAACTCCTCACAGCTCTTCCGCAAATTTCTTTTGCAATTTTTGGAATACAAAATAACCAACTATTACAAATATGACGGCAAATATTACTGCTAAAAAAAGATTGCTGAAATCCGGCATTACTTTATTATATAAGATATCACGATATGATAGAATAATTCCCGTCATTGGATTGATATACATGATCGGAACGATTGCGGCGGGTACCATATCAATTGAGTACAGAATAGGCGTCAGGTACATCCATGCCATTGTAACGATACCCAGTATATGTTCCAAATCCCTAAAATAAACCGTGATTGCAGAAAAAATCAGAACCAATCCCAGAACAAAGAAAAATTCAATTACCATAATAATTGGAAGCACCCATATTGTAGAGGATATTCCTATCCCAGTAATAAGCAGAGCTAAAATTACGATCACAAACGAAAAAAGCATATTCATAAAATTGCTACACACGGTAACAATTGGCAAAACCATCCTTGGAAAATATATTTTTTGAACCAATCCTGAAGACGCAATAATCGAGCGCGAGCCCTCCGTGATCGCCGTAGAACAAAAAAGCCAAGGCACCAACGCAACAAACAAAAACATCGCATAATTATCAATATTTGGATTACGCATTACGATCGAGAATAAAAATGTGTAAATGAGCAGCTGAAACAGCGGATTTATAAATGTCCACAAAAATCCCAGTACCGATCCTTTATATCTTGTTCGGAGGTCTTTTTTTACAAGACTCCATATCATTCCTCTATATGCCCATAGTTCTTTAATTTGTTTCATTTTTTCTCCTAATTATGTCTCTTCTTCAATGAATCCTAAAATCATATTGATGCAACAGTAAATTTGAAGACACTTTGTTAATCAATTTATCTGTAAAAATTTCTTCCAGAGATCCTGTTTCTTCATTAATACATTGAATTCGGAATCCGCTTTCCATTAATTTCTGTAAAAATTCTATTGGTTGGATCCCTGCATGCAATAAATTATCAGGGGTAAATTCTAATATAATCCGCAATTCAGGATTCTTTTCAATAATATCTTTCATGCCTTCCAAGACCAGAGGTTCTGCACCCTCAACATCGATTTTCACGAGATCAATTTTTTCATTTCCTAACAGCGAGTCCATACTGCTCATCGATACTTTTGTGATATTAACCGCTTCTTCGTCCATGTGGTACATAGAATTATGCCCGCATACCTGATATTCCACAAATTCAGTCTCACCGTCTTTGTCTGCTAACGCTTTATGAAAAACAGTAATATTTTTTGCTCCTTCAAATCCATTCAGCGCAAGATTGTGACGCAAAATTTCATAGGTTTTTTTTGTCGGTTCAAATGCATACAATTTTCCTGAATCACCAATTTGTCTTGCCATAAGAATAGACAATATGCCAATATTAGCTCCCACATCCACTACCGTCATCCCCTTTTTCAGGAAAGATTTCAGCCACGCTTCCGTCCCCGGCTCCAAATGATTTCCAAAAGAAAGGCATGCAGCAAGCCGCCAATCATCCGATGGAACCCCTAATATCATTTCATCAGTTTTCACAACAATTACACCGCCAGGCAAAGATGTGAACGTAGTTTTATCCCGAGTGGAGTTAACTTGCCATTCCTGCATATAGTCCAGCTTCTCTTCCTGCCACTGCTGATTATAGATATGGCGTTCTTCCTGCCATGCTTGTACATAATCAAGTTTACCAAGCCCTTGTCGATTGATCGCCTCAATTGATTCCAGTTGACTTTTCTGGGACTCTAATCGGCTATCTAAAATCTCGAGTTTTTCAAGCTTCTTAAGCTCTTTCCCAATATAAAAAGAATCCGCTGCTCTTTCTGCTGCAAGGCTTTCGACCTTCTTCAACCTTATCGGAGCAGTTGCAAGGGCCGTAATATAGTTGATAACAGGCAAACCAGTAATCCGTTTATTCCTTCGATACTGCAAATATGCCTTTTCATATTGTTCGAAATCCTTTATACTTCTTGACACATCCATCTCAGCGGAGCTAAAAAGGATATAAAGTATAGCCCCTCTGGCGACTCCCTTCTTCAGCATTTCCAAAAGCGCTTTTTCTCCATCACCAACCTCCCTGTGAAAAAGCATGGGGATCGCTGCCTCCAAAAAGCATTCATCTTTAAGTTGCATCAATGTTGATAAATCGACACTTTCTTTAAAAGGATCTGCCAATTTTTGTTTCAAGATTCTACGGTTTTCTTTTGAATTTTTTAATTTGCTCCATATTCCCATATATTGCTCAGCTTTCTATATCTTAAATGACTAATTATTTCTCCAATAATCAAGAGTATCTTTCAATGTATCTTCAATTCTAAACTTTGGCACATATCCCGTATCTCTTCTAATTTTCTCAATATCCGCCAAAATCAACGGCGTATCAATCGGTCTCATCTTTTCCGGTTCCTCAATTACATCAATTTTAATTTTTGCCAACGAAACAAGTATTCTCAATATCTCCGCAATCTGATACGATTTTCCGGCACCAATATTATAAATCTCTCCGCACTTCCCGGTTTCCGCCAATAACCGATATCCCCGGACAATATCTCTTACGTCAGAAAAATCCCTCCGTGCATTCAGATTCCCGACACGCAAAACAGGCTCTGCGCCCTTTTCGATTCGTGCAATTTGCGAAGCAAAATCTGGTATTACAAAGCCTTTTTTCTGCCCAGGTCCCGTATGATTAAAAGAACGTGTTAATACGACATCCATTCCATAAGCCGTTTGATAGAGCAAAGCCATTTTTTCCTGCATATATTTTGAGACAGCATATGGAGATTCCGGATGTGGCTCAAATCGTTCGGAAATCGGGCAATCTTCTTTTTTCACTTTTCCATATTCATCCGATGAGCCTATAACAACAATCCGTATTGGTTTATCTGCAATTTTTACTCCATCAAGTAAATTCAATGTGCCTATTACGTTAACATCAACCGTCATCTGCGGATTCTGCCATGAAAGCGCAACGGATGCCTGCCCCGCCAAATGAAAAATATAATCCGGCGCAATATCATTCACCAGATTCTTTGTTGTTTCCTTATTCAGCAAATCAGCAGTTACTGCTCTTCCCTGTAAATCTGTTCCAATTACTTCATAGCCCGCTTGATACAACTCCTGTTCCAGATAAGTCCCAACAAAACCGTTCACTCCGGTTATCAATGCTCGCTGACTCATTATTTCGATTCCCTAACAATTCTAAGATCATTTTCAACCATGCGTCTCACAAGCTCCCGAAACTCTATTTCTCGCTTCCAACCAAGTTCTTCTTCTGCTTTTTCAGGATTTCCTAAGAGCAGTTCTACTTCAGCTGGTCTAAAAAATGCCGGATTCACTTTCACGACCGTCTTCCCATTTGACTTGTTGACCGCATATTCTCCAGCTCCCTCTCCATGCCATTCGAGTGAAATTCCTACCACATCAAAGGCAGCGTCAACAAATTCATGTACTGTCCGAGTTTCTCCCGTTGCAATCACATAATCATCCGGCTTCTCCTGCTGCAACATAAGCCACATCGCTCTCACATAATCTTTTGAGTGCCCCCAGTCTCTTTTTGCCTGCATATTACCAAGTTCAAGACACTCCTGATTCCCCTCGTAAATATTTGCAACAGCATTTGTAATTTTACGTGTTACAAATTCAAGTCCACGTCTCTCGCTTTCATGATTAAAGAGGATTCCGGAACACGCAAAAAGATCAAAGCTTTCCCGATAATTCTTGGTAATCCAATGGCCATATAACTTTGCAACACCATAAGGACTTCTTGGATAAAATGGAGTTTGTTCACTTTGTGGTATTTCCTGCACGAGCCCAAACATTTCAGAGGTAGACGCCTGATAAAACCTAGCCTCCGGTTTTATAATGCGCATTGCTTCCAGTATATTTGTCACTCCTACACCATCAATTTCAGCTGTTGCCAAAGGCTGTTCCCATGAAGTTGCAACAAACGACTGAGCAGCAAGATTATATACCTCATCCGGCATTGCAATCTTCATCGCATTAATAAGCGATACACAGTCTGTCATATCTGCATAGATAAAATGTATTTTTTCTTTCAAATGATCAACGTTTCCATAATCCACAATACTCTTGCGGCGCATGATTCCGTATACTTCATATCCTTTTCCAATCAGCAATTCTGCCAAATAAGAGCCGTCTTGTCCCGTGATCCCCGTAATCAGAGCTTTCTTCATTCTATCCTCCATAGCAATCTATTCTGCTGTTTTATTGCTTTCAGCATATTTGCATATTATTATACTATTCTTTCCTCTTTATTTCAATCGTTTCTAATGAAAAGTGCTCTTGCCAGCAGAGACAAGAGCACTTTTTTAACTTCTATATTTAGTTCATTTTTTCCAAAATCTTTAAGATATTCTGAGCATATCCTTTTGTGCTTGACCATGTTCCCTGCAGTTTTTCCACAGTATCAGCTTTTTTCCTGATATCATCCGACCACTCAGGATCAACAACGCTGTTGATACATTGATTATCCGAAGCATAACATTTCAGATGCTGCACCTGTGCCCGGACTGCAGTTTCAATATTACTGAAACCGTCTTCTGCAAAGCCGCCTACATTATAAGTGTCTTTTTCAAAGAAGTCTGTCTCGATCATCGCCTGTGCAAAAGCAACCTTGGGATCTACACCTTCAATGGATGCCTCATCATAGTAAAGATTTACAAGTTGCTCCAAAGTAATTCCATACTTGGTCGGAAAACCGTCTATATCATATTTCCCGCCTTCCTCGCTTCGATTTCTCAATGAAATCTCGTCACAATAAACTTCAAGCATCTTCTGTTTGTCTGCGGCCGAAGCTTCTTTTATTATACTTCGTCCTGTTTCCACTTCAGGCGAAACAGTTGAGGTTGGACTCGGCTCAGGCGTCGGCTCGGCGCTTGGTTCAGGTGTTGGTTCAACACCGGATTCCGGTATGACGCTTGACTCAGGCATCGGCTCCTGAGTGGGAAGTTCATTTATGGCCGGTGCATCCAGAATATCCATGCCAAAAGTTGCCGTCATCGTAGTCGGGCAAGCCAGAATGCCATTCACATGGCCCATTACTTTTTCCCCATACGCTACGCTTGTCGCCCATCTTAAACTCAATAGCTCGACTGTCGGTGCGCTTCCTCTGGTGACGTAATTCCACCGTGGATCAACAATCTGATCGCCGTATGGAACAGCATCTTTGCATGCGTAACAATACAGATGCTGGATATGGGCCCTGATCCCCTCTTGAACCGTCGCAAAGCTATTTCCGGGATTTCCTCCACCTGTAGCTCCAAGTCCTGCAAAATTAAACTGTCCAACCTTTACATCTCCCGTAAACTTCAGGAAATTCGTTTCGTGGACCATTTGCGCGAACGCCACCTCAGGCTTTATTCCATATCGTTGCGCATCCTGAACATAAAGTTCACAGAACTGGAGCAAATTAATGCCTGTATAATCGTAAGGATAGCTTGCCGCTCCTACTTTCTTCACATAGTAGTTATAGAGCTGCTGGGCCGTCACGGAGGACACCCCCTTAATATCATACTGAGAAGGATCATGATATTGTACATCTACCGCTGTTTTGCCGACACATTCCTTGTTGCCTACTCCATCGTACGCATATACTTCAACATCATAAACACCAAGATAGCTTCCAAACTTTCTCACATCAATGTTCGCACCCCACTTATTGTTTCCAAGGTTGCTTGCCTGAACCCACTGCAACGTTTGTGCCTGTGGCAGATTGCGATACCACACCGCAAACTCGACCTTCGATACGCCTGATGGATCTGTTACATTATATGCCTCCACTGCAAACGTATTTGCAGTTGTCGGCGTTCCGCTGTTGAGCACCGGCCCGCCTGTCGGCCCTTGCGTATCTTTTTGGTATTCCACCGCCGTCTTGCCAATACATTCCTTGTTGCCTACTCCATCGTACGCATACACCTCTACGTCATAAACGCTTGGCACATTCCCAAAACTATTAAGGCTGATATTCGCGCCCCATTTGTTGTTCCCAAGGTTGCCTGCCTGAACCCACTGCAACGTTTGTGCCTGTGGCTTGTACCTATCCCACACCGCAAACTCGACCTTCGATACGCCTGATGGATCTGTTACATTATACGCCTCCACTGCAAACGTATTTACAGTTGTCGGCGTTCCGCTGTTGAGCACCGGCCCGCCTGTCGGCCCTTGCGTATCTTTTGTACTCTGGTATTCTACCGCAGTACGCCCTATATAACCTCTATTCCCCACTCCATCGGTTGCGTATACCTCTACGTCATATATTCCTTCAATATTTCCGAAACTGTCAAGACTTATGTTAGCTCCCCATTTGTTGTTGCCGCAGTCACCCGCTTCAAACCATTGCAAGGTTTCCGCCTGCGGTTTGTCTCTAAACCAAACTGCAAATTGCACTCTGGAAATACCACTTCTATCATCTACCACATTATACGCTTCTACAGCAAATGTATTTATTGCAGTTGGTGACCCACTGTTTAATACTGGCCCTCCTGTTGGTGGCACCTGGTCATTACTATAAGTAACTGCGGTTTTGCCAATACACTCCCTGTTCCCCATAATATCAGACGCATAAACTTCGACATCATAAGTACCTTCAATATTTCCAAAACTTGCAAGACTTATATTTGCTCCCCATTTGTTGTTGCCACAATCGCTCGCTTCAAACCATTGCAAGGTTTCTGCCTGCGGTTTATTCCTATTCCAAACTGCAAACCGGACACTGGCAATTGGACTTTTATCAATCACATTGAATACTTCTACTGCAAACGTATTCACATTTGTTGGTGTTCCGCTGTTCAGTACAGGACCGCCAGTCGGAGCTTCGTTATCATTATACGAAGCAATATAACTATCAACCCCGTCCGCCACTTTAACAGCCATTGCCTGTTGATAGTTACCATCTTTTAGTCGGGTCAGTTCATCCTGGTTGGTAAGGAACCCCGCTTCCAGCGTAATTGAAGGTGCATTATTATACCTCAATACATCAGCCCCCTGATTGACGACAGGTTGACTTCTGTTTCCTTTCGTATATCCTAACGATGCTACAGAATTGTACACTTTCCGTGCGAGATTCTCTGACGCCGCACGCATCCCGCTTGCATTTTGCAACCCATCATATAGAACCATAGTGCCACATGCTGAGTTAAAACTCCCATTGCCAGTTGAGTTGTGATGCACGGAAATAAAAAGATTCGCACGAACAGAATTGGCGGCTTCCGCCCTTCCCTTCAGGCTAATATTAGGCCCTGTCATCAGGTTGGGAATATCCCCTCCTACCGGAAGTGTTGAATAAACCGTATACCCCTTATTTTTTAGCTGAGTAGCAATTTTATATGCCAAAGAAAGACTCAATGTTGATTCCTTCGTTCCGTCCGGCGCGACAGCGCCCGAATCGGTTTTTCCATCTTTGTAGCCATGCCCCGGATCAATCACAATAACAAAATCGCTATTACTCGCCGCCTTTGCAATACTGCCAAGTGGCGTAGCTGGTATCAGCACCGTAACCAACAACATAACCGCCATTACAAATGCAATAGGCGCCCATATTTTTCTTGTTTCCATCTTATCCCCTCTCAAAGAACAGTCCAAACGTTCGTTTCACAAATACTCTCCATAAGTATAAATAATATATATTATATATTACGCATTTGTAAACTTCAATTCATTTTTTGTTAATATTTGAAAGTGTTTTCAATCTCATATTTAAATTCCAACTATTTCCAAGTTGAGATTCCTAATCATAAAATGTAAATCTCGCGGATCCAAACCAGGATCTGGCCTTGGAATATCCGATGAAAGCTCTATTATTGTAGTGCCAGGTTCAACTGTAATATCAAATAGGCACTCTTTCATTTCACTCGTCGTTTCAAACCTTTCGATGTCACAACCATCATTTCGAACAGTCAGCGTGTACGGTTGGTCATATATCGTGCTTACACTCATACTGACGCGGACATTTTGAGCTTCACCCGTCCTATTTTCAATTTTAAGCGATGCTTCCTCCATTGCCCATCGACTTGTTTCTCCATTTTCTTGAGGTTCCACCGGATAAAAGCCGCTATTATAACTTATAACAACTGAATGTAGCAATTCATCCTTCATTGCGTTTAATTCTCCCTCTGTATACTGCATTCTCATAATCTGCGCATAATCGGCAAGATTAAAGAAAGCATATCTTCCTTCTTGGCTGACCAAAGGTTCATCCCCTGTTATTGAGGCAATTTTTTTCTCCAGCAGACCAGTATCCCTATTCAGATACCCATATCGGTCAATTAAGATGCCATCAAACCCTACGATCACAGCATCTCGAACCATTTTGTCCGTCGGCTGTCTTTCCAAACTATAAAGCCATGCTTCCTCGTAGCTCCCCTCATCAGCACCATAAGAAAATTTTAAATCTTTTGATAATATATACGGCCACAAGGATTCATAAGCTCCAATTTCATTATAGTCTGAATAAATACCACTTGAAACAACCGGAAGCTGAAGCATTTTTGCATTTTGAGGAAGCTCCTGCTGAATATTTTCAAAATATTGCGCTTTTTGCATAAATTCTTGATTCTTTTGCTGTGATGAAAGTGGCTTTCCCGGATTCTGATCATACACCCCAAACATCATAAGCGCAACAACTCCTGCCAAGAAGATAGCCATGGCACTCTTCTTTTTGATTTTTTTTTGTACTCGCTGTAACAGGTAACAGATAGCAAGCAAAGAAAAAAACGCAATAAAGATACTCATTCGGTTGTAGCAACGGGCCGCTGACGTCACAGGGAAGATAAAAGCGATCAAAGAACCAATACCACCAATTGTAGCAAGCAAAAACATATATAAATTTATTTTTCCACAATATTCGATATCCTTATCATTTTTCCTGAGTTTTTGGAACATCACCACAAATAGCGAATAGAGAAAACCAATACTTGCAACAATTCCAAGAGAAGCTGTACCGTTCTCGTTGTTGAGTGGAGTCTCACTAATATAATTGTTTGTAAATGCCGCCAAAGCCGGAATTCGGCTTTGGCCGTTCGGCAGGATAAGATGAGTAAATTTCAAACCATAAATTTCAACATCTCCAGCATTTCTGGTCGCACTCATAAACCCTGAATAATCGCTTCCAGATCCCCAAAACGAGAAAAACATCCACGGCAACATAGAACAAATGATTACAAAAATCATTATCAACGCTACGATAAAGTGTCTATAATTTTTTTGTGAAATCCATGCATAAAGGCCTACGAAAAATACTATCATCAAAGAAAACATTTGATAATAGGCTTCGCTAAATCCAACTCCGATACAGGCAATAACACAAAAACACAATTTTCCAGCATCGTATTTTCCGAATAGTTTATTTAGTTTGCTTTGCATTCCATCTTCCATTACAGGCTTTATTAATTCTCCCCGCATAACCCAGAAAGCTGCCACGCAAATAAGCGGAATCATAAAATAACTAGCTACATGTAAATGCCCTTCAAATCTTACATAGTGATAATACAGCGTCGCATATAAAACTGCCGCCATACAGCCAATAATGCGTGATATTTTCAAACGTCTCAAGGCGAAAAGCGCAATTACTGCAGTAAGAGGGAAAGTCCCTATTGCATAAAGATTCAAAACCAATCCATAATTTGATGAAAAAAAAGACATCAGTTTGAGTATCCCCAGCGAGACATAAGACGTTACAGGAAATATGAACCGGTCTGCTCCATCGAAGGGCATTCCAAGGTTTACATAATGGTAAAAATCTCCCCCATCTACAAAATTTTTTACTGTTGTACTAATCCACAACGAATCCCCGCCACTCACAATCGGAATATTCAGGTCAATCATCCACACCTTGGCAGAAAAACAAACAGCGGCAAGGGAAATTGATGCCGCCAAAACGTATGTCAATATATTTTTAAATGTTTCTGTTTTTTGATTTATCTGAATTGTCTTTTCCATATATCCCTCATTTACCTACTCTTATTTATCTGTGAACTTATCAAAGCACATCGCATATTCTGGAAAGGTTGGAAACCAAGTCATATCCATCCCAAATCAACCCAAATGCAAGTGCCTGTCCCATTGGAACGATTCGATCTATTCCCCTCAGGGAGTTTTCCATCACAAAATTCCTAAGTTCATCTTGTCTGAATCCATAATATGTCATAGTCTGATACTTTTTATTTACAATATGTGCAATCTCATTTAAATTTTTTACAGTTGTTTCTACAAAATATCCTCCTGCACAACGTATATTTTCCACATCAGATGGTAATTTTTCAATTTGGATACGTGTTATTAAATTATCCCCATCATTTTCCTTCTTGATCTTTTTTCGCTCGATTGCATCCTGAAAAATCCTTGTATATTTATCAATGACTAAAGTAGGCTCCATCTGATATTCTCTCTCAACTACTCTGTGAACCGCATTCCAGAATTTTGACTTCGCTTGTTCCACTTGTTGATCTGCTCCTTGCCAGACGACCATTCGCGGCGAACTGCAAGCGTTTTGATCCATCAGATAAGTATCGTTATAAAACCCAAGCGCGATTTCTGAAATATCGTCTGCTTTCAAAACTTCATCTGCTTTAATTGCACTAAAGGAATAGCGGTCCGCAAACATGATTTCAGTGCTGCGGGGAGGTAAGGGATAAGACCTAATCGCATTAACAGTTACATCTCCCCCCCACATTATCCTTGCGTCACAAATGCTCGAAAAATAAGTGGTTATTTCATCATCTATCGCGTATTTTACAATCGCCGTACCGTTCGCGATCTCTGTATATTCCGGCATTTCGCATACCGTTTTAATCGCATCCAAAACGATACCTGTCTGTTCAAACTCTTTGGGCGCCAGTTTGACAATATTATTATTCCCTGCAAGCAAACCCGTAAAAAAAGAATATGCAAAGTTCACAGCCACGTTGCCAGGAGCAATATGAAAAACGATTCCCCGTCCCAACATCGTCTTTTTAGGATGGTTTTGAAAAAAATCCATTTTTAATTTTTCAATATTTGATTTTCTAATCCAAAAAGCTAATGTAATAATATCTGAAAATTCACGCGAACGCTTATCGCGCATTAATTTCTTTGATATTTCATTTAAAAAATTAACAGTACTATCTGCAAAAGGCACCCTGACCTTTGCACCAAGTATTTTACTTTCACTGAATTGTTTTGGATATATCGCTATATCACTTAATTTTTGCTGCATAAGTATCACTGCACCCCCTGATCTCCGCATTTTTTAGTCTGCCGTGAATATTAAAATATTTCCCTTTTCTTCCGCAGGGACAGTCGTCTTCTCCTAAAAGCACCCCATCATCTTCTGTTAGGAGTGAATGTCCGGGATAGCTATAGGGCAAAACAGAAACTACCTGTACAATTCCATCTTCACCAATATCGGCAACCGAAAAATCCTTTGAACGGCGGATAATAATATCGGAATATATAGATGAATGAAGATGCCCTTGTTCGCATTCCATATAAATAGAACCAGTCTGTTCTACCATTCCATAATAATTATATACCTTTTTCACCCCACAGGAGGTCGCTAAAGTTTTTTTAAATACATTATTTGAAACCGCCTGTTCCGCCAGTTTTTTCCATCCCCCACCATGAATTAATATCCCTTTCGAAAAGTCAAATTCCAAGTGTTCTTCGATCATTTTTTGGCAAAAATGCTGCCAAATCATAAAGGTAAATCCAAACATAAGAATCTGTTCATCTTTATGCTTATTAAGAAATTTCTTGATTTCATCTGTTCGAAGCTGCATATTCTCGTCAAGTGCATAAGTTTGGTCATATCCGTACATAGAGAAGCCCAAAATTCCAGCGCCACGCGCAGAAAACATATTCCTGTCCTTAAGCACTGCACTTGAATCAATAATCAGCATTGGAAGGCGTTTTTTTCCCAAATATGATGTCATAATTTTGGATAAGGTTTTTGTTTGATTCGTAGAAGTATATTTATCCAAAAATATTTTTGAAACACGTTGCCCCGTTGTGCCCGAAGATGTCATTGTTTTCTGTATATTTTCTTTTTCAACGCTTCTTAACGAATATTCTTTAAAAAGTCGCACTGGTAGAAAGGGAACATCAGATACTTTCTCCATGCTTTCAAGTTGAAAACCCATTGCATCAAGCATTAGTTTATATTCCGGGCAATACTTATAGTGTCTTTTTGTTAGGAAAGAAAGAGCGTTAAACATTTCACGCTCCTTTTCGTCTTTGCTTAATGAAAATGGTTCAATACCGTATAATTCTTCTATGTCAAACATATATTAGAATTCCTCCAGCAATTTCGCATAAATTACTTTGCCTGCCTCGTTTTTTGGTATTTCTGGAATGTACTTTATCAAGAATGCATTTCTGTTAAGCCCTGTCATTTCAAAAAGAAGTTGTGCGATTTCGCCAATGCTTTTTTCATCGGCAACAGCGACCATCATTTTGTCATCCTGTCCTGTACACGCGCATAAAAAACCTTTGTTCTTAAGAATCTGTTCAACTTCATCCAGATTTACCCTATTGCCGAAAATTTTAATAAATCTTTTTTTTCTCCCCACAATATAGTAATAGCCGTCAATATCTCGTTTTGCAATATCTCCGGTGATGAGAATACCATCTCTTTCGTCGCCTTTTGCAAGGTCTTCAGCACATTCCGCATACCCTAATGTTACATTTGAGCCACGGTATATAAGCTCACCTGGTATATCCGGCCCTTCAATTAGCTTCCCATCATCATCCTGTAATGAGAAATCCCCTCCCGGAATTGCAATTCCTATACTCCCACATTTTTCAAGTGCTTTATCCTCCGGAAGATAACTCATTCTGGCCGTTGCCTCTGTTTGACCATACATAACAATAAATTTAATACTTTTTTCGGCACACCCTTCCACAAATTCCTTAGTCAGCTCATAATTGAGTTTTCCGCCTGCTTGAGTTAAATATCGCAGGGAGGGAAGTTCCATACGAAAGAAGCGCAAACGTTTCAACATCTCGTAAGTATATGGCACCCCCCCAAAAGAAGTGGCAGCCTGATCTTTTAAAAACGACCAAAAGCTTTTCTCCATAAGAGTGTCGTCAGTCATTAAAATCGTTGCTCCAGCTTTCAGATGGCTATTGATAATCGAAAGGCCGTATGTATAATTCATAGGCAACGTTGTAATAGGACGCTCTGTAGGATCTATTTTCAAATATTTGCAAATAGATTCTGCATTTGAATCAATGTTTTTTCCACTTTGCCGAACCAATTTAGGGCTGCCTGTGCTTCCTGAGGTAGTAAGCAGCAAAGCTAAGTCTTTATGAAGAAGCAATTGTTCATCCTTTTCTTTGATAACACAGTATTCATCAAACTCACAAATCGGTTTTTTTGTGGATTTCAAGCAAGGCATAATCAAATAATTAGGTCGGTAAATTTCAATCAAATGCTCCACCAATTCCTGATTAATTTTCTGATCAACCAAAAGTGGAACGTGACCATTACGCAGACATGCTAAATATGCAACTACAGATGCAATAGAATTTGAACAAAAAATAAAAACAAGATTCCTCGATCCATTGAGTTTTTTGGCAACCTTATCAGCCTTTTTCGCCAATTCAGCATATGTAATCTTCTGATTTTTATGATCAATCAGTGCAACTTGATTCCCAAATCTCTCTAACTCCGAATAGAAGCTCAAATGACTTGCCCTCCGTCAATTCCAACGATTTGTCCGGTAACATATCCCGCCATATCAGACGCAAGAAACGCTATTACTTTTGCAACATCTTCTGGGGTACCGACACGTCCCATCTTTACATTCTTTAAATATTCGTCGACAAAACTATCATCTACAGAACGCAACATTGCTGTTTCAATTACTCCCGGAGCAACTGCATTCACGCGAATACCCTTAGGCGCGAGTTCCTTTGCCGCGCTTTTGGTCAGGGCTACGACAGCACCTTTTGAGGCGCCATAAACAACCTGCCCCGCATTACCGTTTGTACCAATAATTGATGCAAGATTGATGATACTCCCCGTCCCTTTACGCATCATTATTTTGGCGGCAAGTTGAAGCATGGTAATAACTCCAAATACATTGACCTCAAAAATCTGGCGCATGTTCTCCTTGGTAATCATCCCAATAATTGCATCCTTCATAACTCCCGCATTATTAACCAGTATGTCAAGTTGATGCTGTTCCTTATTGATCTGCATAATTACCCGTTTTGCTTCTTCTTCTTTCGTTACATCAAAACAGACCGGTATCACACGGGTATCGTACTTCTTTTCAAGTTCTTCCGCTATAGTATCTACGCTACCTTCCACAAGATCTCCCGCATATACAATAGCTCCATGTTTTGCGCATTCTTCTGCAGTTGCCGCACCTATTCCCCTTCCAGCCCCAGTGATCAGCGCTACTTTTCCTTCCAATAAACGCTTAGAATTCGATATCATACTTTTTTAAAATCTCCTTACCTTTTTCGTAAGAACTTAGATCAATTACATCTTCCGTGTCAATCATGATATCAAACGCATCTTCAAGCGCCACGATAAGCTGCATATGACCAACAGAATCCCATTCCGGTATCGTATTGTACTGCAATCCATTCTTTGCAGTATCTTCTGGAATAGAAAGTCCTTCCGCAAACGCCTTTTTATATTTTAGTTCATTATCCATATCTTTTCCCTCCTGTTTTTACAAATTACATATATTTATTATATATTATTTTTGATGTTTTACATATACATAATACATATTTTTCACCTCATAGCCAAGCATTAAATGTATATTCAGTATACTTTTATTGTTTGAAGATACTCCTGTGAAAACTGATGTACATCCCTTTTCAAAAATATGTTCCGTCATCATCTGGATCACCAAAGCCCCCATTCCTTTATTTTTAAATTTTTGATACATACCCGCGAGGCCTGCATATCCTCTGGCTGACTCCGAAGGAGCAACAATAAAAAAACCGATCGGCTCTTGACGATAAACCAGCTGCATAATATAAGAGCCTTTTTCCAAATGATCCAACGTCCAGTTGACATATCTTTTTGCAGAATCTTTTATTGTAAATAAACAATCCAACGCAATTCTATCCGTATCAAAAATCTCTTTTTGAATCTCATCGGTTACAAACTGTATTTCCCGTTCACTTTCTGCCTTCTTTAGAGTAATATCTTTTCTGAAACGCTCCAAAAATAAATTTTTACGATATCCTTTCTTCCGCACTTCAAGAATGATCTGATTTTCCATAAATGTGCATCCTAAAGTGCTCATTCCCCACAAAAAATCCTTGTGATTGACAGGTGTCTTTACTACCAAGTATTCACATTCGTGTAATTCACCAATAGCATTTTTCAGTTCTTCAAAACTGTCATTTTCATCAGCTACTATTTCATAGGCATTAACATTGAGATTTCTTTTTTCACATTCTGCAAAATTCACCCGCATGGATAACTCCTAATTATTTTACTGATTTTTTCCGTATCCACTCCTTCATAGCACGGAAGCGTAATTGTATTTTGCTCAAGATATAGAGCATTAGGCTGCACATTTCTATATTTATTTTTATAGTAAGTACAGTTAGACAGGCAATAAGTCCCAATCGTACTTTCGACTTCATTTTCCTTCAAATATGAAATCAAATTATCTCGGTCTACTTCTTTGGGAACAGAAAAAACTAAACTCTGAATATTATGTATTGCGTTTTCCGAACACCTCTGCACTTTATATCCCAGTGGTTCCAACTGCTCCATCATTTCTCTTTGGATACTTTTTCGCTCTTCAACAATCCGGTCGAGCTTTTCCAACTGTTTTAGCAGCATCAAACATTGTAATTCCGGCAAACGATAATTATAACCATAAGATACAAAATCCATTTTCCCTTTCTCAATCACAGCTCCGTGTGCGAGTTTTACATTCAGTTTTTCCGCATACACTTCGTTGTTTGTCGTAATTGCCCCACCTTCGCCGGCAGTTAAAAGCTTTCTCGGATGGAAACTGAAACATTCCATATCCGTCAAATTTCCGACTTTTATGTCACCAACTGAACTGCCAATGGCACACGCTGCGTCATCTATCAGTGGAATATGATATGCTTTACATATTTCAGATATCCTATCCAATCCGGATGGATTGCCCAACGCACACACAAAAATAACTGCTTTTGTTTTGGGCGTGATTTTCCGTTCCAGTTCTTCAGATAACATATTGTAGGTATCAAGACTCACATCTGCAAACACCGGAGTTGCGCCGCACGCCTCAACTACATTTACAGTCGCCGGAA
The DNA here is from genome assembly GCF_055522415.1 of Christensenella sp. KGMB01412. NCBI lineage: Bacteria > Bacillati > Bacillota > Clostridia > Christensenellales > Christensenellaceae > Christensenella > Christensenella sp. KGMB01412. The sequence continues at coordinate 292,974 of NZ_JBVFVW010000003.1, read as the reverse complement.
ATGAGAAATCTGAAACGATGACTTCATCCCCTGCTCCAATTTCTAAAATTTCAAGACACACTGCAAGCGCAGTCGTCGCCGAAGTCGCATTAAAGCTAAACTTTGCGCCAGTATATTCGCACATCTTTTGTGGGAATTCCAATGAGTATTTCCCTTTTGTGAGCATACCACTCTCAAATATCTCCTTAAACTCCCCTTCCACTTCTCCAAATGAAATATATGGTTTTATTAGTTTGATCATTCTATTTTTCAACTTGCTCCTTACAATTTATATTCTTTTTGTACCAATCGAGCGTCAGAGCCAATCCCCGATCAAAGCTCATCGGTTCAAAATCAATCAATGTATGTAATTTAGTATTGCTTGCGTTATGGCAATCAACATCCGCATTCCTGCGCTCTTTATATACAATTTCCCCATTAAAATCCATATAATCACAAATTTTTTCTATCAACTCTTTAATTTTAATTTGGCCATTCGTGGAAATGTTTACAGCCTCTCCGATCGGCATCTTTGGATATAGCTTCAGGATTGCCGCAACAGTGTCCTCCACATAAATAAAATCTCTTGATTGCATCCCTGTTCCATGAATCTCTGGAGCCTCCCCGTTCATAATCCGTTTGGCTGTAATTGGAATAATGCCTGCCAATGGGCCCTCATAGTTCTGCCTCGGCCCATAATTATTGAATGGACGTACAATGAACGCATCCAGCTTGTACTGGTTAACATATGAAAACAACATTATATCAGCCGCTGCTTTCCCCGCGGCATAAGTGGTAGTTGCTTTATACGGATGATTCTCATCCATCGGTTCGTAAACAGCTGACCCATAGACCTCCGAAGATGAAAAATGACATAATGTATGAAAAGCTCCCCGTCTTTGAAGCTCCAATAAATTCTTCATGATGTTTACATTCGTCATATAAGCATTCTGTGGATTAATAAAGGAATAATTAAGTGCCTTTGTAGCACAGTTGAAGACGATATCTATTTCATAATCTTGTAGGATATAATCAAGGGTTCCTTCAATTTCTACATCATCCTTTATAAATATCGCGCCCTTTTTAATCGCATCCTTAATGTTGCTTTTATGCCCAACAAAAAGGTTGTCCACAATAACAACCTTTTTCGCTCCTTCATTCAGCAATTGATCCACAAGATGACTCCCAATAAAACCGGCTCCCCCAGTTACTAATACATAGGAATTTTTTATTTTTGATCTCATTATTCACTCCTCTTTAAGGATTTATTTGCTCTTTCCAATATTTCCAAAACACGCATTCCCTGCTCGGGTCCTGAGGAAGACTGTTTTTTCTCTTTAATGCAGTCTGCGAAATGTGTCAGGCTATTAAGTAGTGAATCTTCCTGTTCCACATTCGGCACATAAAGATCTCCCATCCTTACTTTCGCTTCATATTTTCCGTAATCGTTAAATATTTCTTCCTTGAGTTCAATTCCCTTGTCATAGATCATTAACTTTTCAGATTCTTTCAAATCGTTGAATACAATCATTTTGTTGGTTCCACCAATTATCATCACCCGTTCTTTCAGAGGTGAAATCCAACTAGATTTCAGCATTGCAACAAAATCATCATAGTGAACCGTGAGATAAGTTAAGACTTCCTGCTCTCCAAACTTCTTAATCCCCATACATTCGACATTATTTGCCTTTTTCCCACTGCACAAATAATCAAGAATCGCAAGATCATGTACCGCAAGATCCCACATAGCATTCATATCATTTTTGATATGCGGGCCCAAATTTGCCCGGTTGGACTCGAAGAAAATCAAATCTCCAAGCTCTCCGCTGTCTATAATCTCCTTTACTTTGCGAATGATCGGATGATACACTAATATATGGTCCACATGAATTAAAACATGATTTTCATCCGCCAACTCTTTCAACAATAAAGCATCTTCCATCTTCGTCGCCATCGGTTTTTCCATAAAAAGATGTTTTTTTGCTTTTAACACTTCCCGGGCAACGATTTGCCCTATCTCATTTCTTAATGCAACGGCACACATATCGACGGAATCATCATTGATAGCTTCCTTGTAATCAGAATAATAACAAATACTATCCCCGTAAATATTCCTTGCCTTTTCCAGCTTCTTTTGATCCACGTCACAAATACCACACAGTTCAAAATCTTTGCTTGCTTTTAAATTTCTCGCTATATTGGGTCCCCAATAGCCAAATCCAATTAAAACCGCATTCAACATTTCTGCTTCTCTCACCTTCTCAAATTATTCTCAGGTTAAATATAATTACTCCCGCAACAATAATCAGATTTCCTAATAATTTCTTTTTGGTAATCTTTTCCTTCAGGAATATAGCACTTAATACCATAATAAAAACATATCCCAATGATTCGATTACAGCTCCATACTTAAGTGGTACAAATTGATAAGTATAGAGCGGAATCAGCATTGCAATAAAAAGTAAAAAATAACCAATTATCACAAGCTTATTAAGATACTGTTCTTTAAACCCTGTCGCATCAATATTTTTTTCTGCACTTTTTTTCAGCAGTATTTGTGATATCGAAGAGATAAACACACCTCCTGCCATCATTAATAGATAACTAGCTAGCATCGGATGACACCACCACAATTCCCGCTACAATAACAGCGCTTCCAATCAAATTCTCTACTGTGATCACTTCCTGAAAAAAAACCACTGCCCAGAGCAGATTCCAGATCACAACCACACCTTTGTTGGAATATGCCTTCACCAGAGTAAAGTGTTTTAAAACCTGCTGCCACAGAAGCGCATATACCATGAGTACAACGAGCACAAAACAAGCGTAAAGGAAAAACGCTGGAGTAAACAACCCTTGACTCGAGGCTGTCTTGGATAACACCCCTACAAATGAATACACAATAAATGAAAGGTGCATAAATACAAAATTGCCCACTGACGGCTTGCGCGTCTCGTTTAATGTCAAACCTCTCACTCCTCACATTCGGGTATGCTAAATCCACATTTGGGACAAACTCCAGCGCTATCAACCTTCATTCCGCATTTGCAAACTCTGCCTACAACCCTTGCAGGGTTTCCGACTACAAGAGCATAAGGCGGTACGTTGCGTACAACAACGCTTCCTGCCCCCACAAGCGCATATTCCCCGACCGTATGTCCACATACAATCGTGCAATTTGCACCTAGAGACGCCCCTTTCCTAATCAGGGTCGGCGTCACTTCCCAGTCCGGATTTTGCGCGCGTGGATAGTAGTCATTTGTAAATGCTACATTAGGTCCAACAAACACTTCATCTTCAATCGTCACTCCATTATATACTGAAACACCGTTTTGTATTTTAACCTTGTTACCTATCTTAACAGCATGATCAATATAAGCATCTTTACTGATGATGCAATCCGTTCCGATCTCAACATCTTCTCTCACCTGAACATTGATCCAGATTTTCGTGCGCGCGCCTATTTTTGCATTGTTTGCAATATGTGCAGTTTCATGCACAAAACAATCTTCCATAAAAAACCTTCCCTATAATTGATTGATTACACCTGCCACAGTTTCTATTTCCCCTATCGAAAGGCCGGGATGCACAGGGATGGACAATACCTCTTTTTTAATTTTATCGGTTACTGCATAATTCGTCTCAAACTTATATTGATTATAGCAAGGCTGTTCCGGAATACTGAACGGATAGAAGATACCATACCCGATTTGATTTTCTTCAAACAGCCTGATCAAATCATCACGTTTTCCACCTAAAACCCGTACTGTATATTGATGATATACGTGTTTTGCATTTTCATCTACGTAAGGTGCTACGACATTTGAATTGGCAATTTTTTCATTGTAGCATAATGCGTGTTCCCTGCGCGTTTCATTGAAGGAATCTAATTTTTTCAACTGTTCTAAGCCGATAGCCGCTGCAATATTGGTCATACGATAATTGTAACCGACAATATCATGCGTATAGCGTATTTTCATCCCATGATTAATCAGCAACTTTGCCCTTTCCGCCACTTCCTCATCATTAGTGAGAACCATTCCGCCTTCGCCGGTTGTCATGTTTTTTGTGGGGTAAAAACTAAAAGTAGAAGCATCGCCAAAGCTGCCTACCTTTTTCCCATTCCATATCGCGCCGTGGGCCTGGGCGCAATCTTCTATTACTTTTATACCATACTTTTTTGCCAAAGCCATTACGGCATCCATATTACATGCCTGTCCAAACAAGTGTACTACCAAAAGCGCCTTTGCATCTGGATTTTGTTTCAGGCATTCTTCTGCAGAGTTTAAATCAATATTGAATGTTTTTTCATCAACATCTGCAAAAACAGGCGTAGCACCAGTATATACAATGCTATTAGTAGAGGCTATGAAAGAATAAGCCGTCGTAACAACCTTGTCGCCCACACCAATTCCAAGAGCCCGCAAAGCGACCTCTAGTGCCGTCGTGCCGGATGTGGTTGCAATTCCATAACGCATTCCTATATAGTTAGTAAATTTTTGTTCGAATTCAGCGACAACCGATCCACACGCAATCATCCCGGACTCCATTACCTCCATGACTGCATCTTTTTCTTCCTGCCCGATTTGAGGCTTTGCTATTGTAATCACGCTTTAATCTCCTTCTCATTCTTTAAATTATTTATGTAAAATTCCTCATCAATAATAAAGACAGGACGTTTCCGAGCTACATCCAACGTTCGCCATAAATACTCTGCAATTATTCCAACCGAAAGATTCGTTACCCCAAATCCAAACAACAATAATGCCAACAAAGTTGGCCACCCTGCATTCAGTGGTATAATATTGAAAACTTTGATTACAATAATAGCAAGCCCCCAAATAATGCCTACAAGTGCTAAAACTGCCCCCATAATCGTTACGAAACGTGACGGAACATTTGAAAATGCAACAAAGGAATCTACAAATAGCTTGAGTTTCTTAGAAAATGTCCATCGTGATTTTCCACCTTTTCTTTCTCTCGGTTCATATGGAAGCCCAATTTTTTTGAAGCCCAATGTAAACAACTGAAAATAAAGCGAGGAGTTTGATTCCACATTCTGGTTTAGCTGATCTTTCACTTTTTTATTAATCATAAAACACCCAACTCCATTTTCTGGATAATCAGGAATAATCCACTTTTTAATTAATTTTCCATAAATCTTGCTTGCTATACTAGCTTTCTGGTGATAATTCACCCGATCTTCGTAGACGATATCATAATCTTCACATATTTTTTTGTAAAAATCGCCAATCATCTCAAGTGGATCTTGCATATCCATGAAATAGATCATACAAATATCTGCTGTCGCTCTCTGCAGACCAGCCCTAATTGCAGCATGTGCCCCATAATTTCTTGACAACTTAATGATTTTTACGCTCGCATTTTGAAAAGGCTTTTGGCACAATCGCTCTACGGAAGCATCTACAGATCCATCATCTACAAAAACTAATTCCGTTTTTATCGACACGGTCCCTAGATATGCATCCATCTTACTACGCAAAAGTTCAACATTATCTTGTTCATTATACACCGGAATAACAATAGACAAATCCATTCGCATTTATTTACCTTTCTGTAATCAGATCTTTTTCCGTAATATATTGATCAAAATAACAACAGATTTCTTCAAGGACAGTATACCTTTGTACATTACCTGAATTGATAAAGCGTTTCAGCATTGTTTTGATATCTCCCTCTTCTTGCGCATACCAAAAAGGATGTGTCAAAATCTGTATTCTATCATATGCTCCACTGCATATCCCCCCAACAACATCTTCCCTCCAGTTCATAACAGAATCTGAGTAATATTTAAACCCTTCAAAAAACTCTTTTGAATATGCATTCTTTACATTCTTCAACTGTAAATCATAAATCAATTCATCTTTGGAAGGTTCGTGCATCGAAAGGCATCTTATCTTTTTACCAATCGCTTGCTCTAAAATATCTAGTTGTTCACATATACGTTTTCTATATTCTGGATTCGTTACATCAAAATTGGTTCCATATTTCGTTCTATCAAAATGCAAGCCAATAACGTGACCCAGATCAAGTATATCTTGTGCTATCTTTGTGTTTCTTTTTGAAAAAACATTATAAAATTCAGATGATATTTCCACAAAGTAAACAGCCTGCGCCCCATTTTCATTCTCAATTTCAGCAAAACGCAAAGCATATTCCAAATAATAATCTATATCGTGACGTAATATAACAACCTTTTTTTTTGTTGAATAATCATTATAGTTGCTATATTGATATCCATTTTCTTTTATTAAGTTCAGCAACGCCTGATACGCTTGATACGTAAATTCTATTTTCTTTTCCATACTTAAATTATTATATCCTAATCCATGCAAAATAACAACCTGTTTTCAACTCTTGCATTTTTAGAGAATCCTGCCTATAATCAAAATATAACTTCTGACCGAGGGGGAAATATGGATTTCGATTTTAATGTTGACATACAAATACTTCTTAATAAATTTAGTGATTATGATATTTTATACCCTGCGCATATGATTGAACATATCGCTGGTATTTCAACTGCCCAGAAACCGATAGATTATTCTTTGCTTTTTTTTAACTCTTTTAAAGAAGATTATGTCTGCAAAATACAAACTATAAAAAACTGTTTAATGCTTGTAAATACAAATTATAAAAATTATGTTATTTCTCCGGCAAGTGCTATCATTTTTTGCGACAATCCCCGTTATGAATATGCGCGTATACTTCACTTTATATTAAAAAACAATCCTGCGCCCAATCCTGAATTTCAAAATATTGGCGGGGCATATGTGAGTCAAAAAGCATCTATTGGGAAAAACACAGTTTTAGGGCCAGGTGCTGTAATTTATAACGATGTGTCCATCGGCAATCATAGTATTATAATGCCTGGCGCCATAATCAATCCCAAAGTGAAAATTGGAGATTATTGTATCATACGGGAAAATGCCGTAATAGGCGGGTATGGCTTTGGAATAGAAAAAGACCCCGAAGGAAATAATATTCGCATTCCTCATCTTGGTGGTGTCTTGATTGAAAACAATGTCGAAATCGGTGCCGTCACAACTGTAGCGTCAGGAACCATTGACCCAACATATATTGGTGACTTCGTAAAAATTGATGATCATTGCCACATTGGTCATAATGATATAATTTGTAAAAATACAGTTATTACTGCTGGAGCTGTTATTGGTGGCAGTACTAAATTAGAAGAAAACAGTTGGATCGGAATCAACAGCAATATTATGAATGGCATTTCTATCGGGAAAAACGTCACAGTTGGTATGGGTACAAATGTTTGTAAATCCGTGGCTGACAAGGAAATCGTCATGCCTGAAAACAACGAAACTATGACCCAACGTCTCGAGCGTTTGCGCACCCAAAGAAGTAAAAAACATTAAAAAATTATTTGCTCTTAAATGGCTCGTTCTTATCAATTTCAATATGACCGGAAGAATAATCGTTCCCATCCACACTAAAAAATACTGCCTTGACCTCTTTCATGTTATCCAGATAAACGTTCGCCACCCCCTCAAGCAATGAGTTTTCTCCTGTACTGCCCATATTCAGATCATAAATATCTAACTTAAAATCAATATAAAGATTTCCGCTTTCAAGTTTTATCGAATTTGGGTTAATCGAACTATTCTCCAAAGCTTCTCCAAACATCTGCTCCGCTACGACACTAAGTCCATACTTCAGATCGCTTTTTCCATCAACATCGACAACCACACTCTTATCTGTATCTGAAATTTCGTCATGGTATTGGTAATCAATCTTGTTGCCATTGTATTGTACTTCACTATTTTCTGTTAAAGGAGCGGCAGAAGCAGATGGGTCTGCAGATGGTAATTGACTATTTGCTGCGGCTTTAGACTCCTGCACTGGCACTTCAGATTCTCTAGCGGAAATCTCAGATGGCTTCGCGTTCTTTTGCTGAGAGTTTGATAGCACCAAAGCAATGCAAATAACAGCAGCTGCCACTATAACAATAATCCAAATTAGTTTTTTCTTATTCATAACATATCCTTTTCCGACATTATATTAAGTATTATTATACTACATAATTTGTTCTATTTATTTAACTTTTTATAAACTTTTTTAACCGATTTTCAAAGTATCAGGCATAAAAAGCACCTTTCTTTCCGAATACAAACCCGTTAAGAAAGGTGCTTATTTTGTCTGTTATGATAACGGTTTGGTAACACGCACTTGCCGATGTGCCTTTACCAACAGTTATCGTACTTGAAGCGGTTTTTCCTGTCATGCCAAAAGATTTTAGTGTCTTTTCCCAAAGATGCCATACCGCTCAAGCGCACATGATTGTCACTTATAACAAGTGCTTCACGCCCTTCTTCGAAGCGCGTTTCAACGAAGCGCAGCGAAGTTATTTCACAGAATCGATATAAGAAATCAAATCCAGCACTTTGTTCGAATAACCCCACTCGTTGTCATACCAAGCAACCAGCTTCACAAAATTGTCGTTGAGGCTGATACCAGCAGCGGCGTCGAAGATGGATGTTCTTGCGTCTGTGATGAAGTCGGAGGATACAACAGCGTCTTCGGTGTAGCCGATAATACCTTTGAATTCTTCCGACTCGGAAGCTTTCTTCATTGCAGCCTTGATTTCGTCATAAGAAGCGCCCTTCTCGAGCACGCAGGTGAGGTCTACAACCGAAACGTCAGCCGTCGGTACGCGGAACGCCATACCAGTGAGCTTACCGTTCAGTTCCGGAATAACCTTGCCAACCGCTTTTGCAGCGCCTGTGGAAGAAGGAATGATGTTGAACGCAGCGCCTCTGCCGCCTCTCCAATCCTTCTTGGAAGGACCGTCAACCGTCTTCTGTGTTGCCGTCGTTGCGTGAACTGTCGTCATAAGGCCTTCTTTGATGCCAAAGTTGTCGTTGATAACCTTAGCAAGCGGAGCCAAGCAGTTCGTCGTGCACGATGCGTTGGAAACGATCGTCATGGACGGATCATATGTTTTGTTGTTAACGCCCATTACGAACATCGGAGCATCCGCAGACGGAGCGGAGATAACAACCTGTTTTGCACCGGCTTCAAGATGAGCCTTTGCTTTATCTGTCGTTGTGAATACGCCTGTGGATTCCACAACGTAATCCGCACCGATTTCTCCCCACGGAATTTCAACCGGGTTCATTTTGTCAAATACTTTGATTTCATTTCCATTTACAATGATTGCATCATCTTTATGGGATACTTCACCGTCAAATCTGCCGTGAACCGTATCGTATTTGAGCATATATTCCATATACTCAGGATCGATGAAAGGATCGTTGATCCCCACTACCTGGATGTTCGGGTTTTTCGTCGAAGCACGGAAAACCAGTCTGCCGATTCTGCCAAAGCCGTTAATGCCAACTTTAATAGCCATAATTGTGAAACCCTCCTAAAAATATTAAAATAAATTGTGCTTTATTTTGCGTACATATTTCATTATATGTGATTATGTCCCGTTTTGCAACAGCTTTTGAGTGTTTTTTCACACTTCCAACGCCATATCATGTTCGCTGATTCCCGGTCGTAACATTTTCATATATAAAGGGCCTCTTTTCCAAAATGTTTTGCTCCCCGCGCTATTGTTATTTTTTGCGGCGGATAGTATAATGAAATACGTCAATGGAATATAATTTAAGGAGGAGTTTGTATATGCCATTAGTTACTACCAAAGAAATGTTTGAAAAAGCCTATAAGGGCGGTTATGCGATCGGCGCTTTCAATGTGAACAACATGGAGATCATCCAGGGAATCACGGAAGCTGCAAAAGATTTGAACGCACCGCTGATCCTTCAGGTTTCCAAGGGTGCGCGCAACTACGCGAACCCGATTTATCTCACAAAACTCGTTGAGGCCGCACTGGAAGAGACAGGTCTGCCAATCTGCCTTCACCTTGATCACGGCGACAGCTTTGAGACCTGCAAATCCTGCATCGACGGCGGATTTACATCCGTCATGATCGACGGCTCCCACCTTCCTTTCGAGGAAAACATCGCTGTTACAAAGCGCGTTGTTGAGTATGCTCACGACCGCGGCGTAGTGGTTGAAGGCGAGCTTGGAAGACTTGCGGGCGTTGAGGACGAAGTTCAGGTCTCCGCTGAGGATTCCTCTTACACAAGACCGGAAGAGGTTTATGAATTCGCAAGCAAAACAGGCGTTGACAGCCTTGCGATCGCAATCGGCACAAGCCACGGCGCTTTCAAATTCAAAGGCGAACCGAAGCTGAGATTCGACATCCTTGAAAAGGTAACGGAAATCCTTCCCGGGTTCCCGATTGTTCTGCATGGCGCATCCTCTGTTATTCCTGAATTTGTAGAAATGATCAATAAATACGGCGGGGATATGCCCGGCGCACAGGGCGTTCCGGAAGACCTGCTCCGCAAGGCTGCGGAAAGCGCTGTATGCAAAATCAACATCGACTCTGACCTGCGTCTTGCAATGACGGGTACGATCCGCAAATATTTTGCAGAGCATCCTGCAGATTTTGATCCGCGCCAGTACCTGAAACCGGCACGTGAAGCGATCAAGCAAATGGTTGCCCACAAGATCGTTGATGTTCTCGGCTGCGATAACAAGGCGTGAATCAGATAACCCAAATCGTGACATACAAAAAGCTCTTTGCATTTTGCAAAGAGCTTTTTTATTGCAGTTCCTCAGATTTCTACGCTTGCAGCGTTTGCAGAAAATTGCCATCTCCCGTGAACTGATCTCTTCTTACTATTTCAGGTTTTCCGGATTGAGCCCTTTCAGCTCATCTACAACAAACATACCATCCTTGCGGATCAACACGTCGTCAAACCATATCTCGCCGCCGCCCATTTCAGGCGTCTGCACCAATACGAGGTCCCAATGGACAGCGCTTTCATTTCCGTTGTATGCGTCATCGTAGCAGCTGCCCGGCGTAAAGTGCATTGATCCCGCAATCTTTTCATCAAACAGGATATCCCCCATGGAATGGTTGATATAAGGATTCACACCCAGTGAGAATTCTCCTACATAGCGCGCTCCTTCATCCGTGTCGAAAATCTGATTGATTCTCTTGGTATCGTTGGACGTCGCCTCGATGATCTTACCATCCTTAAACAGCAGGCTTACGTTCTCATACTTAAAACCCTGGTTAAAAGACGGCGTATTATAGGTGATCCTGCCGTTTACACTATCCTTCACCGGCGCAGAATACACTTCCCCGTCCGGCACGTTCATATGCCCGTCGCATTTCACAGCGCCAATATCCTTGATCGAGAAGGACAGGTCTGTGCCCGGTCCTTTGATATGTACCCTGTCTGTTTTTTTCATCAGGTTCAAAAGCGGATCCATTGCGTTTGACATTTTCTGGTAATCGAGGTTGCACACGTCAAAGTAAAACTGTTCGAAACCCTCCGTGCTCATGCCTGCCTGCTGCGCCATGGAAGGCGTCGGATACCGCAAAATAACCCAGTTTGTATTTTTCACGCGCAATTCATGATGCACCTGCTTAGAATAGATCGACTGATACAATTCCATTTTATCTGCCGGTACGTCCGCAAGCTCCGTAGCATTATCTCCTCCGCGGAATGCGATATACGCCTGCATTTCCTTCATGCGTGCGCTGGCCCATTTTGTAATATCCTCGATCTGCTCCTTTGTCGCCTGCATCAGCCACTGCCTTTGCACGTGCGTGTGCGGCGTATCGTAATAGGGATACCCGCCCGCTGCGTATACTTCCTTCACAAGCTGCTCGGTAAGCGCGTCGTCGCAGCCGGAAACGTCGATCAACACCTTATCCCCTTTTTTTACGCCGCAGGAATAATTGACCAATGTATGACATAACTTTTTGATTCTTTCATCTACCATTTTTCTATTCACCCCTGTTTCTTCTGTTGTGATTTTTCTTACCTTATTATTATACCACAACCAAAGCCAAAGAAAACATACGCCTTACATCCCCGGCACGTTGGCTAACGGATTATCAAGGTTCTTCAAATACCGCTTATGCACATAGCGGAAAAATACGATGCTAAGCAGCAGGGATACGCATTCCGCAAGCGGGAAAGAATACCAGACTGCGTCGAGTCCGCCAAACTGCGCCAACAGGTACGCTGCGGGCAAGATAACGACCATCTGGCGGCAAAGGGAAACCACCATGCTGAGCACGCCGTTGCCAACCGCCTGGAACACCGACGAAAAAACGATTCCCACTCCTGCAAATGCAAAACACAGGCTGATAATCCTCAGAGCATTCACACCGATATCAAGCATTGCGGGAGTTGCATTAAACATTTCCAAAAGCGCCGTTGGGAACAGCTGGAATACAAGCATCCCCACCAGCATAATACAGACTGCCAAAACGACTGCAAATTTGATTGAATCCAAAATCCTTTTTTTGTGCCGCGCGCCGTAATTGTACGCGACAATCGGTATCAGGCCGTTTGTAAGCCCAAGCACCGGAAGAAATATAAACGATTGCAGCTTAAAATACGCGCCAAGAACCGAAACCGCCGCTGCGGAAAAGCCAACCAGAATGAAGTTAAAACCAACGATCATGACGGAGGTGATGGCCTGCATAATGATGGATGGCACGCCCACCTTGTATATTTCTCCCACAATCCGTTTTTTGGGCCGGAAGCCCTTCAACCGTATTTTCACTTCTTTTACCTTTGTGTTTGTAAAATAAAGGCAAAGGAGCATTGCCCCGATCTGTCCGATCACCGTTGCGATTGCCGCACCTGCAGCGCCCATTTCCGGGAACGGCCCGATACCGAAGATCAGAATCGGATCAAGTATAATGTTGATCACCGCGCCTGTAATCTGGGTGATCATGTTATAGATGGTGATACCGGTTGACTGCATGATACGTTCGCAGGTAATCTGGATAAATACGCCAAACGAGAATATTGTACAGATCGAAATATACTGCGTACCCATGTCCGCAATTTCCGGTCCTCCCTCAATCCCGACCGTAAACGCTTCAAAAAACATCCGCGAAAAAAAGATACCGAAAATCGCGAATACGATCCAGCTCAATATTCCCAAAAAAATACCTGTTGAAACGCCGGCGTTTGCGTCGTCGTACTTTTTTTCGCCCAGCCGCCTTGAAACGAGCGAGTTCATGCCCACGCCAGTGCCGACCGCAACCGCGATAATCAGCATCTGCACCGGAAAAGCGAGCGAAACCGCCGCAAAAGCATTCTCACTGTACTGTCCTACAAAAATACTGTCGACTACATTATATAGTGCCTGCACCAACATCGATATCATAATCGGCAGCGACATCGACACCAATAATTTCTTGACAGGCATTACACCCATCTTGTTTTCTTTGATAGCTTCCATCCCAATCACTTCTTTCCTACTTTTTTACCGCTTACGAATTGACATTTTAGCACATTGGAAGCATAATGTAAACAAGGCTAAAATAAGGAGGCATCTACTTATGAAAAGCGATACGATCATTACAATCTCCAGACAGTTTGCAAGCGGCGGCCGCTCGATTGGCAAAAAGCTTGCAGAAATATTGGGAATTCCTTATTACGATAAAGAACTTATCACAATGGCTGCGCGCGAAAGCGGTTATAACGAAGAATTTTTTGAAAATGCCGAGGAGAAGTCTAACAGTAAATTTATGTACTACCTTTCCTCCGGCCTTGGCAACGTTTCCTCCTGGGGAACGGACATGGCGCTTGACGATAAACTATTCCTGATTCAGGCGGACGTAATCCGCAAGGTTGCGGCAAAGGGTTCTTGCATCATCATCGGACGCTGTGCCGATTATGTGCTGGCAAATCATCCGGACTGTGTCAATATCTTCATTTATTCCGATATCAACCATCGGATCGAGCGGGCGAAAAATGATTACCACCTGAAGGCGCCGAACTTAAAGGAAGCTATTTTGAAATCGGACAAAAAACGTGCGACCTATTACAATTATTATTCGGACATGAAGTGGGGGCAAAAGGAAAACTATCACCTGATGCTCAACAGCGACAGCATTGGGATCGATCATTCTGTTGAACTGCTTAAGGATTATATCGAGATGATCAAGGATTAGGCCCACAGATTATTGTGCGGAGAACGGGGGCAGATTCCCCCGTTTTTATTTCTGTTTTCAATCTCGAATCAAGCCAGGCGCAGCCACTGGCTGCTTTACGCATATTCATTACCTGACAAGTCATATTTTGTTCGCCACCAGCTTTTGAAGGCGTTTTAATCGGGTGGATCGTGTCGTAATCATCTTATCGAATTATCGAACACTCTGCGCAAAGTTGAAATTTGTGCTTTATACAATCGATGAAAAGGATTTTCCAATGGATATGTGCCATTTGACCAACCGAAAAAACGCGAAACAACCGGTTTCTGCGGCGCCAGATACCGCTTTTCTTCAAAAAAATTTGAAGAAAAGAGAGGAGCGGCAGCCATGAAAAAACGTAAAAAACTGAGCCGGGTTGATGTCCAGGTATGGATCATGACCGCCATTGCTGTCGTTGCGTCCTGCGGGCTGATCTTTTTCCTGAACTACAGTCTTTCTTACAACGATATGATCGACACCCTGCGCGAACGCTCCCAGGGAATTTATGATTATCTGGAGCAGTATTTGGATAAGGACAGTTTTTTGTACCTTAATTCTGCTGAAGATATGCAAAAGGAAGAATATACCTCAACCAAATCAATGCTGGAATCCGCGAAAAACACAGCGGGCGTGCGTTATCTATATACGGCGAAACGAACGGCGGACGGCGAATACATCTATCTGGTGGACGGCCTTCCCTCAAACAGCGGCGACTTCCGCAATGCCGGGGACCTTCTCGAACCGGAAATCATTCCCGACATCGAACGCGCTTACCAAAACCAGGTCGTGATGCCTGAGGAAATCAAGGACACCTCCTGGGGGTATGTGTTCGTCACATATTTTCCCATCCATCATGAAGGCGAGGTTGTGGGCGTCGTCGGTATCGAGTTTGACGCCGCGCATCAATATGTCACCTTTCGGCTTCTGAAAATAGTTACGCCAATCGTAATCATCCTGTGCTGTATTATTTCTGGCATTGTAGCCGCGATCCTGTTTAAGCATATTTCCAATCCTGCATACCGCGATCTGGCAAATACGGATATCCTGACCGGGCTCAACAACAGGAACTCCTTTGACGTTATTGTGAATAACCTTGAGGCTTTGGCGGGAAAACAAACGATCGGTTTTATTGTCGCCGATCTCGACGGCTTGAAAAATATCAACGATTTACTGGGGCATGCCGCCGGCGACCTGTATATTCGTACAGGAAGTAATATCCTGCAAAATCTGGTCGCCTATCCGGACGTACTATACCGAATCGGCGGGGATGAATTTGCAGTTATCCTGCGCGGAAAAAATCCGGATCAGGTTCGCGTATTGGTTTCCGCTATGAAGGATGCGGTTGAAAAATACGCGCTCGAAAACAATACGAAGCTCAGTTTTTCCTTTGGATATGCACTTTTCTCTGCGGATCAGGATCAAACGCTTGGCGATACGCTCAAACGCGCGGACGCAGCGATGTATGACATGAAGCGCAAACGAAAGGCCATGGGCCCAAAGTCATGACTACCCGTAAAACGGGTTGCTTCATTCAGCCCACTGTGCTTGCATAATATTCGATTAACCAAAAAGTGCCTGTTCCCAAATTTATATTTTAGGTTTGCGTACCTGTCAGGCAGCATCATTGCACTCTTCCCTTTTAAGTATCCTGCAAAACTTAACATACTGTATTTGGGTGGTATACTCAACCTTCAGTACAATCCCCCAATCGTCTCAACAGCGTTTTTTTTCTTTCCCGCCGGGCGGGGCAACTTCACATCGTCAAATCTATAACATCCAAATCTTATCCACAATCCGGATATACTATTTACAATCCCAAAATATTATTTTTAACGTTCATATCCATCAATTCACATAAATCACTAAAATTTTCTATGTGAATGTCATCTGTTACTTTTCCTGTCTGTAATCGGATTACACGCTGACAGCAACTATATGCAAATTCCGCATCGTGAGTAATAATTAAAATTGTATGTCCCTGTTTTGCTAATTCTTGAACAATTTTGCTGACACGCCGCATATTTCCACCATCGAGCCCACTCGTAGGCTCGTCCATAATGATGACTTTTGCATCGTACATAAGCGCAATCGCAAGCGCTAACCTTTGTTTTTGTCCTCCTGAAAGAGTAGAAGGATGCCGCTCTGTTAATTCACTTAAATCCAATCTTTCCAGTATTTTTTTTGCTTTTTCTATTTCATGGCTATTTTGTTCCTTCCCAGTCAATAATTCGTCTAAAACGCTCTCTCCAAAAAGCTGGCTGTCTAAATCCTGCATAATAAACCATATTTTCTTACGCCGCCCGGCCTTTTTCATACATTTTCCCAAAAGGGCAACGGTACCGGCTTCCTCCTTTTGAAGTCCTGCAAGTATTTTGCCAAATGTACTTTTCCCTGCTCCGTTTGGGCCAACGATTGCAACTACCTCGCCCACTTCAAATGATAACGAAATATTTTCCGCCGCTACAACATCCTGAAACGTAAGATTTATATTTTTTGTTTCTAAACATACCTGTCCTGCTCCGCTCTTTCTGATACACTGCCTTTTTTCATCAGGATTGCTGCTATTGATTAAATTCGGACTGCGTAACCCCATTTTTTCTATTGAATCCTGTTTGAGTTTCATGATCTGCCGTGGTGTATATTCCGCTACTATTTTTCCATTTTGCATACAGATTATCCGATCTACAACATTCATAAGGTAATACAGCCTATGTTCGGCAATAATGACAGTCTTTTTGAGCGTTTTCAGCTCCAGTAATATTTTTTCAAGATTTTCTGTTGATTTAATATCGAGGTTGGCGCTTGGTTCATCCAATACAAAAATATCCGGATCAATCGCATATGCGGAAGCAAGCGCCACTTTTTGCCTCATTCCATAGGATAGCTGATGTAGATTTTTTGACAGAATATCTGAAATTTCAAAATTTTGTGCTGCTTTATTGACTTGTTCTATAATTTGTTCATGGCTAAATCCATAATTCTCGCATCCAAAAGCGATTTCGCCTGCCACTTCATTTGCAAAAAACTGGCTGCGTGGATCTTGAAATACACTCCCTACATATTTTCCCCTTTCCCACGAAAGTGCATTTCCTATACGTTCTTTTCCAACCTGTCCCCCGCCTGTTAAACCCCCCTCATAAAAATGCGGAATCAGCCCATTGATAATACGGATCAGGGTGCTTTTTCCGCTGCCGGAAGGCCCGGTTATTACAACGGCCTCACCAGCTTGAATATCCAGGTTAATATCGGTCAAATTTCCGCCATTTCCTTTATACGAGAAACATATATTTTTCATGATTATGTGTTTACTCATACCGTCCTCCACTTATAACATAATCAAAACAATAGAAATTGTTATAACCACACAGATAATCCCAATATCTATTTTTGTTATCCTGCCTGCATAATAACTTTCTTTTTTACATGGACATTCGATTCCTCTTGCAATAGCAGACGCCGATAATTCATCCGCCACTTTCAACAACCGGAATGTTAAGGGCACAATGGCGTATTCTAAAGTCCTCAGAGGGTTTTTTATTACGTCTGTGAATGAACCTAAAAATCCCCGCGTCCTCATCGCATCTTTTATATCCGCTGCTTCGTGCCTGACGGTCGGCATAAGCCGCAGCATAACCGTTAGTGTAAGCATGATGCTATTAGGTGTGTGCATACTGCGAAATGCCAATATTATTTTTCCGGTAGACATCTTAAACAGAAGGTATGCGGGAATAAGCGGCGGTATCAATCTATAAATCAGGCTCAGCATAAGCGGCGGGGGGAAAACGATTCCGTACGTTGTTGTCACAACAAGTAAAATATAGATTCCTATGTATAAAAGGAGCATGATTCCGGCTTGTTTGGGAAATCCTGCCAAAGCCATAAGCAAAACCATAACTGATGTAAAAAACAAATGCAAATACCATTCATTGCACAAATATGAAGTAATGCACGCACACACTACTGCCAGCAGTAATGTGCGTGCATCAAGCCTATCTATTTTTTTCGCTGTTGTTGCGGAATCCATCTTATATCACACCCGCTTTTTGGAAATGTCTACGAAGCAAACGTTGTCCGAATAATATCCCCAACATGGAAAGACCGGCTGTAATAGCGCACGCAAGAAGAATCAAAAGCGGATTGCTCACAAAATCAATTTGCATCGCAATTAAGTCTTGCTGAAACCCGCTTGCCGATGCGGCAGAGGTATACGATTCCCATGCAAGCCAAATTGGAATCGCATTTCCGATTACCATGCCAATGCCATATACCATCCACCCGATCCCATTTCTCAACGGTTTGCGGTAAGTATCTTTTCCAATCATCGTCAGTTCTGCAACGGCTCCTACTGCTATAAAATAAGGAAGCAGGAATACGAATCCCATTAAAGCGTTAATCGCCCCCATTACCGTCGCCCAAATAAGCAGCAAACCGTGCTTATTTACACGATTCGCAGCAATCAGGTAAAAAGACGCGCAAATAAATCCCTGTATCCCTGCGCAAAAATAAATGTTCAAAACAGGAACAGCCAACGTAAGCTGGGCCGGTATCATACAAAGAAAGTAATAAATTACCATCATTGCCGCTACCGTAACAACATCGCGTACTGTTAACTTCTTTTTCTGTGTTTCCGTCATTATTTTTTCCTCCAATAACTTTATTATTTTGAAACAACCCAATGATTCGCTTTGCGTTGTTCTTTCACCATATAGGCATAGCGTCCATCATTTGCCATCAATTCATGATGCGTCCCTTGTTCTGAAATTCTTCCTTTATCCAGTACCAATATGTTGTCTGCGCTCATAATTGTATTTAATCTATGCGCTATCACAATAACTGTTTTTCCGTTCATAAGGCGGTCAAGAGCCTTCCCGATCGCGATTTCATTATCCGCGTCCAGGTTTGAAGTAGTTTCATCCAGCAGTACGATTGAAGCATCCTTGATAAACGCCCGTGCAATGGAGATACGCTGTTTTTCTCCCCCGGAAAGAGTGCTGCCGCCTTCTCCGACCATCGTTTGGTAGCCGCTTGGTAATTCCATAATGAATGAATGGCATTGCGCTGCTTTCGCGGCCTCAATTACCTGTTCGTCCGTGGCATCCGGCTTTCCAACCCGAATATTATTTGCAATCGTATCGTTTAGTAAATAGACATCCTGGAATACAACCGCCATGTGTTCTGTAAGACCATCCGGTGATATTTTCCTAATATCTGTGCCTCCAATCCTGATTTGACCTTCCGTAACATCCCAAAAACGTGAAACGAGACTGGCAATCGTCGTTTTACCGCTTCCGGACGGGCCGATCAGTGCAGTTGTCGTTCCTTGCCGCGCCAAAAAACTAATATTCTTTATAACATCCGTGTTCCCCGTGTAAGAAAAGGACACGTTCTCAAATTCAATATCATAATTTTCTAAAGCGGTATTTTCGTTTTGAAATGGCAATGGTTGTTCATCCATAACGGAAATAATATTATCAGCAGATTTATTCAAAAATTTCATCTCCGGATATAAAGTTCCTAACGTTATCATCATATTTGCTATGGATATCGCAACCATGATCAGCGCCACAATATTGACGGATTCCATTCCGCCTTTCCAAAAGACTGTCCCAATTACAAGAGCAATCGGAATAATCAGTGATGTTAAGAGCGAAAACACTGTTGAGAACGGCATAATTGCCAATTCCATTTTTATGGATTCTTTTTTCAGCTTGATATAACTGTCGTCCAGACGTTCAAATTTATCACCTGTCATATTATATAGCCGAAAAGTTCTCATGCCGGAAATATATTCTACAATGCGCGAAATAACGCCATTGACCGCTTTGCGGTAATTATCGCTTTTATTTTTTGCTACTTTTCCGCCTCTGTCTATAATGGGCAAAGAAATCAATATAACGGCTGCCACAATGAACGCAAAACGCCAGTCAATAAAAAAGGCGAATACGAATGCCAATCCTGTAAAGAATATAATTTTGAAAAAGCTGGAAAGTGATTTTGTCAGCACCTGTTCAAAATCAGAAATATCCGTAGTAAGGATGCTTGTTAGTTTTCCTATACTATTTTGGTTAAAATAACCTAAATTTACTTTGCGGATATGGTTACCAAGCCTTAGCCGCAGATCGGCTGTAATCTCTGCGCCTTTGTATTGTGTTTGCGTATAGCTGATTGCCGAAATGATGGCGCGGGCAGCAAATAAAGCAATGAGTATTATGCTGTAAAGCATTAAATGATCTAATGTAAATGTTCCGGTAATCAGTTCAATCATTGTACCGATCATGATTCCGAACATCCCCATGTGCAAAATGGAGTCGACACAAGACATGATAATAACAGGTACTAAAGTTTTTGCCCGGTTTCCTGCAATTTTTTTGATTGCCTGTATTAGCTGGTTCATGAAACTACCTCCTGTTTGTCCTGTGTATAGGCTTGCCACATCTTGCTATATTGCCCTCCTTGTTTTAACAATTCAAAATGTGTTCCCTTTTCTATGATATGCCCTTTTTCAAAGACACAAATTTGATCGGCTTGAATGATTGTATGCAGACGATGCGCTATCATAATCGTCGTTTTGCCTCGAAGTAATTCCGCGAGTGCAAGTTGTATTTTGTATTCGTTTTCAATATCCGTATAACTTGTAGCTTCATCGAATACAATAATTGGAGCATTTTTCAGGATCGCACGGGCTATACAAATTCTTTGTTTCTCACCGCCGCTCATTTTTACTCCTTCTTCTCCAATTCTTGTTTGATAGCCATTGGGTAACGACAATATAAAATCATGTATCTGCGCTGCCTTTGCAGCTTCTTCAATATCATCTTTTGAAGCATTTGGCTTTCCAATCGCTATATTTTCATAAATCGTATCATCAAGCATAAACGTTTCTTGAAATACGAATGAAACAAGCTGCATTAAATTCTCATTTTTCAATTCCTTGATATTGGTGTCACTGATAGAAATACTGCCATTCGTTACTTCCCAGAATTTTGGAATAAGCTGCGCTGCGGTCGTTTTCCCAGCTCCGGAAGCTCCTACAAATGCAGTTAGACTCCCGGCCGGCATATCAATATCAATATGATGTAGTACCTCTGCCGCTCCATAGGAGAACGAAACATCATTAAAAGTAAGTGTCTGCGCCTTTGCCTGAGCCAGTTTTTTTGTTCCCTCACTTTCACAGGGGATATCCATAATCTGCTTTATCCGGGCGGTGCCCGACATTACTTGATTGAATGTTTGTGCAAAACTAAGCAAATTTAATAAACTGGACAAAAAGACCATGCTCATAATCATAAAGAAAATGTAAGTTGCTAACGGAAGCGTACCTTGTGCATACAGCAATCCACCAATAGGCAATACAAATACAATACCGCTTTCCACCAGTGCGACAAATAATCCGTAGGTATAACCCTGGTCTTTACTGCATTGTTTCCAGAAAGAGCAATAGTCCGTTACTGCATCAGAATATTCCTTATATGATTTAGTTGTCATATTAAAAATTTTCATAATCGGCATCCCGTTTATAAATTGCATAATCGCAGAGTTTAATTTTCCAAGTAAATGATGATATTGCGTCATCCGCCTCCCGGTTATTTTTACAGCAGCAAATTGAATGACCGCTCCAATAATAACGGGTGTAAGCATACAAAATGCCATTGGGATATTGAGGGAAAGCAGATAAATAAACATAATGACAGGCGCTACAATCGCTCCAATAAGATCAGGAATTTGATGTGCCATAAATTTCTCAATTCGTTCCACATCTTCAATGACAACCTTTTTAATTTCTCCAGTTGTATGACTATCAAAAAAGCCTAAATTGATTTTAGAGATATGTTTGCTTAATCTGGAGCGAACGGAATATAATGTGTTAAACGCACCAATATGGGAAAGGCTTAATGCAATAACCATAAAAATAAACTTACCTGCAAGTGCAAGCGCAGCGATAACTGCGTAGTGTATTGCAATCTCAATACTCCCATTATCAGTTACCAAAAACATGATAATTTGATATGCCATAATGAATGGGATAAATGAACACAGTCCAGAAAGTATGCTGAATATCATACTGCCATAAAGCGGTCTTGTATTTTTTCCCGCAAGTGCAAAGATATATTTTGCACCACGCTTATCGTTTATCTGTTTCATTCTGCCTCCTTAACCAAACGTGAATTAGCACGCGCTAACTTCATTGTATTTTTTACTCCGCTATTTAGCGGAGTATTTATTGAGCTATTCCATTATCAGCTTTTGCCAACCGCCTGTAAAAAACTTAGATATCCTGCCAGCCTGTTCAACCGCTTTGTCATGCGGGACATTATGTATCAGCATTTCAAATACGCATGACATTTGCGCGTTGATTAAGATATGTAAATCATCCCTCGTTACCATATTGACACGATATCCCTTCTTTTGTGCCGCCTCCAGATATCGTTGAGTTAAATCTACATTTTTTTCTACTAATTGATTGGTAAAATCTTCAAATGGCGTTTGCTCTGAAGCCATAATCAAAATACGGAAAATATCAAAGTATTGATATGCGTATTCTATCATTCCCCTAATCGAATCAGAAGAGGATTCCCACATGGCCTCTACTCCAGATTGATCGAGTTGTTCAAGATATCCGTCGCCAACTAAATCGTACTGCTCTAAAAAGGCCTTGCACACTGGGGAAACAAGTGCCGCAAACAAATCATCCTTATCTTTGAAATGCCGATAAAGCGCACCTGTTGTAAGGCCAGCCCCAGCCGCGATCTGGCGTAAGGATGCTCCGGTAAAACCATGTTCTGAAAATTCCTTTTTGGCGCTTTTGAGGATGTTTTCATGTGTTTTATCATATTCTGAAATCAATATAGCTTCCTCCCGATAACGTTGTTATCATGATAACAACGTTATCATACATTATCTTAATACTTATTGTCAAGCCAAAATTAAAAATGTTTGACGCAAAATATCGTGTAACTTCTTATGTAACGAACCAATTTTTTAGAACGTTAGTCCATATTTTGAGCTTTACACAGACAGGCAAAAAAAGCCGGCAGGATAATCCTGCCGGCTTTTCATTTGCCTGTCCTCATGCAATCTTCACTTTCATCCACGCATCTTCATACATCCGCAGGATGCTTTTGTCGAGATATTCATAATACTCGCACTTTTCAAGATCCTCTTTTGGCGGATTAAACGCATAATTATCCAGCATTTCCGGATCCACAAGTTCAAGGGCCGCATCCTCCGGCGTCGAATAACCGGTATATTCCGCATTGATCGCCGCGATATCCGGGCGCATCATAAAATCGATAAAGCGCAAAGACTCGTCGTACACATCCGTGGTATTCAGGATACACAGCCCGTCCACAAAGATGTTCGCCCCTTCCTTGGGAATCACATACTCAAGGTCCGGATTATCGATCATGGAATATGCCGCGTCGCCCGCATACATTGGCGCGAGCGCAGCGCTGCCGCTCACCATGGTCATACGCAAATCGTCCGTTCCATAAGCAAGCACAAGGGGTTTTTGCTCTACCAGCAGCTCCGCAGCCTCGTCAAGCTCCTGCTGATTTTGGGTATTGATACTGTATCCAAGCTTAATCAGCGCTACTCCAACGCTGTCGCGGATGCTGTCGTACATCAAAATCTGTTTTTCGTATTTGGGATCAAACAACACATCCCAGCTGTCCGGCTCCCCATCCACCATTTTACTGTTATACAGGATGCCGAACGTTCCCCACGTATACGGAAGGGAATAATCTCCATTTGGATCATAGGTGCATGTGCTTGCAAAATCCTCTATGTATTGATAATTTTCCATTTTGGAATGATCGAGCTTTGCAAGCCGGTCCTCGAGCATCAGCCGCTGGATCATATATTCCGACGGAACGACCACGTCAATCTGCGTCCCTTCGGTAGTAGCGATCACATACATTTCTTCGTTGGACGGAACCGTGGTCATATTGATCTTGATATCAGGGTTTTCTTCTTCAAACATCGGAATGACCTGCGGATCGATATAGTCCCCCCAGTTCAGGAAATGCACGACCTTTCGTCCGTCCGCACCTCCCTCGTTTTCCGTACAGCCCGCAAGCGGAATGATAAGCAGCAGCGCTGCCAATATAACAAGTACAATTTTTTTCATCATTTTCTATCCATTCTATCAGCGAAATTCCTCCAGCTGCGGAGTCCTTTTTGTCTTTTTGATCGACCTCAGATTAATAACAAGCAACAGTACGATCACCACTACAAACATAATGGCGGACAACGCGTTGATCATGGGGTTGATGCCCACGCGCGCCATACTGTAAATATACGTGGAGAGGTTTTGTATTGCGCCCTGCGACGTAAAGAAGCTGATCATAAAGTCGTCGAAGGACATCGTGAACGCAAGCAAGAAGCCGGTTACGATTCCCGGCATAATCTGCGGCAATATCACCTTCCTGACCGCGTATGCCGGCTTCGCGCCCATATCAAGCGCGGCCTCGTAGGTCCCCTGGTCCATTTGCCGCAGCTTGGGAAGCACAGAAAAAATAACGTACGGGATATCAAAGGTGATATGCGCCAGCAGCATTGTCCAATATCCACGGGGGATATTGAGGAAAATAAACAGCAGCAGCAGCGAGATACCCGTCACGATCTCTGCGTTGACCATGGGGATATAAGTAATATTCACCATTACATTCCTGCTCTTTTTCCGAAAATTATCCATGCCGATCGCCGCAAGCGTACCAATCAGCGTCGCCGCGACTGCCGCAATAATCGCAATGGACACGGTTACCCATATCGCCTCGGCAATCGTCGGATCCGAGAAAAGCTGTTCGTACCAATGAAGGGAAAAGCCCGTCCACTTTGCCATGGATTTTGAACCGTTGAAGGAAAAGATGATGAGGGCCGCGATTGGCAGGTACATAAAGACCAGAATAATCGCCAGGTAAAACCGTTTTAAAAATTTCAGCATAAGCCACCTCCGCGCAAATGTGCCAAATGGCAGGTCACATCAGCGCCCCTCCTTCCCCTTCTTTGTCGTAGCGGCGCAGCAGCCACATGAAGATGATTGTAAGGATCATCATAACTACGGCAAGCGCCGAACCGAAATTCCATTCCGACAGCAATAAAAACTGCATTTCTATCAGGTCGCCATACATCATGAAATGGCTCCCTCCAAGAAGCCGTGTGATCACAAAGGTCGTCATTGCGGGCATAAATACCATAGTGACACCGGAAATAATCCCGCCCTTGGAAAGGGGCAGCGTAACCCGCCAAAAGGTTTGCCACTTATTTGCCCCCAAATCCTGAGCTGCCTGGATGCAGGACGTATCCATTTTCTGGAAAATGGAATAGATCGGCAGGATCATAAACGGCAGGAAATTATACACAAGCCCGAAAATGATCGCGCCTTCCGTATACAAAAACTGCACCGGCTCGAATCCAAGCGCCATGAGCCCCTGGTTGATGATTCCCGCGTTGTCCAGCAGCGCCCGCCACGCATAGGTTCGCAGCAGGAAGTTCATCCACATCGGCAGGATAAACAGCACTGAAACCAGCGCCGCGATATTCGATTTCATTTTGGCCATCAGGTACGCCGCCGGATAACCGATCAGCAGGCAAACCGCCGTCGCCAAAAATGCCATCCATACGCTGCGCCAGAAAACCGTCATATAAAGCGGCGAAAACGCCCGTTCCAAATTTTCCAGAGTCAGCACCATAACGCCGCCCGATCCTGTTGCGGTAAAGGCGTAAAGCAATATCAAAATCAGAGGGGCAATCGTAAAAATGGCGATCCACGCTACGTACGGCAACGCAAATACCCTGCGTGTGCCCACGAGCTCATGCGCCCTTCCCCGCCTCATCTTGCGGCCTCCACAACATCGTCAATGCGCATCTTGTCGTACTGGCTTACTTCCATCACATGGATATCATCCGGCTCGAGCGTAAAGCCCACTCGTTCATCCGTTCCAAAATAATCAGTGGAATGCACCAGCCACTCAAAGCCGTTATCACCGTTGATACGGATTTCATAATGAACGCCCATAAAGATGATAGACGAAACCGTCCCTGTGATCATGTCATCCGTAATATTTTTCGTAATATTGATATCCTCCGGACGTACCACCACCTGAACCGGTTCGTTTTCGTTAAAGCCGCGATCCAGACATACAAAATCATTATCAGCAAAGTGTACGTAATAGTCCCTGATCATGATGCCGCTGATGATATTGGATTCACCAATGAAATCCGCGACAAACGAATTTTTCGGTTCGTTGTAAATCTGCTCCGGCGTGCCAAGCTGCTGGATGACGCCGTCATTCATGACCGCAATGGCGTCACTCATCGTAAGCGCCTCTTCCTGGTCGTGCGTCACGTAAACAAAGGTGATGCCAAGTGATTTTTGCATCCGCTTGAGCTCCAACTGCATCTCCTGCCGGAACTTCAGGTCGAGCGCACCAAGCGGTTCGTCGAGAAGCAGTACCTCCGGTTCGTTCACAAGCGCCCGGGCAATCGCCACACGCTGCTGCTGCCCGCCTGAAAGCTTCGCAATATCCCTGTCCCCGTAGCCTGAAAGACCTACAAGGCGCAGCATATCGCTTACCTTGCTTTTGATTGTATTTTTATCCATTTTTTTAATTTTGAGTCCGAACGCGATATTGTCAAATACATTCAAATGCGGGAACAAAGCGTATTTCTGGAATACCGTATTCACGCGCCGCTTATATGGCGGAAGTCCCTTGATGCTCTCGCCGAACAAATGGATGTCTCCGCGCGTAGGCTCCTCAAAACCCGCGATCATCCGAAGCAGCGTCGTTTTCCCGCAGCCGGACGGTCCCAACAGCGTCAGGAATTCGTTTTGCTTGATATACAAATTGATATTCGAGAGCACTTCCACTCCGTCAAATTCCTTAAATACGCCCAAAAAATCAATGATGTGTTCCGACATGGCAATTTTTCCTTCCCGTTACTTATTTAAAAATTTGGCGGCGTGGATACCCACAATATCTCCGCGTCTTTTTTCCCGTTGTTTTCGATCCGGTGCGGCACATTCGTTTTAAAATAAAAGCTGCCGCCCTTCCTGATTTTATGTTTCTTCATTCCAAGGACGAGCGTAACCGCGCCGCAAAGCACATAACCAAATTCCTCGCCCTCGTGCGGATGGTCTTCCTCCGTAGAGCAGCCCGCCTTCAGGCGCAGCAGAATCGGCTCCATCATATTTTTCTGCGCGTTGGGCACCAGCCACAAAATGCTCTTGTCGTCGTCTGTTTTCTCAAACAGGTCTGCCTGTGCAAAAGCGACCTTTTCCTCCTCACGTTCATTGAAAAACTCCGGAAGGTCTGTTCCAAGGCATTCCAGAATATCGGTCAGCGTCGCGATGGATGGCGAGGTAAGATCCCGTTCCAACTGCGATATAAATCCTTTGGAAAGCTCTGCCCTGTCCGCAAGCTCGCTTTGCGTAAGCCCCAGCCTTTGCCTGCGCGCTTTTATTTTTTCTCCTATATTCATATACGTTTCCTTTTCCGGAATAACAGTTAAATAAACATTTTGTTTATTATTATTAAACCAATATTCGCAAATAATATTTAACCATAACCAACCGGCACTGTCAACAAAAATCCTTTCCTGCTAAAACATTCCCCACTGTTTTCGCAGTATTACTATTGCAATTTCTTAGTAAAACAGAGCCAAAAGTTTAGTATTAGTATATAATAAAGAAAGTTTTTTCTAATTTTTTGCTTCAAAAAAATTGTCCTGAAATGGTAAAAATCCGTTCAGCTTATCATAAGCTGAACGGATTTTTACTGGTTGTGTCGTGCAAATCTATTTGAAAGCGGTCACGCCGCATTATTCTCCTCAAAATCGTCTATCCCTGAAATGATCGCCGCAACAATTTTATTCTGATAGCTGTCCTGCTGCAGCATTTGTTCCTCCTCCGGATTAGAGAAAAATCCACACTCTACAATAACACTGGGTTGATTACCCGGCCTGAGAAGTTGATAATCACCTTCGCCAATCTCCCGCGGCTCTTCCACGTCAAGCTGCGTATTCATTTCCTGCTGGATACATTGTGCAAGCTTTTTGCCCCGTGCGTTTGGCTCCCTGTAAAAAACCTGCGGCCCTTTAACGCTTTGCCCCTTATCATAAAAATTCTGATGAATGCTGATGAACATATCTGCATTGGATTCGCTGATGATATCTTCGCGCTTTTTCATGTCCTCCGCCTTGGTGGGAGCGATCATTCCGTCGTCCGTACGCGTCATGATTACGTTGATCCCTTTTGCTTCCAGCTCTTTTTGCAATTTCTTCGCGATTTCAAGGTTTACCTCTTTTTCCATCCTTCGTGTCAGTACGCCGAACGTCCCAAAGTCGTCGCCGCCGTGTCCTGCATCTACGATTACCTTTGTACGCCCGTCGTCAAGGGCCGTTACATTCCCCTGCGCCTGCCCGGCAGGCGCCGTTTGCTCTGCTGCCGCACCGGCGTCCACGGCTTTCGTGACCGCCGCGGGAATCAGCTTTGCGCCCGCGCATATGCCAATGACGACAATCAGAATCACTACAATAAATTTTGCAAACCGTTTTGTCAGCCGCCTGCTTCTCCTGCGTGCTGCTACAATCTGTCTCATAACCCAATCTCCTTATGCTGCCATTTGAGAATCCGCAATAAAAATTGACCTTGTAATGATCTTACAAGGTCAAAGCATACTTTTCTCATCGGTTTTGCATCATTTTTGTAATCTTTTCTATAAATCTGAAGGTTTCAGCATAACGGTATATAAAAGTCCTGAATTGGTAGACATTTCCAGTATCACCTGATAATCCGCTTCATTGGTCGCAAAAATCAAATCCTCGTTCCCGCCAAGGCTGCTGCCCCCGGCAACATCTGTTACCTCCAGTCCGTGCGCTTCCGCAAAAACGCCTGTTTTTTCTTTCGCCGTCTTTTTGTTGTCCCATTTGGACAATTCCTTATCGGCGCTGCTTCCCTCACAACGTATCTCCGCCATGTAAATCAAGCCCTCTTCATCGTCCATCACAAAATAATACCAATCTCCTGACGCCCTGTCGCTCGCATATATTGCCCAAAAGTAAAATGTCGTGCCTGATACGGTTGGATCGAGCATCGTCTCAAAATTGACGCTTTCAATCGCGAGGTCTTTCGCATTTTTAGGGAAACCCGGGAACGCCCCCTTATCACCCAGGTTATCGATCGCCCGGCGCGCCGCTTTTTTGGCTTCTTCCTGGTTCATTTTACTGTCCGCAGGTGCATAGCCCGGATTCTCCACCTTTACATTTTGATATCCGTAATCGCCATAGCCTGCGCTTTCAGCGCTCTCCTTGCCATACAACGTATCTATTTGCGGTTGAAAAACCCCGGCCTGAAGCATCGCTGTATACAGCACCCGCACCTTCTGGTATTTGGTCGCCTTGTATTCATAGGTCTCCGCCGTATGCGTATCCTTTTTCACGATACCCAAAAAGGATTTATCGCTGTTTTTTGCCAGCACCGGCGGGACGACCGCGCTTGCAACCACGACGCTAACAGCAATGATCACTGTCAGGATATACTTAACGATGGTTTTCATACCCGTTTTTGCCTCCTCGCCCTTCTGACGCGTACGCACACGATCGTTCCTGTTCCAACAATGCTGCGAAATTCCAGGCGCGAGCCGTGCATCCTTGCAATCTTATCTCCAAGCGCAAGCCCCAGCCCCGCGCCGTTCTGGGCGCGCGCGCGGCTTTTATCCACCATATAAAACGCTTCCGTAATCTTCCTGATTTCCTCCGGCGGGATTCCCCTGCCGTGATCCTTGACGCAAAAAACGTAATCCCTTCCGTCTATCTTTCCCAGAAGTTCGATTACTCCCCCCTCCTGCGAAGCCTTGCGGGCGTTGTCGATCAGGTTTACAAGCAGCGTTTTAAAAAGATCCGGCTCAATCAGCACGATGCTGTTTTGCGCCGCCGCCCGCAGCGTCATTTGGTTTTTCTCCATAACAGGCTGCATCAGCCCCGCTATTTCCTCGATCAGCAGCCGCGGGTTTACCCTGCGGCGCTCAAAATCCTGCCGGTTTAAAACCATAAGCTCCAACAGTTTTAAGGATAACGCCTCCAGGCGTTTTCCTTCGTTAAAAATGTAATTGGCAGAAACAAACATTTCCTCAGGTTCCATTTGCTTTGAACGCAGCATATCCGCGTATCCGATAATCGATGTAAGCGGCGTTTTCAGTTCGTGTGCAAAACTGGCGACAAAATCCTCACGCTGCCGCGCCGTATTTTCCAGCGCATAAATTTTGTCCTCAAGCGCGTCTGTCATCAAGTTGAAATCCCGCGTAAATTCACCGATTTCATCGTTGCCTGTAACCTTCATGCGCTCGTTATAATTTCCCTCCGCAATCCTGCGCGTCGTGGCTGAAAGCCTGCGCAGCGGGCGTGTGAGCAGCATGGAAACCACGAGCATCACAAGCGAGCTCACTACAAGGATGATGATATTAAGTCTCGTATAGATTTCAAATTGTTTTTCGCGTTCGGTAAAAATTTTTGAAATGTTTCTTGTCGTTTCGATGTATACGGTACGCCCCCCCGCGTCTGTGCGGCAGCTGACCGTGATGCGGTAATTTCCGCCTGATTCGCTGATGCGGTAGGCTCGCGCCCCGTCCGTATCTGTAATGAGCTCCTGATCCGGCTTCCGGCCCGCATTGCTAAAGATAATGTTCCCTTCTTCGCTTACAAGCGCAAGGCCCCGCCGGTCTCCGTCGCCAAGCTGCGCGGCAATATTGGTTACCGCCTCGTCCGTAAGCCGCGAGCCGCCGCTCACATAACTCGTGCTCGCGCTTTCGTAAGCGAGCTTCATCAGCAGGTTCTCCTCAAGCGCGCGGTCTGTTTCACGTTCCAGTGATGTTTCAAATGAAGACGTAATCAAAATATAACCGCCAACCGCAAATGCGGCAGCAATCATAATGATCGTCGACAAAAACACCTTCCACGCAAATTTCATCCTATAGTTCCAACCTGTATCCTACCTTATAGACTGCAACGATGGTCTTTTCCCAGCCAAGCTTTTTACGCAGCCGCTGGACATGTAAATCCACCGTGCGCGTATCGCCAAGGTATTCGCTCTGCCATACCCGCTCAAAAATCGTCTCGCGGAAAAGCGCAATGTTCTTATTCCGCACAAACAAAAGAAGCAGCTCGTATTCCTTCATCGTCAAATCGACCTGCCTGCCGTTTTTCATCACACAGCGCGAACGCGTATCGATCTTCACGTCGCCTGCTTCAATATTGTTATCGCTTTTATGATACCGCCGTAGTACCGCCTCTACCCTCGCCAGAAGCTCCACGATTTCAAAGGGCTTTACAATGTAATCATCCGCGCCAAGATGCAGACCTTTTACCCTATCCGCAACGTCGTTTTTGGCTGTAATAAAAATAACCGGCGTTCCCGTCGGACGCACGTATTCCATCAGCTCATATCCGCTTACCTTTGGGAGCATGATATCGAGCAGTATCAGGTCGTAACGGTTTTGTTCGATCATATCCGCCGCTGTCATCCCGTCATTTGCGACATGGCAATGATAGCCGCTTTCCGTCAGATTTACAGAAATCAAATTAGAAATCGGAAGTTCGTCTTCCACAATCAATATATTAATCATACGATACCCACCTTGTCACGCGCTTTCATGTATTGCAAAAGAAAGCCTTTTCTCCGAATTTACAGCGTATTAATTTATGGCGTCGCATGGCTGCGCCGCCGTATGTTCGCTGCATAGCAGTTTCTAACAAATGCTTGCTGCGCAACCATTTGGCAACCTGCAATATATTTTTACATTACATCTTTATTGTATCATATTTGCATCATTGTTGCCGTCATGGTTCATAATAAAGTTTGTATCTATCCAAAAAATGCGGACGGCAAATCCCTGAAAAGCATATCGGAGGGCTTTGGCCTGCATTCCTGATAATCCGTACAAAAAAGAAGACCTTACAGGTCTTCTTCCAAATAAGATTGATTCAATTCATTCAGCTCATTTTTGATCTCTTCCATCCTGCGGTGAATCTCGATACGCGTCAAGGGAGATGGGTTTTTTGTTTCCAAATCGTTTGTCATTCGCAGGTGAATCCATCCAAGCTTACGCCATGCGCTGCGCAGACCGGCCTTCACCTTCAGGAAATCTTCCGGCGTCAAATATTCCCCGGGCGCGGCCTTCCTGGTGTTGGACCACCTGTCCTTATGAGGCTCTTCCATCTGCTTTCCTCACTGCTTCTCGCCGCAGTTTGAGCAATAATTATCGCCAACGTGGTTTTTCTGGCCGCAGCCTTTGCACTCTTTTGTAGACTGGGCGCAGTTGATTGCCACCTCAATCTGCTGGAGTTCGGTATAAATCTGCTTGATTTCCTTGCCGACCTCAGCCATGTCTCCCCTGAGCCGGCCTTTTGTATAGGCCATCTCCCCGAGCTTTTTATATGCGTCCTCCAGCTCTTTTTGTTTTGCCGTCTTTTGGTTGTTGAGCTTTGCAACCTCCATAAATTCCCTGGATTTGCTTGCAACCGTGCTGCCAAACGCCATCAGGCCTTCCTTTGCCTTTGACGCAGCTTTTACAGCCGCTTCGCCCACTGCCTGCCCTGCGTCCTTGGTCGCCTTTGCGGCCTTCTCGCTTGCAGCTTTTGCAGTTTTAGCCGCTTTCTCGCCTGCTTCCTTTACGGTTTTTGCAGCCGTTGTATCTTTTACCGTTTTCGTAGCCATTTTTACATCCCTCTCTTTTCATTTTGATCTGCCCCGCCGCACATGGAACGCTTTAAATCCGTGGAAACGATCAACAATGCCGCTTCAGATGCTTCGTTTGCTAATTGCGCAACTTCCCTCGCAACCTTTGCCGCCCCCCGCGCCGCCAAAACGACAGCGTTTCTGTTTTCTTCATTTTTATCCGCCTCGTATTCCATGAGCCTCTTTGCAATTTCATTCACAGCCTGCTGTGCCTGCTGTGCGCTTGATTGTGCGGAAAGCGCGGCGGCCTGCGCCCTTTTCAAGTAAAATTCCTTACTTTTTTCACGGGCCTGCTCCAAAAAATCATCCATACCCATTCTCTCGCTTATCTATGAGATCATCATGCTTTTAATATACACCGGAAACAAAAAAATAAACCGTATTCAGCGCGATCACGCTACCATTTCCAGCGCAGGTCTGCAAAGCAAAAACGCTTGTTGACTCATGTGATTCACGCGATTTGCAGTAGGCCTATGCCACAATCAAAAAAACGCAGCGCTTACGGCTGCGTTTTTTGATTGCATATTCTGTAAAACTATTTCATTTCTACTTCTGCGCCAGCTTCTTTGAGGGAAGCAACAAGCTTCTCTGCATCATCTTTGCCCATAGCTTCCTTGATTGTGGAAGGAGCGCCGTCAACCAGCTCTTTTGCTTCCTTGAGGCCAAGGCCCGTAGCTTCTCTTACAGCTTTGATTACTTTGATCTTCTCTGCGCCTGCAGCCTTCAGAACTACGTCGAATTCTGTTTTCTCTTCTGCAGCGGCAGCTTCGCCAGCCGGAGCGGCAGCAGCAACTGCAACCGGAGCGGCAGCGCTTACGCCAAATGTTTCTTCGATTTCCTTAACGAGCTCAGAAAGCTCAAGAACGTTCATTTCTTTGATTGCATCAAGAATCTGTTTGTTATCCATTATTATAATCCTCCGAATTTTTACTCATTATTCTGCGGCTCTATGCCGCGCTATTCATTATTCCTGCCTCAGGCTGTTTCAGCCCTGTTTTTGATCTACAACCGCTTTGAGCGCACATGCAAGACCTCTCGGGATTGCCGAAAGCGCCATAGCAAAGTTTGTGATCGGCGCATTCAGGCTGCCCAGCATCTTTGCAATAAGCTCGTCCTTGGAAGGGAGCTTTGAAAGGTTCTGAATCTCGTCAGCGCCCATTGCCTTGCCATCCAGGATTCCGCCTTTGATCTCCGTCTTTTTAGCGTCCTTTACAAACTTGCAAAGGATCTTTGCCGGAGCAACCGGATCTTCGTAGCCAAACGCCACTGCCGTCGGCCCTTTGAAGTAATCGTCCACGCCTTCGATGTTAAGCTCTTCCGCAGCGCGCTTGAGCATATTGTTTTTGATGACCTTATACTCTACGCCCACTTCGCGAAATTTGCTCCGCAGATCGGAAACCTCAGCAACCGTAAGTCCTCTGTAATCCAGTACAACGACGCTCTGCGCACGCTTCATTTTATCCACAACGTCTGCAACCGCCGCCTGTTTTAACTGTAGCTTTGCTTCTTTCAAATCATTTCACCTCCGTCGCTGCGTCCTGATTGAAATAAAAAATGCCCTTATCCAAGCCATGAAGACCTAATAAGAGCAACAAAGTTCCTAAAAAATCAACCTCGTCAGGATTTCATACGATTAAGCGAAACGCTCCTGAGTCTATGGCTTTTGTGCATCATTCATTTTTACGCAAGAATTACTATACCATGTATCCTGTCCTCTGTCAACAGTTTGTTGCCCTAATTAAGCTCGTCGAGCGACAATGAATAGCCCGGTAAAAAGTGCTCCATAAAATATTCCACCTCAGGAAGCTCCATTCGAACCACAGCTTCCTCTGTGCGCGCACACGCCTTTTCAAACTCTTTGTTTCCGCTTTTCAGCTCTTCCATACACTTAATATATGCACTCAGCCTGTCGGCAGCCTTCACAAGCTGCCTTACCTCTTCATCTTCCTCCTGTAATACATAAGGAGCGATAGAAGGGCGCATTTCCTCTGGCAGCATGGAAACAAGCGTTTCTTCCGCATGGCGCTCGATTTTCTTGTAGGACTGCATGATGTTTTCATCAAAATATTTGATGGGAGTGGGCAGGTCGCCTGTAATTACCTCTCCGGCCTCATGATAAACCGCAGCGGCAAGCACATCCTTCTCGCTCACGTTTCCGTTGAAATACGCATTCCTGATCACGCACAGCGCGTGTGCAATCAGCGCCACCGTAAAGGTATGCTCCGCAACGTTTTCCTCCATATTATTACGCATGAGCCCCCACCGTTTGATGTGCTTCAGGCGCGACATATAAGCATAAAAACTCTTTTTCATACAAACACCTTGACTTTTCTTTTCGCTTAGTGCTACTATCATACCATAAAAGTACATACACTGCTAGGGGAGCTACGGCTGAGAAATTGAAACCCTCTGAACCGGTCACGGTAATTCGTGCGCAGGAAAGCGGAAATTGAACCAATTCGAATTTTAACTCCCGCAGCTGTGCGGGAGTTTTCCATTTATGCAGTGTTTGCACTGACTTTACAATATGCGCGCATCCCTGAGCCGCAGGCTGTCCCCGGCCGCCCGGCGAACGCTATAGATTGATGCGTTGATGCGGTGCAAAAGAAACGATAATGTATGAGTCTGCCTCAAACGATATCATATATTTACCTGCTGTAAAACGAACGCTTCAAAGGAGAAAATTATGTTTGACGATTTTTCAGGCCTTACACTGCCGGCAATCATCATTGTATGTGTGATTATCGCCGCAGGCCTCATCGGGTATTTCCTGTACCGCAAGAAAACTGCGGGCGGCAAAGAGATTACAAAAAAATCGCAGTGGACCACAAAAGAGCTTACGACTGCGGCGCTGTGCATTGGCGCTTCTTTCCTGTTAAGCTTTATCAAGATTTTTTCCATGCCGAACGGCGGATCGATCACCCCTGCAAGTATGCTGCCAATGCTGGCGTTTTCGTATATTTACGGATTCAAAAAGGGATTTCTGGCAGGCCTGTGCTACGGCCTCCTGCAATTTGTTCAGGAACCTTTTTTCCTGGCATTTCCACAGTTTGCACTCGATTATCTGCTGTCCTTTTCGCTGCTCGCGCTCGCAGGGCTTGCGAAAAAAAGCATCATCCCGGGCATCCTTTACGGCTGCGGTGCGCGGTTTATCTGCCAGTTCCTTTCAGGCTGGATATTTTTTGGAATGTACGCGCCTGAGGGTATGCCTGCGTGGCTGTATTCGCTCGGCTACAACGGCGCTGTCGTAGGCGTGGAATGCGCTATCTGTATCGCGATTTCTGCAATCCCCGCGCTTTACAAGCTGTTCAACCGGCTGAAGGCCCAGACGATTTCACAGCGGAAAGCGTTTGCGCAGGCATAAAGCTACGCAAAAAAAGCCTGTACTTTCTTATAATTCTCGAGAAGCTGGTCGTAGGATGCGTAATCGCTTGGATATACTTCGAGCATCATCAGACCGTCATAATGCAGCCTGTCGAGACATTCTTTCATCCTCTGCCAATCCATTTCCCCATCGAAAGGAAGGCAGGGGATGGTTCCTTTTTCCGGATCTTTTTTATAATCGCAAACATGGATATGCGCGAGCTTTCCATCCATATCCTCAATGTAATCGAAAACATCATAGCCAGACTGGGCGGCCTGCTTGATATCCAGTGTAAAGAACAGATTATCGCTGTCCGTATGCGCTGCAAGCTCACGGGCAAAGCCCGGTTTTCCATACCAGCACCAGTGCACATTTTCGTAAGCAAGCTTTACGTTCTTCTTTTTTGCTTCTTCCGCAAGCACCGAAACCTTTTCTCCAGCCCACTCATAATCCACACGGAACGTCCTGGCACGCTTGATGTTCATCGCGCCGTGGAACACATAAACGCCCGCCGAGAGCTCTGCGGCAGCGTCCACCACCTGATGGAATACATTCATTGCTTCGTCGTACTGCCTCGGATGCTCTGAAAAAAGCTGCGGTTCAAATTGCGTGCACAGCGAATGCACGGAGCGCACCCGCATCCCCTCCCCGTCGCATATCCTTCTCAACTCATCTGTAAACGGCTTTTGGTACTCCATATTCGCCGAGAAAAAAATTTCAATATCCTTGACGCCCAAAGCGGCCATCTCCCGCACGGCGTCCTCATTATACAGCCTGCAAAAGAAACAAGCCGTAGACATTCCTGTTTTCATAAGTAAATCACTTCCCAATCCAGCTGTTTTTCAATTCTGTCCTACTTCATTTTATTTCTTTCCCCCTCTTTTGTCCAACTTATTTTTGTTATATAATAAGATGGTATCTGAATTTTTACAGAAGAAAGGTGATAGCTATGGAATTTACAATCGCAAAAATTTCCGGCGACGGAATCGGCCCGGAGATTTCCGTGGAAGCGGTACGTGTTCTGAACCGCATCGGAGAGCTCTATGGTCATACATTTCACTTCCGCGACGTGGACGCGGGCGGAATCGCAATCGATAAGCACGGAAATCCCCTTCCGGATTCGCAGCTTGAAATCTGCAGGCAGTGCGACGCAGTGCTCCTTGCCGCGGTGGGCGGAGAGAAATGGGATAACCTTCCCGTGGATAAACGCCCTGAAAAAGGCCTCCTGCGTCTGCGCGGGGAGCTTGGCCTGTTCGCAAACCTGCGGCCTGCCATCATTTATAACGAGCTCAAGGCCGCATGCCCTTTAAAGGACGAGATCGTTGGCGATAACCTCGACATTCTTATCCTGCGCGAGCTGACCGGCGACGTTTACTTTGGCGAGAAGAGCGGCGACGACATCACATATTCCCAGGACATCATGAATTACCACGATTATGAGGTGGAGCGCATCGCACGCCTTGCCTTCGAATCCGCACGCAAGCGGGATAAGCGCCTTACAAGCGTTGATAAGGCAAATGTCCTTTCCACCTCGCGGCTGTGGCGCAATACCGTCACGCGTGTCGCAAAGGATTATCCCGACGTGGAGCTTACCCACATGTATGTGGACAACGCCGCAATGCAGCTGGTACGCAATCCGCGCCAGTTTGACGTAGTGGTTACGGGCAACCTGTTTGGCGATATCCTGACGGACGAGGCCAGCATGATTACAGGCTCGATTGGAATGCTGCCCTCGGCAAGCCTTGGCTCCACCAAGCTTGGTATGTACGAGCCGATACACGGCAGCGCGCCGGATATTGCCGGTCAGGGAAAAGCCAACCCAATCGCAATGATACTTTCCTGTGCGTTGATGCTTCGCTATTCCTTCGATCTCGAAAAGGAAGCGCAGGCAATCGAAGCCTCAGTAAAAAAAGTACTTGCGGCAGGCGCGCGCACAGCGGACATTGCTGCCGGCGGGGAGTACGTTTCAACTACGGAAATGAGCGACCTGATCCTCGCGCAGCTTAGCTGACCAAAAACTCTGGTACGAAATAAAGCAGCGTCCATAAATGGTGGGCGCTGCTTTTGCAACCTATTAGCTTACAGCGTCGCATGGCTCGCTGCCGGAAAGGTTTGCCCACAGCAGTTTCTAACAAATGCCTGCTGCGCAGCCATTTGGCAAACTGCAATATTTCTCTGTTTTCATTATCTCCATTCTGCTCCGCAGCGTGTACAAACTGGATTGTGCACACACAGCAACGCCCCGCAACTTTTACAGTTCCATTTCTTTTCTTCGCTTTCAAGAAAAGACTTCATTCCATTTTTTTTGATATTGTCGAGATTTTCAATCATACTCATGCCGTAATTTGCGCGGTATCTTTTGTCCAGGTCCCTGAGCCGGCAGCACTTTTTGCCACACTCGTCGCAAAGCCCGGAGGCGCTCAGCCGAAGCGTCCCGCAGTTTTTGATGCTGCATTTTCTGCAATGATGCGGCTTTGTGCTATCGTCTCCGTTACAGCCGCCGCATTTCTTTTTATCCCTTTGGCGCGCCATACACAGCGTGCAGTTCATACCGCAGGGCGCTATCATCTCCCTGTCCATAAAATTTTCCTTTCCGCCACCCTTTGACAATAATTGTAAAAAACGGCTTCGCTGCAAACGAAACCGTCTTATTTGTTTTATTGATCGATCCTACATCTTATGTCCGCGCCCTTTGGAGCTGCCTGGTTTTCCACCGGTACGCGCCCGCGCCGCGCCCTGCCTTTTTTGCGGCGGTGTGGCGCTTCTTGACATTCCGCCATTCGGGGGCTGCTTACGCTGTGGCTGCCGTACGGGAGTATCGTAATTCCTGCCCCGCCCCGTAGCATAACGCTTTTTCCTGCGTGATTTATTCACCGCGCGTATGATCAAGAGCGTCAGAATAAACGCAACCGGTATGATGATCCAAAGATACCATGTCTGAAATTCAAAATACGGAACACCGTATTCTTCGCTTGCGAGGCTTTCCTCGCCCTTTTCAAAAACTTCCCTGCCCGCCACAAGGGGCGCGCTGTAAAGCTCCTTCCCGTTGAGAGAATAGGAAACCGTACCTACCTCATCGCCTTCCTTGATCGGCGCTTTCAACGGTTCGCTGATGTTTGTTGTCTCCTCCAGTTTTACGCTGCCGTCTTCAAGCCCCTTTGCCGTCGCCGCATCAATAAGCTGCGTATCGGAAGCAATCTTGCTCAGGTCCGCTGATACTTCCAGCGTCCCTTCCTGCGGATCGTTTCCGGAGGCGTTTTCAATCTGCTCAGTGAGCGCTACCGGCGAAGCATATTTCGCAAGGTCCACCTTAGCGAAATTCTCGAATCCATAGTCAAAAAGATATTTTGCAATATCCCAACGCGCATGGGAATCCGGCTGTGTGCTCGTATCCTCGCTCTTGGTGGTATCGCCGAAAATCACGGCAATCAGGTTTAATCCATCAGAAGAGGCGGACGCTACGAGACAACCGTAAGACTTGATCGGTCTTTCCGCACCCGGCGGGATAATATTGTTGACCGTTCCCGTTTTCATACCGGTCGCTTTGTCGTACAAATACTGGGCATACTCCGGTTTTTCAACGGGCGTATGCAGCAGGTAGTTGGAATTCTGTACTCCGCCAACCGTCTCGTTATTGAGCTGCGGTACTGTTTCATACGTATAGGTTGGCGATTTTACAATCTCCATCAGCTCCGGATATTTGCTCGCAGCTACGGCAAGCTTTGCCATATCTGACGCTGTAGAATAATGGTCGTGGCCAATATTTGCAATATAAACGCCGTTGGTATTAATGAAATTTGTTCCTGTCATGCCAAGCTCCTGCGCTTTGGCATTCATCATCGCTACAAAGGCTTCCTCGCTTCCGGCAATGTGCAGGCCAAGCGCAAGCGCAGCGTCGTTTCCTGAGCACATCATCATTCCATAAAATAAATCCTTAACGGATATTTCCGTGCCCGGTTTTGTGCTTGTATAAAGCCCCATCAGGCTGCCCTTTTCGCCAAGCTTTCCGATCTCTGTGAGCATATCCGCAGTAAGCGTCACCGTATCCGTAAGCTCGCAGTTTTCCTCTGTAAGGATCGCCGTCATCAGCTTAGTCGTGCTCGCAGGAAAAATGCGCCAATCCGCATTCTTGGAAAACAAAACCTCTCCTGTATCCGCATCCACCAGCATCGCGGATTCCGCTTCAATTCGAGACAAATCAACTTCAGGCGCACCGGCGTAGCCCTGCGTCGTTTGCTCGGGCGTTGGAGTAGGCTCCGGGGTTGGAACAGGCGTGGGCGTTGCCTCTGCCTCCGGCTGCGCCGCATCTGCCGGGGCATCCTCAACCGGCGCTGCCGTTTCTTCTGGTATTGTCGTAGCTGCCGCGTCATTATCATTTTCCGCGAACGCAACCACAGGTATTGTCAGGATTATTACAAGCGCAATAATCAACACAAATATCTTTTTCAAATTACTATCCTCAC
The DNA here is from genome assembly GCF_055522415.1 of Christensenella sp. KGMB01412. Lineage (NCBI taxonomy): Bacteria > Bacillati > Bacillota > Clostridia > Christensenellales > Christensenellaceae > Christensenella > Christensenella sp. KGMB01412. The sequence goes on along the minus strand of NZ_JBVFVW010000003.1, from coordinate 252,373 downwards.
TGAAATCATATCTATAACGTTTCCCATTATATACCAAACAGACGATTTTGTATAGTTTTTGTATCACTTCTGTAGCCATTCTTAAACATTGTTCATACTTTTTTCATATCTTGTGACCGTAGATGTACATCCCCTGTTTTACAATAGGTTCATAGAAAGAAACGCATTGCCAAAATGCAGGCAATGCAACGAAACGCTTACCACAGGAGGTATTTTATTATGTTTGATATCATTTTGACAAAAGAATTTTTAAGCGCCCTGCTTCTCGCCGTATCTGTCATCGGGGCCATCTGCGCCTCTGCAATCCTGATGGAACGCAAGCCTGCCCGCAGGGATCGCCGTCCGGGTGGATATCACGAAAAATAAATGTTGTTTTTTAGCTTCATAAGTGTCCAGTCTCAACTTTCATCTTGAAAATGGCATCCGTATATCGGATAATATTAACGGTATATTTGATTTTTAAGAAATGGACGGTGTAGGTATATTATGAAGCATCAGATTATCACGGCAAAGGAAGCCGCAAACCTCATTCCGGACGGTGCGGCAATCGCAGCCAACGGATTTGTTATGGCAGCGGTAGCGGACGAGCTTTACTACGCATTAGAGCAACGTTTTCTGGAAACAGGCGCGCCCAAAGACCTTTCCCTTTTGAGCGTAACCTCTGTGGGTGACGGCGCGGACAGGGGGCTTAACCGCCTTGCGCATAAAGGACTTGTGAAACGGCTTGTGGCAGGGCACATCAACCTGATGCCAAAATTACAGCAGATGATTTTTTCCGAGGACATCGAGGCTTACAACCTTCCCCAGGGCGTGATCGCACAGCTTTTGAGGGATACGGCGGCAAAACGTCCGGGGCTTGTTACGCATATCGGCCTTGATACCTTTGTGGATCCCCGCCTTTCCGGCGGACGGCTCAACAGCCGCTCCACAGACGAGCTCAATGAGATCGTCAATATTGACGGAAAGGACTATATCCGCTATAAGCCGATCGAAAAAATGGATTTCGCATTCCTGCGTGGCACACGGGCAGACCGCAACGGAAACATCAGCATGGAAAAGGAAGCTGCTATCGTGGACGCGCTTGCAATGGCGCAGGCCTGTCACGCGCTTGGCGGAAAGGTTTTGGTTCAGGTGGAAGAGATTGTGGACGATATCCCGCCGCATGAGGTATTCGTGCCGGGAATACTCGTGGATTACGTGATCGTTACACAGGATATGCAGTATCACCCGCAGACAGCTGCCTGCGATTACAATCCCGCTTATTCAGGGCAGACGCGGGCGCCCGAAGGCGCAATGCCCATACTCCCGCCCGGGCCGCGCCGTATTATTGCACTGCGCTCCTTAAAGGAGCTGCAGGAAGGCGGCGTAATTAATCTTGGCATCGGTATGCCGGAAGGAATTGCGGCAGTAGCTGCGGAAAAAGGAATCAGCGATTTTACGCTTACAGTAGAAGCCGGCGGTATTGGCGGAACACCGCTTTCCGGTGTGGAATTTGGTTCTACGCTCAACCCGCATGCGATTATCTATCAGCATCAGCTGTTTGATTTTTATCATGGCGGCGGGCTTAACCAGGCGTTTCTTGGCCTTGCGGAATCTGATCCGCAGGGTAACATTAACGTCAGCAAATTCGGTCCCCGTATCGCGGGCTGCGGAGGCTTTATCTGCATCACGCAGGCAACGCCCCTTCTCTATTTCATCGGTACCTTTACCGCTAAGGGCCTGGATGTGGAGGTGAAGGACGGCAAACTCCATATTATAAAGGAAGGCAGCATCAAAAAGTTCAAAAAGGACATCGAGCAGTTGACCTTCTCCGCCAAACGCGCACGCGAGCTTGGCCAGAAGGTCATGTTTATCACGGAGCGCTGCGTACTTGAAGTGACGGACGGCGGGCTTATGCTGACAGAGGTTGCTCCCGGAATTGATGTGGAAAAGGACATCATTGCCAATATGGAATTCCGCCCCCTTATTTCAGAAAATCTGAAGGAAATGGACGCGGATATTTTCGAATGACAATAAATATATGAAAAAGACAGGCTGCGGCCTGTCTTTTTTTGATGCAATATTTTATGCGGTTCGTGTCTTCGCGCTTCGGCTTCTCCCCGCCTCACGAACGTCTCAGGTGCTTTTCCGCAAATTCGTCAATCGTATCCCAATAGGCTTTCGGATCCACCGTGACTGCTTCCCCATGCTGCGCGCCATGCACAACAAGTTTTTCCTTTTCGCATGCTGCCGGATTATACACCTCGTCCAGCATAAAAAACGGCACGAACGTATCCACGTCCCCGTGGATAAAAAGCGTAGGGGTTTTCGATTTCTTCACCTGCTCCACAGACGAAGCTTCCTTGAAGGAATACCCCGCCCTGCGTTTTGCCATGCCGTTCGCAATGTGCATGATCGGAAACTGCGGAAGGCCGTACACTTTTTTGAGCTGAATGGTGAATTCCTCCCATACCGACGTATATCCACAGTCCTCAACCGCCACACGCACATTTGGGGGAAGCGCTTCGCCGGTCGTCATCATCACGGTCGCCGCCCCCATGGAAACCCCATGCAGAATAATGTCTGCATCCGGCTGCTCTTCAAGGATTGTATCCCTGATCCAGGAAATGATATCAAACCGGTCGAGCCATCCCATCCCGTAATAATCCCCTTCGCTGTCCCCGCTGCCCCGCAAGTCCGGCAGGAACACATTATAGCCCTTTTCATGCCACCGTCTTGCGGCAATTCCAAGATTCAACCCGCAGCCGGAGAATCCGTGGATACAGACCACCCAAACCTTGGAAGGATTTTTGGCGGGCAGTTCACGCGCCACAAGCCTGAGCCCGTCATACGATTCCTGCTCATGCATGCGGAATTTCTGCGCCCTCAACCATTCATTATCGATTTCTTTTTTGGTTTTTTCAATCGATTTTTCCGATGTGTTCGCGTTGGTTTTTAAGACCTTTTCCTTTGTCTTTTTCGCGTTCACCGCAACGTCGAATATTTTATTTGCCGCCACAAGCACAACCACCGCAAAGATAATAATTACCGCAATAATAACGATCCACAACCACAGCATTTTGCCCTGTCCTCCGTTTCCAGCTCTTTGTCATCCAGCTTATAGCAATTTATCAAAAGGTTGGTTACAAGCTTTTGTATAAATTGCAGATGCAAGCGATTTACCGTAAGTTTTGCATAACCTGCATTCAGTTAATCGCTGTAACTATAACCATTCCGCCCCTCTGCTTATCATATTTCTCAAGTTTCTTCAATATGTTAGGATAGCATTTTCACAACGTTTGTTCAATGCTATAATAAGGATAAATACACAGGAAAAGAGATTATATTTTGCAGGAAAAAGCGTTCATCTCACAAGCATATTACCAGCACATCGGCGACATCAGTAAATTGTTTGCCACAAGCTGGCGCTTTGCCTATCAGGGAATTGTCGCGGAGGATTACCTGAGCCGCCTGCCGGACGACCATTGGGTTCCCTTTTTGCAAAACGGTTTTTTAACCGGCGAACTACTGTGTCTTATGGCACACCGGCCCGGGCTTGCGGGCGCTGCGATTGTACGTCCTTCACGTATCATCCAGTTCCCGGAAGACGGGGAGCTAACCGCCCTTTACCTCCTGCCCGGCGAAATAGGCATGGGCACCGGACGGCTTTTGCTGCGCGCCGCAGAAGAGGTATTCAGGCGCAAAGGGAAAACACACTGCGTACTGGATGTACTCGAAGGCAACGACCGCGCGATTGGTTTCTACCGCGCCCATGGCTTCGAGGATACTCCTTATGTTAACAAAACCATGCTCGATTCGCAGGAGGTCCTTTGCAGGATTATGCGAAAAAAGCTGTAGCCGGCGTTGTTCATACCGCATAGCGCCAAATCATAAAAATATAATGACTATCGTCCCTGAAATATGCTATAATAGCTTTCGTATAGCTTAGTATTTCATTATTAAGACAATCAATTTTTAAGGAGGTCAAAAATCCCATGCAATACTCAAAAGAAGTAGAAGAAATGGTATGCGTGAAAAAGGGCCCGCATCACGGTCCCGCTCCGATACCCGAAGAAGGCAAATGGGTAAAATCCAAACAAATCACCGACATCTCCGGTCTTACGCACGGCGTAGGCTGGTGCGCACCCCAGCAGGGCATGTGCAAGCTGACGCTGAACGTAAAAGACGGCATTATCGAAGAAGCCCTCATTGAAACGAGCGGCTGCTCGGGTATGACGCACTCCGCTGCAATGGCAGGCGAGGCAATCGTCGGCAAAACACTGCTTGAGGCGCTTAATACAGACCTTGTATGCGACGCTATCAACACCGCGATGCGCGAACTGTTTTTGCAGATCGCTTACGGCAGGACGCAGACGGCCTTCTCCGAAGGCGGCCTCCCCATTGGCGCAGGCCTTGAAGACCTTGGAAAAGGACTTCGTTCACAGGTTGGAACAATTTTTTCCACCAATGCAAAGGGCGTCCGTTATCTGGAGCTTGCGGAAGGATATATCCTCGAAATGGCGCTTGATAAAAACGATGAGGTGATCGGCTATAAGTTCGTACGCATGGGCAAGATGATGGAAGACATCAGGAACGGCGTAGATCCCAAGGAGGCGTATCAGAACAACATCGGCACTTATGGCAGATATGAAGACGCGGTCAAGTATATCGATCCGCGCAAAGAATAAAGGAGGGCGATAAACATGGTTACATTTGAAGGTTATGAAAGAAGAATTGCCCAAATTGAAAAGTGCATGAAAGAGTACGGCTTCTCTTCTCTCGAGGAAGTAAAACAATATACGGTCGATAAAGGCCTTGACGTGGATAGCATCGTTCGCGGTATTCAGCCGATTGCTTTTGAAAACGCAATCTGGGCTTACACGCTTGGCGCAGCTGTTGCGCTCAAAAAAGAATGCAAAAAGGCGTCTGAAGCCGCTGAGGCAATCGGCATCGGCCTGCAGGCATTCTGCATTCCGGGCTCCGTTGCAGAGCAGCGCCTTGTTGGCCTTGGCCATGGCAACCTCGCCGCTATGCTCCTCGAAGAGCAGACCAGATGCTTCTGTTTCCTCGCCGGCCACGAATCGTTTGCGGCTGCGGAGGGCGCAATCGGCATCGCAAAAACAGCGAACAAAGTCCGCAAGGAAAACCTGCAGGTTATCCTGAACGGCCTCGGCAAAGACGCCGCGCAGATTATCTCGCGTATCAACGGCTTTACCTATGTTGAGACGGATTATGACTATGCGACAGGGAAGCTCAACATCGTTTCCGAAACGAAATATTCGGACGGCGACCGTTCAAAAGTCCGCTGCTACGGCTGCGACGATGTAAACGAGGGCGTTGCCGTTATGCGTCATGAAAACGTTGACGTTTCCATCACCGGCAACTCCACAAACCCAACGCGTTTCCAGCATCCGGTTGCAGGCACGTACAAAAAATGGGCAATCGAAAACGGCAAAAAATACTTCTCAGTTGCTTCGGGCGGCGGCACGGGCAGAACGCTGCATCCTGACAACATGGCTGCCGGTCCGGCATCGTACGGTATGACCGATACAATGGGCCGTATGCACGGCGACGCACAGTTCGCGGGCAGCTCTTCCGTTCCGGCACACGTAGAAATGATGGGCCTCATCGGTATGGGTAACAACCCGATGGTCGGCGCTTCTGTTGCGGTGGCTGTTGCGGTGGAACAGGCGCAGGCATAGACACATATAAACAAAAATTTATCAAAATAAAGGCTCCTTGATACAAACGGTATCGGGAGCCTTCTTTTTTGGCAGACACACAGATCCTATCTGCCTGAATTATCTTACCTGTTGCCAGAATTACATTTTTTTACGAGCTTCTTCCTGATACATTTTCTATAAAACAGAATACAGAATTATAATCAAGGAACGTCCGTCTATTTATGAGCCTTAACGTATGCACTCGCGAACGCCCCGTCAATCTCTTGCATATCCGCATCGGACAGGTTAAATTCTAATCCCTTATCTGCGGCAAAACCTTTTAAAAAATCAGTACTGTATGTATCGACAACAGAAATATCAATATCTTTGAATCCGGCATCCAATAGGATTTGTTTATATTTGCCTATGGATAAGGCGCCGGAAATACAGCCCACCCATAATTGTGCGTTGCTCCTCAAATCTGCGCGTACAGGTTTTAGTTCGATCACATCAGCGATTGCCACACGGCCGCCATCCTTTAATATGCGGTATGCTTCTTTTAGCACTGCGCCCTTATTGTCACTCAGGTTTATCACGCAATTAGAGGTGACAACATCAACCGTGTTATCATCCAGAGGGATATCCTCTATATACCCCTTGATAAATTCAACATTCCCAAAGCCGCTTTTTTCCTTGTTGGCATTTGCCAGTTCCAGCATTTCATCCGTCATATCAAGGCCGTAAACTTTGCCTGTTTCTCCAGCATACTTTGCAGAAATGAAAACATCAATACCGCCGCCACTGCCCAGATCAAGTACAATTTCACCTTTTTGGATATTCGCAAGAAAAACAGGATTGGCACATCCCAGCGATGCTTTGAGCGCATCCTCCGGTAAATCTTTCAAATATTCCTCTGTATACAGCACCTGGCTCTTTTTTGGTGTACAACAGCAAGACGTTTGCTTTCCTTCCGCTACCTGCGTTGCTTTCCCGCCGTAAAATTTTTTTACTTCTTCTTTCATTTTGTCAGACATTTTTTATTCTCCTTTTCAGATACCGTTTATTCAGTATTATTTACTGATCTATTGCCCATTTTCAAGCATAGATACATTGAAATTTATCTATGTATATCCCAAAAAAATTACTCGCTGCATATGCACTTCTTATCAGTCACTGAAAACAGTTCCAGAAATCCTGCCAATTCTTTGACTGCATTTTGATTAACGGAATAGTACATCCATTTCCCATCTTTCCTGCCATGAACAAGCCCTGAATCGCATAATACCTTCATATGGTGGGAGAGTGTCGGCTGTGTAATATTAAACTTTTCCTGAATCACACAGGCGCATAGCTCACCACACGAAACCATATCCATGATTTGCAGGCGCGTAGGCTCCGCCAATGCCTTCAAGACTTTTGCATAGTCCGTATATGTCTTCTCCATATTAACCTCACATAGATATTCATCTATATATAGAATACCCTATTCTTTCCCACTTGTCAACGAGAAGTTATGTTCATTGAGATCGCGATTCAGATAAGGATTGTCTGATGGCTTGTGCATCCGTGGTTGTAGAACAGGCAAGCAAATAATCAACCGATAAAAAAACTGCCGTTTGGGGGACGGCAGTTTTTTATTGTTTTACAGGCTTATTTTTCGTAACGTTTTTTCTGGCGGTAAAGGACAACTGACAATACAGCCACAGTGATTCCAGCTGCCAGCACCAGCAGGATATACGGCGTCATATCTGCCGCATCTCCCGTCTTTGGCGCTGTTCCTCCTGTCGTGGTGTTCGACTGCGTCGTATCGCCTGTTGTTCCTGCCCCGGCCCCGCTGCCCGTTGTTCCCTTCTCGGCCAGCGCGTACAGGCTGAAGTGTTCTGTCTGTAGATATGCCATGCCCTCCTGTACCGCAACGCCGTATTCCGAGGTCGTCTTGTCGTCGTTGATCCGGTGCCCCGCCAGATTTTCCGTATCGTACTCTTCCGGCACCGGTATCCCGATGATCACTGTGCCTTCCGGCTGGATGGCATTCCCATCCGCATCCAGCAGAGTGATGTCGTACAGGACAAATCTTGCCGCCTTATCCTTCAGCAGTTCTTTCGCGTTTGCATAGGCCGTGTCTGTTTCCGCAATCGGCTTGACGCCCAGGTAAGCTCCCTCCGGCACAGTTCCAGGCTCTGCATACAGCGTCACTCCGGTCGCAGGATCCGTATAGGTAATCTTCTTTGTTCCAGGCTCGGCAGGGCCGACATATTCCTTGCCTGGTTCCACTGTCTGCCCGTTTATCGTAATCGCTCCGTCGGTATCATTGATGACGGTAACGCCCTCAGGTACGTCCAGCGCGAGACCGTCCCACTGCAATATGTCGATCACATCGCCCGCTTTCGCCCCTGCCAGTTTTTCTTTGACTTCTTCTTCCGTGCCGACATAATAGACGCCGTCCGCGCCTTGCGCCATATATTTCACGAATACCGCGTCCGGGCTGATATACGAGTCATCCGGCTTCACTGCAAACGTTCCGGCGCTGATTCCGATCCTGCCCGTATCTTCCGTGCCGATCGTTCCGTTAAAGATACCATTTTCAACGGTCAGGTCTCCTTTATCCCCAACAAGGACGTCTCCGCTTATGTTTCCGCCCTGAATCGTTACAAAAGGCTGTTCGGTTGACGCCGGATAATCTTCGTCCGCTTTGATTAAGATACCGCCGTTTATCTGCGCGCCATCCAGAATGACCGTGTTGGATTGGTAGCGTTCATCCCATGCCGAAGCGTAAATCGCCCGCGCGCCGTCCACCGCGTTCAATACGCCGCCCGACACCGTAAGGTCGCCCCAGTTCTGGATCGCGCTGCCGCCCGCCGCTGTGGTGGAGACACTGCCGCCCGTCACATTCATAATCCCGTTATCGTCGTTCTTGAGGGCGATAAAGGTATTTTCAAGTTCACCGCCCGCCATATTGAACGTTGCATTGTTTATGTTGCGGATCAGCGAACTGTATCCGGAGGTGTTCACGACCGAGCCGCCCTTCATGGTCATCGTACCGCCGTTGTTGTCTACGACATACCATGAATTTCCGCCGTTGCTTCCCTGCACGCCCGCTTCTTTTGAACGGGTAAGCTTGCCGCTTTCCATGATAAGCGTGCCGTTATTTACCAGCGCGCCTCTGGCGTGCGATACGTTATCCACGGTGCCACTGCCGCTAATCGTCAGCGTACCCTTGTTTGTAATCGTATGTTGATTTGCTTCGTTGGTCAGCGTAAAAGTCGCGAGGTCTAGCGTTACCGTCGTTCCTTCGGGAACCGTAATGCTTTCCGTCGTATTTTTGAGCAGGATAACGGTTCCGCCGTTTGCGGCGTTCACCGCATCCTGCACCGATACATACTTCTGTCCGCCCGCTTCCGCAGCATATTCCGCTACAATAAAACCGTCCCCGTCCGGATTCGGCACCAAACCGCCCGCGCTTTCATCGACATAATCGCTTACGTCGCTGCTGAAAGTGCCGCCCGTGACCTCGACATTCGCGTTGGCGGGAGCAAAAATCGCTTCGCTCCTGCTGTGCCCCGTCAGCGTACCGCCGCTGACGTTTGCAGCCGCATCCGTTCCTTCTACCCAAAGCGCTACGGCATTACTTGCTCCCGTCGCCGTGAGCGTCCCCCCGGTGACTGTGCAGTTTGCTTTCTGGTCAACTTTGACAGCCGATCCCCTGTTCCCACTGCTGTTATAGGTACAGATGATTTCGCCTCCCGAAATAAGGGCAGTCGAGTTGCCCTTCAACGAAACGGCAGGGTAACCGCTGTATGTTATATTACCGCCCGATATTTCAAGATGGGCGTCTCCAAGCATGCTGATACCGCCGACCAGCTTCACGTTATCCTGTACTTTCACGGAAGCGCCCTGCGGCTTGAGCGTAGAATCTCCGCCAGATATCGCCTGGCGCTGGGCTTCTATCTTTGCGTTTCCGCCAATCGTGCCTTCATAGGCTCTGCCGGTTATGCCGTTGCCCTGCGACACGATTTCCCCGCCGGTCATATCAAACGTCATAAACGTTGTGGCACTGTAGGATGAAGGCATCAAAAGGAATCCCGCTCCGCCTCCGGTACTTTCTACGCGCCCTCCTGTCATATTCACGGCGCTGCTGTCTTCCATGCGGAGGATGATCGCTCCATTTGAACTGCCGGAACGAACCGTTCCGCCCTCGATGTTCAGCTTAACATCTGTATTCTTTTGATACGAGTCGGTATCGATCGCCGCGTTTTTCACTGCCTCCAGCGTTCCGGATGCCACAGTGAGCGACGAATTGTTAAATAGCTTAATTCCGTAATTGCCCGCTTTGAGCACGCCATTTTCCCCTGAATCCCTGAGAGTGAACGAAGCGTCTTTCACGTCGATCAGGCTGAAATTGGCTCCGCTGTAAGCAGACTCGAGCGTGTACCCATTGAGGTCTAAAACGGTATCTTTGGTAATCGTGAATTTGGTGCTGTCCGCAATAGCGATATCCCCGCCCAAAACAATCTCGCCGCCAGCTTGCAGCGCGGCCTTCAGGTCCTCGACGGTCGTAATGGTATTTTCATTCGCCGGCACAGGAACTTGCGCTCCTTCGGCAAGCCCAAAAGCAGTTGCCTCCTGGGTTGCCGCGCTTTCCACCGCAGGTTGCTGCGACGCGCCTGCGGGCTGCTGCGATTGGCTGGGTAAAGGTTCCGTCACCAGTCCCGTGGAAGCCTGCGCAGTCGGCTCCGGGGTTTTCCCTTCCGTACCAACGTCCTCTTCTGCCCCGGCCACGCAGTCCCCCCTATGGCCCGTTTCCAACACACATCCCTCGTTGCATACGTTCTGCACCGGTTCTGCCGTTTCCTGTGCAAATGCGACGCCGCCAGCTACCGTCAGCCCAAACGCAACACACAAAACAATGCAAAACCATTTTTTAAGATGCTTGTGCCTGTTCATTATAATACTCCTTTCATTGCCCCGTTTCTTTCAAACGTTTTTTATTTGAATTATCTGTAGATTCAAATTGATCTACGATTACAATGGCAGTTGTCAGTGCATTATTTTTTTTCATGAAATATCCCAATATACCAGCCGCATAAATTGTAGTGGTCTTTATTTCATTTACCGCTTTGCAAGCACAGTGCCATTCTTCCATTTGCCGTTTCTTACTTATTCACGCATCTTGGCTGATTCATTTTTCATCTCTTACAATTTCATTGCAAATTATATTTTCCACATTATAATACCTGATTAATAAAGTATTATATTTTATTGTATTTCTGAGCAATTAACATAGCACGATCATTGATATAAAAAAACTTATACTTTTTCGCTCATAGAAAAAAAGCACAAAAAAACGCCCCAACGGGCGCTGTGAGCGTAAAAATAAGACGAACGAAAAGGTATACTATTCAATCACACTATATCATTTTTCTTTCAAAACTGTCAAGATTTCGATACAAAAATCAGTTATCGCAAAAATTCTTTTCAAATGGCAAATACATATTAAAAAAGCCGGACGGATTTTATGGCCTGACCGCAATAAAAAACTGCCGTTATCTTAACGGCAGTTTTTATTACCTGCTTCAGTCTATATAATTCTTGTAGTTTTTAACGTATCGATCAAATTCATCGATAGGCATGGGTTTTGCATATACGTAACCCTGCACAAGATCGCAGCCCGCCATACGAAGAAAATCCACCTGATACACGGATTCTACGCCTTCGGCGACAATCTTCATGGAAAGCGCTTTAGCCATATTAATAATCGCGCGCACCAGCTCATGATCCCTGCGCGTGTTTTCTCCTTCACGGAAAAACAGCATATCCAGCTTAAGTACATCCATCGGAAGATTTTTGATGATATTAAGCGACGAATGGCCTGCCCCAAAGTCATCAATCGAACACAGGAATCCATTTTTCTGGAATTCTATCACCACCCTGCGAAACAGATCGTAATTATGGAAAACCATGCTTTCCGTAAATTCAAGCTCAATACAGCCGTCCGGTATCGCATATTTGTTTTTTATTTCCAGATAGGTACGTACAAAATCCGGCTGCACCATGCACAGCCTGGATACATTGACAGATATTACCATATGCGTTTGCCATGTGTCCATCCGCTCCCTGTAATACCTGCAAACCGCCTCAAACATATACCGATCCAATTTTATAATAAAACCGTTACGCTCAAAAAGCGGAATAAAATCTGTCGGCGGCACCATTCCCTTGCCGGGAACGTCCCACCGGACGAGCGCTTCTGCCCCGGCAATCGTATTGCCGTTCTGGATATTGATTTTAGGCTGCAAATAAACCTTGAATTCCTTTTTTTCGAGCGCTGCCTCCATTCTGGCTTCCATATCCGCCTCGCGCACAATTTTGTCGCGCATTTCATTGGTATAAAACGCGCACCTGCTTCCGTTCAGCTCTTTCACTGATTTTTGCGCTACGTTCGCCCTGTCAAGCATATCATTTACGGAAAGGCTGCCGTCACGCTCGTCGATCACATAAATACCGGAACACAATTCTATTTTATAGCCATGCTCCGCCGTTTCGTTGTATTGCTCCAACAGCTTTGCCACATTATAAAATCTCTCGCGTGATTCCTCCTGGGACACAAACTGCCGCAGGCTTACAAAATTATCTCCCGATACCCGGCAAAAAACCTCGCCCGCGCGCACATCCCCCTGCACGATATCCGCCCAATATTTCAGGACGCGGTCTCCCACTTCATATCCAAAAAAATCATTGACATATTTAAAGCCTTTGAGGTCGCAGTACCACAGGGAATATTTCATCCCGCCCCTCTCCTCAAGAAGTTCTTTTGCGTCTTCCAAAAATTTCCTGTAATTCCGGTAGCCCGTAAGCTGGTCTGAATACGCAATTTTTTGAAGTGCCAAAACGCCGCGATCATTGGTCCGCTTGATCAGCAGCATCAAGAATATAAATACGAGGATCGCTCCTGCAATGATCGCAATGATGCCCTTTGACATCATGGAAAAGCTTGTGTTAATTTCCGATTCCGGCACGACGTTGAACACATACCAGTCATTGATGCCAAGCGGCGTATATGCCGCCTGTCTGGTTTCACCCTCAAAAGGGTATTCCACAAATCCGCTCGTTCCGCTTTTCAGGTCTTTTTCAAGCTGGGTACGATCCTCTTCGGAAAAAGGATAATAGTCAAAAATATTGAACGCATCCTTACTGATCGTAGGATGATTGGAGCGTATCACGTAATTCCCGTCGCTATCGAGAATACTCGCAAATCCCTTTCCTCCAAAAATCGAAGTATCAATAATATTTCCAAGCACCTCTGCGCTGTTCACGGCAGTAAGAACCTTAATTACCTCGCCGTTGTGCCAGATGGGAACAGAATAATAATTGACGTAAAAATCCCCTACTTCCGCCTTTTGCGTACTGCTGATCACATTTTCCCCGGCGAATGCGCTTTCCACAAATTCCTTATCTGATAAATCCACGTCATAAAAATATTCGCCGCTCAGGTCGACGCCTGTGGTATTTCCGTCACGGTCCGTGAAACCCATACGGATAAAAACATTTTTGTTGTTAATTTTTTCAAATACAGGTAATAATGCGTCAAAATCAGGATCATCCATTGCGCCTATCATCTCTGCAACGCCGTCCAAAGTCTGAAAATCGCCTTCTATCTGCTTTACGATAGCGAGCTTGCTTTGCTCGGCAACCTCGCTCATATATTCGCGTACTTCACCCTGGTTTCCCTTCACTGCATAGTTCATAAAAACAATGCTCAGCAACAAAAAAGCAGCACAAATCACAAGTGCGGCGATGTAAATCTTTTTTTGCCTGAACATTCTCTTTTGATCCAAATTTTCTGTCACGTAGCTGATTCCTTTTATTGTGGTGGTGTAACGCCAAAGACCTGCCCTTACTATTTTACGATATATTCCTTTCTTTGTCATGTTTTTTTACAACATCAACAAAATGCAAAAAGCAAGAGCAGCTCTCCGTTTCGCTTCTACAGCGATTAATTGAATGCAGGCGGTGCAAAACTTACGATAAATTGCCTGCATCTGCAATTTATTCCGAAAGCCTGTAACTGGTCTTTTGGCAAATTACTATCAAAAGGGCAAACGGTTTTTGACATCAAAAAAGACGGTATTCCGCATGGCAGGATACCGTCTTTTGCATATCATTTTATTTTCGCTTTTTGCCGGATTTCACCATCGATATGACAAGCCCCAAAACGATCACAATGGAAATCAGCAGGCCCACAACGATTGCAAAGGTGCTCAGGCTGTAAATCGTAGGATCATTTTTGCCCATGTTGGAGTAACCTGCGCTGATAATAACGCCTGCCATGACAATGCAGACTGCAAGCAACACAACAGCGAAGGATATCCTGTTAAACATCCTCTCAATGTTTTTCTCCATGCGCTCCATATCCTTTACCTTTAGCTCTAAGGAATAATCGTTCTTTTTCAGCTTGTGCATAAACGTCACGAGCGAAGAAGGAATTCCCTTCATAAAATCGATCCAGTCGAGCGCATATGTCTGGACCTCGTTTTTAAATTCCTCCGTCTTGTAACGGTTTTTCAGCAAATTCCTGACCGTTTTTTCCGCGATTTCCAAAATGTTGATCGACGGATCGAGCTCTTCCACCACGCCCTGCGCGGTTCCAAGGCATTTTGCTACCAATGTAAACTCACGTGGAATTTTCATTTTATATTTTGCCGCAAGCGTAAACACGCTTGTAAAAACCTTTGCAATCTTTACTTCGCCAAGCGGCACATACAAATATTCATCCAGCAGCTCATCGAGCGAACGTTCAAACGCATCCATATTGACGTCCGAATCCGCCGTATCCATTTCAGAAATGCTCTGCGCAATTTTAAGGGTGTTGCGCGATGCAATTCCCAAAACGAGGTCGTTAAGCTGCCGCCGGAAACGGCTGTTAATCGAGCCCACCATGCCAAGATCGATAAACTCTACAATTTTGCCGTCCACAATCAGTACATTGCCCGGATGCGGATCTGCATGAAAAACACCGTTTTCCAATATTTGCGTAATCAGCGAATCTGTAAACGTGTAGGCGATCTGCGACGTATCCGCGTTCTCGGCGGTAAGCGCCGCAATGTCGTTGATCTTTACGCCGTTCACATAATCCATCGTAAGAACCTTTGGCGTGGTATATACCCACTTGATTCTGGGCACGCGTATGTCCTTCTGGTTAGCGACGCTCTCCCGGAAATAATCCGTGTTTTCGCCCTCTTTGGTGAAATCTGTCTCCTGCTCCATCACGCGCCGGAATTCGGCGACCATTCCTGAGAAATCATATAATTGTCCGTACTTGGAATATTTATCCACCAGACGCGCAAGCTTTTCCAGAATGCCAAGGTCTACGTCAATCGATTCCCTGATGTTCGGGCGTTGCACCTTTACCACCACGTCCGCGCCGGAATACAGTTTCGCACGGTACACCTGCGAAACGGAAGCCGATGCAAGCGGCACCGGATCAAACTGAGCAAACAGCTTATCCACCGTATCTCCAAGCTCTGTCTCAATTACGCCGAGCGCCTCCTCATAGGAAAAAGGCGCAACAGAATCCTGCAGCTTTTGAAGCTGCTTCGCCACGTTTTCCGTGACGATATCTGTGCGCGTTGAAAGAATCTGCCCCAGCTTTACAAAGGTTGGGCCAAGCTCCTCGCACATTTTGCGGATTCGCTCGCCCACTGAGGGCAAATTATGCTTTTGCTCCTGCTCAAAAATCTTCTGCGGATTTTTGCTCAGAGTGGATTTTACAAAAAGGAAACCCAAATTATTCCTGTTGAAAGCGGACAGGATTTCCCGATAACGTTGCAGATTTTTTGACGCGATGACAGTTCACCCCCAGGATATAAACCCGTATTATTTATCCTGCACCTTTGCTGCTGCGATCTCTTCACGGATAATCTCGCGGATGTCGTCCTTTGTGACGCGCGTATCTGCGGTAAGGCCGATATCCTGAAGCGTTTCTCGCACTTCACCCTTCACCATCCTGCTCAGCTCCTCGCGCTGCGCCTCGCCCTTCTTGATCAGGTCGTTTGCAAAGCTCTGTGCATCTTTGCGCTGCACCTCGCCCTTTGCGACCATTTTCTCTACCATTTCTTCGATTTTTTCACGGGAATAAGCAAATAAACCCATGCCGAAGTTGATTCCATCTTCAATAATATTAGACATATCAAATGCCTCCTTTATCTTTTAATCTTATTATAATACAATTTGAAAATAAGTAAACCGTCAATCGGCACGGCGGACGGTTTATAGAATAAGCAAATCAAGGCTTTTCTTTGCGGCGCGGAGCCTTTATAATAAGAGTATCGGCAAACCCTCAGGCTGTGTTTTCCATACAGCCGGCGGATGCTTATGGAATAAAAGGAGAAAATGATGGCTACATTAACGGAATTACGTGCAAAAAAAGGATTTATATGCGATATGGACGGTGTAATCTACCACGGTAACAAGCTTCTTCCCGGTGTGAAGGAATTTGTGAACTGGCTGTACGCTGAAAAAAAACCATTTTTGTTTTTAACCAATTCGAGCGAGCGTTCTCCCCGCGAGCTGCAGCAGAAGCTCGAGCGCATGGGGCTTGAAATCGACGAAAGCCATTTTTATACCAGCGCGCTTGCAACAGCCAAATTTCTGAAAAAACAATCCAAGAAAAACAGTGTATACGTAATTGGAGATGCAGGCCTTACCAACGCGCTTTATGAGGCGGGAATGACGATCAACGACGTTGATCCGGAATATGTTGTGGTGGGTGAAACGCATAACTACAATTTCAATAACATCTCGCGTGCAGTGCAGCTTGTGCTGCGCGGCGCAAAGCTGATCGGTACCAATCCGGATCTTACAGGCCCGGGCGAGAACGGTATTTTTCCGGCTTGCGGCGCAATGATTTCCCCAATCGAAGTTGCCACGGGAAAAAAGGCGTACTTTATCGGCAAGCCAAATCCGTTGATGATGCGCACAGGGCTAAAGATGCTCGGGCTGCACGCGCAGGAATCGGCAATCATTGGCGACCGTATGGATACGGATATGGTAGCGGGTATTGAATCCGGGCTCGATACGGTTCTGGTATTGTCCGGCGTGAGCACTATGAGTACGCTTGAAGAGTTCCCTTACCGTCCCAATTATGTACTGAACGGCGTTGGAGAGATTGTGCCGGAATAAAAAACGGCCTCATGAAAGCATGAAACAGTTAAAATGGATTTTAATATGCGCAGCGTGCGGAGTTTTCTGCGCGCTGTGTTTTGACATTACGGCGGTTGCGCCTTTTATTTGGGTTGCGCTTGCGCCGGCATTTTTTGTATTCCTGCGCGGGGAAAAAACCTTGCGTCAAACGATATTAAGAACCTCTGCATTTTCGTTTGCGCTGTGCCTTCTGTATTATGTACAGATTTTTTCGCTGGACATCACGTCGCGTACAGGCGCGTCTTCCGGCCCCATACTCTTTTTGGGATGGATTGCGCTGTCGTTTCTTCACGGTGCGGTCTTTACCGCTGTCCTCACCATTGGCGTACGCGTGCGATGCCCTGATTTCCTGCGTGCCCCGCTTGTTTCGGTGCTTTGGGCAGGTGCGGAATGGCTGCTTGGAGCAGGCGTATTCGGTTTGCCCTGCATCCGCCTCGGCCTCACGCAATGGCAGCTTTTACCTGTAACGCAGTCTTCGTCCGTTTTTGGCGTGATCTTCATCGGTATGCTCATCGTTCTTATGAACGTATTGCTCGCGCAAAGCGTACTGCTCAAAAAAAAGGCAGGCAAAACGGCCCGGTTTGCAGGCGCGGCTGCGCTTGTTTTCTTTTTGAACGCAACGCTGGGCATGATTATGCTCTCCGGCGGGAAAAATCCGGAGCAGCCGGTAAGCGTCGCCGCGGTACAATTCAACGTCCCTTTCACGCAAAACGAGGGAGAGGGGCGTTTTGAAAAAGCTGTTACGATGGCGCTTACCGCGGCCCAGGAAAAGCCGCAGCTCATCTTCCTGCCTGAAAACACGGTCTACGGTTCCCTTGCTGAGGACGAACAGCTGCAGGAGCGTTTTGCCGCAGTCACGAGGGAAAGCGGCGGCTACCTTTTCACAGGAGTATACGGATTGCACGGCTATAAGCTGCGCAACTCCGTTTTTATGGTCGATCCCTCCGGGCAAATCGGCGGCGTTTATAACAAACAGCACCTTGTTCCTTTTTTTGAGAACGGCTTTGAAAACGAATTTACATTTGAGACCGGTTCGCAGCGCGGGCTTTTTGATACGGCGTATGGAACCGTGGGGGCAGTGATTTGCTTTGAAAGCCTTTTTCCATCGATTACCGCAGAAACGGTACGGGAGGGAGCTGGTCTTCTTTTCGTTGCAACCAACGATTCCTGGTTTACCTCGCAGATCCCTTTGCGCAGGCATTTTGCCGCGTCCACGCTGCGCGCACAGGAAACGCGCAGATGGCTTATACAGGCCGGTAACAATGGCATTACCGCGCTTGTTGATCCTTATGGGCAGGCGTCTGCCGGGCTGCCTGCAGATGAAGAAGGCGTTTTGACAGGCGAAATTGAATTTCGTTCCGCGCTGACTCCATACACAATATGGGGAGAGCTATGGATTGTGATTTACGGCGGCGGTATACTTGCGCTGATAATCCTCTTTCGTAAAAAACGGATTTGAAAATACAGCCTGTTTGCACTATACTATAATATTAAGCGAGGTTTTGAATGGACAGCAATAAAGATTTTGTAATACTGACCGCAAACGCGGGTGTCTTGATACAATACCATGGCAAAAAAATATTGGTGGATGCAATGCACAACCGTTATACGCAATACTTTTCCAGCGTGCCGGACGATCTGCTGTTCGACATTGCGCATGGCAAAGATGAGTTTGCACAGATCGACCTGCTGGTGTACACACACGACCATCCTGACCACTACAGCCGCGAATGGACGCAGGAGTTCCTGCGAAACCACCCGGATGCGCAAATGGTCTCCCCCATCTCTGATTTTGAGGGCATGGAAAACGTCTGTATTCTCAGGGACGAATGTGAGGAGTTTTCCCTTCACGGTATCGGCATCCGGGCGCGCCAGCTGATACATGACGGGCTTGAATACGAAGACGTGACCAATTACGGGTATGTTTTTACCATTGACGGCACGCGCATGTCCGTACTTGGCGACAGCGGCTTTGACGCGGACGCAATCTGCGCGCTAACCGGCGCGGGCACAATCGATCTTGCATTTTTCAATTTTCCTTATGTAACGCTTGCGCGCGGCAGGAAAATAATCCATGAGGTCGTGATGCCAAAGCGAATGATCGTATACCATCTCCCTTATGCGGAAAAGGACACGCACGGTTATAAAGAAAGCACGCTCCGTACGCTTGCGCGCTACGATTTACCGCCGGCAGCGGTGTTATATGAAAAAGGCCAAAAAGAATTGATTTAAAAAGGAAACAGTGAGGTTATAAATATGATAGAAGCCAGATGTGGAAGACTATGTTCAAACTGCGGTTATTTTGAAAAATGCGGCGGCTGCGTAAGCCGTGAAAAGCCCGTATGGGCAAGCCGCTGCCCCATCAAAAGCTGCTGCGAGGACAAAAAACTCGCGCACTGCGGTTTGTGCAACGGTTTTCCCTGCAAAAAACTGGTGAAATTTGCCAAGGATAAAGACTATGGCGACGGCGGCCTGAGGATCGGGCAGTGCCGTGCCTGGAAGGAAATTGGCGAGGACGCAGTATACGAGGAGTAATCATATGAAAATGAAACTGGAAGAAGCGATTGAAGGGCGCCGGTCGATTCGCACGCTCGAAAAGGGCGAGCATATCGGCAGGAAAAAGATTGAAGAGATTTTGAAGGTAGCCCGCCATGCCCCCAATTCCTACAACATGCAGGGCAGCAGAGTCGTCGTATTGTTTGATGGCGAAAGCGATCAATTTTGGGATATCACGCGGGATGAATTACGCAAGGTAACGCCGCCGGACGGTTTTGCGCGGACGGAGAAAAAGCTCGACGGCTTTCGCAGCGGCAACGGCACCCTCCTTTTTTACGAGGATATGGACCTTGTGGAGCAAATGAAGGAAAATTTCCCATTGTATGCGGATAAGTTCGACCACTGGGCGCAGCAAAACAATGCAATTTTCCAATATGCCGTATGGCTTGAGCTGTATGCAAACGATATTGCCGCATCGCTCCAGCATTATAATCCCCTGGTAGACGACGCCGTTGCAAAACGCTGGGACATACCGGACGAATGGCTTATGATCGCGCAGATGCCGTTTGGTAAGGCTGCTGAAGAGCCCGC
The DNA here is from genome assembly GCF_055522415.1 of Christensenella sp. KGMB01412. Taxonomy (NCBI): domain Bacteria; kingdom Bacillati; phylum Bacillota; class Clostridia; order Christensenellales; family Christensenellaceae; genus Christensenella; species Christensenella sp. KGMB01412. The sequence goes on along the minus strand of NZ_JBVFVW010000003.1, from coordinate 232,445 downwards.
CCCCCGTTCCTTTAAACCCTTGGACGAAATCGTACGATTTTACGAATAATAAAAAACCGTTGCAGCAGTGCAACGGTTTTCTTTTGTCAATTATAAATAATTGCTTGTCTGTCGTTTCCGCCGATAGGCATTTGCTTTTTGAAAAAAGCCCCCGTATGTAAAATCATGGTGTTAGGCGAAGGCTCCCTTACGTTAGGCAAAGCTTCGGCGGAATGACAGTAATTAATCACCAAGATCATATGTAAATTTTATTTTTTGATTTAATAGTTTATCAATTTTGTTTATCTGGCAGTTTGTTCTATGCAAGCATCGCAGCGCCTCCCTTCGTTTGATTGTTTTTAGTATAAACCACATATGTGAACGTATTATGAATGGAAGATGAAGATTAAAGAAAGATTTTAATTTTTGTTCCATTGCCTCAATCGTACAATATGGAGGTTGTCCTGTATCTTTTCTGGTATTTCCGCACAATTTGCGACAGCGTGAAGCAGACCGCAAAATATAAGAGCGCCATCACACCGAATATCGCAAAAATCTGCGTAGTGGAATTATACTGGTTCATCAGTATCATTCCGCGCCCCATCAGCTCCTGAATGGCCATAGCTCCCCACAGGTAGGACGTATCCTTGATGGTGGTCACCATCTGGGACAGCAGTGCGGGAATCATGCTGCGCACCGCCTGGGGGATGATGATGTAAAAATACGCGCCTGCCTTGGAAAACCCCTGGGATTGCGCGGCCTCCCACTGCCCGTTTGGAATTGCATTGATTCCCCCGCGCAGTATTTCTGCAAGTCCGGCGGCAGTAAACAGCGTGAAGGCCAGGATCGCAGAACCCATCGGCGGGATGCGCGCCACAAAAAAAATCAGCATAATCCAAAGTAGCAGCGGAGTATTTTTAAAAATTTCGATATAAACGCCCGCAATGTTTTTCAGCACTTTGTTTTTCGAATTCCTCCCAATCGCAATCACCATACCAAGTACAATGGCGAGCGCGATTGAAATAGCGGAAATGACCAGGGTGGTAAGCAGCCCCTGAAGAAGGAAACGGATATTTATCCATGTAAATAATACTGACATGTACGTTCCTCCTCTTCCAGTTTAACGTCTTTGCGTTTCTTTTCTTCCAGCCGTTTGGCGAGCCGTGAAATCGGGAAGCACAGGATAAAATACAATATGCCCGCCACAACGTAGGCCGGTCCGTAAAAGCTCGTGCTGTAGGCAAATGAATTGGAAAAATACATCAGTTCCCCGCCCGCGATCAGTGCGAGCACAGATGTGTTTTTAATGAGATTTGCCGCCTGCACGGCAAGCGGTGGCAGCATCGTACGGATTGCCTGAGGCAATATAATATTACGCATGGTTTCCCAGTAGGTAAACCCCTGTGATTTTGCCGCCTCAAACTGTCCTTTCGGTACGGATGCAAGCCCTGAATTCACAACCTCCGACATATATGCCCCATGATAAATCCCAATGCCCACGACGCCGATAAGGAATGTCCCCAGCATAAGGCCAAAAAGGGGCAACACTGCATACAGCACGAATATCTGCAACAGCAAGGGAATGTTCTGTACAATTTCAACATATACGCGGTTGACGCCACGCGGTACCTTATGCTTTGCATAAGACATCATCCCAAATAAAAAACCAAGCGCAAGCGCGATTACCAGGGCCAGCGCAGAAATAATGATCGTATTCAAAAAAGCCTGCAGCAGCGCGTCCCGCTGCTCAAAAAGCGCTTCCCATTTGAATGGTGCAAAAACGTCGTTCATGCTATAACCCCCAGTCGTAAATTTTTTTACGCAACGCGGCTTCGATGCTTCGCGGGCGGGCCCTTCGTTTCCCCCGCGCTTTGCCTTTGTAATGACTGTTTTGCCTGCACACGCCCGTGCTTCGCAAAATAATTTCCAGCCGGTTTATCATCCTATAGTCCCCACTTCTGTTGCAGGGCGGCCATGCGCCCGTCGGCATTCATCTCGCCGATCACGCGGTCTATTTCGGCTGCGAGCTCGTCGTTGCCAAGAGCGCTCGCCACGCCGTATTCCTGCGGCGAGAACTGTTCGTCCAAAAGCTCTGTGGTGCTGTCCACATATCCCGCCAATATAGACTCGTCCACAGAAAACGCGTCTATCCTGCCCGCCACAAGGGCAATCTTGATTTCCGGATACGTCGCATATTCGTTGAATTTGAGCGTAATCCCCTCTTCGTCTGCCGCGGCCTGCAGCTTTTCCTTGGTAGTCGCGCTTTGTGCAACTCCAATGGTCTTCCCGTCAAGGTCCTTGAAACTTTTGATTCCTGAATCCTTTTTCACCAATACACCGATATGATCTGTATAATATGGCTGGCTGAAATGATAGCTCTTTTTCCGTGAATCCGTAATGGTAAAGGTGGAAAGCGCCGCGTCAAGCGAACCGTTATCAAGCATTGCCCCGCGCGTCGTAACGTTTACGCCCGTAAGGCGCAGGTTATCCTCAGAGCCGGTAATTTCCTTTGCAAGCTCCTTTGCCACATCCACCTCAAAGCCTTCTATCTGCCCTGTTTCCGGGCTTTGGTAGCCAAAGCGCGGTACGTCTATCTTAACGCCCACGCGAAAAACATCGCTCTCCTGCGAACACGCAGTAAACGCAAACAGGCACATGATTCCCAATAAAACGGCAATGATTTTCTTCATAATAGCTTCGCCCCGTTACAGTATCTTACTCAAAAAAGCCTGGATACGCGGATTTTTCGTTTCATCAAACAGCTCCCTGGGCGTGCCGGTATCTACGATCTCCCCTGCCTCCATAAAAACGACTCTGTCTGCCGCTTCCCTGGCAAGGCCCATTTCATGCGTTACGATCACCATTGTGATTTTACTCTTTGCAAGGTCTTTTATTACCTCAAGCACTTCCTGGATCATCTCCGGATCAAGCGCGGAGGTCGGCTCGTCAAATAGTATGATCTGCGGGTGCATATTCAGTGCGCGCGCAATCGCCACACGCTGCTTCTGCCCTCCTGAAAGCTTGGTCGGGTACTGGTCGACTTTGTCGCACAATCCCACCCTTTCGAGATATTCCGCGCCTGTACGTTCCGCCTCTTTCTTTGGTACGTGCTGGATGTGGATGGGCGCGATCGTCACGTTTTCAAGCACGGTTTTATGCGGATACAGGTTGAAATCCTGAAATACCATCGCAACGTCGGCATAGAGCTTGCGCGTATCCACTTTTTTGGCGGTCACGTCGATTCCGTCAACAACAATCGTGCCTTCCGTGGGATGCTCAAGGCCATTGATAGACCGGATGAGCGTACTCTTCCCCGAGCCGGACGGGCCGATAATCACAATTTTTTCTCCTGTCTCGATCTGCAGGTTGACATTTTTAAGCGCGTATACATTTCCAAATTTTTTGGATACGTTTTGAATGGAAATCACAGCTTTTCCCCCTGTTTCATGAAAATTAACCGCCTTATTTATCAGCAGCTTTTCATGAACTTAAACATTTGCATAAAAAAACAGGCGCCGTTTCAAAAAACGCCTGTTTTTGGTTCGCTGTTTTCAATAATGCGTCTGCAAACCGCCGCTGAAAATGCCTGTGGAAATCGCCTGTTACGCCTCCGCGCCTATGGCGTTTACCAGTTCTCCCACGCCGTCCACCACAATCTTAATCTCATCGCCCGGCTGCATCGGCCCGATGCCGCCCGGCGTGCCCGTTGTGATTACATCGCCCGGATAAAGCGTTTTAAAAGCGCTGATATATTCAAGGAGCGTTGGAACATCAAATATAAAATCCTTCGTATTGCCATCCTGCACGGTTTTGCCGTTGAGTACAGCGCGCACGCGCACGGCAGACGGATCGAGCTCTGTCTCTACCCACGGACCAAAGGGGCAGAATGTATCAAAGCCCTTGCAGCGCTCCCATTGCCCGCCTGTTTCCTGCAGGTCGCGCGCCGTCACGTCGTTCAGGCAGGTATACCCGAAAATATAGTCTGCCGCATCCTCTTTTTTGATATTCCTGCACTTTTTCCCAATCACAAACGCAAGCTCCGCCTCATAATCCAGCCGCTGCGACATCTTTGGCTTTACGATTGTTTCACCCGGATTCAAAACCGAGCTTAAGAGCTTGGAAAACAAAAGCGGTTCCTGTTTGAGGCCCATATCGATCTCCTCCGCATGCTTTCTGTAGTTGAGGCCCACCGCGATGATATCCCGGGGCGTGCTTGGCGCAAGAAGCCTGCATTCGCTTAATGGAACGCTTTTCCCTGTTCTTGCGATCTCTTCAAACGGTTCCTTTTCCAGCAGGCGCGCCGTATCGTCTGAAAATTCCGCATAAAATATTCCTTCTTTTGTTTCTACCCTTCCAACTCTCATCCCGTTGCTCCCTTCAGTTTCTCCCTATCTTATAGAACGCAAAGAGCGATTCTGCCAGCAACCGCAAATCCTCCCTGCTGCTCAGCCTGGCAACCTCAAAGGGAACCGCGGCCTTATTCGTCGAAAAAATGGCCGTCACGCCTTCCCCATATGCCCTTTCGTAGCTCTTGCCAATATCCCCGACAAACGCCACCACGGGCACGCCGCACTTTTTCGCCCTGCGCGCGATGCCTATTACCGCTTTGCCTTTCAGGCTTTGCCCGTCCAGCATTCCTTCGCCCGTAATAACCATATCCGCGCCTTCAAGCTTTTGCTCGAATCCGGCGGTGTCCAGCATCAGGTCTATGCCCGACTCCAGCTGCGCGCCAAAAAAAGCAAGCAGGGGCAGGGCTAACCCTCCCGCCGCGCCTGTTCCCAGCACCTGCGCCAAATCGTTTCCCGTCTTTTCACATATGATATGCGCGAGCTTTCCAAGCACGTGGTCTATCTGCACGATCTGCCCGCCGTCCGCGCCCTTTTGCTTTCCAAATACATTTGCAGCGCCATGCTCCCCGCACAAGACGTTCTGCACGTCGCTTGCGATCAGGAATTCTGTTTCTCCAAGTTCGTTTGGAATACCGTTTGCATCGATCGAGCTCAGGCTTTCAAGGCCCCGCGGGGTAAGGGGCACCTCTTTTCCGTCCTTGTCCATAAACCTTATGCCCATCGCTCCCGCCATGCCGGCGCCGCCATCCATCGTGGCGCTTCCCCCAATCCCAAGGATAACCTTCCGGCAGCCTCGATTTACAGCGTCCATAATGAGCTCGCCCGTGCCGTAAGAGGTTGCGTTCATCGGATCCATTGGCTGGCTTGCGAGCATCAACCCGCTCGCTTCCGCCATTTCGATGACCGCAGTGGTTTGATCCGGAAGAATTCCGTAAGAAGCGCAAACCTTTGCAAAATTAGGCCCGGTAACCTCAAGGCTTACCTTATCGCCGCCATTGCTTTGCAGGTATGCGTCCACCATGCCCTCGCCGCCGTCGGCAATGGGTATCCTCACGACCTGCGTATCCGGCAGGCTTTTCAGAATACTCTGCTCCACGATTGCACAGAACTCCATAGAGCTGATCGTTCCTTTGAAGGAATCAGGCGCGATGACAATCTTCATATCAAAAATCCCCTTATTTTTACTTTTCGCTTTTTTGCTCCGCCTGTTTGAGGAGCTTCATCAGGGAAACGCTCTCCGATACATTATCCGTCCGGTTGCAGTTTTCCCACTGAGTCCATGTATACTCCACGCCAATAAAACCTTTGTACTGCGTTCTTTGCATCTCCCTTATGACCGCGTCATAATCGATCGTATTTTCCTCGAGTACGGTCTGAAGCTTACCTTTTGCCGCAGAGCGTGCGTGGAAGTGCGACGCATACGCAATGAGCGGCCGTACCCGTTCGTCCGGAATGCCTACCTTGGTGAAATGCGTATAATCGAGCGTAAGCGTCAGGCCGTCCGTATCGCGCACCAGCTGCGCCGCCTGCTCCGGCGTCTCGGCAATCGAACCGAGGTGCGCCTCCACGCTGAACACGAGGCCCGCGTCCTTAGCGCGGCTTACTCTCCAAAGCAGTTCTTCCACCGCCCGCTCATAGGAGCGTTCGTAAGCTTCTCCTTCAAAATGCACACCCGGCAGGCATGTAATGTGTCTGCTGCCCGCCGCAAGGGCATACTCAACCAGCTTTTCAAACTGCCCGCGTTCCCCGCTGCGTATATGCGCATCCGGATGATTGACCGCTTTTACAGAAAAATCAAGATCGCTTTGCAGGAAGACGTCCGCAACCGCGATTTGTGCGCGGCTGACGCTTTCAGCAAGCGCCTCTCCGCCCCTTTGTGGATTTTTAAAAACATCCGAAGGCTGCAGGTGCGACCTGTCCTCAAACAAGCCGATATCCACTCCGTCAAAGCCCATCAGATGAATTAATTCTAAAGCATTTTGATGCGGAAGTAAAGGAAATGTGAAATCCGCACACGCATATCTGTAACCCATACGTTTTCCTCCCTTATTGATCCTCTTGTTCCTTTTTACATTGATCGCATTTATATCCACAGTATTCCGCCGGACAATAGCATACGCCCTCCTCGAATGCCAGCTTGAGCCCGCAGATGGGGCAAACGTCGCTGCATTCCGGTTTCCTTTTCAGCATTTCAAATCTCCTTTTTGTATTCAGATAGCGTGATGCCGCTGTCCTAATCCGGACAGCGGCACAATCATCAGGTTTCTTTTATCAGATGTGGATCGGCTGTCCATCCGCGATGTGCGCGGCCTCCATAATGGCCTCGCTTACCGTTGGATGAGGATGCACCACGCGCGCCATCTCCTCTACAGTCATCTCCATTTGAAGGTATGCGGCGGCTCCCCAAACCATTTCCGTCACATGGATGCCCGTCATATGCACGCCCAGGAGCTGCCCGTATTTTTGATCGTACACAAGCTTTACAAAGCCCGTATCGTCCCCATAGGAAATCGCTTTTCCGTTGGCCGACAGTGGAAATACCGCCGTTTTTACGTCATAGCCTTTTTCCTTTGCTTTTTCTTCCGTAAGCCCCGCGCTTGCCGCTTCAGGAAGCGCATAGGTGCATTTGGGAATGCTGTCGTAATCGAGCGGAGCCGAATGCTTACCGCAAATATCCTCCACCGCGCGCATTCCCTGCGCGCTGGCAGTATGCGCGAGCGCAAGCTTACCCGTTACGTCTCCAATCGCGTATACGCCCGGAACGTTCGTACGCATTGCATCGTCAATTTCGAGATAACCGCGTCTGTCCAGCCTGAAACCAGCCTTCTCGAGATTCAAGCCTTCTGTATTCGGACGCACGCCGGTCGCTGCAAGTATCATTTCGCTCTCGATATGGAACGTTTTTCCGTCCTTTTCAAATTCCGCTTTCACGGTTTTTCCGTCGTTTTGGACGCTTACAAGCTTTGTGCCCGTGTGTACGTCAAAGCCCCGTTTACAAAATTCCTTTTCCACCAGCGCGGAAACCTCCGCATCCTCGTTTGGCAGGACGCGCGGCAGCATTTCTACGATGTGTACCCGGGCTCCGTAGGAGCGGAACACGGTCGCAAACTCCATGCCGATGGCGCCCGCCCCAATAATAATAATGCTCTCCGGAGCTTTTTCAAGCTGCAGCGCCTTTTTGGAATCAAGCACGTTTGGTTTTCCATAGTCGAGGATTGGCAGCGCAAACGGTTTGCTGCCCGTCGCAATGATGATATTTTTTGCTGTCAGCCTTTCCTTTGACTTTTCAAGCAAAAGCTCTTTTTTCCCTGCAAAGGACGCGGTATCTTTATAAACAGTGATCTTATTTTTTTTCATCAGGTATTCGATGCCCTTCACAAGCCTTGCGCTTACCTGCCTGCTGCGTTCGTATGCCTTCCCGTAATCCGCCCTGACGTCCTTAACCGAAAAACCGAATCTTTCCCCCTTGCCAAGATCTCGCACAAGCTCCGCGTTTCGCAGGAGGGATTTTGTGGGAATACAGCCCCAGTTGAGGCATACTCCTCCAAGGTTATCCTTTTCTACGACTGCCGTCTTTTTCCCTGCGAGAGCGGCTTTAATTGCCGCCACATACCCGCCCGGGCCGCCGCCAATCACAATTACATCATAATTCGTCATTTTTCCCACTCCATTATATCAGCAATTCAGGCATTTCCACAAATTCCCTGAAATCCCTCAGAAATTTTGCCGCGGGCGCGCCGTCCACTATCCGATGGTCGAACACCAGCGTCATCTGGAACGTCGTCGTGAGCTTTGGCTGCCCGTTTTCGTCCGGCACAAATACTTTCTTAAGCGCGCCGATCCCCATAATGCAGCATTCCGGCGGATTGATGATGGGCGCAAATTCCTCGACGCCAAACATCCCAAGGTTTGTAATCGTAAATGTTCCGCCCGTCATTGCGTCTGCGGCAAGCCTTGACTGCTGCGCGTCTTCCACCATGCCCGCGAGGTTTTCCGATACCTCCAGCAGGCTTTTTTTGTCCGCGTTTTTAATGACCGGAACCATAAGGCCCTTTTCCGTATCCACTGCCACACCGACGTTAATATCGCGTTTTACAAGGAAGTTATCCCCTTCCAATATCGTATTGATATTGCGGTGCTTTTGGAGGGCTTTTGCAGCAATTTTTGCAAGGATTGCATCCATGCTGATCTTAATGCCCTTTTCTTTGTATTTTGTCCGCAGGCGGAGAAGGGCGGTTGCATCCGCCGTAGTATTAAGCCCGACGCAAGGCTTTTCAAGCGTGCTCTGCGTCATTCTCGCGGCAATCGTCCTGCGGATTGGGCTCATTGGAATCACTTCAAGGTTTCCACCCGCAGCAGGCGCGCACGCCGCTCCGCTTTCTAAAAACCGCAGCACATCGTTTTTCACGATGCGCCCGCCCGGAACCGACGGAGGGATTATATGAAAATCGATTCCGTTTTCCTGCGCGATTTTTTTTGCGAGCGGGGATACGCGCACGCGCGCGCCGCTGCTTCCAATCCTTGCGGGTGCGGGAGCCACCGGCGTGTGGGCTTCCTTTTCCGCCTCTTCCTGCGCCGGCTCTTCCTTTAATACCGGTGTTTCTTCTTTTTGTGGATCGTATTCTTCCCCTTCATCTACCAGAACCATGATGTCGCTGTTGCATTCCACTGTTTCCCCTTCGGAAACGAGCAGCTGCGCGACAATTCCGGATTCCGTCGCATAGATTTCCTGCGTTGATTTATCTGTCTCCGCCTCGATGATCGCATCTCCGTCGGCTACCTTGTCGCCGACCTTCACCAGCCATTTCGCAATCACGGCTTCGGTCATGTTTACGCCTATTTTAGGCAAAGCCATTTTTCTAGCCATAATCCTACCCTCTCACTATTTGTCGCTTAAAACCGTATAAACGGCGTCTTTAATTTTCTGTTCATTTGGAATACACAGGTCCTCAAGCCCTTTATTGTAAGGCATGGGAACATTAAGCGCGCCTACGCGCACCGGCGGTGCATCCAAAAGGTCGAATCCGCGGTCTATGATCTCAGAGACAATATCCCCGGCAAGTCCGCCGCGCAGGTTTGCCTCCTGGCAAACCACCACGCGGTTTGTTTTGGCAATGGAGTTCATTACTGTTTCATAGTCAAGCGGAAGCAGGGAAATAAGGTCGATCACCTCGCAGGAGATTCCCTCTTTTTCCAGTTCCTCAGCCGCTTTTTTGGCCTTGCGCGCCATCATGGAATATGCAACGATCGTAACGTCGCTGCCCTCGCGCCTGATAGCTGCCTTGCCAAACGGAACCGTAAAGGTTTCGCCCTCGTCGCCTTCAGGCACCTCGCCCTTGATTTGATAGCTTCTCTTATGTTCAAAGAATATGACAGGATTATCGTCGCGCAGCGCAGTTTTCATAATTCCCTTAACGTCATAGGGCTCGATGGGGGCCACTACTTTAAAGCCCGGCACATGGTTAAACCATGCCTCAAAGGACTGGGAATGCTGTGCGGCGATACCGCCGCCCGCGCCAAACGGTGCGCGTATCACGAGCGGCATATGTACTTTGCCGCCAAACATATAACGCATCTTTGCCGCCATATTCACAAGCTGATCCATCCCGAGCGTAATCCAGTCGGAATACAGCACCTCGATCACCGGGCGCAGGCCCGTTGCCGCAGCTCCCACGCCTGCGCCTACAAACGCAGGTTCGCTGATCGGCGTATCGATCACACGATCTTTTCCATATAAGTTCATCAGGTCCAGCGTAATGCCAAACGGGCCGCCGCGAACGCCGATATCGCATCCCATCATGATGATCGTGGGATCTATTTTCATTTCTTCCTTAAAGGCCTCGTTGAGCGCCTGTCTTACAGTTATAACAGCCATTTCTATTTCCTCCAAACTCTCTTTAGTAGATGATCTCGCCATCCGCATAGATATCGTCATATAACGTATCCGCAGGCGGCTCGGTGCATTCGTTCTGTGCGTAATTGATTGCGTCCGCAATTTCATCGATAGCAGACTGCTGTATCTCATCCACCTGTTTTTCCGTAAGGAGGCCTTCCGCAATAAAGTATTCCCTCATGCGTTTTACCGGCTCGTATTCCCAGAACACCTGCGCCGCATCAAGGTCGCGGTACCACTGGTCATCTGCCACAAAATGTCCCAGCAGGCGGATGAAACGCGCTTCGATCAGTGTTGGGCCGCCGCCGTTCTTTGCTTTTTCAACAGCTTTTTTGACCGCCTTATATACCTCAAATACGTTAAATCCGTCAATCTGGACGCCTTCGATACCATATCCGACCGCGCGTTTGTAAAGATCCGTTTCCTTTGCAACCCAGCCGATTTCTGTTGCAATCGCATACTGGTTGTTCTCGATCAGGAAAATTGCCGGCAGGTTCCATGCCGCCGCCATATTGAGAGATTCATGCCAAACGCCCTGGTTGGTTCCGCCATCCCCGTGGAAGCAGATCGTAACGCGTCCGTTTTTAAGCACGTTGGCTGAAATCGCGCTGCCCAGTGCAATGGGCATTCCGCTCCCGACGATTCCCGTTGCGCCAAGCATTCCGATATCAACGTCCGCGATGTGCATCGAGCCGCCTTTCCCGCGGTTCAGCCCCTCGTATTTCCCGTGGAGTTCCGCCATCATGGCGCGTACATCCCCGCCTTTTGCGATGGTATGCCCATGCCCCCTGTGCGTGGACGTAATAAAATCTTCCTTGCTGAGGTTCGCGCACGCACCCACTGCAATCGCTTCCGCTCCTACATAAGAATGCGCCAGCCCGTAAATCTCATTTTTCATCCATAAAGTGCGTACCTGCGTATCAAATTCGCGAATCAGGCACATGGTACGGAACATCTTTTTCTGTTCTTCCAGTGAAAGTCCTTCAGGCGCCTTCAAATCTGTTAAAGCAGGAAGCGCCTTCTTTACAAAGTCTTTTGTCTTCTTATCCATCATCTCATACCTCTTCTGTTCTGATTTAGTCTTCCCGCCTTACCTGCACGCCCGCAAGCGTTTCGTAATGGCGGATGATTGCATCGTGGTCGTTTGCCTGCATTCCTGCTGCCCTGAGCCCCTGCATGATCTCCATAACCTCCGCTGTCAGCGGAATGGGAGAATTGACCGAATGTGCACAGTCAAGCGCGTTCTGCAGGTCTTTGATGTGCAGCTCGATACGGAACCCCGGATTGAAATTTCCGTCAAGCACCATGGGCATTTTTGCATCGAGTACCGTGGAACCGGCAAGTCCGCCGCGGATTGCGTGATAGACCTTTTCCGGATCTACGCCGCTTTTTTTCGCAAGCACCATAGCCTCGCTCATCGCAGCGATATTGAGCGCAACGATAATCTGGTTTGCAAGCTTTGTAACGTTTCCGCTTCCGACCTCTCCTACGAGCACGGCTGAGCTTCCCATCTTAAGCAGGATATCATGGACTTTTTCAAACGCGTCCGCATCGCCGCCCACCATGATGGCAAGCGTTCCTTCAACTGCTTTCGGTTCTCCGCCGGACACCGGCGCGTCCAGAAATGCGATCTTCTTCTTTGTGCATTCCTGCGCAACCTCTTTGGAAGCAATCGGCGAAATGGAGCTCATATCTACGACAATCGTTCCTTCCTTTGCATGCGCGAGCACGCCTTCCTCCGAAAGCATGACCGTTTTGACATGTGGCGAATTGGGCAGCATCGTAATCACGACCTGCGCATCCTTCACCGCGTCTGCGATGGAGTCCGCTGCACGGGCGCCGCACTTTGCAACCTCTTGCACCGCGCTTTCCGCCACGTCGTACACCGCAAGCCCATAGCCCGCTTTGAGGAGATTTTTTGCCATTGGTTTTCCCATAATTCCAAGTCCGATAAAACCTATCTGTGTCATAATTCCGCTCCTTTTCCGTTTATTTCTTTGCCGAATAGGTGAAGGTTTCACCCGGATCCATAATCACCGGTGTAGGCGATCCACTTCCATTCCTGTCCTTCATCAGGTTCAGAAGTTCTTCAAATTCTTTTACATCCCTGTTGTCCTTATTGGTATAGTGGCAGGCCACCGCGTATTCCAGTCCCAGCCATTGGCTTGCCAGCGCCGCCTCGTATGGCGTCATTTCGCCCGTGAGGAACTCCGGCAGGAAATCAAAACAGTTTTCAATCGTTACATTCATCAGGCCAACGTGCGGCTGGTGAAGCTCTCCAATCAGTTTCATGTCCGAAAACAGCGCCGTATCGCTCGCGTTATAAACCTTTGTGCCATCCGGCAGATAGATGATAAAGCCAAGCGCAAATCCGTCCATTGCCGTACCGTCGGATAGCCGTACGGAGGAACGGTGCATGCTCACCACCGGACGCACCTTAATCCCGCACTGCTGCACGGTAAGCCCCCAAACGCTGTTTGTGATCTGTTTTGGATCCACTCCCTGGTCGATGAGCAGATTCATGGTTTCGCCGCCGCAAATAATTTTGCTGCCATCCCGTTTGGCGATCTTTTCCGTATCCTTCATATGGTCGAACGCACCGTGGCTGGCGAGGATAAGGTCTATCTTCGGCAGGTCCTTTGTTTTCATTGGCGCCGTACTGTTATCGTCGATGTACGGATCGATCAAAATCGTAGTGCCATCCGACGCTGTGATCAAAAATGTGGAAAATCCAAAAAACTGAAATTTGTTCATACGCTGCTCCTTTTTATAGACTTGTTTAATTTATCGTTAAACTAAATGTTTAAAAAAAAATTAATTTCTCTTTTTTCACAATTTTACATTAAAATGTGGCTTACAGGAGTTTAATCAGGAGTTTTAATTTTCTTTAACGGAATCAATTTAGTTTATCGATAAATCAATTTTAATACCAAACGAAAACAAAGTCAATACAATTTACGATTTTTATTGAAAAAAAATATCAGGTAGACTCGCGAAGCACCAGTTCGGGCTTCAAAACAACATCGATATGAAGGTCTTTATCCTTTGTGATCATTTCGATCAGCATCTGCGCTCCAAGCTCGCCAATCCTGTACTTTGGCTGGCGCACCGTGGTAAGCGGTACGCGCAGGTATTTGGCAAACTCAATATCGTCGTATGAAGCAAGGCGGATATCCTCAGGGATTCTGTAGCCTTTTTCAATAATGCTGTTCATAGCGCCGACCGCGATCATATCGCAACCACAGAATACGGTTTCCACAGGCTCGCCTGCGTCAAGGATATGCGACATCTGGTGGTAGCCCTCGTCAAAGCTTGGGTTTACGTTATAAACAATGCTCTTGTCAAACGCAATGCCGTTCGCCTCAAGCGCCTCGCGGTAGCCGCGCTCACGTTCTGCGGCGGTGGTGATGCTTTTTGCGATATTGATGAAGTGGATCCGTTTGCTGTTGGTTTTGATCAGATGATTGATCATCTGGCAGGTGCCGTAAACATTATCGTTGATTACGTAATTGCCCGATTCGTATTCGCATTTTCTGAGCAAAAACAGATAAGGGATGCCAAAGGAATCGAGAAAACTTTTGTGTTCTTCTCCTGTCAGCATGGAGGTTGCAAGCATAAAGCCGTCAATCCGGTGGCTCACAAGCGTACGCACCGCTTCTTTTTCCTTCTCTACGTTGGAATGCGCGTCGGCGAGGATAATGCTATAGCCCTTTTCAGACGCCACTTTTTCGACGCCCTCGATCACCGGCGCGAACAATGACAGCGTAGAATCTGAAATGACGAGGCCAAGTGTCTTTGTCTCGTTGGTACGCAGGCTTTTCGCGATGGAATTCGGCCTGTAGTTAAGCTCTTCAACGAGCTTCTTCACCTTCCGCGTCGTTTCCTCGCTGATGCTGCGGTCTCCCCGCAGGGCTTTAGACACTGCAGTCGCGGATATATTCAGTTTCTCGCCTATTGTTTTGAGCGTAACCGGCTTCTTTCCTGCCAAGTTTCCTTCCTCCATGTCTTTTTTCTGCTTTTTCTTACTTGAATCATATCATTGAATCGAGGGCAAGTCAACAAAACAAGCAAAATTTACTTAAACGTAAAACTAGTTTCTGTTATCGCATTTATCGCCCTTTATAAAGAGTTGGATTACTTTATGCGTTCCTTTTGTTCAATCTCTTCCGGACGGATATTTTCCGTTTGTCCATAAATGAAGATAATTTCAACGAACCCGCCTTCTCCATATTCGAAAACATGCCACTCCAGCTCATCAAAGTGAAGCGTCATCCCCTTTTCCAGTTCCATTTTATGCAGAAGGCCGCCCGGTTCTCCACCGTAGCGCACCCAGCCGTTTTTAGCGTCTACAATATACACCGTTTCTTCCGCATGGTTATGAGGCTGCATCGGGCCGGCCTCGTCGCAGTATTTTCCAAAGCCGACCGTCATTTTTTCGCTTGCAACCGGCGAATCCTTGCCGACCACTTTTGTGATAATCCTTCCCGGCAGCTTTTCTCCGCACAGTTCGTTTTTCTTTTTCGATTCCATATCAAAACTCCTTTTGTACGTTTTGCTTTAGGCGTATTATACCTCAAAAGCCTTTTCCCACACAACTTGATCAAAACCATCGCCTTACTATTGGCAACGGTTGCCTGCCCAATCAAATCCAGCGCTTTTTTTACATATGGCCTGGGATACCCTCACAGCCTGCCGGCTGCCTTTCATCCTGCTACCGGTAAAAAAAAGGCGCCATCCAGGGCGCCGGCAAAAAACTATGCGAACGAAAAAGTTCACCTTTCAGATCATTATTTCATCCGAAATACATCCCACCGTTCACATCGAGTACTGCCCCTGTGATAAAGGAGGCGTCGTCCGAGCACAGAAAGGCGACTGCAGATGCAACCTCATGCACCGTGCCATACCTTCCCAATGGTATTTTCGCAACAAGCTCCGCTGTTTCCTGCGCGCTGAGCCCGCCAAGAATACCGGTATCCGTAGAGCCCGGGGCAATCGCATTGACATTGATGCCATGCTGTGCAAACCGCGCCGCAAACCCCCGCGTCAGGCCAATAATCCCCGCTTTGGCCGCAGAATAACCAAGTCCGTTTACAATCCCGCCATTCCTGCCTGCCAGTGACGAGAGGTTGAGTATTTTCCCGCAGTGCTTTTTCTTCATATAAGGCAATACCTTTTGTGTAGCAAAAAAAACGCTTTTCAGGTTGATTGCCATTATATTATCCCATTCCTCCTCCGTGACGTCCTCAACCGGCGTGGAATGGAAAATCCCCGCATTGTTCACAAGGATATCGACCGTTCCAAAGGATTCCACGGCTGTATTCACCATCTTTTCGATATCGCTTACTTGCTTTACATTGACTTTCACCGCTTTGACCTGAAGTCCGCGCCCCTTTAGCTCCTGTTCTACCTCAGTTGCCATATTACAGTTCATATCGGCGAGTACGACATTTGCCCCGTTTTCAGCGAAAAGCTCAACACAGCCCCTGCCTATTCCTTTCGCGCCGCCCGTGACGATTGCCGTTTTTCCTGTAAAATCCATTGCTTTCTCCTTTACCGGCGGCCATGGAGGCCGCCGAAGGTTCTTCTTTGTCGAGTCTTATTCATACTTGGATGCGTCCCATTCCGCGCAGCCAAGGTAACCGCCATCAATGATGAGAGACGTAGCCGTCACGCCGGAGGAATCCTCACACGAGAAAAACAGGCATGTTTTTGCCACATCTTCCGGAAAAAGCGGCTTGTTAATCGGCACGCGTGTCAGGCGCTTTTTGTAATGTGCCTGCGGATCTGCCTCTGCGTCCATATGCGTATGCAGCATCGGCGTATCCGTAATGCCCGGGCAAACGCAGTTGCAGCGAATCCCATATCTTGCGTAATCAAGCCCGATTGACTTTGAAAGGTTGAGCGCCGCACCCTTCGATGTCGTATAAACAGGCGTGCTGTCCTGCCCCACAAAGCTCGAAATAGAGCCGACGTTTACCACATAGCTGTGCTCATGCTCCTTTAAATACGGAAACGCGTATTTAAAGGACAGGAACATGGACTTCACGTTGACATCCATTACAAAATCCCAGTCCTCCGACGTATATTCGTGAAGCATCTTTACGTCGATCATTCCCGCATTGTTGATCAGAATATCAATGGTGCCATAACGTTTTGTGGTCTCCTCGATGGACGCTTTGATATCCGCTTCCTCAGACACGTCGCAACGGAAGAAAAAAGCTTCGCCTCCCGCCTGCCTGATTTCCTGCGCAATCGCTTCGCCCTCGGCGGGCGTCCTGCCGATCATCGCCACCTTTGCGCCTTCCGCCGCAAACAGGCGGGCAATGCCGGCGCCGATCCCTTTGTTTGCGCCGCTAACCCACGCGACTTTATTTTCCAGTTTTAATGCCATAACAATCCACTCCTCTTTTTCCGCTTACCGGAAAATGATGCTGCTGATCAGGTCTATATTTTTGCTGAAACGGTAATCCTCCATATTTGCCTGGAGAACGTCCTTGTTTTCCACCAGCCTGCCTGCCATTTCATAGTACTTCTCAATCAGGCGCACACAGGCCCGGAAAGAATCCTCCCTGTTTTCACGGTTTGCAATGATATCCACAGAGCACCAACCGTCAAAATCCGTCTGGATGAGGTAATACATAAATTCCAGGTTTTCCCAGAAATTGACCGTTCCGAAAATCATATCCGGATCTGCATTTTTATAGTTATCGTTAAGATGCACCTGGAACAGTTTTTTATGCCTGTCCATAACAACGCACGATTCCGCGGGATTTTCTGCCGCCGCAAACGAATGCCCTACGTCAAGCGCAAGCCCTACGTTATCCTTTGCGATATCCTGCACCAGCATCATCGCCTTGCCTGTGCTGTTTACAAGCATTTTCTGACGGGGATCCTGCGGCTTTGGTTCGATTGCAAGCTTCATGTCTCCCGCGTATTCCGCGATCTCAATGAAGTTATCCACCATACGTCCCCATGTCGCCCGGTAATCCACCGAAAACGGATAATCCATGCCGTCGTGCGCGGGCCATAATAAAACGCTGTGTACGCCAAGCGCTTTTGCAAAATCGATCCCTTCCTTGCAAAGCTTCATGTTTTCCTTCTGTACATCTTTTTGAGAAGTTGAAAACGCTCCATGGCGATATTTCCTGTCTCCGAAATTATCAATCAGCACCAACGAGGGCACCAGGCCGTATTCCGCGAGAAATTTTTTGTTTGTTTCCGGATCATCCGGCAAAAGCCCGGGCTTCCATGTATTCATAAAGCCCTTAACCGATGTGGATGCAATCGTTTCAAATGCCTTTTTTACATCTACGCTGTCAAAATACCCCTCCGGGACATACCGTTCGCTGAACGTGCCAAAGCAGAACAAATGACAATCCAGGTTAAATTTCATATTTCTTACTCCTCTTGCTCCTGAGTTCGGTAGATTGCCCCGCCCCGGAGATTTCTCCGGGGCGGAACCTTACCTTTTTTAGAAATCGTAGTCGTTTACGTTCTCTTTTGTGAATTTAAGCGGCGGAGCATAAGTAATGCTC
The DNA here is from genome assembly GCF_055522415.1 of Christensenella sp. KGMB01412. NCBI lineage: Bacteria > Bacillati > Bacillota > Clostridia > Christensenellales > Christensenellaceae > Christensenella > Christensenella sp. KGMB01412. Next base: position 214,689 of record NZ_JBVFVW010000003.1, on the reverse strand, counting down.
TTTCCATCTTCAGATACCGTCACCTTCTGTCCGATGTTGGGAATCTCCATCTGATCTGTGATCTCGTTGCCCAGGCTCTTCTGCCATGCGAGATATGTCGTCGCATACATAAAGCCCGTCGGATCGTACAGATAACCGCTGTCCAGCGATCCGTCCTCCAGGAACGGCTTCGCGTCGTTAGGAACGACCGTACCTACAACCGCGATCTTATCCTGCAGTCCTTTTTCCTGTACTGCCTGCGCGGCGCCGATCGGAGCCGGCGTACTGATTCCTACGATACCTTTGAGGTCTGGATAGGATTTGATCAGTTCAAGCGCCTTTGTATAAGCCGTCTGCTGTTTTTCGTCGCACGGGATGATATCCGTAACGAGATTCAGGTTGGGATATTTTTCTTTTGCATAGTCCATGCCTGCGTTGATCCAGCTGTTGAGGTTCTCTGCGGAAAGGCCGCCCGTGATGATCGCATAGTCGCCTTCCGTCCCCATTGCTTCTGCAAGGCCGTCCCAGATTGCTTTCCCAAATTCTTCGTCGTCAAGCTGCCTGCACGAAAGGTCTGCAAGCCCCGCCTCTGCGTAGCTGTCCCAATCGACGATTGTTACGCCCGCTTCGCGCGCTTTTTTGAGTACCGGCGAGAATGCCGCCGGATCGTTCGGCGCTACCGCAACGCAGTCAATTCCTTTATTGATGTAATCCTCAAGGATTTTGACCTGCTCTACCGCGTCTGCCGCCGTCGGGCCGGTATAGATCACGTTGATTCCAAAGTCTTCGCCCGCCTTGACCGCGCCTGCTTCAAACGCGTCAAAAATCGGAATACCAATCATCTTTGGAAGAACGAGCACCGTGAAGTCGTCCCCGGACTTGTCAGACGAATTTTCCGCCGCCGGAGCTGCGGAAGCCGCCTCCTGGCTTTGCGTTGCCTCTCCTGCCGCGGAACTTTCCGCAGCCGGTGTCTGCGCCGGTGCGCAGCTTGCAAATACAAGCGCCGCTACCAGAATGACCGCTGCCACTACCAACAATTTCTTTTTCATTTTTTTCCTCCCTTTTTTTATTTCCAGAGTTTTGTTAAGCCGGATTTCCCTTTTTAGAGAAACTTATTTTCTTTTTGGATGCGCCTTTCAGTGTGTTTGCCGCAAGCACCGCGATCAAAACCACTCCAACGCAAATATCTGTATAAAGCTTGTTTACGCCCAGTATGTTAAAGCCGGTGGTGATAAGCTGGATGATGAGTACCGCAACGACCGTGCCAGCCACCTTACCATACCCGCCGGAAATGCTTGTGCCGCCGAGTACGACTGCCGCAACCGTCTGGAGCAGGTAAGAGGCGCCGTAATCCACCTTTGCCGAATTGTACCTTGAGATCATGATGATCGCCGCAAGCCCGCACAGCAGGCCGGACAGAATATAGACGCCAAACAAAACCGCTTTGTTGTTGATGCCGGAATACCTTGTCACCTTGGGGTTGCTGCCCACCATGTAAACCTTCTCGCCCCACACCGTTTTTTCAAGCAGGAAGAACAGCGCTACCGCAACGATCACAAAGAAGAGCAGCGGGACCGGAATCCCCAGAACGCTTCCCGTGCCGATTGTAAAGAACTCCTCCGGAAACCCGGAGATTGCGCCGCCCTCTGTGAGGTTCAGGCTGATTCCTTCAAACAGCGTCATGGTTCCAATCGTAACGAGCATAGGCGGTACGTTCAAAAAGGAAATGATCGCCCCGTTAAGCGCGCCCATGGCAGCCGCGCTGACCATGCACACCACGATGCCAAGCGTAATTGCCTGCGCTGGTTCCAAAGCGGGATTTGACAGCACCATCGCTCCCAATATCCCTGAAAGAGCCGCCGTTGAGACCAGCGACATATTGATGCCTCCTGTCAGGATCGCAATCATCATGCCCAGCGTCAGAAGTCCAAATTCCGGAAACTGGAACGCAAATGTCTGGATCACCCCGCCGTCAAATAATGCGCCGCCCGATAAAATTGCAAATACTGCGATGATCAGGCCCAAAACGCCCAGCAGGATGTATACTTCGTTGGTTTTTTTCATAACGTCCTCCTATTACTCCTTGATATCCACTTTGACCATCCTGCGTTCCTTCATCGTTTGCTGGACGACGTCGATTGAGATCGCAATCAGGATTACAAGGCCTATCGCAATTTTTTGATAGAACGTAGGAATGTGCATCAAAACCATTCCGTTGTTGATCACCGCCATAAATAATACGCCGATCGTCGTGCCAAGAACGGTCCCATATCCACCGAGGATATTCGCGCCGCCTACGACCACCGCAGCGATTACCTGCATTTCAAAGCCCTTGAATGCCAGCGGATCTACCTGTCTCATGATTCCCGTATGCACCACTGCCGCAAGGCCCGCCATGATTCCTCCGTACGTATAGGCAAATGTCAATACGCGTTTTGGCCGGTAGCCCACACGCTGTGCGGATTCTTCATTGCCGCCTACCGCATAAATTCCCCTGCCGATTACCGTATGACGCAGGATAAACCATGTGAGTATGATTGCTCCTGCCCAAAAAAGCCAAATTGCCGGAACCCCCCAGAACCCGCCGTCCGGAAGGTCCATTTTAAAGAGGTATTGCTGGCCCAGGCCGGAAATATAGTCCGGAAGGTTCCTGATATACTTTCCGTTTGTCACCAGGAGCACAAGCCCGTTGATAATGCTCATCGTGCCAAGCGTGGCAACAATGGCCGGAAGCTTGAGCCTTGCCACCAGCAATCCGTTCATCAGTCCCAGCACCGCGCCTGAAGCGCAGGCAATCAGCACCAGTATAAATAGATTTCCGCCGACCTTCGTGGAAAACTCCCCAATCACTACGGTAACGGCCGTAATAACCGCGCCGACTGATACGTCGATACCGCCGGTAATAATGATCAGGAGCATGCCAAGCGCCGAGATACCCATTACAATATTGGACGTCAGGATATCCATAATGTTGTCGGGGCGGATAAAGACGGTGTTCCCAATCGTAATGATGATCATTGTGATGATCAGGATGAACAGAATGCCCATCTCTTTCTTTTTGAATAGTTGTCTTACCTTTTCCATCTGTTTTTCCCCCGCTATAGAACCGCTTTGTTCAGGATCATTTCCTGTGTTGCGCCCTCGCCCATTTCCGCTACGATTTTACCGTTTTTCATAACAAGGATACGGTCGCAGATCGATATGACCTCAGGCAGCTCGGAGCTTACGACAATAATGCTCATGCCATCCCCTGCAAGCTGGCGCAGCAGCCTGTGTATTTCCTCTTTTGCGCCGACGTCAATGCCATTTGTCGGTTCGTCAACAATCAGTATTTCCGGATGTGTCGCCAGCCATTTCGCGATAACAACGCGCTGCTGGTTTCCGCCAGAAAGCTTGCCGACCAGCATATCCGGTATCACCGGCTTGATCGCCAGTTTTTCCATCCACTTTTCCGCCGATTTATTCTTTGCAGTATTGCTCAGGAATATGCCCTGCTTGAGCTCTTTAAGGATCGCAACGTTCAGGTTCCTCTTGATACTTTGCGTCTGGATGAGCCCTTCTGTCAGCCGGTTTTCCGGAACATAACCAAGCTTGTTTTTGATCGCGTCCACCGGGGAATCGATGCTGACTTTTTTACCGTGCAGGTAAATCTGCCCGCTGTCCGGCTTATTAAGGCCAAACAACGCCTGAATGACCTCCGTGCGCCCTGCGCCTACAAGCCCTGTGAAGCCAAGTATTTCTCCCTTGTTAAGTTCAAAACTGATGTCCTTGAAATTTGATTTTTTGCAAAGGTTCTCAACCTTCAGGATTGGTTCGTGAAATTTACGTTTTTCATAGTTTTCGTAGGTGATCTTCCTGCCCACCATCAGCTCGATGAGCTGTTCCACCGTGATATCCTCCTTACGGAAGGTTCCTTTATACTGTCCGTCGCGCAGAACGGAGATCATATCCCCGACCTCAAATATTTCTTCCATTTTGTGGCTGACAAATATAATCGTAATACCGTCCGCTTTCAATTCGCGTATGATCTCAAAAAGCTGCTCTACCTCGCCCTGTGAAAGGCATGATGTCGGCTCGTCCATGATGAGCACCTTCACATCGTAAACGAGGGCGCGCGCGATAGCCACAAGCTGCTTTTTTGCAACCGAGATGTTTGCGACAAGCTCCTCAGGGTTGGCCTCAAGACGGACTTTTTTCATTGCCTCTGCCGCACGCTTTTTCATGTGCTTCCAGTCCACGATTTTTTTCCCATTGGCGATTTGAAGTCCCAACGCAATATTTTCCACAACCGTCAGGTTATCAAACAGCGAAAAATCCTGATAAATCGCTACAATACCCTGATTAAGCGCATCCACCGGCGAAGTGATATCCACTTTTTTGTCGTCGATCCATATCTCGCTTCCCTCGTCGGGCTTGTTCACGCCTGTCAGAATTTTGATCAAGGTCGACTTTCCCGCGCCATTTTCCCCAATAAGCACGTGCACGTCCCCTTTTTCGACCGAAAAGCTGATACCGCTCAACGCTTTTACGCCAGGAAATGATTTTGATACGTTTTTAAACTCTAAAACACTCATCTTTTCCTCCACTACTGCACTATTGCTCTGCCCTTTCATCATTACTTTATCGTTAAACTATTTAGTCCTTATGTTACCTGTGTACACACATTTTTAGTCTCTTTGCAGCCTGCAAACACATCCTTTCAACCAACCAATGTATGATTTTTAATTTTAGGTAAATAAAACCACGATTAAGCGGCTAACCTTTTCCTTTGGATAAAATTTTGTTTACTATTTTTTATACTGTCGTTTGGATAAAACCGACGCCTCACGGCATCCAGAAATTTGTTACTGTTTTGACTGTCTGTGTGTATTTTTAGTTTAACGTTAAATTTAAACTTTGTCAATACTCAATTTCAATTTTTTTATACTTTTTTTTGCTTCAATTTTATTTTGTTAACAAAACTTCTTTTTATACTGCCTGTTTTTAATCTTTCTTATTTCCGTATTTATTTTTGCCGCTTAGTATCTGCACAACAAATAAGCGCCTTGCATAGCTGATTTTAGTTTAACGTTAATCTATCCTTAGCCGGATAATTCCTCTTTTTATATCATGGATGTTATATTAGATATTCTGAATGAAAATAAAAACTTTAAGTTTAAGAGCCGGGCTAGCCTTTACAGGCGTTATGAAACATGCACCTGTTAAGTCGTGCAGGTTTTAAAATAGCGGTCAATGCGCGTGCGCACATTGGTTTCAAGGTTTTTATAAAACAGCGCGATGTCCAGCATGTGCAGGGATCCACGGTTCATCAGGAACTTTTTGAAGAACCAGCGCGCCTTATATAAATTGTAAGCGGCTTCGTCGTCGATTACAAGCACACCGCGCTTTTTGTCCACGCGGGCGCCTGTATAGTGCGGCGCGATAAAACGGAATTTTTTACCAAAATCAAAAAGAACCGCGCCTTCATTCATGCGTTTATCCGCATAGGCATAATCGAGCTTCCAGCTTAACGGGTTGACGCATACGGAATCCGGACGGATAAAGCGCATCAGCGGCAAATCCATTGCAGTCGTATTATAGCTTATGATCACGCCAAGGTCGTCAGCCGCTTTTGCAAGCTTTAAATGCGGATGAATGATAAAATCATCACGTACCAGCGAAAAGCCAATGAGGTATGCGGCCACCAGTTTCTTTTGCAGTGTACTGTCGCCAAATTCACGGCGCATCAGCTCAAGAAGCATTGCGCTGCCCTGGCTGTGTCCCGCGAGAATGAAGGGCCTTCCCTCATTATAATGCTCCAGATAATAATAAAAAGCATCCTTCACATCCTGATAGGGTTTCCTGCTCGCCTCCAAAAAATCAGCCAGAGGCATTTTAAAGCTTTCCAGTCCTACCTGGCGGTAATAGGGCGCATAAAAATTACACTGGCGCGCAAACAGCTGCCCCTGCCATGCGCTGATTCCTTTTGCAATCCCGCGATAAATCGGATTATACATTCCCATATTATGATTTTTCTTTTGGAACGGGTGTGCATAAATAGTCGGATATACAAAAAAAACGTCGACCGGCTTCGGCGCGTCTTTTTTTCGTGGCAAAAATGCCCAGAATCTTTTGCGCGAATAATCCATAGCTCCCTCACTTCACCTTATACTCTATATTATCACACGAAAGCGGGGCTGACAAACGCGATGGATTGAATCTGCTCCGGATTCAGTCAAAATTCCCCATAAAGCTGGCGAACGGGCTGATAATCTTTTGAAGCTCCTCAATGCTTTGGCTGAGAACGTCGAAACGAATGGAGGATATTCCCTTGATCGTCTCGTTAAGCGCTTCAATATCGAGCTCTTCCAATTTTCCGATTTCCCTTGTAGCAGTATCCGCAAGCTCTGTTGCGGAACGCATCATGGCCGGCAGCTCCTGCGTCGCAGTGGAAAACGTGGCATTCAGCGCAAATAGTCCAATCGCAAACACGACCACAAAAATGATGAGTATGACCGTATGCGTATGGGAAGAACGCAGCATTTTCCTGTTGTGTTCCTGTTGCTCCCGGAGTAGCGTTTCTATTTTATCCAGCTTCCCGGAATCGCCATCTGCTTTGTTATCTACCGTTTTCAATTCTTTTTCTTCCATTTTCGTCTCCTCCGGGTTCACAGGTTCTTCCCGATCCAATTCAGGATATCCCGCGCTACCTCCTGCCGGTTTATCTCATTTAAAAGTTCGTGGCGCGCGCCCTCGTAAAGCTTGAGCTCTGTTTCAAGCCCCGCCTCCCGCATCCATTCAAAGACTTCCTTTACGCCTTCTCCATAATTGCCTACCGGATCCATGCCCCCGGAAATCAGAAGGTATGGTTTTTCCACCGGCATTCTCCGTGCCCACTGCATTCCTGAAACCTCGTCCACAAGATTTGCAAAATCATACGCCGCGCGGTCTGTGAAAAGGAAGGTGCACTGCGGATCGGCATTATAACGGTCGACGCGCTCCCTGTCGCGTGTGATCCAGTCGTTTTTCGTCCGGACTTCCTCATACCTGTCGTTGTACTTGGAAAACGCCAGGTGCGAAAGCAGCTTTGCCGGTTTTTTCGCACGTCCAAAAAGCATTCCGACATTTGCAAGGAAACGAATCAGCCCTGTCAGGTTATTCGCGCCGGACGTCCCCATAAAAATAGCGCATTTTGCTTCATCGCCGTATTTCGTCATATAACTGCGGGCGACCATGCTCCCCATGCTGTGGCCGATCAGCACAAGCGGAATCCCGGGATACTGTTCCTTTATTTGTTTCGTAAGGGAATGTACATCCTCTACAACAAGCTTTTCCCCGTTTTTATCTGAAAAATAGCCATAATAGCTCCCTTCGTTTGCCTGCTTTGTATTCCCATGCCCAAGATGGTCGTTACCGCATACGATTCCCCCATGCGCGCAGATAAATTCCGCAAATTCCTCATACCGGTCTATGTATTCGCACATTCCATGGCAAATTTGCAAAATGAATTTGGGCCGGGCCCCGTCATCCTGCCAAATACGCGCGAATACGCTGCTTCTCCCATCCGCCGACGGAAAAGATAATTCCTGTTTTTGAAATGCCATAACGTTCCCCCCAATTACTTTTTTCTTTATTTTACTCTGATTCGCGCTTAAAAAACAGCCCGGTTTTGGTATCGGATTCATAAAAGAATGAGAAGCTGCCCCGCCAGGAGACGCATCCACTGCGCTGAGGTAACAATATCATTTCATTGAAATAAAAATTCAAATCGTTATTCTGCCGGTCAGCCAACCGGTTTTCCCGGGCTTTCCGGAGCATCGTCATACGAGTATTGGTTTTCTGCTCCCGGCATTTTTTTCCCTTTCGGCAACGGCCTTTTTTTACGGGCAATGCGATATAAAATAAACGGCGCGATCATCACAAGAACAAAGCTTCCGGCCAACATTGCGATATATCCCTCCGGTTTGACGGAGCCGGCTAATTGCGAAGGAGGCACAAAAGAGATCGCCAGTGCAAAAACAGATACGGCAAGGCCGGCAAAAGCCAGAATCAACCTGACCGGTTTTCCTTTGGATATTCGGAATCCGCGTTCCAGGTCATCATGCTTCCTGACAAGCTTAATATAAGAAACCAGCATGATAACATATCCCGCGAGATAAATCACAGCCGTCAATGAAATGGCGGTAAAAAATGAAATGTTATTACCGCCTCCGCCGCCAAAGGTGAGCAACGCAGCCCAGCCGCTTACGATTGCGGCCTGCATCATCAGAAATTTGGTGGGAACGCCGTGCTTATTTGTTTCAGTCAGCGGCTTTGCGAGCAATCCAAACTTACCGGCATATTGCATACCCCAGGAAGGGCCGACGATCCAGGAGGATACCTCCGCGCAAATACCTATGATGATCAGTATCCCAATCAAACCTGGCATCCAGCTCAAAGCTGCGCCAAAATGACCGGAAAGGGCTTCAAATCCCTGGATAACGCCCAACGAAAGGCTGATTTCCTTTTCCGGTACAACCGAAGCAATCGACATTCCGTTCACTGTATTCAGAATAATGGCCATAATAATGAGCATAATGATTGCAAGCGGATAATTCTTTTTCACATTTTTCATTTCGATTGCGTGAGGCGCGGATGCTTCGCTGCCCGCATACGATAAAACAAAGGAAACAAAAACAACCAAGGTACTAATCTGGGAAAAACTGGGGACCAGGCTTTGTGCGTCAAGCTTGATCAGGCTTTTCCCTCCGGTTGAAAAATAGGCGACCAGCATGGCGATTAAGATGATCGCCGGAACGATAGCTCCCGATGTAAAGCCTACCCTTGTAACCAAGGACGTCAGGCGCGTTCCTCTGAATTGCAGAAATGTCAGCCCCCAGTAAACGATAAGCACAAAGACATATTTGATCCACGGCGTTGTGTTCAGTGCGTCCCATTTCAGGACATAGGAGAGCGCTCCCAGAAGAAAATAAATCATGGTTACAGCGCTGACCGTACACTGGAACCATTGGAAAAACACATTGGCAAAGCCCCATTTTTCTCCCAGCATATTTCCCGACCAGGTATAAACGCCGCCTTTATCCCACCCCTTGACAGTCGCCATTTCGGCAGAGGATAACGCGACTGGGATAAACCATAAAATTGCAGCCAATAATAAGTAGAACACAAGGGAGAAGCCGGAAGATGCAAAGGTTGGATATTCGTAAATTGCGACCGACATTGACGCTGTCAATGCAAAAAACGCGAATAAACTTAAATGTTTTCCCTGTGGAGCAACGTTATTTTCTTTTTTCATTTTGATTCTCCTCTATCGTTGCATGGCAGAATGAATATTTACACTATAATAAACTCCGGTTCGGTTTGTAATCATTGTTTTTGACGCGGCGCACCGTCCCGTAAACATTTCCACAAGAGACTTATGCGTTAAAAAACACCCGCGCCATTTGTAGCGTAAAACACGTGATTTTAATAAACGGGAAGCCTTCCGCATAGCCCCAAATATTTTGTTTCCGGCCGGGGCGCGTTTGTCCTGAGATGCTTTTATTTTGTTTGGATTTCTTAGCCCGTGGTTATAATAGCTGAAATATATTTGCCAAACGCAAAAGTAATTTATTTAGAAAGAGGTTGTTCGATATGTGTACTGCATTGACACTCATGACTGATCAAAAAGAAGTTTTCTTTGGTAGAAGCATGGACTTTTCATACGCCATAGAGCCAGGCGTTTTTGCTGTCCCGGAGGCTTTTGAATGGAGCGACATTTTGGGAAATGCAAAATTCCAGAATAAATACCGCTTTATTGGCATCGGGCAGGAACTGGACCTTGGCCAGGGGGCAGAAAAAAAACTTGTCTTTGTAGACGGCGTAAACCAAGAGGGCTTTGCGGCAGCAACCTTGTATTTCCCGGGATACGCGCATTACAGCTCCGCGGAGGAAAACGTGGGAAAGCCTGCGCTTGCCGCCCTGGAGGTCGTACATTATCTTCTGGGGCAGTGTTCTTCCGTAGACGAAGTAGAAGATGCGATCCGTTCGGTCGAGATTATCAGCGTCGAAAACTCCGTTACAAAAATGGATACGCCGCTGCACTGGATTGCGACAGACAAAAGCGGCAAGTGCATCGTGATCGAACAGACGAAAAAAGGACTGGATGTGTGGGATAACCCCGTTGGCGTTTTAACCAACAGCCCTGATTTCAACTGGCATCTGACCAATCTTCGCAATTACATGAACGCGTCTACGCAGCAGGACGCGCACGTCCAGTGGGCAGATGCTACATTGACTCCCTTTGGTAACGCTTCAGGCACAGACGTACTTCCCGGAGGTTATACCCCGCCGGCAAGGTTTGTCCGTACTGCTTTCCAAAGGGCTCACGCACAAATTCCAAAAAGCAGGGAAGAAGCTGTTACCATGTGTTTCCACCTGATTGAAAACGTCATGATACCCAAAGGCATTGTGATCACAAATAACGACACTGTGGATTTCACACGCTACGTCTCCTTTATGAATACGCAGACATGCGAATATTTTTTCAAAACATACGATAACAATCAAATTATTACGGCGAAACTTCCGAAGGGGGATATGACAGGTCCGGTTTCTATGGGAAAAATCAGCCAGCCCCTTACGTTTCAGAGCTTAGCTGCAGAATAAAAAATATTTGAAGTGTTTTGCAACGAGCCGATGGAACGTGCCGTACTGAAGAAATGTTCCATTTTCCATTCATACTGAGATTTACAAAAGCAGGGAGGAACATGTTCCCCCCTGCTTTCTTCCTGCCCGTTCTCGTTCGGCCTTTATAACACGCTTGCTTATTTTTTCCGTGCTTTACCGCGCGCTTTCAGGCCGTTAAAATGTTTTGGCTACTTCGTCAACCGTCGTAATTTGCGCGCCATACACATCCTTCAGGTAATTGATGCCGTAAATGTAATCTTCCTCCGTAAAGGAATCTGTCGCATCCTTTGGCACTACGATCTCATAGCCCCAATAATAAGCGTCCGCCGTCGTATGGCGCACGCACATATGCGCGTGCAGGCCCGTAATCACAAGACGCTCAATGCCAAGCTCGTCCAGCAGGAGCTGCAAATCTGTCTGGAAAAATCCGCTGTACCGTCTTTTAGGAATCACAAAATCGCCTTCCTGCGGCGTAAGCTCAGGGATCACCTCTGCGCCCGGCGTGCCTGCGATTGCATGATCCCCCCACAATTCCAGTTCCCTGTCAATCCCTTTTAAATGGGAATCGTTGGAATAAATGACGGTCACGTCTTTTTTCCTTGCCTCCGCCACAAGCTTTTCAAGCTGCGGCACGATTGCCACAGCACGCTCGCAGGTAAGCGCCCCTGTCACAAAATCATTGAGCATATCTACCAGAATTACTGCCGTTTTTGCCATTGTTTTTCTCCTTTAAATAATCGAATTATTTTTTATTCCTTACCATTACCTGATAGTGTAGCACAGAAAAAAATGATTACAATAGCATTTCCACTTTTGTTCATTAAAAAAGGAGAGCGAATGGGCTCTCCTATAGGGGAGGATAGGCAAATGAAGCCTATACCATTATTCATATAATGCAGTTGAAAGGTACCGCTCTCCCGTATCCGGGCAAAGAGCCACAACCGTTTTTCCTTTGTTCTCAGGACGCCTGGCGATTTGTGCCGCCGCATAAAGAGCCGCGCCGGAGGATATGCCCACCAAAAGCCCCTCCTTTTTTGCGGCAAGCCGCGACGCCGCAAAGGCCTGTTCGTTTTCCACAGTGATGATTTCGTCAATCACCTTTGTATCCAGTATCTCCGGCACAAAACCCGCGCCGATTCCCTGTATCTTGTGCGGGCCTGCCTTGCCTTGCGAAAGCACCGGAGAATCCGCAGGCTCTACGGCGATCACCTTAACGTCCGGGTTAGAGCGCTTAAGCACATCTCCAACGCCTGTAATCGTACCGCCTGTTCCGATTCCCGCTACAAAAAAATCAACTTTGCCGTTTGTGTCGCGCAGGATTTCCTTTGCCGTTGTGCGCCTGTGGATATCCGGATTCGCCGGGTTCACAAACTGGCCCGGAATGAATGAATTCGGTATCTGCTGTTTGAGCTCTTCCGCCTTTGCGATTGCTCCTTTCATCCCCTTTGCGCCTTCCGTCAGCACAAGCTCAGCGCCAAGCGCCGCGAGCAGCTTCCTTCGCTCGACGCTCATGGTTTCCGGCATGGTCAATATCAGCCGGTACCCCTTCGCCGCGCATACAAACGCAAGCGCGACGCCTGTATTTCCACTGGTCGGCTCTATGATCACCGAATCCCGGTCGATAAGGCCCTTTGCCTCAGCATCTTCGATGAGCGCCGCGCCGATGCGGTCCTTTACTGAGGAAAGCGGGTTAAAGTATTCGAGCTTCGCGACAATTTTTGCCGCCGCGCCTTCCTCCCTTTCATAATTTCTAAGCTCCAATAGGGGCGTATTTCCAATCAATTCAATTAAACTATTTGCAATAGGCACTTTCGTTCACTCCTTTTCAAATCTTTGAAAACGCAATTTCAAGGTCCTCAATGATATCGTCAATATTTTCAAGTCCAATCGACAATCTTACCTGATCCTCCGTAACGCCCGCCTTTTCCTGCTCTTCCGGCGACAGCTGCTGGTGTGTTGATGAAGCGGGATGCACCACCAGGGATTTTGCGTCCGCCACATTGGCAAGGTTCGAGAAAAGCTCCAGATGATCGATGAACTTTCTGGCAGCCGCCCCGCCGCCTTTCACGCCAAAAGTAAAGATCGATCCCGCGCCCTTTGGAAAATATTTTTGTGCAAGCCCGTAATATTTATCACCTTTGAGCGACGGATAATGAACCCACGCAACCTTGTCATGCCCGCTCAAATACTCCGCAACCTTCCTGGCATTCTGCACATGGCGTTCTACCCGCAGAGAAAGCGTTTCCAGCCCCTGAATGAACAGGAAGGAATTAAACGGCGACAGGCACGCGCCCGTATCCCTCATGAGCTGCACGCGAATCCTTGTTACAAATGCCGCGGGCGCTGTGTCATATCCAAAACGAACGCCGTGATAGCTTTGGTCCGGCTCTGTGAAATAAGGAAATTTACCGCTCGTCCAGTCAAAGGTTCCGCCATCTATAATCACGCCGCCAATCGACGTTCCATGCCCGCCAATAAATTTCGTTGCCGAATGTACCACTACATCCGCGCCAAATTCAAATGGCCGAATAAGGTAAGGCGTTCCAAAGGTATTATCCACAATCAGCGGGATTTTGTTTTTGTGCGCAATATCCGCCACCTTCTCAATATCGATTACATTGATGCCCGGGTTTCCAAGCGTCTCTATATAAAGCGCTTTTGTGTTCTCCCTGATCGCGCTTTCAAAGTTCGCCGGATCGTCCGGATCGACAAACGTCGTTGTGATTCCATACCGTGGAAGCGTTGTGGCAAACAGGTTGTAGGTTCCTCCGTACAATGTGGACGCCGCTACAATATGATCTCCGGCGCCGGCAATGTTGAGGATTGCATACGTAATCGCAGCAGAACCGGAGGCTGTGGCAAGAGCTGCAACTCCGCCTTCAAGGGCTGCGATCCGTTGCTCAAACACATCGTTGGTCGGGTTCATCAGGCGCGTATAGATATTCCCCGGTTTCCTGAGTGCGAAAAGATCCTCGCCTTCCTGCGTATCGTCAAACACATAGGAGGTCGTTTGGTAGATCGGCACTGCGCGCGCCTTTGTGGTCGGATCCACCTGCTGCCCTGCATGGAGCTGCTTTGTTTCGAATTTGAATTCTCTTGCCATTTCCGTGTTCTCCTTTATTGATAAAATATAATTCCTATCATTTTTGTAATCTTTTAACTTGTTTGCAAGTATATCATCAAAAGATTACTAAGTCAATAGTAATTATAATATTATTATTGATTTTTTTGCAAAATACTCTTACAATAAAATTAACTACTATTTGACAGGATGAGTTGCCGCTCTTTTAAAAAGCGGCGGGAAGGATTGGCAATGAAGCTTTCCACCAAAAGCAGGTATGCGCTCGAGGCGCTGGTATATATGTCTGTTTCCCCGGAAGGAACGCCCATCAGCATCAAACAGATTTCAGAAAAAACGGGGATTTCAGAAGGATATCTGGAACAGATTTTTTTTGCCCTTCGCAAAAAGGGCCTTCTGAAAACCATTCGCGGGAAAAGCGGAGGCTTCCTGCTTGGCAGCGACGCGCAGGACATTACTGCGGGCATGGTTGTACGGGCTATAGAGGGTTGTCTTGTGCCGGTTGCGTGCGTCAGCGACCTTTCCGCATGTGAAAGCCCCGTACGCGACCAATGCGTGACACGCTGGCTGTGGGTTACGATGTCTGATGAGATAAACGCAATCCTTGACAGTCTCACATTGTATGATCTTGGTACGGCATTCGTAAAAGGAGGAGGCACGGCATGAAGATATCGACAAAGGGAAGATACGGCCTGCGCGCTATGATCGATCTTTCGATGAACGCCGCAGACGATTATATTTCCCTCTCAAGCATCGCACAGCGGCAGGCGCTTTCCCTCCGATATCTGGAGGGCATCTTCTCCTCACTTAAAAAGGCGGGGCTGGTATCGAGCATCGCAGGCTCACAGGGCGGCTATAAGCCCGCGCTGCCCGCAGATAAAATCACCATGAAAATGATCCTCACGGCGCTCGAAGGAAGTATGTCCCTCACAGACGGCGACGCGGGAAACGATACTGCGCTGCGCGCCTTTCTCACGGAAAACGTATGGAACAAAATCGACGATACGATCATGCGGCTTTTGGAGCAAACGACAATAGAAGATATGATTCACGAATTTGAAAACAGGGAGCAGGCCGTGGATTCAAGCGGCCTGTGAAGTCTGTTTTTTAATCTGCACTATTTATGTTATAATGAAATCAATAAAGGTAGAAAGAAGATTTTTATGGAAAATGATAAAAGGATTGCGATATTGATCGACGCGGATAATGTATCCGATAAATATATCCCGTTTATTTTTGACGAGATATCCAATTATGGAACGCCGACCTACAAACGCATCTATGGGGATTGGACGACCACGCACAACACCGCCTGGAAAAAGGTGCTTTTGAACTATTCGATTGCGCCAATCCAGCAATACAGCTATACCAAGGGGAAAAACGCGACTGATTCGGCGCTTATCATCGATGCGATGGACATCCTGTATTCCGGAAATGTGGACGGTTTTTGCATCGTATCAAGCGACAGCGACTTTACAAGGCTCGCCGCACGCCTGCGCGAGGCGGGAATGTTTGTGATGGGTATGGGCGAACGGAAAACGCCCGCGCCCTTCATTGCGGCATGTGAAATATTTAAATACCTGGAGGTGCTTGCCTCCAGTACAAACGGCGAAGCCGCAGAAGCTGCCGCAGAAGCCGAAGCGACGGCGGAAAACGAAAAGGTTGGGACAAAGTCTTCCATGGCGAGTAAAACGCAGCTCACACGTGCAATCAAGGCGATCGTCAACGACATTTCTGACGACGACGGCTGGGCCTTCCTTGGCGCAGTCGGAAATTTGCTGAATAAACGGTATCCGGATTTTGACTCGCGTAACTATGGGTTTGCAAAGCTCACCCAGCTTGTAAAATCGTTGCGGCAGTTTGACGTAGAGCCGCGGCCCACGTCAAATCCCCATGTAACGCACCAGTTTATCCGCATCAAAGAAAAACCAAAGCGGACAAAGGCCAATTCGGTACGTATTCAATCGTAGCAAAAACTCCCTGCGTTTTTCACACAGGGAGTTTTTTATATTGTCCGTACCTGCCGTGTCTGTGTCCTTGCAAAGGCCCGGAAATTGTATTCTCTGCTAATCCAGCCTCCTCTGATATTCTGCAAGCTGCTCCGCCGTGCCATAATCGGCGGCCGACTGAATAAGCGCCATCATATTCTCATCCGGCGTGTTGTACCCCATCGCGCAGCCGGAGCTCAAAAATACCCCCATGCCGCCCGTCTGTTCAATAATATTCTTTGCCTTTTCACGCACCTGTTCCGGCGTCCCCCATACGAGGGGATCGGACGGATCTACGTTGCCCATAAGGACAGCACGGTTTCCAACGATCTTTTTTGCCCTGCCCATATCCACCTTCCAGTCCACCTCAATGATTTGCGAGCCGGTATTCGCCATCTCGTCAATGATGTTGGACGCGTCCCCGCAAATATGCAGGGACAGCGGGATTCCATAATCCTGAACCTCCTGCGCCATAATCTTCTCATGCTCAAATGCAAAATCATGGTACATATCCGGTGAAATAAGATTCGGGCCCGCATATGCCTCGCCAATAGAGGTCGCATCAGCGCCTGCATCCTTCTGCGCTTTAGCAAACCTGATCGCCGCATTCCGGCAATATTCCAGCACCTTGTAGACATCCTTCGGATCCTCGGTCAAAAGATCCATCAAAAAATTTTGCGCCCCGCGAAGAAGGCACGCAAGGTCGAAGGGCCCCTGGTCTGCCCGGCCCATAATAAAGACCTCACCGCCAAGCTTCTGCCGCAAAATCTGCGTTGCCTCCAGCCATACGGGCAGTCTTCCATCCTTTAGCGGATCGGGCAATTCAAGGTTCTCCACATCCTTCAGGCTTTTCAGAAGAGGCTCCGACTCATCCACAACAGCTACATCATCCTCACGGAACTGCACCTTTGCGCCGCATGCTTCAGCGAGCGTCGCATCGTCCACATCAACAACGATCCCATCATAACCAAATTTTTCCTGGCTCACAAGATGTGTCTGCGCGATCAGTTTTCCATCCTTGTTGATTTGTCCGATTTGATAGCCTGCCGTACGGCATGCCACCAAAAACGCCTGCGGTACAACCGGGATCCTGTCCGGCATTTCAAAATTCATAGCCGCCATACATCTTTGCCACGAGTTCATTTTTTCCATTTTCTCCTCCTTTTATTAACCCATTATTAAATTGATTGCATCCTGCGAAATAGTTGCAAAAGCAACATTTACCAATACTGCCTTCCCCGGGCAGCTCTCCTGCCCTTCTGGCAAATCCCCGTTGTGCTGGTTTCTATCCTTGACAGTGTTTTATACGCACTAACTTAATTTAATAAATTAAGTTAGTGCGTATAAAATAAATCAGCTTTTAAAAATACGTTCAAACACCAATGCCACGCCACCCAGCGCATCAATATTCCGCCCAAAGGACGAATGGTAAATATTGATTTTTTCTGTGTGCTGCGGATAGGTCCTCCCCTTGATAAACCGTTTCAGCTCTCTCATGAAAAACGGGGAATGATCTGCAAGCGCGCCTGTCAATATAATTGTATCCGGGCTCAGGGCAACGATAATGTTGCACAATGCGATTCCCACATATTTCGCACAGGCAGCAACTTCCTCCGCAAAGAGGCGCTCGCCGTCCTCCGCGCGCGCGCATACGTCTTCCAGCTCCAGTGCGTCGATCTCTTCGACGCCGTATTCGCGGCAAAACGCCGCGTCCGTTTTCAGCTTTTGCCTTACGGAACGCACAAGCGCTTTTCCATCGGCAAGCGCTTCCAGGCAGCCATAATTTCCGCAGGCGCACTGCGGCCCGTTCATATCAACCATCATATGCCCGATTTCGCCTGAGCCACTGCAAAATCCATGAAATATTTTCCCGTCGATCAGCACGCTGCTGCCAATGCCGCTTTGCATGACGCTGCACAAAAACAGACATTTTGAATCCTTTGCCTGCCCAAACCAATACTCGCACATTGCCGCGGCAGCCGTTTCCTTTTCAAACTCAACCGGAATGCCAATACGCTCTTCGACGATCTGCTTGATGGGCACATTGTGCCAGCCCGGAAGGTTAGGCGGATTGATAATCAGGTTCTTTTCAAAGTCACATGGCCCCGGCGTTATGAGCCCAATGCCGATTACCTGCTCCCGATGAAGACCATTTTCAGCAATAATCGATTCCAGTACATGGATTATTTGTTCGATAATCACATCTTTGCCTGCAGCTGCGTCAATATCCAAATGGATTTCTCCAATAATATTTGCCCTGAAATCCGTGAGTACACAGTTGATACGCACAGAGCTAAGCTCTATTCCAATCAGGTAATGCGCCGCTTTATTCAGAGAAAGCAATATCGGCTTCCTTCCTCCGCTCGATTCCTCCAGGCCGCTTTCCACGAGATAATTCTCCCGCAACAGGTGATTCACAATATTGGTAATCGTCGCGGAAGTCAACCCCAGCTTTCTGGCAAGATCCTTCCTCGATATTTTTTCATTCTCGCGGATCGCATCAAAGACAAGCTGTATATTATTTTCCTTCATTTTTGCACTGTTGATGTTTTTCGACGCCATTTTTTCTCTCTTCTGTATGCTGTTTCAAAATATGTTTTTTTCAGCATATTATATAAATGATAGCGCACGCTATGCGCATAAAAATATTTGCTGCATACCAGTTCCCTGCAAATGTTACTTGCGCAACCATCCGGGGAACTTTGATAACCCGAATCAGTATTTCTGTGGATAGCTTTATCCTACTATAAATAATATGGCTTGTCCATAGATTTGGCAAAACTTTTTTAAATGATTTAATTATATACCGTTTTCTGATCTTTCCTTCTGCAATACCACGTTTCTTCTGTCAAAAAAACGCCCACGTCTTTTACGCGCGGGCGTTTTCCGGCATTCCTGAAATTACAGATCGAGCAACTCAAACGACTTTACAGATTTTTTGTAAGCCGCCAGCGTAAGCAGCGCATACACCGCAACGCCAACCGCAAGCGTCGCAAACTGTGCCGCAAGATTTTCCGGCGTATTCACGTTAAGCGTATCCCGCACGAATGGGACGGCATACGCCGCTGCCTCCGCGACCACGATAAACACTCCGGTTGCGACGCACCCCCACAAAAACGGCACCCCCACCTTATTGGTATCCTTATAATAGCCAGTGAGAAAAACCAGGTTAAATATCCCAAACATCACAAATGAAAAACCAAAAAAGGCTGCATTCGCATCCATGCCCATAAGCGGTATTTCCCCGGCGACCTCCCCGCGTATGGCTGCAAACGGCGCCGCAATCGCCAGCTGAGCAAGCTCTAACAGCACTACTGTAAAAAACCTTGCCCCCACAACGCTCCGCTTGGGAACGGGCAGCAGCATGGTATAGTAGATGTCCTTGTTTTCCCTGCCCAGCATACAAATAAAGAAAATACCAAGGCAGGTATAAAAAAACACAATATAGCCCGGATAGGAAGGAATCAGGATCAATGCGGAAAGAGCCAGGAAAAGGAGCGCGGGAGGCTGCATGGCCAAACGCAATTCTTTCATAATCAGGTTTTTCATATCCTTCACTCCCTCTCCATATGAACCATGATATCCTCAAGGCCCGCTTCGCGCAGCTGCGCGTCTTTTATTGGCAGGTCTTCGGCTTTTACAAGGGCGCTGAAGCCGTTTTTGATGCGTTTATAGCCGATGAGCCGATCCCTGTCAACGTCCTGCGCTTGGCTTGTAAACTCCGCTACCCTGTACTGCTTCAAAAATGTCTCCATCTCCATACTGGCGACGATTTGGCCTTTTTTGATATAAGTCACATCGTCGGCACACTTTTCCAGGTCGGTCGTGATGTGCGTGGAAAAAAGGATACTTACCTTCTCTGTCTCCACAAGCTCAAGGAAAATATCAAGCAGCTCATCCCGGGATACCGGATCAAGTCCGCTCGTCGGCTCGTCCAGCAGTAAAATTTCCGCATGGTGTGAGAGCGCAAGCACAAGCGCGTACTTTACCTTCATCCCCTCTGAAAGCTCATCCGGCCGTTTTGCTTCATCGAGGCCGAAAAGCTCCATATACCGGCGATACGCTGCATCGTCCCATTTATCGTAAAACCGTTTGGTGACGTCCGTAATCGTCCTTAACCGCTTTTTTGGATAGTAGTTGATTCCCCCCAGTACAAATCCGATTCTTTGTTTGATCTCGTATTCATGTTCCGAAAACCACTTTCCAAAAAACAGGATTTCGCCCTCCGCAGGATGGACAAAGTGGATCAGCGATTTAAGCGTCGTTGTTTTGCCCGCGCCGTTTCGTCCGATGAATCCCATAATCGTGCCTTCCCGCAACTCAAATGAAACGTCCTTAAGCTCAAAACCCGGATACTGTTTCCCTAAACCGCGAACCGATAACAAGTCCATACATGCTTTCCTTTCTGATCCGCCGGTTACTCATCCTGCGGCGTGTCCTGTTTAAACGGCATCTTTTGCGCTCCCAGTATTTCGTCTGCAAAGTCCCTGAAGATATCGTTCCCAACGAGTGCAATTCCCTGTTTGACGTCTGCAAGCACCAGCATCGTATCTCCCGGCTTGATATCAAACATATCACGCACCTGTTTTGGGATGACGATCTGCCCTTTTTCTCCTACCTTTACCGTGCCGATGTATTTTCCGTCCGGCGTTTCTACATCCGTATGTGACATAACGCTTCTCCTCGCTTTCCCACATTTCATACTAGTTATACTTTTCACACTAATCATACCTGCTATTTTTTCTTTTGTCAATATCCGCCCGGATAAATCCGTTTCATGAAAAGATTTTGATGTTACATATAACTGTTGTTCTTTTGCAGTCCTGTCGGTCAAATGGCTTCATACGGACAGCATCCCTGAATCGATTGTGGCAGTGCGTTCACAGGAAATGCGTACCTGAGCTACAAATCTTTTTATATTCTGATATAATGGATACGATTACAGCTTTAGGAGAATCTGCTTTATGGCTCACATATTGAAAAGGCGCGGCATTAGCCCGGCGCAAATACTCGTGTTTGGCTTTGGTGGAATGATCCTTTTTGGAGCGCTTTTGCTGTCCCTTCCCATTGCAACGGCAGATGGGCAACCCCTTCGTTTTTTTGATGCGCTCTTTACGGCAACCTCCGCCGTTTGCGTAACAGGCCTGAGCGTTTTTCCTGTCGGCGCGACGCTGTCCCTTTTTGGACAGGTAACGCTCCTTGTGCTGATACAACTGGGCGGGATCGGTTTTATGACGATGACTTCACTGTTGTATATGGCGATTGGCAAACGCTTTACGCTGCGGGACCGCCTTGTGATCCAGAATTCCATGACTCAAAACGCCGCCGATAATTCACGCCTGCAGGGCGTTGTCAAAATGACGCGCGACATCATCATTATGACCGCAGTAATCGAGCTATGTATTTTTCTTGCTTACTCCAGCCGGTTCGTTCCAATGTTTGGCGTATCCCGCGGCTTCTATTACAGCATTTTCCAGGCAATATCGTCATTTTGCAATTCCGGCTTCGACGTCTTTGGTATGGGAACCGGCATGCAGCCTTTTCTGGGCGATCCGGTTATTTATATTGCAACCATAAGCGCGATGTCGCTGGGCGGAATTGGTTTCTACGTGCTTCTGGACCTGTACAGGAAGCTTTGCGACAAACGCCACCGTTTCCAGCTGCATACGAAAATGGTTTTATGCGTTAGCCTGTTTCTTGTTGCCGCCGGCTTTATTTTGTTTCTCCTCTTTGAGCACAACAATCCCCAAACGCTCGGGCGTGGGGATGTCCCCGTACAGGACAAAGCGTCGTGGGCTTTATTTCATTCGGTCTCTTCACGCACCGCCGGCTTTGCGGCGGTTCCGCAAAGCGACCTCACTCCCGCCTCCAAAATTCTGACTGTGATCTATATGTTTATCGGCGCTTCCCCTTCCGGAACGGGCGGCGGAATCAAAACCACTACCGTCGCGCTGATGTTTTTGTTTATCGTGTCCATTATCCGCGGGCGCGAGGACGTTGTCGTCTTTGGGCGGCGTATCAACAAAGCGATCGTATTACGCTCGGTTGTAATTGTAGCGCTGGGAATCCTGTTTGTTTTTATCGCGATCATCATCGTTTCGCTGATCGAATATGAACGGCCGATCTCTCTTTCCGATACGGTATACGAGGTCGTATCCAGTTTTGGCACGGTAGGCATGACCTCCGCCGTCACCGCCAACTTTACGGACGCGAGCCGTGCTGTATTCATGATACTGATGTATGGAGGCAGGGTTGGTATTTTTACTTTCACAATGGCGCTTGCGGCGCGTCTTGAGAACCGCGAAAGCAACATCCGTTATCCGGAAGACCGCATTATGATCGGCTGAGGCAACGCATATGCTTCTTCCCGATGCCCAGTACAAATCAGACCTGCCGCAATCAATAAAAACAGGAACGAAAGAAGGTATGCTTTATGACAGAGCACCGTATTCAAATAGACCATGATAAATGTATCGGCTGCGGGATGTGCGTAAAGGATTGCGTCGCCCACAATATTGAGCTGAAAAATGACAAAGCAGGCGTTTTTTCAAACAACTGTATTATGTGCGGGCACTGCGTTGCAATCTGCCCCAAAAATGCGGTATCGATCAGCGGTTACCCGGACGAACCATTCGCAAATACAGAAAAAACCAGGCTGAATCCTGGCGATGTATTGAATGTTATCCGCTTTCGCCGGACGATCAGGCAATTTCATGACCGGGAGATCCCAAAAGAAGTATTGGAACAGATCCTCGAGGCAGGCAGGCTGACGCATACGGCAAAAAATATGCAGGATGTTTCCTTTGTGGTATTGGATCGGGAAAAATCAAAGATAGAGCAACTGGCAGTACGCTTATTCCGGAAGATGAAACCCCTTGCGAACCTGTTCAGTCCCCTTGCAAAAAGAAATGAGATCGGCGACCACTTTTTCTTCTTCCACGCGCCCCTTGTCATCGTCATCCTTGCCAAAAACAGCGTCGACGGCATACTGGCAGCGCAAAATATGGAATTTGTCGCTGAAGCAAACGGCTTGGGCGTGCTGTTGAGCGGCTATTTTACAACTGCCGCCAACGCTTCCCGTAAAATAAAAAAAGAACTCGGCATTCCAAAAACAAAAAAAGCAGCCACAACAATGGTGCTGGGGTACCCGAAAGTGAACTATCAGCGTTCCGCCCAGCGCGAAGGCCCGGACGTTACCTATTTATGAAGAAGGCTGGACGGCGCACCGCTTTCCATCTAACTGCACACGCGCAAGCGCCGCCCGGGCATGGCGTTTTAGTCCGCCACGTAATCCATGCACATGCGGTTTACGACCACTGGCCTTACATATGTGCTCCCCACGCGTTTATGCTCCGGATGCACAAGATAATCCGCAAGCGCCTGTTCGCTTTCAAAGGCGCTGTCCACCATGACCTCTGCATTGCACGACGCAAGCGGCGCGATAATGACATCCATCTTCACGATGCCCGGGATGATTCCTTTGAGAGCTTCCAGCTCGCGTTTGATCGCCGCTTTCGCCTCTTCACGTTCTCCGCCCGTAAGCTCTTCTTTGATATTCCACAAGATAATATGCCTTACCATGCCATTTTCCCCTTTACATATGAAATTTCTTTTGCATTTCCGATTTCACCTGGCGCAGCGCAAACCGCAGTATTCCCAGGATCGTGATACCGCTTGCGAAGGTGCACAGCACGAGCGGTACGATTGCGATTTTAATTCCAACCAAATACAGGATGAGCGGAATAAACCCCATCAGCAAAAACAAGACCGCGTAAAGCAAATTCTCGCGCCAATAGGATTTATGAAAATACGAATAAAAATCGATATATGCGATCCCCAGCCCAAGAATCAGCGGCATCATCACCTCATACGACCATCCCAGCCGTCCAACCACAAAGTCAAACGCCATAAACATACCGATAACCGACACCATTTGCAGGAGCGTTTTCAGCCCTGCCGACACATCCGAAATAATCGTTACACGAATCAAAACCCACGCATAAAGTACGGGCGCCGCAACCGCCAAAAACCACGGCGTGCCATCCCATGTAAGCAAATTGATCACAACGCAAATTGCAATAATTAAAAAGGTCGCCAGCGACAAATATTCCGTCGTAAGGCTGCGGCTGTCCACATATGTTTTTTTGTTTACATGCGGATAAAGCTCATTTTCCGCCGGATGCTCCGTGAGGCGCTTACCACATAACGGACAGTATTCAAGGCAGTCGTCCACATATACGTTACAATCGTCGCAATAATTCATTGCCCGCTCCATTCGTTCCCTTTGATCTCCACGCGCATCCCAAGCTCCTTTGAAAAATGCTCAAAAAACCGGCGTGCAATGCCCGTTTCCATAATTCCGCGCGCAAATGTAATAACCATTTTATCCTTGTAGGATACCACAACGCAGTTCATGGGATTCATATCGCTTACGCCAAGCGCATAATAGACCTCTTTGATATGCCTGCTCATGGTCTCCGGAAATTGCGCCGTGCGAAGGTTCGAGAGCACCATGGTATAGCTGCCCTCACCATAGTTTTTGTAACTGCTTGACACCACAAGATTTTTCACAAAAAGCGGCGTCATACGGATAAAAGGATTCTTTTCGAAGCCTACGTTTTTATTGATGTTGGCGGAGATGCTTTCCTTGGAAAGCCCTGCCTTGAGCTGCTCTGACACAGTCTGTAATATACTGTCAAAGTCAATTTCGCCGCCCACGGCAACGCCCACATTGGCAAAAGAGATGAAATTACGCAGCGTATGCGAGGGGAACATCCCCCGCAGGTCCATCGGCACGGAAATAATGATAGGCCGTTTATCGTTTTTATATTCCAGCCCCTGGTCTTTTGCGATACATGTAATCAAAAGAGCCGCCACATAAGCCGAAACCGTCACGCCTTTTGCTTTTACGTGCTTCAAAAGCTCCTTCAGGTCAAGGATGCCATGCGTAAGGAATATTCCCCCGTCATGATTGGGCGTCCCCATGATATGGAACGCGCGCGGCGTACGAAGCTTGTTTGCCGCGCCTTTCGCGTCATAGTACACATTAAAGCTGTTTTCCAGCTCGTCCGCGCGCACCTTTCCCTCCGGATCGAGCACCATGCCCTGCGCGTCCACATCGTAGCCGCACAGCTTAAAATATTCGTACATCAGCGTTTTAAAAAACTCAATCGCACCGGAGCCGTCCGCAAGTCCATGAAAGCACTCCATGACCACGTTATTTTTGTAGTACATAATGTTGAATAAAAAACCATTGTTGATAAAATCCTTCAGGCGTTTGCATGGAAAGCCGCTCTCCTCTTTCACAATAGGGAGCGCGGGATTCGGCTCGAAATAATACCAGAAAAGACCGCGCCGCAGCGTTACCGCAAAGCTCGGAAAACGCGGCATAATCCGCACGAGCGCCTCCTGCAGAATTTCCTTTTGAACCGGCTCCGTAAGCTCAAGCCCAAGCCGGAAGGTCGTATTGTTGTGCGTTTGGGAGATGGATGGATATATTTTTGCCGCGGTATCGAGCCGGTACCAGTTTTGATCGGCCATAAGGACTCCTTTTTGCTGATTTTTGCAAAGGGCGGCATAAAATGCCGCCCTCTTTTATCCAATAGTATACGCGCGCCCACAAATGAAATCAAGAACGCTCAATGAATTACCATTAAAATTTGCCTTTGCAAGCCTTGCCTGCTATGCGGCAGTGCTTTATTTGGTACCGAACAGGCGGTCTCCTGCGTCTCCCAGCCCCGGAACAATATATGCGTGGTCGTTGAGGCCTTCATCCACAGCCGCGACATAAACATCCACGTCCGGGTGTGCCTTGCGGACCGCTTCCACGCCCTCCGGCGATGCAATGATGCACACCAGCTTGATGTTGTTGCAGCCGCGCTTTTTGATCAGCGTGATTGCGTCGGATGCGCTGCCGCCCGTGGCAAGCATAGGATCGAGGATAATAAGTTCGCGCTCCTGCGCGTCTACGGGAAGCTTGCAGTAATATTCAACCGGCTGGAAAGTATCAGGATCGCGATACAGGCCGATATGCCCCACCTTCGCGCCCGGAACAAGATTCAGCACACCTTCCACCATACCAAGGCCTGCGCGCAGGATGGGTATGATACCCAGCGTTTTACCGGCGATCACCTTTGTGCGCGCCTTCGTGATCGGCGTTTCCACCTCCACCTCGCGCAGCGGCAAATCCCGCGTTACTTCATACACCATAAGCATCGCGATTTCCTTTACCAGTTCCCGAAATTCCTTTACGCCCGTCGTTTTATCGCGAATCATTGAAACCTTATGCTGCAATAATGGGTGATCGAGTATGTGTGCTGTAGCCATTTGTTCTCTTCCTCCGTATCTTATCTTTTCTTATTTTGAATACTTTTTCTCTACCGCCGTGATCTTGTCGATCCTTCTTTGGTGGCGTTCTCCATTCGAGAACGGCGTTTTCAGGAACAGGTCCACAATGTCCACAGCAAGCCCGGGGCCGATTGTCCTCCCGCCCATTGCAAGCACGTTTGCATTGTTGTGTTCACGCGTGGCGTGCGCTGTAAACGTATCCGAAACAACCGCCGCGCGGATTCCCGGCACCTTATTGGCAGCGATGGAAATACCGATTCCCGTTCCGCAGATAACGATTCCAAAATCCGCGTCCCCTGCAGCAACGCACTCTGCCACCATCTGCCCATAATCCGGATAATCCACCGATTCCTCTTCCTTGATGCCAAAGTCAATGACTTCATAACCATTTTTCAACAAATATTCCATGACCTCCGGCCGAAGAACAATCCCACCGTGATCGCATCCAAATGCAATTTTCATTTTGTTACTCTCCCTCAGATTTTGTTTTGCCTAAGCGTTATGTCTTTGTCTTTTAAATTATACAATACTTTTTAACGTATTTCCACAATTATCCTGTGAATTCAAGGTAAAAAAAGACAGCGCATGCCTGCGCTGCCGTTCCTTTTAAATTTCGCCTTCAAGGCGTTTTACAAGGAGTGCGATCGCTTCTGACAGCTGCCTCGCACATTCGCGATACTCATCCATACCCTCGTCAAAGGGATCCATGATGTCGTACGAATTATCGACCGGCTCGCCCTCCACGCCCTGCGCGTATCCGAGGACTGTGTGCATTTTCTGCGTATCCTCCGGTGCGATTACCTCCATATGTTCAATCTGCTCCTTGCTCATTGCAAGGATGATGTCAGCCCACTGCGCAAGCTCCGGCGTAAACTGCCGTGCGCCGCGGCTGTCGATCTCGAGTCCATATTCTTCCATCGTGCGGACAGCCTCCTGCGTAGGCTCCGCATCCTCGCAGGCAAACGTGCCCGCTGATTTTGTCTTCACCTCTCCGTGAAGACTGCTACTTCGGTCTACTGCATCGTCCATCAGCGTTTCTGCGATGGGGCTTCTGCACGTATTTCCTGTGCAAACAAACAATACATTCATAGCTTTAAACTTTTTCCTCCATGACGGATACAATCTCGTGTCCCGCCGCCCTTATTATTCTGTTCATGACCGCAAGGCCCATCTTTTGCTCCTGCGCATGGAAATATACCGCGTCGAAATTTCGTTCGTCTATTTCCCGCAACGTGCGGAACAATGCCGCTTCCGCGTCCTGCGCATCCCGGCCCAGAAGGACTGTTTCACAGTCCTGATAAAACGGTTCGCAATCGTCAAGACACATCACCACCGCTTTTTTACCTTGCGTACAATCAATATGATACCTAAAATTGATCTTTTTCGCAACCTCTTTTTTATCGCCCGTAAAGACAACAACATTAGCCCTGGGCGAATAATGCTTATATTTCATACCCGGAGACGCGCATACTTCGTCTTCCTTCAGCTCGCCCGTCACGCTGGAATGTATTTTTACCCGCCCCGTGACTGCCCGGATCATTTCCGGCGTGATGTCGCCCGGCCTCAGGACAACGGGAATTTCGCCCGTCACATCCACCACGGTCGATTCCACGCCGACCTCGCACGGCCCTCCGTCAATCACAAGCGGTACGCGCCCGCACAAATCCTCGTAAGCGTGCATGGCAAGCGTGGGGCTCGGTTTCCCCGACGTATTCGCGCTCGGCGCGGCAACCGGTACTCCTGCAAGCGCAATGATTGCCCTCGCAATATCGTTTTTTGGCATACGCACCGCAACCGTTTCAAGGCCTGCGCTGACCTCATACGGTATCTGCGGTGATTTTTTTAATATAATGGAAAGCGGCCCCGGCCAAAACGCGTCCATCAGAGAGCGCGCAATATCGTTCACCTCCGCCGCAACGCCGTCAAGCTGGCTGTAATCGGCAATATGTACGATAAGCGGGTTATCCTGCGGCCTTCCCTTCGCCTTGAAAATCTGCGCGACCGCATATGCGTCAAGGGCATTTGCGCCAAGGCCATACACTGTTTCCGTCGGAAACACAACCAGCCCGCCGCGTCCTAATTCCTCTGCCGCTTCCCTCACCGCGCCGTCAAAATCCCGCGCTGCGAATATCGTTTTTGTTGCAATCATATCAAAACCACCAAAACGCCCCCAATTACGATTCCCGCCGCGACCGCCGCCCACGTATGCCAGCTCTTGCTGAGTCCCGCGGCCTGCGGCAGCAATTCGCTGAACGTGAGGTAAAGCATTGCGCCTCCGCCAAAGGCGATGCTGCCTCCAAGGAAAACAGGGGATATTGTGCCGATGAGCGCTCCCAGAAGTGCGCCCACGGCCATTGGCAACGCCGCAAGCAGCGCAATCAGGAATATTTTCCCATATTTTACCCCGCCAAGCTTGAGGGGAATAGCAAGTCCCATTCCTTCCGGAATGTTGTGGACAAACAGCAGCGCCGCAAGCCCTATGCCAAAGCTCCATTCAGAGACAACGCCGCTCCCCAGCGCCAGGCCCTCCGGCAGGTTGTGCACCGCAATCCCCACGGCAAGCAACAGCCCGGAACGCACCATGCGTTTCTCGTTTAGCTCGTGTATCAGCTCTGTATCGTCCGAGGTCTGCACGTCGTGATGCGGCAATATCTTATTGACCAGAAACACTGCAAACGCGCCCACCGCAAACCATATAACCGTGAGCAGCCAGTCCGCCGACTCCACTGCCTCCGGCAGCATATCAAACAGTACAATGGCCAGCATGATCCCGCCGGAAAGTCCCATGAGGACAGCCGGGATACGTTTTCCGTTTACCTTGATAAAATAAGTGAGGATTGCACCGATTCCTGTGCCAAACGCACCCACAACAGCGCCTATAAGCGTTGCGTATAGTATTCCATCCATTGCATTCATTCCTTTTCAGTCGGTATCCCCATACCATTCCCAATCAATCATATAATAACGTTCGAGTGGAATCCGAAGT
Organism: Christensenella sp. KGMB01412; assembly: GCF_055522415.1. Taxonomy (NCBI): domain Bacteria; kingdom Bacillati; phylum Bacillota; class Clostridia; order Christensenellales; family Christensenellaceae; genus Christensenella; species Christensenella sp. KGMB01412. The sequence continues at coordinate 185,663 of NZ_JBVFVW010000003.1, read as the reverse complement.
TGGGCGCATAAGACGCTGTTCTTCGGAGACGCGCCGTACAGTTCAAAAATTAAAATTGTGTACGGCGCGCTGCATCCGCCTATTAAGGCATAAGCGGGACAACATGGTCACGGCTCCTGAAGCTCCTCATTGCAGCATCTTATGTGCCCGCCGGCAAGCGTCAGCAAAATTCTTACACATTGCGATCTAAGCTAAGCGTTTGCCAGCGCCGGGGCAGCCTGTTGCATGAAAATGCCTTTGCGCACGCAGTAAGCAGGCTTTGAATGCAACAGGCTGCCCCGGCGTGAAATAAGTCGGTACAGTATGAGCATGCTTCACTCGAACGTTATCACATACGTTATGCTTCCTGCAGTTTTCTCTGGCGTTCGTCCAGAATGAGCGCGTCGATCATTTCATCCATATCCCCGTCAAGAAACGCCTCCAGCTTATAAAGCGTCATGCCGATGCGGTGATCCGTTACACGGCCCTGCGGAAAGTTGTATGTACGGATACGTTCGCTGCGGTCTCCGGAGCCTACCTGGCTGCGGCGGTTTTCCGAAAGCTCGCTGTCCGCCGCATCCTTATACAAGTCATATAAACGCGAAGCGAGTACCTTCATCGCTTTTGCCTTATTTTTGATCTGTGATTTTTCATCCTGGCATGTGACGACAAGCCCTGACGGTAAATGCGTAATACGCACCGCGCTGTCCGTTGTATTGACACTCTGCCCTCCATGCCCGCCGCTGCGGAACACATCTACGCGAAGGTCGTTTGGATTCAGGTCCACCTCCACCTCTTCTGCTTCCGGCAGCACCGCCACCGTTGCGGCAGACGTATGGATTCTTCCTGAGGATTCCGTATCCGGCACGCGCTGCACACGGTGCACGCCGCTTTCGTACTTCAGGCGCGCATAAGCTCCCTTTCCGGCGATGGAAACGACCATTTCTTTCACGCCGCCAAGCTCCGTCACATTGGACGAGAGCGTTTCCACCGTAAAGCCATGCCGTTCCGCGTAACGCAGGTACATCCGCAGCAGGTCTCCTCCAAAAAGCGCGGCTTCGTCGCCGCCCGTTCCCGCACGGATTTCCAGAATAACGTTCTTTTCGTCATTTTTATCCTTGGGAATCAGCAATACCTTAAGCTCTGCTTCCATTTCCTCTTTTTCTTTCTCAAGCGGCGCGAGCTCTTCCTTTGCCAGTGCAAGGAATTCATCGTCCTTCTCTGTTTCCATAATCTCCCTGTTCTGGGCAATATGGTCAAGGATCATGGCATACCTGTCGTATGCTTCGACGATCTCTGCAATCGAGGCCTGTTCCTGAGCGAGCGAGCGAAACCTGTCCTGGTTTCCGATCACCTCCGGGTTGGAAAGCTCCTTTGAAATAGCGTCGTAACGTTCTTTGATTGTTTTGAGTTTATCAAGCATATATGATTCTCCGCAAAATCTAAATTTTTTATTGTTTCATTGAGACAATCCTGCCCCTGTTATGCCATGACAGCGCACACAAACCGTGGCCTGCCGGCCATATCGCATCCGCTTTCTATCTTATCAAATCCTGCCTCTTCAAGCAAGGCGCACACGCGCGCTTCCTGTGTGTCGCCGATCTCAAAAACGACCGCGCCGCCCGGGTTCAAAACAGGCGCCAGCTCCTTTGCCGCCCTCTCGTAAAACAGGTATCCTTCGTTTGCCGCAAAAAGCGCGCTTTGCGGTTCGTAATCCCTTACCTGCGGTTCCAGCCCTTTGTAATCCCGCGCACTGATGTAAGGCGGATTGCACACTACAAGATCGAAGGTTTCGCAGATGTTTTCCAGAAAATCCCCCTGGACAAAGCTGCAGCACTGATCCGGCACAAGCGCGCGGGCGTTCTCTTTTGCCACCTCAAGCGCTCCCGCCGATAAATCTGCAAAGCAAATTTTGCCAAATCGTCCCTCGGCTGCAAGCGTCACCCCAATGATACCGCTGCCACAGCAAAGATCAAGCGCCTTGATGTACCCGCGCTCCCGCGCAAGGCTAAGCGCCCTTTCCACAACGGGCTCCGTATCGTAACGCGGAATCAGCACGCGCTCATCCACATAAAACCGCCGCCCGTAGAAATACTTTTCACCCAACACATACGCAAGTGGCCTGCCGGAAAGCCGCGCAAGCGTCAGCCCCTGTACCTCGGGCTCCTGATTGCAGGCATCGAAAAAGCGCAGGTACAGCTGCGAAAAATCGCCGCCGTACACGTGCGCTAATATCATCTTCGCCTCTGTGGCAGCCTCCTCAAAGCCCGCCTGCTCAAGCGTTCTTAAAGTATTATGGTAAACCTCTCCCCAATTACTCATGTATCTCGAGCGCCGACGCAGTAAGTCTTTCAGGCGCCGCCTCAGCCTGCGCCGCATCTGCTGCGTCCGCAAAATCAGCCGGCGATCCGTCGATCTTGTGGCTGTAATCCCTCGCCATTTTATCGATTTCCTCGTCCGTCTTTTTGTCCTCTGCCGCAAGGAACGACACAAGCGCCACCTCCAGCATTCCATCGTCCGGTTCGCGCGTCGTAAGGTATTGCAAGGCCATACCCGGCTTTCTGAGCGCCTCCGTAAACTTATTCTCGTACTTTGCAAGAAGCTTCAGCACTTCGTAGGATACGCCTGCGACGATTGGGAGCATCGCAAGGCGAAGGCCAATGCGGACCGCCCAGTTGTCGCTCCAGCCAAGCAGCGTAAAGAGCAGGATGGAAATAATCATGACGATCAAAAGGAAGCTTGTTCCGCAACGCGGGTGTAACCGCGTATTCTGGCGCGCGTGCTCCACGTCCATCGGCATATCATGCTCAAAGCAGTTGATCACCTTATGCTCTGCGCCATGGTAACCAAACAGGCGTTTAATATCCTTCATATTGCTGATCGCCACGAGGTAAATCAAAAACATTCCCACGCGGATCAGCCCGTCGATCAGATTTTTGCCAAACGCTGTGTGTACGTAAGGCGTAATCCAGCCTGTAATCAGGTTGGGCAGGATAAAAAACAGGCCGACTGCAATCACAAGGGCGATCACAACCGCAAAAACGATTGCCACGTCCATTGGGTTTTTGCCAGTCTTTTCCGCGATATACTCTTCTGTTTTGCTCGGTTCGAGCTCTTCATCCTCCGGATCATACATCCGCGCTGCATCTGTAATCGTCTTGACGCCGGAAACCATCATTTCTATAAAATTGACCACGCCGCGGATAATCGGCACTCCTAATATTTTATAGCGGGTGGAAAGCGACTGCGAGTCCTGCTTTTGTGTTACGATCTCGCCGGATTCCCTGCGCACTGCAATCGCCGTTTTTTCCGGCGAGCGCATCATAACGCCCTCAAGAACCCCCTGTCCTCCGATGCTTGTTCTTTTCATGCTTTGCTCCTTATGCCGCAAAAACGCGGCTTTTGCATACTGCAAAAAAACAGACCGTGAACCTTAAAAACGTCACGGTCTGCAGTCTTTTAAAACACGTCAAAATAAACAGTATTGTATTATTTAATGCCGTATCTTTTCTTAAATCTGTCTACACGACCGCCTGTATCAACAAGCTTCTGTTTTCCCGTGAAGAACGGATGGCATTTTGAACAAATATCAACTCTCATCTCTGGTTTTACAGAGCCGGTCTTAAAAGTTTCGCCGCACGCACACGTAACGGTGCATTCGCCATACTTCGGATGAATTCCTTCTTTCATTACCCTTCACCTCTTTCTTCCAAAAGTAGCATTATTTATTATAGCATAAGCGCAGCAAAAAGCAATGATTTTTTCCAATGTTTTTACAGATTGTTCATGTTTTTTTTATTTACATTGCATGGGCTTTTTTATATACTCTTAAAAAAACACAGGAAGGGATTTTACTTTTTTATGAAAAAACAAAAACGAAGCATCCTTTTTTTCCTGCTGATCGCATTTTTTGCGGTGAATATTCCCATGGCTTACATCGGACAAAACAATATCGTTGAAATAACAGAATATGAAATAAAAAGCAGTAAAATTGAAAGCCCGGTTACCCTTGTACAGATTTCCGACCTGCACGAGAAATCCTTTGGAAAAGACAACTCCCGCCTGTTTGATACGGTCGAAAGTCTTAACCCTGACCTCATCTGCATCACGGGAGATATGATCTATCATTCCTATACGGACAGCCTGAATACCGCTTACATCGAAAACGTCGCAAGGCGTTGCTCCGGTATCGCCCCGTCGTTTTTTGTGACCGGAAACCACGAACGCTTCTGGGCGGACGAGGTGAAAAAACTGTTTTCCAAAAACGGGGTTGCCGTGCTCCATGGAAATGTGATTCCCCTTATCGTCGGGACAACTTCCCTTAACATTGGCGGAACTGACGACGCCACCGTTGATCCGGGCAGCATAGAAAAGCTCCGGTTCCCGGACTCCCGGCATTTCAATGTGCTGCTCGCACATACGCCGGATCCGTTCCGCGGAACCTACGACCAGAAAAAAGCCGATCTTGTCCTTTCCGGCCATACGCATGGCGGCCAGTTGCGCCTTCCCGGAGTCAAGGCGTTGTTTTCCCCCTCAGGCGAATGGCTTCCTGAATATTCGGACGGCCTTTACACCAGCGGCAGCACCACCATGATTTTAAGCAAGGGCCTTGGTTCAAGCGTCGTGCCTGTGCGCCTTTTCGCACAGCCGGAAATCGTGCTGGTCCGCCTTCTGCCGGCTGATTCCTGACGTTTGTCGGAACCGGCCGGCCTTTTCATCTGGAAATAAGCTTGTCTTTTTGATTGGTGTCAAACCATTTTTTTATTGTTCATTTTAATTTTTCCGCTACTGCTTTTGACGCTTTCAATGATTATCTGCCAGCTTCCTGTTTATATAATTAATGTTATTTACCGTTTTATTGTAAATTTTTTATCGTTTTTATTACAAATCACACGGAAAGAGGAAGAATTATGGCAGACAGAACTTCATTGGATTATTACGCGAAACATAAATGGTCGATTCTGGCAGTCCTTATTTTTATGCCTTTTATGGTAACCCTTGACGGAACTGTCGTAAACGTCGCGCTCCCCGTCATGGTGAAGGACCTCAATACGGATATGGAATCGATCCAAATGGTGGTGATCGTTTATCTTGTTGCCGTGGTTGCGTCTATCCTGCTGTTTGGACGGCTTGGCGACATCAAGGGCAAAGGACGCCTCTTTATGTTTGGCACCGTTGTTTTTACCGCCGGTTCGCTTATGGCCGGTCTTTCGCACACGCTCGAATTTCTGATCGTATCGCGCGTGATCGAAGGAATAGGCGGCGCCGCGGCGCTTGCCAACAACCAGGGTATTATCACCGAGGTCTTCCCCGCGAATGAACGGGGACGCGCACTGGGCATCTCCGGCATCTCCGTCGCACTTGGCACCATGCTGGGGCCCCCCATCGGCGGGCTGATCGTTACCTATCTCAGTTGGAATTACATCTTCCTGATTAATGTGCCGGTTGGCATCGTCGCTTTTATATTGGCGCTCAAGCTGCTGCCGCGCGGCAAAAAGACAGACCAGCAGGTCGATTACCGGGGCACCGCTTTGCTTGCAGCGGCTGTCATCCTGTTTTTCTTTGGACTTTTAACCGGACAGAGCAAGGGCTATGATAAATACTACATCATAATGTCCTTTGCAGGGGCGGTGATTCTGGTTGCCCTTTTCCTGTACTTTGAAAAAAGAAGCCAGCAGCCTATCATTGATCTTTCCCTGTTCAAAAATTCTTTGTTTACACTCAGTGTCATTTGCGTATTGATCCAGTTCTTTGCGATGAGCGGTATCAGTATTATACAGCCCTTCTATATCGAGGACGTCCTGAAAATCGATCCCGGTTCTACGGGCCTGATCATGATGAGCTTTCCAATCGTAATGGGGATTATGTCGCCGCTTTCAGGATATATCTCAGACAAGGTCGGCGCTGCAAAAATTACGCTTGTAGGCCTTGTGATCATGACATTAGGCCTTGGCCTGCTCGCAACCATGACCGCAACGGAGCCTGTGATTAAGCTGATTGTATTCCTGTGCATCGTAGGTCTTGGCGCAGGTATATTCTCCGCGCCGAATACTTCGCTGATCATGTCCACAGCTCCCAGGGAAAAGCTTGGAATCGTGGGCAGTATCAACGCTTTTACCCGCAACTTTGGCAGTGTAACGGGGATTTCGCTCCTTACCACCCTGCTTTACTCTTTGATGAGCTCAAAGGTCGGGTATCAGGTCAAGGGCTATATCAACGGAAGGCCGGATGTATTTGTCTACGGAATGCAGACCGTATACGCGATTGGCACGGCTATTTTGTGCGTAAGCGTTATCTTGACGGTTATCAGGTTGTTTCAGGACAAAAAAGCAAAGGCGGCGCAGCAACCGTCCCCCCATTCTTAATCTGAATCTCCATTTATAGCTCTCCATAAAAAGGGCGCGGCAAAAATGCCGCGCCCTTTTTATCTTCACAAATTTGTTACTTTTCCTTCAAATATTATTCAAATGCAGTTCAAGAATTGGTCACTTTTGTGCTTTATCATTAAATTGTAAAACAAAAACACAAACAAAGTTTTGAAATATACGAAAAACGTATGAGGAGGCTTACAACAAATGAATGATAATAGATTTTTTTATAATGATAACAGCAATCATGAAAACGATGGCCTGCAAGGCGCGCCATCCTATGTGAACAATGGCAATGCGCCCCAGGAGGGAATCGCGCCCCGGCAGGAGAACGAAATTTTGAGCCAGAATAGTTCTTCCTATCCGCGCCGGATGGGCAGCGAGCAGTTTTACCAGGACGGCCCAAGCCCAGGCGGCAAAAAGCCCAAAAAGGAAAAAACGCCCTTCCTGACCAAAAAGGCGGCAGCCGTTGTATTGGCGCTGTGCGTTGGCGCATCCGCTGTTTTTGGATTCAGCGCAGGCGTGATGAGCGGTCAGGGCAGCAGCACGGGCAGCGCCGGCAGCGACACAGGCGTCATCCAGACCTCGGCAGAGGCCACCAGCACCGGCAGCGATCTTTCTGTTTCAGATATTGTTAATAAAACACAAAATTCGATTGTGGAAATCACAACGGAGGTCGTCCAGACAAACCAGTTTATGCAGGAGGTTTCCGGTGAAGCGGCTGGAAGCGGCATCATCATTTCCGCGGATGGCTACATCGCGACCAATAACCATGTTGTAGAAGATGGAACCAGCTTTACCGTCCGCCTGAAGAATGGTGAAAGCTACGATGCTACACTCATCGGCAGGGATCCCACAATGGACCTTGCAGTGCTGAAAATTGAGGCGGAAGGCCTTACGCCAGTCACATTCGGCGATTCGAGCGCGCTTGAAGTGGGCGACACGGCAGTTGCGATCGGCAATCCCCTTGGAACGCTGGGCGGCACAGTAACCAACGGCATCATCAGTGCGCTTAACCGTGAAATAGACCTTGGCGACGGCACAATGAGCCTGATCCAGACAAATGCCGCAATCAACCCCGGCAACTCGGGCGGCGGCCTCTTTAACGGGCAGGGTGAGCTTATCGGCGTAGTGGTTGCAAAATCCGGCGGAACCAACATCGAAGGCCTTGGATTTGCAATCCCCGGCAACGAAGCGAAGACGATTCTTGACGAACTGATTGAAAACGGCTACGTACAGGGACGCGCAAGCCTTGGTATGAGTGTAATCGATGTGAATTCACAGCAGGCAGCAATGTCCTACAGGCTGTCCTCGACGGGCGTATATGTCCTGCAGGTAGAGGACGGCTCCGAGGCTGCAAACCTTGGAATCAAGGCGGGAGACCGCATCGTATCGCTTGACGGCACGGAAATTACCGGTGCGACAGACCTGAATAACGTCCTGAAAAGCCATTCGCCCGGAGACACAGTGGAAATCACGATTGAACGTTCAGGCAGGACTGCTTCCACGAACGTTACGCTGACAGAATCCGTTCCAACGAATTCTTAAAAAGTTCATATCTTTTTCATATAGAATTCACACAGGAGCGTTAACATAAGTTTAACAAAGGAAGCAAGGAGGTTCGTGCCTATGGTAAAAAAATGACCTGAGAAACATAACCCACCCAAACAGAACCTACAATTAATATATAAGTCTGAAGGAAACCCCAGCTTATGCCGCCGGGGTTTTCTTTTTGTTGTATCTTTACATTGGTCGAAATTCATTTTATGATATCTTTAGCAATACACATATTTTCGATTGGAGGAGTTCCTTGATCCTGGAAACAGAACGTTTATACCTGCGCAAATTAAATAAAGACGATTTCAGCAATCTGTGCAGTATCTTGCAGGACGCGCAGGTGATGTATGCTTACGAGCACGCATTCAGCGACGATGAAGTCAGCGAATGGTTATGCCGCCAGCTCAGTCGCTATGAAAAGGACGGTTTCGGCCTGTGGGCTGTCATCCTGAAAGAAACGAGCGAATTTATCGGTCAATGCGGAATCACAATGCAGGACTGTAACGGAACGGAAGTCCCTGAGATTGGATATCTTTTCCGCAAGGCATTCTGGCACTGCGGTTACGCCACAGAGGCAGCCATTGCCTGCCGGGAATACGCTTTCCATGTCCTGGGATTCGAAGCGGTCTACTCCATCATCCGCGATTCCAACGAAGCGTCCAAAAAGGTTGCGCGAAAAAATGGCATGCACAAAACCGGCACGCTGCTAAAGCATTATTATGGTATCGATATGCCGCATGATGTGTATTGTGTGCGGCGGAATGAGATGTATCCATAAGGAGAATCTATCATGGAAAAAATTGAACAAACCGTTATTTCGTTATTGGATCAAAATCAGCAAAAAAGGACTTTTTATGGAATATCACTCTGGCTATTGTTGGGACTAATCGTCACCTTAATGTTCAAATTTATTGAACACACAACTGCGGTTCCATTTGGATCAGAAGAATTTTCGACCTTGATTACATTATTATTCATTTCCGCACTTTGGGTTGCGTTTTTATTTGTCATTATTTTTTGTGTATCCAACAATAAAATAAACCATCCAATCGTAACCAGATTTGTTTCCGGGTTTCAAATTGCAAATACTGTCTGGCTTCTTATGTTTTGTCTTTTCATATTTGTAATGCCACTTATGCTTATCCCTGATTCAATTCTTTATTTAATCCTTTTCTTTATTGGTATGTTTTTATTCGTTGTTGTTATCATTGCACAATTCAATGACCATCCATCTCCATCATTTCATAAACATTCAATTTATTTTTTTATCCGCTATCATCGTACAAAATTGTTGATTGCTTTATCAATTTGTTTGCTTATTTTCTCTTTTTTGCTAGTTACATATCACAAAGCTAAATTTACTACGTTTTCCATTACTTTAAATCAGATGACTGCAACCGCCTCTTTTATAGCAATATTGATATGTATTAATTTTCTGGGTTTTTGCGTTAGTTTTATCAACAAACAAAATCTATTACACACACTGCTTACAGATATCCGCACATTGGCTATTTCTGAAGAAGAGGCAAAAAAATATCTGGACAAAAATATTTTGGGCATGCCCGTGATGGATTTCTTTCAAAAATACTTTTCGAAAATACAACGCAATACGATTACATTTCTTTCCATTCCTACAGAAATAAGAAAAAAAACAGATTGGGAGCTCGCAATTGATGTCGTTGCAAGAACAAATCTGTTGGCGAAATATCTCAAAGCAAACAAAGAAACTTTAAATGGTAGTGAATATAAGAAATTGGAAGCCTATCGAAATGAGTCGTCAGCCCTTTGCCAGGATATAGCCAAAGCAGTCGGTCTTGACAGTTCCAAAACGGTCAATTACAAAAAATTAGTAAAAGCACTGAACAAATTTTGATTTATTTTTTATTTTCAGCACAAAAATCCGCCGTCCACCGGCAGTAATATTCCTGTAGCGTAATCGGATGCGGCGCTGCACAGGAAATAAAGCGCGCCGCGCAGGTCTTCCATTGTGCCGAACCGCCGGATTGGCGTATGTTCCAAAAGCGCTTCTTTTGTCTGCGGATCCGTTAACGATTCCGCCGTCATATCCGTCAGGATATACCCGGGAGCAAGCGCATTTACATTAATACTGTATTTTCCCCATTCCTTTGCCAGCGCTTTTGTCATTTGCAGAAGCGCCGCCTTGCTTGTGGAGTAAGCCGAGCTGCGTTCCCCTGCAAGCACGCTGCGCACCGAGCAGATATTGACGATCTTACCGCCGCCCTGCCTGATCATTTCATTTCCTGCCAACTGGCACATCCGAAACGCTGCAAATACGTTTACCTTCTGGATATTCTCCCATTCTTCCAGCGGGAAATGCTCCGCATCCTCTTTTTTGTGCAAACCGGCCGCGTTTACCAGAATATCAACGCCGCCGAGCAGTGAAACGGCCTCGCAAAATGCACGCTGCATATCCTGCCGGTCAAGCAGGTCGCAGCTTACCCCCTGTATGCGGTCTTCCGCTTCAAATTTTGTATGGTGGTAAAAAACAACGACCTGCGCGCCCGCCTGCGCAAGAAACCTTGCAAGCGCAAGGCCAATACCCCTGCTGCCGCCGGTCACAATCGCGCGTTTTTCCTTCAGGTCGAATAAGTCCATTGCTAAAGCACCTTCTCAAAATACGCCATATCCTCAATGAGCGTTCCATTTTCATAAATCGGCTCTTCATAGTTATCCGTAAAAAAACCTTTGAGCGTGTGGGTATACGAGAAGCCCTGCTTTTCATAAAATCCCTTGCATCCGGTTTCTATATCCGCAGTGCCTACGCTCATTACCGCAAACCTTCCCCTGTAAACCCGGAAAAGATACTGAACCATCTGCCTTCCGTAGCCCTTTGCATGAAGCATCGGCGCAACGGCAAGGTTTTTCAGCTCGCATTCCCGTTTCGAAACAGGCAGCACAACAGCCACGCAGACCGCGCTGCCGTCATCCTCGGCCACATAAAGATCCCCGTCCTCAAGATAACGGTCTATCATCTTTTCAGACGGATCGGCCTCCCACAATAAATCCATATATTGTTTTTTATCAGCTTCTATTTTCTTAAATGTAATCATACTTCCGGCAGGCTGAACAGATGATTGATCAGCCTGATCCCCGCGGCTGTGCGGAAAATATTTTTGCGTGCGGAAAGGATCGCCTGTTTGTTCGATTTCTGTTCGTACAGGTTCACCAGAAAATCCGCTTCCACCAATATTTGATGATCTTTTTCTTCTATATTTCCATAGGTATGGTGATGCCCCACAAGCCAGCACACACGCTCTGTCATTTCTTCCGGATACCCAAGGCGGCCAAGCATTTCACGCGCAATCGGCGGTCCCTCTATTTCCTGGAAATTCCCACCGTCAGACTGGTACTTTTCCACGCTTGGGCGGATTCCGATGTCGTGCACGATCGCCGCCGTTTCCAGCGTGTCCTGCATATCCCTGTCCAGCTGTTCGAGCTCTCCAATCACCTTTGCAAAAGAATATACCTTCAAAAAGTGATTCACCCGATGCGGAATCCCCCGCTCATACTTCATCATTTCTTCAACCAGCGCGCCTGTATTGATTGCCATCCCCGCATTCTCCCTTAAAAACGAAATCTCTTTGCACGGCTTTCCTTATATTTCCCGTCCGCGCAAACCAGCATCATCACAAAGGTTACTACCGCGTAAGCTCCCGCCGTAAAGCTTGGCCATACGACAAGCGTCACGCCTGTCAACACACCGATAAAAGGCGTCTGCCCAAAGATGAGAACGGCAATCATGTATCCAATATATTCGCGCCACGAAAGCTTCCTTGTGAACACTATATATGTTACCAAAAAATTGAGCGCGATACAAGCGATTGGAATTGCGTAATTCACAGACCAAAGGCCTCGTCCGGCATTCCAGTCAAACACGCACAGCATCAGGCTGATAATCCCCGCCTGCAGCATCAGTTTTACACTGCCCCGTATTTTGGAGCGCACGGTATTGAGCACAAGCAGCCAGATGTATCCAAAAATCACCGCGATATCAAGGCACCAAAAACCGCCGTTCACACCGCGCGTGGCAAGGTTGATCCACGCGCATATGCCCACCACGCCCGCGGTTACCGCAGCCGCTTTATACACAGGACGCTTTTTTGGCTCCTCTTCCCGGCTTTCCATACTGTAAGCCGGATAGCTCTGCGCCTGCTTTCTTTCTTTTTCGCCGCGTGCGACCGTCCTGCCACACAGCGGACAGGTCGTCAGCGCCCCATCCACAGAAACATTACAATATTCACACCTGTTCATCACAGATCCCCCAGTTATTTGTATAAATCTCTACATCCGTCCCTGTTTCCCTTGCCAGGAAACCAAAGAAATAACGGATGATCGCAGTCTCTTTGATCGTTTTAATAAAAGAAATCGTCAGCTTCCCATTTACCGAACACATACAGCAGTTAATTGGGCTGCGTTCCGTAGGATATATGATTGATTCCGCCCGCTCCACATGCTTTGCCAGGTCCGCAGGCAAATCGATCAATCCTACATTGGAAAGCGTCATCGTCTTGATGTCCTCGCCAAAAAACGCAAATACAAATTTTGTGCCCGCCTCCCGCATAAACCGCGGAACCGCTTTGACCACAGGATGCTCCATCACACCGCAGCTTTCTGCAATCGCGCCAAGGAGGTTCTCCTCGCTCGTCTTTTCCCTGATCTGCCGCTGCACCTCCGCAAGGATCGATTCAAAATTCATTCCCGTACGGATCGGTACCGACAGATTCAGGATACAGAAAAAATTCCGGACTGTTTTCGATGGGAACAAACTACGCAGGTTCACCGGAACCGATATCACGATAGGCTCGTCGTCAAGCTCCTCGCGCACCGCTTCCCTGTAGATCGCAAGGATCAAAAGCGCCGTAAGATATTCCGTGATTGTCGCGTCGCTTCTTTTGGCAGCAGCTTTGAGCGCACTTACGCTGACCACGCCCTGCAGCACGTTATTACCATATGGCTCGTATGGCGTTCCCTTGATTTTAAAAGCAGGCGGCAGTTTGCTTACCTTGCTCCTGTCTGCGTCATAATACTTCAGTAAAGCGTCTTCCGACTCTTCCGCGCCCGGCGTATCCTCCGGCAGTAAAATTTTCCCTTCCGGATCGATTTTCTCTCCGCGCAGGGTGAAATACCTGTATAGCAGCGTTTTTAAAAATTCCACCGCGCCCGCGCCATCCGCAAGCGCATGGAACGCCTCGAGCGAAATGCGGTTCCCATAATACAGGATCAGGAACAAATAGCCGTTGTTTTCCTCCGGCTTCATCAGCGCGCAGGGATATTCCACTTCATGCTTTACAAAAAAAGGAGCGTCGTTTGGTTCGAAATACTGGTCAAACGAAGTGCTTGTCAGCTTGACCGCAAAAGCCGGATACCGTTTGAGCGTATCCCGCACGGCTTGCTGTAACGTCTCCACACACACCTCTTCCTTTAATATCGCCGATATCCTGTAAACAGACGTATTCGTCCTTCTGGTTACCGCCGGGAAAAGCTTCGCCGCAGTATCCAATGGGTATTTTGTTTCCATAAGCCTCCGATCGCATCCCCGCCCAGCTCCTGTTTCCCAAAGAAAAAGGCAGGAAGAACAAGGTTTTTTTGCCATTCCCCTTATTTTTCCCACCTTTATTATATCAGGTTTTTTTCCTCACAATTCTTAATTGTTAATGAATTATTTTTGAAGAATTTTAAGCGAGCCCGAAACTGTATCCACGTTGATGGAAACACGTCCGTCGCTGTACTGGTCGTTCTTCATTGCAAAATCGTTGTCCGTCGAGCCTGAGACCGTGTCATAGCTCAATTTGAAGCCCGTCTCATCAGGTAAAACGATCCGCACGCTGCCGGAAACAGAATTTGCGTCGATTTTTTCGAGCAGGTCCGAGTCGACACATACGACTTCAATCGATCCGCTGGTGGTGTCCGTGCTGACCTCCTGCACGTTTGCGGCTTCGATTTTGACGCTGCCGGACGTGCTGTCTCCCTCTATATATCCGAAGGTTCCCTTGAGCGTGATCTCTCCCGACATTGTGTCTGCAGAGGCCTTTTCCGCTTGTATGTCCGTTGCGTCTATCCTGCCGGATGTGCTGTCAAGGCTCAGGTTGTCGCACATTCCGCCTGCAACGGAAATATTGCCCGACGTCGTAGAGAATAGCGCTCTTGTCGCATTGATTGTTTCTGCAGAAAGCTCGCCTGAAATCGTCTGGATATCGAGTACGCCTGCAAAGCTTTTGGGCACCATTACCTTTACGTCTATCCTGTAGCTCCTGCCCCAATTAAGGAACGTCTTCCCGTTGCGCCCGCTCTGTATTACAAGCTCTCCATTTTTCACGCCGTAACGCATAACGTCTTCTTCCTCGATCTTATGGCTGCTGGTTTCCTCCACACGGATCACATTCTCATCCGTAGGAACGATTTCGATGTTCTCGTCAACAAAACGCATGGAAATTTCTTTGATGTCTGCAACCGGCTTCTCAAATTCCACATTTTTCTGTGCGTCGTCCGGAAGGTTGTCCACAAAGTCCTCAGCGCTGATTCCCGTTATGGTGTTTGCAATATTGCCAAAGAATCCCCTGATGGCCGAGCCGCCTATAATTCCCCAAAACATGACCGCAGCCAGTATAACCGCCACAATGGCCCATAATACGATTTTTCCCGTTTTACTCATTATATTACCTCACTTTATGTTGACCTTGACGATCGAGCTAACCGCCCCACCGATCAGGAAGATAATCCACGTGATATACCAGGCGCGCGTCGTAAAGCTGATTACAAAATACAAAATCACAATAATCAGCCACAATGCCGAGGTATACGCGTGCTGCCGTTCCTCCCGTGTCGGCGGCTGAGACGCAATGCTTTCGTCTGTCAGCGCAGCCTTCAAAAGCTGCTGCAACGCCGCCCCAACAAGGAAAATCAGCCATGTGATATACCACGCATGTGTGGTGAAGCTGATGACAAAGTACAATGCCACGATAATCAGCCACATCGCACTTTGATACGCTTTGATCTGTTCCATCTTTTTGTGTTGTTGTTCGTCCATTCCCGTTTCTCCTTATTTAGTCGACGCCTTGATGATCTGCTCTACCGCCGCGCCGATCAGGAAGATGATCCAGGTGATATACCAGGCCATCGTCGCAAAGCTGATGATGAAGTAAAGCGCCACGATGAGCGACCAGAACGCGCCAAGGTACGCGGAGCGTTTTTCGTTTTTGTGCTTGCTTTCGTCCTGCCACTGCTTGAATTCCTCTACCATAGTGTCGTCCATTTTTTCGTACTTTGGGCGCAGCGAGCTGTTGTAAACAAGCAGGCCTGTGGCTACCGCAATCAGCGCAAACATAATGGTGAGGCCAATAATTGGCTGGTTCATGCTTCCTAGAATAATAATTGCCACCGGCGACAGGATATAGAGCATGATTGCAATCGCCACCAGGCGCGCGCTGCGCCTGCGTTCCGCTTCGGTTTGGGCTTTATTTGCCACAGGATCGTTCGCGCTGCTGATCAACTCGTCCACATCGCCGATGCTGCTTTTGACGATGTCGTACGCTTCTTCCTCAGACGCGCCCGTTTCCCTCAGGTCGTAGTACTTCTCTTTGAGATTTGTAAAAATTTCCTCCCGCAGCTCCAGCATTTTTCTGGATTTTGGAGCATCTGCAAAAAGATTTTCCACATACTGACGTAATTTTTCTTCCATTTTCTTCCTCCCGCAGTGGTTAGATCAGGTGATCAATCAACTGTTTGGTTCTTTCCCACTCTTCTTTATTCTGTTCATACATTGCCCGCCCCAGCCTGGTGATGCGGTAGTAGCGCCTGCGCGCGCCTGTTGTTTCGTCTCCCCAGTAGGATTCAATCATCTCGGCGTTTTCAAGCCGCCGGAAGGCGGAATAGAGCGTCGCTTCTTTCAGTTCGTATTCCCCGTGCGTCGTCTGTTGGATCGATTTATTGATCTCGTAGCCATAGCTGTCTTTTTTGAGCAGCTGCGCCAGAATAATCGTTTCAGTATGCCCGCGGATCAGATCCGAAGTTAATGACATTCAGTTCCCTCCTCTCAATAAAATATGTCCGTTTTCAATTTACATTATATATTCATATACCTCGCCTGTCAATGTATATATTTACAAAAGATAAATAAATTACTTGACTTTGCCCCAAGGAGGTATGTTATATTAAGAGAACCCTTTTGAATCAGGGAAATATATCGTCTGGAAAGGAGGCTCTTAAACGATGGAAACAGAAGCTATGAAATCAGAACCGATAAAGCCTTCCGGCGATTTTTCACACTGGAAACAAAAAACAGCACTATTTTTATCCGGCCAGACCGTATCCCTGTTTGGCTCTTCGCTGGTGCAGTTTGCAATCATATGGTATATTACCCTTTCCACGCAGTCCGGAGCTATGATGACCATTGCCTCTGTATGCGGCTTCGCGCCGCAGGTTGCGATATCCCTTTTTTCCGGCGTGTGGGCGGACCGCTACAACCGTAAGCTGTTGATCATCGGCGCGGATGCAATGGTCGCTTCCGCCACCTTTGTATTGGCCCTCTTCTTTTTATCCGGCCACGACGACCTGTGGATGGTATTCCTGGTATCGGCGATCCGATCCGTCGGCTCGGGTATCCAAACGCCCGCAGTGAACGCTGTGCTCCCGCAGATTGTGCCTCCTGAAAAGCTGATCCGGATTGGCGGGATCAACGGGAGTCTCCAATCAGTGATGTTTATTCTTTCACCCGCGGCGGCAGGAATGCTGCTTTCCATCGCATCGCTGGAATCGACCTTTTTTATCGACGTGAGTACAGCGGCTGTCGCGATTGTAATCATGGTCTGCCTGAAAATTCCGCTGCATGAAAAAGCAAAGCTCAGACAAAAAGGCGGCTACTTCGACGATCTTACGGCAGGGATCAAATACGTGGCGGGCAGCGGTTTCTTCCGGTCTTATTTCCTGTTTTACGCGCTGTTCTTCTTCCTGATCGTACCTGCGTCGCAGCTTACGCCGCTGATGGTCTCGCGTACCTTCGGCGACGAATACTGGCGGCTTTCCACAATGGAAATTACCTTTTCGGCGGGCGGCGTTTTGGGTGGTATCGTGATTTCCGCATGGGGCGGTTTCAAAAACCGCATGCACACGATTGCGCTCTGCTGTATCCTGTTTGGTACCCTTACAATGCTTGTCGGAATCGTGCCCGGGTTTGTCGCCTTTTTGATCCTGATGTTTCTTACGGGAAGTACGGTCCCCCTGTTTACAACCCCTTCCATGGTGTTATTACAGGAACAGGTGGATCCCAATATGCAGGGACGCGTATTTAGCCTGACGCAGATCGTTATGACTGCCATGGTGCCCATTGGCATGGTCTTTTTCGGGCCGATTGCCGATACCATACGCATCGAGACGCTCATGGTGATTACCGGTATTTGCGGCGCGGTCGTCGGTGTATTGGTATTTTTCAACAAACACTTCAAGCGCGGATTGATTACGGAATAACCTGCCGTTTTCCTCCGGCCCGGATGCTGCGCGCAGGAACGACGGAAGGAATGTGAATCAAAAATGGATTTTTCTTACAGGCTAGGATATCGTGCAATCAAAACGGCAATCGCAGTTGCAGTCTGCCTGTTTTTAAGTTATATTTTCGGCCGCTCTACCGCCGTATTTGCAGTAGTCGCGGCAATTCTCTGTATCCAGCCAACCTATGATAAGTCAAAGCACACCGGTTTTCACCGTGTAATCGGAACGCTGATTGGCTCCGGCTTCAGCCTTCTTACGCTGGAGCTTGCAGGGATTATTCCATACTATAACGAATTTCTATATATCATCATATTTCCACTGATGATGCTTGCGCTCATTTTTGTGTGCAACGTATTAAACCTGAAGGACTCGGTTGCCCCAAGCTGCGTTATCTTTGCAGTCATCGTATTCTTCCACACAGGCAGCGCGCTTGATACGGTGCCATATGTCATAAACCGGACGCTCGAAACGCTGGCAGGCGTATTCGTAGCGCTTCCCATCAACCGCTTTATCCTGAATCCCAAAGAACCGGACCATGCGGATGAACAGGAAAATCAAGGATAACAGGAGAATTGAAACATGAAGGAAAATAAATATGACGACAATGTTTTTTTTGAAAAATACAGCCAGATGGATCGTTCCAAAAAAGGACTGGACGGCGCAGGCGAGTGGCATGTACTCAAACAAATGCTGCCTGATTTCAGGGGCAAACGCATTCTGGATCTTGGCTGCGGCTTTGGCTGGCACTGTGAGTACGCAATAAAAAACGGTGCGGCGAGCGCTGTCGGCATCGATATTTCAGAAAAAATGCTGGCCGAGGCGCACGCCAAAAGGAGCTCGGACGCGATTTCATATATTTGCCTGCCCATCGAAGACATCGCCTTCCCGCCTTCATCCTTTGATGTTGTGATCAGCTCGCTGGCCTTCCATTATATCCAGTCTTTTGAGGATATCTGTAAAAAAGTGTACGACAGCCTTTCGCCGGGCGGTAATTTTGTTTTCTCTGTAGAACATCCTGTCTTTACGGCCTACGGCACCGAGGATTGGTATTACGATGACAGGGGCAATATCCTGCATTGGCCGGTAGACCGGTATTTTAACGAGGGCAGGCGCAGCACCATCTTCCTTGGAGAGACCGTGCAAAAATACCACAAAACGCTCACAACGTATGTAAACGGCCTGATTCGGACAGGCTTTGAAATCACCGGCTTGATCGAGCCGGAGCCAAGCGAAGAAATGCTGCATACCGTGCCCGGTATGACGGACGAGCTGCGGCGGCCCATGATGCTGCTCGTATCAGCGAGAAAAAGATAAAAACGCATCAAAAATGCCGGTCATTTCTGACCGGCATTTTTTAAATTAGAAGCCGTACACCATACATCGAATTTTGGCCTCATAAGAGGAATTTACATCATTGACTCAGAACAGGCGAACCTGCGGCACACGCTGCAATTTGCTTACTGCTGCTTCCGTCAGGACCTGACAGGGTTCACAACGCAACATTGCACAGGACCCATCCCTCAACGCCAAGTAATGTACTCCATACCCTACAAAGAAAACCCTCCGCATGGGATTCAACCCCGCTATAGCGGCTTGCGGGTTACAGGACACCGCTAACTCCCCGTCTAGTACGGCAAACTTGAAAACAATATTTTATTACGAGGTGCTTACAGCCCGCGGAAAATACATTCCTCACGGCCCGCGCCCACGCCGATCATCACAACCGGTACTCCGGTCTGCTCTTCGATGAACTCAATGTAGGTCTTCGCCGCTGCCGGCAAATCTTCGTATTTGCGGATGTGCGAAAGGTCGCTGCTCCAGCCCTCGAATTCCTTGTAAACCGGCTTTGCCTTCGCAAGCGTTTCAAGCGACGCCGGATACGTATTTACTATTTTACCATCAATGTCATAGCCAATGCAAACAAAAACTTTATCAAGGCCGCCGAGCGTATCCATGCGTGACACGGCAAAGCCCGTAATACCGCTTGTTTTTGCCGCAAAATCAACGATTACCAGATCCAGCCACCCGCAGCGGCGCGGACGGCCTGTCGTCGTACCGTATTCGTGGCCTTTTTCGCGAATCTCGTCTCCTGTCGCATCAAGAAGCTCCGTTACAAACGGGCCCTCTCCCACGCGCGTCGTATACGCCTTTACCACGCCGATCACATCGGTAATGGTCTGCGGCCCAACGCCCGCCCCCGAGCAAACCCCGCCCGTATTCGGATGCGAGGAGGTTACATAAGGATAGGTACCGAAATCGATATCGAGCAGCATTCCCTGAGCGCCCTCGAAAAGCAGATTTTTTCCCGCGGCATGGTATTCCTGCAGCATGGAAACCGTATCACAGATGAACGGTTTAAAATATTTTGCGTGCTGGCGGTATTCCTCGAGCATTTCTTCATAATCGAGAGGCTCGCCGCCATATACCTTTGTAATGACTTCGTTTTTGTCTTCCACGCACTTTTTGAGCTTTGCGGGGAAGGTGTTTTCATCGATGAGGTCGCACATACGAAGCCCTGTGCGCGCCACTTTATCCGTATAGCATGGCCCGATGCCGTTGCAGGTCGTGCCAATCTTGAAATCGCCCAGCTTTTTTTCGTTGAGAACGTCAAGCTCCCTGTGATATGGCATAATCATATGGGCCCTGTCGCTGATATAAAGCTGATCCACGGAAACGCCGCGCTCCGCAAGATAATCGATCTCCTTTTTCAGCGCCTTAGGATCTATCACCACGCCGTTTGCGATTACGCACGCCTTTTTCGAAAGAATTCCAGACGGGATCAGGTGCAGCTTATAGGTTACGCCGTCTGCAACAACGGTATGGCCCGCGTTGTTGCCTCCCTGGTAACGAACCACCATATCGGCCTTGGAAGCGAGATAATCTACAAATCTGCCCTTTCCTTCGTCGCCCCACTGAGCGCCGAACACAACAATACCGGACATTTCGTTCACTCCTAACAATTACATTATTTGGGAAGCCGCACAGCCATTCATGAAACGGCTTGCCGCAAAAAAATATCGCGATGGAACATTGCACTCCATTGCGATACCCTGTCTTATTCTAACAAATTACAAGGCCTTCCGTCAACTTCTTTTCAGAATTTCCGTTGTGCCATGCGCAAAGTATACCCGCGCATCCCATTCGCAGGCTCATATTTTACCGCGTCATATCCACGATATACGGCGTTGCTCATTGACTTTTGAAATCAATTATCGTACTATGATATTTAGATATAAGAGATTCCATTCATTTTGATATATTTTATCGGAGGGCCCATGAAAAAGATCATAACTGTCCTGTGTGTCGCGCTTCTTTGCTGCATGGTACTGACTGCCTGCAGCTCGCCTGTTACATTCCAGACTTCCGGCGCTTCGTATGACGTAGCGGAAATCACCTCCTCAAACGAGGTTTCAGGAATGGCTCCGGGCAGTGGGAATACGTTTCTCGTGGTAAAGCTCGGTACGGCTGAAAACAGTCTTGACGACGCGCAGGCATCGTTTCTCCCTGCCGGGGGAACGCCTTCCTACGTAACGGACGGCACTACGCAGTATCCGTGCAAAGCGATTGCCTTTCAGTCAGACGGCAGCCGCGTACAAACAGTCCTCGTATATGAAGTTCCTCTGGACTGGACAAACGCAAAAGAATTCAGCCTCGGCGGAAATGATTTTTCACCGGTTGCGCTGAAAAAATAGCAAACAGGCAGGGCCGTTTTTGCGGCGGCTGCATAAGACAGTATGAGTATTTGAAACGGTATAGCGGTTTTCCGCTATGCCGTTTTTTCGTTTTGGGTGAATGTGGTCGGGTTCTTTACAACGATACTGTTATTTACGATTCGTATTTTGCTCATGGGTTCCTCTCCGTTTCGTGATAGACTAAAGGGATTTGGGGAGAATCCCCAACAAGCAATTTTGATTCATGGACGCGCAAGCGGTCATGATTCAAAATGTGGAAGTGTTAATACACTTCCTATGCTTGCTGGTAGACTAATATCCCTTATATGTCCCCTCACTACTAACACAATCCGAAGCGCCCAAAAAGGAACCTTTTCCAGAAATTTTATAACGAGCGACGCGAGTTTCAAGAAATAGACCTTATTTTATAGTAGATTATTTCTTACAATTTATTTTACTGGTCTAATTCCTCAAGACGCTTTCGTCTTGCTTCAAAGCTGTGATGTTCTTCGTTTAAAATTTGTGCAATCCTGTTTATGGTTTGTTCCTCGCCAGCCTTTTTCATTTCTGCTCCGAACCATTGTAAGAATAGTCTTTTTCTTGTGCGATTGATAACAGGATCATCAGCCGCAAGCAGCATGATTGCCAAACAGTGTTCATAGCCCTTGAAGCGGTCGATTTCAATATCTATCATCAATTCATCAGCCGTCAATTCTTCGTTGTATTGTATGAAATATACCAGCTGCTCCACGCCCTCTATATTCTGCTCCAAACTTTCCAATACTTTTTTATTTGACATAGTTGTGCTCCTTAACTAAAAATAGATAGGTTACTTGTTAGCACCTATTGTATCTCCTTTTAGGAATATAATCAAGATAAATATGTGCTAATGAGTCACTTTTTTATAAGGGAGAATTCTATGAAAGGTTTAATATTACAGAATGCAAGTTTACAAACAAATTTGAGGAGACTACGGGCTGCCGCAGGATTATCTCAAAGGGAATTAACATCGAAAATGAATCTACTGGGCAGTACGATTGATCGAAACACTTATACGAAAATAGAACTTGGAACGCGCAACATAAAGGTGACGGATTTGGTTGCGCTCCAGCAAGTTTACAATGTGGATTTTGCGGAGTTCTTTAAAGGAATTAAGCCGCACGAGTAATTAATTATTAATTAAATATGACACCAAAATAGTCTTTTAGAACATCTTTGGAACCCAAAAACAAGAGTTCAATAGATTTTACATATTCAGAAACATCTTCTCGAAATGTAATTGAGGCATCATACCAATATTGGAAACTCTTGTCTAAATGTCGACGCAGCAAAAAGGCCAATGAGTTAAATTTTGCTCATTGGCCTTTTCTCATTTATCCTGTTTGGCAGCTATCCCCTGTCTTATGGATAGCTACCATTGTGCGGCCTTTTTTTGTCTAAAGAATACGCCGGGTATAGCGTGGGGGTAAGGGTATTTCATCAGACAAAAAAACAGCGCCGTTTTTGCGGCGCTGTTTTACTTTCGGTTACAGTATTGAGACGCTCATGATAAACGATGCGAAAACCACCGCAACCATGGACATCAACTTGATGAGGATATTGATGGACGGCCCGGAAGTATCCTTGAACGGATCGCCAACCGTATCGCCCACAACAGCCGCTTTATGCGCCTCAGAGCCTTTGCCGCCGTGTTTTCCGCCTTCGATGTATTTCTTGGCGTTATCCCATGCGCCACCGGAATTTGCCATCATGACCGCAAGCACAAAGCCGCTGGCCGTCGCTCCTGCAAGCATACCGATCACACCGCTGGCCCCCAGCACAACTCCAACGATAATAGGCGACACAAAGCCAAGGATAGCAGGCGCCAGCATCAGGTGCAGCGCGCTCTTTGTGCAGATATCCACGCACGATTCATAATCAGGCTCTGCCTCCCCCGTCATAATACCTTTGATGTGCTTGAACTGCCTGCGCACCTCCACAACGATTTTCTGCGCCGCCGTACCCACCGCGCTCATCGTGAGCGCTGAGAACAGGAATGGCAGCATCGCGCCGATAAAGATTCCCATCAAAAGCGTTGGATTCAAAAGACTGAGGTTGGAAACGTCAAGCTTAACCTGATCTGCAAACGCCGCAATCAGCGCCAGCGCAGTCAGCGCCGCACTGCCGATTGCAAAGCCCTTACCCGTAGCCGCCGTTGTATTTCCAAGCGAATCGAGCGCGTCTGTACGCTCCCTTACGATCTCTTCCTGCCCGCTCATTTCCGCGAGGCCCCCTGCGTTATCCGCAACCGGGCCGTAAGCATCTGTCGCCAGCGTGATTCCAAGTGTGGAAAGCATGCCTACCGCCGAGATTGCAACGCCGTAAAGGCCGACGTCAAAACCATTTGCCCCGCCGGATGCGAAATAGCTGATCAGCACGCTTGCCACCACTACGATGACCGGGATGGCCGTCGATTTCATACCAAGCGCAAAGCCGTTGATAATCGTTGTCGCCGGGCCTGTTACTGCGGAATCTGCAAGCGTCTGCGTTGGTTTGAAGTGGTCGCTCGTAACATATTCTGTGTAGTAGCCGATCACAATGCCTGCCACGAGGCCGGAGATGATCGCAAAATACACGCCGATGTTTTCCATTCCGAGCATTCCGGTCACGACAAAGAAACTTACGACGGCAACAATCGCCGCTGCGATATAAACTCCTTTATGCAGTGCTGAAAGAAGGCTCTTCTGGGAAGCGTTTTCTTTTGTCCTTACAAAGAATGTTCCGATTACGCTCGCAACGATTCCGAGCGCCGCCAGAATCATCGGCAGCGCAAGCCCGTTTGCGCCAAGGCCTGCCGCAATGGCAAGCGCGCCCGACGAAATAATAGAACCTACATACGATTCATAAAGGTCTGCGCCCATGCCCGCAACGTCGCCGACATTATCGCCAACATTATCCGCAATGGTAGCCGGGTTCCTCGGATCGTCCTCCGGGATGCCCGCTTCCACCTTGCCGACAAGGTCTGCACCCACGTCGGCAGCTTTGGTGAAGATACCGCCGCCCACACGCGCGAACAGCGCCATACAGGATGCGCCCATGCCAAACATCAGCATATTACTTGCAATCTGGGCAGAATCCCCCGCATAATACGCGTTGAGGATAAAATACCAGATTGTGAGATACAAAAGCCCAAGGCCCACAACCGTCATTCCCATGACCGCGCCGCTTGAAAAAGACACGCGAAGCGCCGAATTGAGGCTCTTTGTAGCGCCGTTTACCGTACGCGAGTTTGCCGCAGTCGCTATCTTCATGCCGATGAAGCCCGCCATTGCGCTGAAAACGCCGCCCACAAAAAATGCGATCGGTACAAAGAACGACATAAAGCCGAACGCCACCATGATAAACAGTAGAATTGTAACAATGATAAAAAAGATTGCAACGCTTTTATACTGGCGCTTAAGATATGCGTTTGCGCCCTTCTTGATTGCTCCGGCAATTTTCTTGATTTTCTCGCTGCCTTCGCTTTTCTTCATGACACCCGATGCGGTGACTGCCGCAAAAACAAGTGCAATGAGGGCTCCGATCAGAGCCAGATACATAATGTTCATTCCTTCGATCCCTCCTATTATTGAATTATTTCATACGGATAATAGAAACGGTTCTCAAAGCCATTACCTAAAGTATTATTTTCATTATAATACTAAATTGGTAGTATGGAAATACCAATTTAGTTATTTAGGTAAAAAAACTTGCGAAATTATCGGTTGACATCAGCTTTTCCTCCTTATATAATCTTAATTGTACTAATACACATAATACAGATTTTCAAATAAAGGAGCAACATCCATGGCGCTGATCCAGCTTGACCACTCATTAAAACAACCAATTTACCGCCAGATTGTCGACGGTCTGAAATCCCTTGTAATGATGGGTAAACTCCATCCGCACGAGCAGATTCCTTCGGTGCGTAAAATGGCCCGGGAGCTTGGCGTAAATCCCAATACCATCCAGAAATCCTATGCACTGCTCGAAAAGGAGGGCATCCTCTATTCCGTGGCGGGCAAGGGCGATTTCGTAGCCGATAACGCCATGCGCATCAAGGAAATGCGTAAGGAGGAAATACGCGAGATGTTTGTAAAGGCCACGCGCGAAGCAAGGCAGTCCGGACTGTGGATCGATGAAATCTTCACAATCGTGGACGAGGCCTACTCCTCAAATTGAAAAAAGTATCTCACCCCGGCTGCGCTCAGTCGGGGTGTTTTTTTATTTTCCGTTCTTCCAGTTCATGCTGGATAAAATCTTTCAAATCCAAAAGCCCCTCGTGCGTCTTTTTCTTTTGCGCCGACGCCATACGCTCGCTTACATACAGCGTCCTTCCCACAACCGGGCTCCCCGGCCTCTTCAGTTCGTTTTCATACATGGAAAGCAGCGCCCCCGGCGTCATAACGCCTCCAAATACGCGTGCCTTTGGGATGCTCGTTCCCGCAAGGAAATCTTCAAGGAGCAGCGCGCAGTTGGTATTGAGCATAAAATATGTTTTATATTTTCCCTGCTTTACTTTAAACAGCTTTGCCCCCTGGCGGGCAAGCGCCCGGGCGTATCCGTTTTTCTGCGGTTCCTGCGGCTCCCATGGCTCGCAGTCCTTCAGAAAATCGGCTATATTGGCTTTCACGCGCTCTTCATCTTCCCCGGAAAGCTGCAGCTCATAACCAATGATCGTTTTGCGCGCGCTGTCAAGCGAAAATTTGATATACTTTTCGCGCCCGCAGACGGCAAAGACGCCGTCCCAGAAAAGTCCGAACAACCTTGTCTGCTTTGGATCATGATCGTAATTGCCGTACGAAAACACCTGTCCATCCACCACAAGGTCCACGTGGCCAAGGGCGTTTGTCCCAATATCCGATAAATGCACGAGTATTTCGATATCCGTTGGCCCTTTGGGGATATTTCCGCTTGTCACCACTTCGCCGTCCGATTCGTCCGCGTCCCCTTCGAATGTGGATTTAACCCATTCCAATGTCGCCTTGGGAAGGGCCGCCTCCACAAAAAATGGCAATGGTATATTTTTCCGTTTTTTATTTTTTTGATTCACAATCATAAAAAGCCGCAGCAGGGCCGTAAACCCCAGCATGATGCAATAGGCTGCGACAAACGTGGAAAGCACAAATACCCACAGCTCCTGCGCGGTAAGCAGCGCCAGGAACGCCGCCATAAGGAGGATTCCCCATATCAGCGCGGGCACCCACTTTTTCTCGTCGTTTGCGTGATAGGAATAGGCAGTCAGCAGGCTCACTCCACCGGAGAAAAAGAGCCATACCGCTAATGTAATCCGTACGACCTGGTCGATCACTCCCGGATATGCCAACAAAAAAATACCGCAGCCAAGTGTGATCAGCCCAATTACGATCGTCGACGCAGTAATATGAGGCGCATTATCGCGCACAAACAGAAAGAATAATATCCTGACGCTTCCAAAGATTGTGAGCAGGATGCCCAGAACACGCGCAAATACGCCGATAATCATGATAGGGTTTGCCGCAAGGAAAATGCCGCCTACGATAAGCACGGAGGAAACAATCGCCGTCAATATTATTTTTGCCTTCTCCACACGATTACCCCCTTTGATTCTAAAGGCATACCCACCTGTTCCATTAATACCCTGCCCGTCTCCTGTAAAAACCAATACCGGTTATTTATATGATAGCACTTTCGCGCGCAGAAATAAATTTCATACAGGCAAACCACTTTACACAACGGCTTAAAATGTTAAATTTTTGAAAAGAAACCTTTGTTTTGTTTACATTGTTTTTTGAAGTAGTATAATAAGGAAAACTGACAAGGTAATAAAGGTTAAAATATGCAGGATAATAAACAGGATAACATAGTCGAAACAAAAAGCGGCAGAGTAAGCGGCGCCTATGAAAAGGACGTCGCCACATGGAAAGGAATCCCTTACGCGGCACCGCCCGTAGGCAACCTGCGCTTTCGTCCGGCCCAGCCGCCGGAAAACTGGAAGGGTATTTTGGACGCCTCGGCGCATAGCGCAATCTGTCCGCAAAACAGGCGTTCCAGGCAAATCGCAAGCGAAGATTGCCTGACGCTGAACATCTGGTCTCCCGGGGCGGACGACCGGAAACGCGCCGTATTTTTTTACATCCATGGCGGTTCCTTTTGCTCGGGTGCGGGAAGCGATCCTGAATACAACGGCGCAAACCTTGCCAAGGCTGCGGATGTGGTGGTTGTGACCATCAACTACCGCCTCGGAGCGCTCGGTTTCCTTGATTTTTCTTTTCTGGGAGAGGAATTTTCGCCCAACTGCGGCCTCTCTGATATCGTGCAGGCGCTGCGCTGGGTTTACGAAAATATCAGCGCATTCGGCGGCGATCCGGAAAGCATTACGGTGCTCGGCCAGTCTGCCGGGGCGATTGCAGCCTCTGTGCTGCCTGTTATGCCGGCGGCAAAAAAATATGTTTCCAGGGTAATCATGATGAGCGGCGGCCCAACGCTGCTTTATACCAGGGAAGAGTACCAGAATGTCGCAAAGCAGTTTATGAAATTCATGGGGATTTCAAGCGCGCAGGAACTTCTTAGCATTCCTGCTGCCAGGCTCGTGGGAAGTCAAAAGAAATTTGCGTCCCATTGCGGACTTGGAGACGGCACGTTTATGATCGAGGTAGACGGCGGCTTGGTTCCGGAATACCCCATTCCCGCAGCGGCGCAGGGTGCTGCAAAGGATATTCCTATTTTGATTGGTACAACCAAGGAAGAAATGTCTTTTCTGTGCATCAAGGTTCTCTCCAACGTACTCGATATCAAAAAAATATTGAAACGCAATATCGCGCTTGAAAAGGAAGAAACCCGGATGCGTCTTGAAAAAGCCTACCTGCGTTATGGTAAGCGCGCGGAATCCATGATGCTTACGGACCGTGTATTTCGCATGGCGAGCGTATGGTATGCGGAGGTATACAGCCAATACGCCAACACATGGATGTACCGTTTTGATTATGAAACGACTGCAATGAAAGCCTGCGCGCTGCGTGCGTGCCATTCAAGCGATATCCCGTTCGTATTCGGCAACTTCCATGCGGGTATCTTTAAATGGATGTTTTTGCTGTCCTCCGCCAAAACGTCAAAACGTATTTCCGCAGAGGTGCAGAGGGACTTTGCCGAATTCGCAAAAAAAGGTTCCCTTTCATGGCAGGAATGCTGCGGAAGGGATACGCCCGCAAAATGTTACGATAAATGCTTTTCCGTGATCCCGATGGTTGATCCGGAGATCGAAAAAGAATATGACAAAAGCGAATTCAAACGCCAGAGCTTTCGCGGTTTGAATGCGGTGCATTTAGGGTAATTTAAATATGAACCGCTCGTTTTGATGAAGGAGGTATCATATTTATGGCAGAGCTTGCAACAATCAGGCATTTACTCGCCGAGGCGTCGCCCGTTACGGAGGATGAGATCACTCCGGAAAAGCATCTTGTGAAAGACCTGGAGCTTGATTCTTTCAGTCTCCTTGACACTGTTTCCGTCTTCGAAAAGGAATTCAGTATCTCAATACCGGACCGCGACCTGCGCCTGTTCGATACGGTGCAGGATGTGGTGGACTACGTTAACAAACGGGAAGCAGAATAAAATAAATGTCAAAAGAGCCGGGGACAACCAATCCCCGGCTCTTTTTCATGTAAGTTCAGGCAGGCGTCAGACTTCCGCCCCCCGCAAGCGTAATCGTCCTTGCGTTGAGCCATTGGTTCGCCTCGTTTTCCGAATCATAATAAATATGAAACCCATTGGAGGCAATATTGGCGCAACTTGTATCGTCGTTTGCAAACACTGTTACGTAGCTGTCGCCTGTCAGCGTCCATGTGCTGGAAGCATCAAGCGATACGCTCACCTCTTTTGCAGTATTTTCGCTGTTAACCGCTCCCGTATATGCGGAGCCTTCATTGAGTATCAATGAAAACGTACTGATGCTGTCGCAGGTCACGTCGCCCGCAAGCGTCTGGCCCGTTCCTTTGAGTGTGAAATCCCCGCCGTTTGAGCCGGGCGTTCCCCAGTTATTTGTATCGTTGCCCGCAACGTTTGCCAGTATACCGCTCGCAAAAGACAATTCCGTATTGGAAAGGTCTGCCTCGGCCTCGGTATTGGTTACGTAAAACATTGGCCCGTCCGTAGTGGTGGACAGCCGGGAATCCACGGCTGTAAACATCGCCGTTCCCTCCGCAGCGTCGCCCGATGTGCTCTGGTAGAGCATAACGCCGTTCGGGCCCGCACCGGTGAGATCCGTATCCGTCATCGTGATCGAATTCTTACCCTCCACAACAGCCGCCTGGCTGCCGGTCGCCGTCCCTGTTACATCGTTTACTGTAATCGTTCCCGTAGAGTAAATACAGGGGCTGCCGTCCCCCGCCGCAGATACGGTTGCCGTGGTCACATTGATCGTCCCTTCCCCGCGGTCTGTTGCGATCGGCGCAGAGTGCGCGCCCTGCGTTGTAATATTCACATCCTGTGCGGTAATACTTCCGCCATAGGTTGCATCCAGTCCGCGCGAGGAATCGCCTGCCGTCTGTATGGTAACGTTTTTCACAAGAACGTCAGAGCCTTCCCCTGTTGCAAAAATTGCGTTCGCACCTTCGGCGTCCGACGTGACCTGCGCATCGGAAATTTGCGCAGTGCTGCCTGCCGCCGCTGCAAATACTGCATTCAGTGCGTAAAAGTTGCTTTCGTCCGCGCTGGAGCTGTCTCCCGTTTTAGAGAGCGTACCGCCGCTGAGCACCAGGTCGCCGCCGTTTGTTACCAGCACCGTATTCTGGTCAGCGGAGCTGGATGCGTAATCGGTGCCATCCGACGTTTCTTCTGTGCCGTCCACAGTATAAACGCCTGTCAGCTCAATGCTCCCCGTATCGGAGCCCTCCATATTTCCACCGGGGCCGCCTGTCCCCATGGATTGTATGACGATTTCTGCGGGAACAAATCCAACCCCTTCGCCGCTCCCCGTCATTTTCAGGATGTCGTTTACCGCAAGGTCTGAAAGGGATGCCTCCTGCGTTTCCTCCCCGTTTTGCCTCGTTACGGCCACGTCGTCCGAAAGCGTAATTTTGATCGTGGTGCCGTCTGCGGTAAAGCCTCCCATTCCGCCGCCCTGCGGCATCTCCGGAGGCGTGCCGCCTTCAGCATTCCCCGTTCCGGTTTCTGTGGAAGGCAATTCAGGGGGTGCGCCGCCTTCACCTGAGCTGTCTGGTGCGCCGCTGCCCTGCGGCGGTTCTCCCGATGGCATTTCACCCTGTCCGCCGCCGCTCCCCGCCTCAGGTATTTCCCCTGACGGTGCACCGGATGGCGGCGTTCCACCGTTTTCCATATCCGGCGCGCCGTCCATTTCCGGTTCCTGTACGGTTCCCAGCGAAATCGTTATCTCATCTCCGTCAACCGCTGTCACCTGCCCGTACACTTCTTTCGCCGTTTCCCCTGTCTGCTGTGCAGAGCTCGTCGCAGCAGGCGAAGAACAAGCGGTAAATATGAACGCAAAAAGCGTTATTCCCAGTACAATCATCCATAATTTTTTCATGATCGTGCTCCTTTCCTGTTTGATCTTATATTTTATTATCCACAGTAAAGTGAAGTCTGTGTGCACGCTGCCTGAAAATGTATTTCACCATTTTATTTGTGCATCTTACATAAAACCGGTTGAAACGGCGCTGCCCGTCTGTTACCTTAGTAACTGTGATACGGTGCCATATATCAAAAAACGGGAGTGTGAAATCTATTGAAGCTTCTAATCGACCAGTCTCCAGACAACGAGGAAGTTGAAATCATCATCAAATGCGGCCTTATAGATACGGAGCTTGAAAAACTGATTGCCCAGATAAGGCTTTATTCGTTTTCGGTATCAGCGCGACGCGACGGCAAGCAATACAACATAAGCCTTTCCGATATTTATTATTTCGAATCTGTGGACAACAGGACCTTTGTGTACACCCGAGACGAGGTGTACCAATGCGACCTCAAGCTCTACGAGCTGGAAGAGCAACTTACCAAAACCAATTTTGTCCGCATCAGCAAATCGAGCATCCTGAATATCATGGTGCTTGAGAGCGTCCGGGCGCTGCTGCACGGCAAAATGGAGGCGGAACTCAGCAATGGCGAAAAGGTGGTCATCAACCGCCATTATGTAGACGCGCTCAAGAAAAAAATGAAGATATAGAAGGAGGAGCATCATGGCAAAGTTTAAATATTATTTTACAATGGACTGCGTCTCGTTTACGCTTTTGGCACTTCTTTACAGCCTCCTGTCTGCGTTCGGTTTTGCGACTGTAGCAGTTGAGGCAATATTTATCCTGTTCCTGATGACGACCTGCATCGCCGTACTGATCTTCCTGACGGATAAGATACCTGTGAATTCAACGCCCCTTTCTATGGCGCTAAACCTTGCAGACATTGTGGCCGTGGTATTTATCATCGGCGGCTTTACAGGCTTCATCCCGTTTGAGGCCCCTTATGTCGGAATCGTGCTTGGCATGATCGCAGCGGTCTATTTCGGAACGTTCGGCGTGCTTGCAATCAAAAACAGGGCCGATGCGGAAAACATCAACCGGCAGATCAAAAAAATGAAACAGGAAAGGGAATAATATGCAAAAAATCATTGAAGTTTCAGGACTTAAAAAATCCTTTGGAACCATAGAAGCTGTGAAAGGAATTGATTTTTATGTGGAAAAGGGCTCGTTGTTTGCATTTTTAGGGCCAAACGGCGCGGGAAAATCCACAACGATCGATATGATCTCCACACAGCTGAAACCGGATAGCGGCAGGGTTATCGTAGATGGGAACCAGCTTGGGAAGGGCGACGGAAAAATCCGCGCGGAGATTGGTATCGTGTTCCAGGACAGCGTACTCGACGCGCTTCTTACCGTCAGGGAAAATCTTTTCCTGCGCGGCAGCTTTTACGGCCTCAGCCGGGCGCAGCTCAAAAACGCCGTAGAAAGCGCGGTACGCACTGCGGATGTCGGCGATTTTCTCAACCAGCGTTATGGCAAGCTTTCCGGAGGCCAGAGAAGGCGGGCGGATATTGCGCGCGCCCTTATCAATACGCCGGAAATCCTGTTTTTGGACGAGCCGACGACCGGCCTTGATCCGCAGACGCGTAAAAAGGTATGGGAAACCATCCGGCTCCTGCAAAAGGAACGCAATATGACGATTTTCCTGACCACGCATTACATGGAAGAAGCCGCGCAGGCGGATTACATTACCATCATGGACCACGGCAAAATCCTTGCCAAAGGCACGCCCGCGCAGCTCAAAGAAGAGTATACCAAGGATAGCCTCAAGATAACCCCCAAGGATGCGTCAGCGCTTGAAGCAAGCCTTGAAAAAAGCAGTATTTCATTTCAGAAAACAGGCGGCGAATATGTCGTCCGGCTAAAACACACAGCCGACGCGATTGGCATCATCGAACAAAACAAAGAAAACATCGCGGGAATGGAAGTCCGCCGCGGCTCTATGGACGACGTATTTTTAAACATTACTGGCTCGGAGGTAAGAAACTGATGCTCAATATGGCAAAAAGAAATATAAAGGTTTTTTTCAGGGACAGGAGCTCGGTATTTTTCTCGCTCCTTGCAGTCTTCATCATCATTGCACTGTACGCTGTTTTTCTGGGCGATACCATCACAAGCGGCAATGAAAACGTTCCGGGAATCGATAATCTGGTCAACAGCTGGGTGATCGCAGGAATCCTCGCAGTCATCTCTATGACCTCCACGTTGGGTGCGTTTGGCGTTATGGTGGAGGATCGCGCCAAAAAGATATCCAGGGATTTCTCAGTATCGCCTTTAAGGCGCGGGGATATCGCGGGCGGCTACATCCTGTGCTCCGTATGCGTGGGTATTATCATGAGCCTTGTGGCGCTTGTGATCGGAGAGCTCTACATCGTGGCAGCCGGCGGGGAGCTGCTTCCCATGGAAAATATGTTACAGGTGATCGGTGGAATTTTCCTTTCCGTATTCTCGAGCAGCTCGATCGTGCTTTTCATCGTCTCTTTTTTCAAAAGCCAGAACGCGTTTGGCACCGCAAGCACGATCATCGGGACGCTGATCGGCTTTTTGACCGGCGTATATATTCCCATTGGCAGCCTTCCTGACGCTGTACAGGGAATCATCAAGGCATTTCCCGTTTCTTATTCCGCCTCCCTGTTCCGCACGTCCATGCTCGAGCAGCCGATGGCCGTCTCGTTTGACGGCGCGCCCGCAAGCGCGGTGGAAGAATTCACGCACGAGATGGGCGTAAACTTCCAGTTTGGCGATTTCACTACGACGATCACAACCTGTATCATCGTGCTGTTCGCAACTGCCGCAATTTTTTATACGCTTTCCATCCTGAACCTGTCGCGCAAACGTAAGTAGGTTCTGGAAACTGTACTCCGGTGCGATAGAACTGACAGCAGATTTACGACAGGGGGCATATCTTCAGATATGCCCCCTGTCGCGCTAATTTTGTTAAAATAGGCGCTGGCTTTCTGTTCTCCCACTCGTACAGATTATTATTACGGTATATGCCAAATAAAGGCGACGGCAAATTCAATATTACCCAAATTTTGTTCGTTTTTTAATTGATGTTCTTCGGCAATAATCGTATCATTAAAAGAAACGAGGTGATTTAATTGGCTGCTGCAAAAAAAATAAAAATGCTTTTAGTTGAGCGCGAAATGACACTTACAGATTTATCCAAACTGTTAAATAAAAGTTTGTCAACAATGAGTGGAAAAATGGCCCGTGATAATTTTTCGGAAAAAGACCTGAAACAAATAGCCGATATTTTGAATTATGACTATGAGGCAGTATTTACCGATAAAGAAACCGGCAAACGGCTATAAAACAGGCAAGGCTGTCTCTGTCGCTGACGGTCGAAAAGCCAGAAGCTTTCATCAGATGGCAAGACGGGTTATAAACCGTTGTTCTCTGCCATGCACTGTCCGCTTTCCTTCCGTTAAACTTATTCATAAAAATAACAACCAAAAAAAGACAGGTGGCTTTCCGCCTGTCTTTTTTATGCTCTGTTTCTCCTTTGCTTTTCAACATACTTGTCCGGTTGGAGAGAACCGCTGCCGTTTTTTTAATTTAATCGCCGTCCGGGCGTCTCATTGCATAATATCTTTTCCGTGTGCGAGAAGATAGTCCTCCGCTTCCTTATTCCACAGCATGGAATTCCGGCTGCAGATTTCGTGCAGCGCCTGAAACAGCGGATCACTTTTTCCTTTTTCCTCAAATTCGTCAATCGCTGTCAAAGGAAGGTCAATGTTGCAGTAAATCAGCTTTTTGCCGCCCGGAATCTGCGGCAGGTTGAGCGTCGCCTCAGCCGCGCTGTTGAGTCCTCCAATATGTGTGATCAGGATCGAAGGATCAATCGTATTCGTTTCGATCATACGCACAGCCTCTTTCATATCGGTGAGATCCCCTCCGGATGTCCCGATGATGTGCTTATAGTTGTAATGCACGTCATAGAAGTTGATATTCGCGTAAAAATCTTTCTTTGTGGGACCTGCAAAGAAGTTAAGGCAGCTATCGAGCCCTGCGATTTTATCCGCTGTTTCGATTACCGCCGGCACAGGCGCCATGATCAGCACATCGTCAAACCCTTCGCCGCCTGTAAGCCCCTTTAAGAACTCCGCTTCATTTTCCTTTCCTGCGGTATTCGCAAAAATAAGCTCCACGCCGTTCTGTGGCTTCAATACCTTCTTAGCCCGCTGGACGCGATTCTCGTCAATGTCTGTAATTACAAGGCGCTTCGGCTTTTGCTTCATATTCATCGCAAGCTCCGCCGCGCCAAGCCCCATCGGGCCGCAGCCTGCAAGGATCGCCATGTTTCCGCCCTGCTTCAGTCCCATAATGTGATCCTTATTGTTTTCCGCAAGGTGATAAGCCGAGGTGAGCGCTGAAATCAGGCAGGAAATCGGTTCTGCCACGGATGCTTTAAAGTGTGCGTCCCCGTCGTATTTCAGGATGTATCCGCCTTCTATGACTTCCGCAGGGACAATAATATGGGTTGCATTTCCGCCGTATTCCGTATAGGAATATCCCGGCGATGTGATTCG
The DNA here is from genome assembly GCF_055522415.1 of Christensenella sp. KGMB01412. NCBI lineage: Bacteria > Bacillati > Bacillota > Clostridia > Christensenellales > Christensenellaceae > Christensenella > Christensenella sp. KGMB01412. Next base: position 150,525 of record NZ_JBVFVW010000003.1, on the reverse strand, counting down.
CTCTCCAAAATACATCTTCGCCTGCACCGCAAAGGTATCTCCCACGCTGTAGGCCCCTTTGAGATGATCGCCAACCTCTACGATTACGCCTGAAAGCTCGTGTCCCATGATGACAGGGTTTTTGTCGATATCGTCCGGAATGCACCTGTGATCGCTTGCCTGCAACATTGCTTTGTAGCTTGACATGCAAAGGCTGTCTGTGAGTACCTTAGCAAGGATTTCATCCGGGCCGATGTCCCGCAGGTCGAATTCCTCAAACCGTAAATCCTTTTTCCCATATAATCTAACCGCTTTTACTTTCATTCCCGTTTCCTTCCTTATTACAGTCCGTGTATTGTCCTTGTAATGATCTCATCCTGCAGAGATCCGTCAAGATTTACAAAATATTCGCAGTAACCGCCGATTCTCACGATAAGGTTCCTGTATTTCTCCGGCTCGGTCTTCGCTTTTTTAAGCGATTCCACATCCACAAAATTCACCTGCAGCTGCGGGCCGCCACCCTCAATGTATGATTTTACAAGCGTCTTTAACGCATTGATACCCACGCCGTCGCGCACAAGCTCCGGATTGATCTTGAGGTTCAAAGCATAACCGCCCGTCACCTCGTCGTGGTTAAGCTTGAGAACGGAATTGAGCATCCTTGTCGGCCCGCTTACGTCCTTACCCTGCGATGGCCCCATGCTGTCGCTGAAGGTTTCCCCTCTTCTCCTGCCGTTGGGCGTTGCGCCTGTGATCTCTCCGTGATAGATGTGGAAAAAATATCCAAACAACGTCGAAACGTATTTGTCCCTGCTTCCAGGCTCGTTCTGGTCAAAGACGATGTCCGTAAATTTCAGCAGCATATCCTTTGCAAGCAGGTCTACGTCGTCCTTGTCGTTTCCATAGCTCGGCGTTTTGGTGTCGAGGAAGGCCTGCAGCTTTTCGTATCCTTCAAAATTATGCTCAAGCGCTTGCGACATTTGCGCGATTGAAACCGTTTTGTCGTCGTATACAAACTTTTTCACGGCTGCCATTGCGTCCGCCGCAGTGCCCAGCCCGTACGCGTATACCGACCAGTGCGTGCCGATCTCGCTGCCGCCCTGGAACATATCCTTTCCGTTCTCGATGCAGCCGTCGATGAGAAGCGACGCAAACGGATCAAAGCACCTGCCCGCCATGTTTTCGATCTTGCCCTGCGCTTCCTTCCTGTCCGCGACGACAGCAGCTTTGAGTTCGTCCACATAAGCTGCATAAAAATCCTCAAACGTATCGAGTTTCAGGCTTCCCTGCCTGTATTTTGTAAAGATATCTTCTATCAGCATCGGGAATGCGATCGGATCTGTCACGCCCCAGTTTGGCTGCTTGCCGGGAATCATGATTTCCACACATCCCATGTTGTAATAATCGTTGGCGTATTTGTCCTCATAGCCAAGACGCCGGAGCGCCGCAATCCAAACGTCGTCGTTCATAATCATCGGCTGTCCGCCGCCAGCGCGGATGGAATCCACGATTTCATCGTACAGCCATTCCGGATTGAGCTTATTGATACGCGCGCCCACATTTGGATACGGAAGCTTCATTTCCCTGACGACCTCAAGGCACAGGCGTGTCAGGCTGTTTGCCGCATCCTTTCCGTCCGGCGTAATTCCGCCGACTGTCAGGCTCTGCACGGTTCTCATGCGCGGTTCATTTACCTTAAGCCACATACAGCACAGGATTTCCTTTGCCTGATCCTTTGTAATCGTGCCGTTTTTGATATCGTTTTCATAAAGCCCCGCCAGATACTGGTCAAACCGCCCAAAGGAAAGCGCCGAGCCCCAGCATATGCTCTGCACCATGTGCAGCAGCCATACAAGCTGTACGCCCTCATAAAAGGTATCCGCTTTTTCTGTCGAAACCTTTGCACAGATTTCCGCCATTGCTGCAAGCTCCTGCCTGCGCTCTTTGCTGTGCATTTCATTTTTGCTCTGCTTTTTGAGCTCGTCCGCATAGCGCATGATGTAGCGTATAACGCTTTCTACCGTAATCAGCGCCGCGTTATAATATTCTTTTTTCTCTTCGTCTTTGGCTTCGCCCAGCTTTTCCACGATTCTCTTTTTCGTCGCGCCAAGCCCCTGCTCCACAATCCTTCCATAGTTCAGGCTCAGATGATTGGCGGCAAACCATGGCAGCGCGTCTATTTCCTCGCGCACGCCCTTGCCGTAATCGATCTTAAAGCTGCGCTCCAGCTCCCTGCCGATCTCATATTTTTCGATGTCCTCGTCTTTAAACTGCTCCTGCATTTCCGCAATCAGCTTCTGCAGGTCGCTGTAATCTATATTTGCGTCGTGGTGTACGCGGCTCATCAATGCCCAACGGCTTTTCTTTGTTGTGAAGTCCGCTTCGAAGGTTTTGATCTCCCCTGTTTTCACCGTTTCCTGCGCGGTTCCCTGTTTCTTTTGCCGCAGGTAATCCTCTATAATCTGTACCGCTTCCTTCCTGGTTTCCTCATAAGGCGGAACGTTTTTCGCAACCGGGCAAAAGGCTGCCATCGTTCCCGCAAGAAGCTCGTATGGCAACACCTCGATGGGCGATTCATCCATCAGGTGCGCGATTGCCTTCGCCCTCCTGATCTGCGTCGGCTCGCCCTTCGTCTGCTGAAGCGATTCGTAAACCATTGGATAAAAATAAGTGCTTCTAACCCCCGCGTCATTTAATGCGTCTATGTTTTTTCTCATTTGTTCAATTCTGTCGCTCATGTTTTTTAACCTCCAGACCATCTGCTTCATAAATTCTCCCGCCGAAGGAACAAACCCGTTCCGTCCAGCTTTCCACCGTACTGGCGTCAGGAACCTCAAATTCCTCGTAGCCTTCCTCGCCGATACGCTTTGCCTTTGACATTCCCAGCTTATGGTAGGGCATCAGTTCAAAGCCCAATATGTTATGATACTGCCTCGTAAGCAACGCGATTGCCTTGAAATGACCATCCGTATCGTTGACGCCCGGTATGACCGGGCACCTCAGGATCACCGGCTTTCCCGCCATGCAAAAGTGTTTCAGGTTTTCCAGTATCCTTTTCCCCGATACGCCCGTAAATTTCTTGTGCTTTGCGTCGTCCGTCAGCTTATAATCGATCAGGAACAGGTCTGCGTAAGGAAGCAGCTTTTCATATTCCGAAAAATCCGCGTACCCATTTGTCTCGATTGCAGTACTGACGCCCTCTTCCTTTGCCTTTTTGCACAGGGCTTTTGTGAACGCCGCCTGACACATCGGCTCTCCGCCGGAGATCGTGATCCCGCCCCCGCTTTTTTCAAAGTAACGTTTATCCCTTAAGGCCTCCCCGATCACCTCGCCTGCATCCATTTCTTCGCCCATTATGGAAAGGGCCCCCTTGCAGCAGGCCTGCACGCATCTTCCGCAGCAAGTGCACTTACTTCTGTCTATCTTATGGATTCCATCCCTGATACTGTGCACCTGCGGGCAAACCCGCACGCAGTCCCCGCACCGGATACATTTGCTGTCCGTATAGGCAAGCGTCGGTTTTTTTGCGATACTCTCCGGGTTATGGCACCACGCGCAATTCATATTGCAGCCTTTCAGGAAAACCGTCGTACGGATTCCCGGGCCGTCATGAATCGAAAAATGCTGTATCCCGAAAACAATTCCCTTCTGTTCCAAATGCTTCTCCTTATGCCAGTATGATTTCCGTCTTTTTTTCCAGTTCTTTTATGACCGCCGGATCGATATCGCTGTCTGTGACAAGAGCGTCCATTTCCTCCCACGTTCCGAACTGTATCATGGAATCGCTCGACGCTTTGCTGCTGTCCGCAACGACAATCACACGGTTTGCGCTTTTCATCATCGCCTGTTTTACGTCGCTTTCCTGGAAATTTTCGATACACGGCCCTTTGCGGCCCATAAATCCGCTCGTCCCTAAAAATGCAATATCCGCCCTGATCTCTGCGAGCGCCCTCAGCGTCCAGCTGCCCACGACGGCGTTGCTCGTATGACGCATCTCGCCTCCCAGCAGATAGACCTTCACGCCTGAATCGATGAGCACCTGTGCAACCTTGATCGAGTTGGTGAACACCGTAATATCCTTTTTCAAAATGAGCTGCTTTGCAATCGCAAGCACTGTACTGCCGTTATCAAGCAGCACTGTGCTGCCGTCCGCCACAAGCTCCGCGGCCTTTCCCGCGATCGCAGCCTTTTTATCCTGATGCTTAACGGACTTCTCAAGAAAGCTCGGTTCCATCAGCTCTGTTGCAACCACAGCGCCGCCGTAGCCCTTTTTGGCAATGCCGTTTTCCTCGAGGTAAATCATATCCTTGCGGATTGTCTCCGCCGAAACGCCATATTCTTCTGCGAGCGCGGAAGCGCTTACCTTCCCGTCAAGAAGCAGCTTTTGGGCGATTTCATTTCTTCTTTCCTGCGTTAATTTTTTCATAATTCCAATCAACTCCAACCTTTTCTATTGTTATTATACCACATTTGCATTGTATTGCAACATTAAAACTTGTGTTTTATTGCAATTTTTACAAAAAAAGAACAGATATACTCTATCTGCTCCTTCAATTCCAACCAACTCCAACTTTATTACAAATTATCGAACGATTCCGCTTTCCGCAATCAGCCTGACCGCTTTTTCTATTGTAGGCACGCCCGCCACAAGCGCAAACCGTACGAATCCCTCGCCCGCAGGCCCAAAGCTTTCGCCCGGCACGCAGATCACGCCCGTTTTTTCCATCAATTCCAACACAAAATCGAATGATTTATCATAGCCACTGGGCAGCGGCGCCCATACAAACATCGTTCCCGGCGAATCGGGCACGTCCCAGCCAATGCTCCTGAGCCCTCCGCACAGCGCGTCGCGGCGCTCGCGGTATCCCTTCCTGTTTCGCTCCAAAATATCCTGCGGACCGTTAAGTGCCGCAATCGCGGCCTTTTGCACCGGAAAGGAAATGCCATAATCGATCTGCGAACGCAGGCAGCGGAAATTCCGTATGATTTCCGTATTTCCCATGGCAAACGAAATCCGAAGGCCCGTCAGGTTATACGATTTGGACAGCGAATTAAACTCGATACCCACATCCATTGCACCCGGAACCTTCAAAAAGGACATCCCCGGCTCCTCGTCCATCACAAGCTCGGAATAAGCGTTGTCATGCACGACGACCACATCGTATTTTTTGGCCCATGCCACGAGTTTTTCATAAAATTCAAAGGTAGCAAGCGCGGTAACAGGGTTGTTTGGATAAGACACCACGATCATTTTCGTCCGCTGTGCCACGTCCTGCGGGATACTGTCAAAATCGATGAGGAATCCGTTCTCCTTTTTGAGCGGCGTATAATAGATTTCCGCCTCCGCCATACGCGGCCCGAACATAAAAACAGGGTAACATGGATCCGGGGCGATCACAAGGTCACCCGGATTGCAGATGGGCAGCGCCACATGCGCCATCCCTTCCTGCGTGCCGTACACAGACATCACCTGATCTCTTTCGAGCGTAACGCCATAGCGCCTTGCATACCACGCGATCACTGCGTCGATCAACTCCGGCAGGTCCGCAAGCGAATATTTAAAATTATCCGCAACGCCCGCAGCTTCCTTAAGCGCTGCGATCACATGACCGTCCGGCTTAAAATCCGGCGTGCCCACCGAGAGATTAATGACCTCCCTGCCGCTTTTTGCGATCTCCGCTTTTTTATCCTCCAGTTTGGAAAAAATGTTCATGTCGAACACTTGCATTTTATCCGCAAATTTCATGTTCCGCCTCCGCTTATTGTGTTTATTATTACATTAGATATCTTACCGCAAATAGATTTTGTTTACAACAAGGAAGGCAAAAATCCTTTGCGCCGGGCCGGTACGGATGGAAATTTGACAAAAAAGCAAATGATCGCTATACTGGGTTTCGGAATTGAATATTTCGGTAGGTGAGGTTACCGCAGGGATACGGATTGCTGCCGCGGAGTAGTGGAGACACTATGAGAGGGCCAGCAGTTTATGTCGAAACCAAGGCATAGACTAACGCAATTACATCGCCCTGCGAAGCTGAAGCTTGAACGGTAGTGCATACAGTGTTGTTTTGATTGTGGAGAAATCCCTGCCAAAAGCGTTCTTGCTTGGGCAGGGATTTTTTGGTTGGCCTGCCGGAAGGATCGATTCATACGGATGGACACAGTTTCCATCCCGCATTTTTGAAGCGTCAGGGGGTGAGAAAAGTGGATATTGAACGAAGTAACAACGGCAAGGGCCCCGGGGGGCGAATGATACCAGTGTTATTTCCTGCGGCGCGGCTGCGGCTCATCTCCGCTTTTCGCGCCCGGGAGAAGCGCATTTTATAACCTCTCCGGCCATACGCCCTTTTCTTGAAACGAACCTTTGCCCGGTGTGTCTGTTTATCAGCAACGCCGGGCAGAAACCGGAAAAGGAGGTTTCGGCCAATGAACATGATCAAAAAGAACCTGATCCAGGAAAGCCCCGGCGTGCAGCAGGCAAAAAAACGGCTGCTTGCAGCCGCGGTGCAAAGCCAGGACAGCGTACTCAAAAAATATTCCAATACCTATGAAGGCTTTTCACCGGAGCGCGTGGAAAAAATGCGCGGCAAATACGGTGAAAACCGTATCACCTATCAAAACGGCGATTCGCTCTTAAAGCGTCTGTTTAAAGCGTTCATCAATCCGTTTACCGTGGTGCTGCTTGTGCTCGCCGTCATTTCGTTTGTGACGGACGTTGTAATGGCCGCCCCCGGCGATAAGGACGCTGTTTCCGTGATTATCGTGCTGGCAATGGTGCTGATCAGCGGGACGCTGCAGTTTGTGCAGGAAACCCGCTCTGAAAAATCAGCAGAGAAACTGAGCGAACTGGTAGAGACGACGACAGCCGCCATACGCGGGGGAGTTGAAACCGAAATCCCTCTCGATGAAATCGTGGTGGGCGACGTGGTGCGTCTTGCGGCAGGAGACATGATACCCGCCGACGTACGTATATTACAGGCAAAAGACCTGTTTGTAAGCCAGTCCTCGCTGACCGGCGAAAGCGAACCGGTAGAAAAATTTGGCCGGGCGCTTAAGGGAGAGGTTACGGACGTCCTTGGGGCGGATAACCTTGCGTTTATGGGGAGCAACGTCGTAAGCGGCAGCGCAAGCGCCATTGTGGTCGCCGTGGGCGACGATACGCTGTTTGGTTCGCTCGCCCATCAGCTCACTGAAAAAAAACCTAAAACCAGCTTTGAAAAAGGCGTTAACTCTGTCTCGTGGATCCTCATCCGCTTTATGCTGGTGATGGTTCCCGTCGTACTTTTTTTGAATGGTTTTACCAAGGGCGACTGGATGCAGGCGTTCCTGTTCGCAATCTCTGTTGCGGTGGGCCTCACTCCCGAAATGCTGCCCATGATCGTTTCCGCCAACCTTGCGAAAGGCGCGGTTGCAATGTCCAAAAAGAAGGTGATCGTAAAAGACCTGCACGCGATCCAGAACTTCGGCGCGATGGACGTGCTCTGTACGGATAAAACAGGCACGCTTACGCAGGATAAGGTGGTACTGGAGTATTCGCTCGATATTCACGGCAACGAAGATCCCCGCGTACTGCGCCACGGCTTTCTCAACAGCTATCACCAGACCGGCCTTCGCAACCTGATGGACGCGGCGATTGTAAGCCATGCGGAGGAACAGGGCATGGAAGGGCTTATCCGCAACTATCACAAGGTAGACGAAATTCCTTTTGACTTTGCGCGCCGCCGTATGAGCGTTGTGGTGGAAGACAAAAACCAGAAAACGCAGCTCATCACCAAAGGCGCGATTGAGGAAATGCTCAGCGTGTGCGCTTATGCCGAATTTGACGGCAGGGTGGAGCCGATGACGGATGAAATCCGTACGGAAATCCTGAAAACCGTGGAAAAATACAATGCGGACGGAATGCGCGTCCTTGGTATTGCACATAAGACCAATCCCGCGCCTGCCGGAGCGTTTTCCGTTGCCGACGAATCGGACATGGTGCTCATCGGTTTTCTCGCGTTTCTCGATCCACCCAAGGAAAGCACAAAGCGCGCGCTGCGGGCGCTCCATGAATACGGGGTGGATGTAAAGGTTCTAACCGGAGATAACGACGCGGTCACGAAATACATTTGCAGCAAGGTCGGCATACCCGCAAAGCACATCCTGTCAGGCGCGGATGTGGAAAGGATGGACGACGGCGAACTGGAGTCCATCGTGGAAGGCGTACACGTATTTGCAAAGCTGTCCCCGCAGCAAAAGGCACGTATCGTCGCGGCGTTGCGTGCAAAGGGCCACACCGTAGGCTTTATGGGCGACGGCATCAACGACGCGGCAGCCATGCGCGAAGCGGATGTGGGTATTTCCGTGGATACGGCTGTGGATATTGCCAAGGAATCCGCCAACATCATTTTGCTCGAAAAAGACCTGATGGTGCTGGAGGAAGGCGTGATCGAAGGGCGCAAAACATATGCCAATATCATCAAATATATTAAAATGACGGCAAGCTCCAATTTTGGAAATATGTTTTCGGTTCTGGCTGCAAGCGCGTTCCTGCCCTTCCTCCCCATGACTCCGGTGCAGATTTTGCTGCTGAACCTGATTTACGACGTTTCCTGCCTTGCCATCCCATGGGATAATGTGGATGAGGATTACCTCAGGGTTCCACGGCAATGGGACGCGTCCTCCATCAGCAAATTTATGGTATGGATCGGCCCGTCAAGCTCGGTTTTTGATATTACGACCTATCTTGCGATGTATTTCCTGATTTGCCCAATGGTATTCGGCGGAGCATACCACACACTTGGAGAGGCCGGTCAGGAGGGCTTTACCGCATTGTTCCACGCGGGCTGGTTTGTGGAATCGCTGTGGTCGCAGACGCTTGTTATCCACATGATCCGCACGCCGCACATCCCGTTTGTCAAGAGCCGCGCATCCTGGCAGCTTACCCTGCTGACCACCATCGGTATCGCAATCGGAACGATTATCCCCTATACGCCCATCGGCGGGGCAATCGGCCTGCTGCCCATGCCGGCAGTCTATTTCCCGCTGCTGCTTATCACGCTCGTGTTGTATATGCTGCTTGTAACCCTGCTCAAAAACAAATTTGTGCGAAGATATGGCGAACTGCTTTGATAAACAAACGGCCGTGGGAAATCCCACGGCCGTTTGATATCCCACCTAAGCGCATATTCTTATATAGTAGGGCAATTCCTGCCCGATCGAATAATCCAGGCGATACTGGTATGTCCCTTCCTTGTCGTCTTCCGTTCCGATCCAGACCTCTACCATACCAGCCGTACGGCCCTTTGAAAAAAACACATTCGGTTTATATTCCGTAATCGCCGTTTCCTTCATCAGACCATTTTTTTCTATAAAATCCTTTGCTTTTTCCCCATATTCCTCTTGAACCGCTGCCCGTACGTCTTCCTTCTCGCTGTATGGGTTCGCGCTTCCCGTCAATTCCCAGTTTTCATATCCCGCATCGCTGCTGTACGCAACAAGACTTCCTTTGTCTGCCGTAATACGCATGGATAAATTTGTTCCGTCGGAAAGCGCCGTCGTTTCCCACGTATCAGGGTTATCATCCTCGCCCTGCGGGCCGGGCGTATAGGATACGGCAAGATTTTCCTTACTGATATCCCATCCAAAGAGATCCCATGCCAGTTGTATGATCCTCTCCTTTGCCTGCGCCTGCGTCAATTCCCCGGGCAAACAATTATTTACCCCGGCAATCGAAATTCCATACAGCCTGTTAAGGATCGATTCCTCTTTTTGTCGCCCGTATTCCTCAGTTAGCGCCGCTATTCCGTCAAAGCTTTCCTCTGTAAAATATTCAAAGTAATGCGGAATATCGTTCGCACCCCATTCGGAAGCAACCGATTCTTCTTTTGCGGCGACCGCGTCAAATAAAGCGGTGAAGGAGGCGGGCGCTTTCATCCCGCGTTCGGAAATAATTTGCGCCATTCCGTATGCAACGCTTTCCTTCGGTTTATATTTCAAAACATAATCGACATTTTCTTTCTCCAAATCAGAAAGCGGTTGTTCCTCCGCAGACAACGCCGGAACCGGGCTTTCCTCATTTCCAGTCTCCGTATAATACAGTCCCAGCATCCTATGCAGCAATTCCTGTTCGTCCATCACAAAGAAATCGAGGCCCATGCCCATAAGCTCGTCATGCTGCATTTGCCAGCTTGCGCTTGTTTCGGTCATCCCATACTGGTCGACCTGCGCGGCCCGGTCTGCAACGCCTGCAAGCGCAACTGCCTGTTCCAGCGTAAGGTTCGTTTTTACCGTATCGCCAAGCTGCGTAAACAGCCTTGCCACTGACTGCGCTGCCCCCATTTCCCTGATTCGACCGAGTATAGCCGTCATAAAGCTCCGCTCGTGGCGTTGCCTGTCCATCTCTCCGTCGTCCATCTGTTTACGGTTTTGCAGATAAACCCTCGCCTGGTCTCCGTTCAGCGTCAGGGTATCTCCCTTGCTTCCAAGACCGGAAAAATCCTGGTCGAGCGTCACCTCTACCCCGCCCAGCGCATCCGTAAGCTCCGCCAAATGTCCAAGGTCGATCGAGACATAATAGTCAATCGGAATGCTGAGCCTGCCTTCGCACGAAAGGAGGTCCTGCGTGGCGCGCATTGCGTTTTTCGCGCCAAACTTTTCCTGACCTCCCCCACGGTTATAGGCATGGTTCAGCTTTGTCATCCATGACTTTTCTTTGATCTCCCCCGTTTCAAGGTCTACTTCGTGCACGTTCGTACGCGTATCCCGCGGAAGCGAGGTCAGGCTGATGGTATTTGCAGCCATATCCGCCGTCAAAAGCAGCATCATGTCGCTGCGCTCTCCCTGCGCTTGCTTTGCCTCGCTGCCGTCCGAATCCACACCAAGCAGCAACACGCTGAGCGTATCCGCCTTTGGCGTATAAATTTTTCCGTCAACGCCGACCTGTTGCGAAGCATCTGCCATACGGCTTTCATCAGCTGTATCCACAGCCTGCGCGATCGATTCCGTAATTGGCGCGCACGCCGTTGTAAAGCAGGCAAAACCAAGGACTGCAATCAGTAACAGCGCAACTGCCGCCGCTCCCTTTTTTGTCTTTTTCTCCGTCCGGAACATTGCCTCGATGCGTTCCCGCATCGTTTTTACAGGACTTGCAAGGCCCATTGTAATTTGGTAGGCCGGCTGGCCTTTGCTCCCCGCATAGGTAAGCACCGTATCGATATAGGAAGGCCGTACTCCCTCGCCCAATACGCGCAGGACGCTTTTGTCACAACAATATTCCATGTCCCTGCGTATTTTTCCAAATGCAAGCCACACAAGCGGATGGAACCAGTAAATTGTATTCAGAATATTAAGCAGCAAATTGATGATATTGTCAAAATGCCTGAAATGTGTCAGCTCGTGCGTCAATATCCCACGCACCTTCTCTTTGTCCCGCATCAGGCCAGCGGGCAATACCAGACACGGCGCGGCTATGCCGATCAGGCAGGGGACGCTGATTGCATCCTGCATTACAAGCCTGACCTTCCGCTTGATGCCAAGCCGCTTTTTGCAGTCGACAAATTCCTCCCGCACCCAATTTGGTACAGGCGCAGCGCTTCTTTTGATATTGCGTTTGAGGTTGACCACGCCAAGCATAAGCCACAGCCCAACCGCCGCTATTCCTGCAATCCAGATCACCACAAGCAGCCTTGGGGTAGAAATAAGCTGGCGCTCCGTTCCTTCTTCCGGTGCTGCAGGCGCAGGCGGCTGCGCCTCCCACACGTCCTGTAAACCATCTGCTGCCAGCGCTTCCGGTGCTGCAGGCGCATCGTTTTGAACCGCCGGATCCGGTTTCTCCAATGGCTGCACCGTAATCCCGTCATCCTGAAGTACTGCCTGCGGCAGCGTATCGTTAAGAGCGTTCCACGGGCTTGCCTGTGCCGGTATGCCAACCGGTATCATCAGCTTCAGCAGGACGACCGCCCAAAGCGCATACTGGAAAAAGACAGACATTTTCTTTTGAAACAGTCTGCGGATGAGCATAATTCCCAAAAACAGGAGAGAAAAAAGTATCGAGGATTCAACGAGTATTTCTACCACTTTCGCATCCATATTACTTTCCTCCGCCTTCCAGCATTTTGGCAAGCTTTACAAGCTCTTCCCTGTCCTCCTGTGTCAACTGGTTATTTTCCGCCATGGTGAGCACCAGCCGCCCAACCGATCCAAAATAGTTGCTGCGTGTAACGATGCTGTCCGATTCCGCCTTCATAGCCTCTTCCCTCGATACCGCGGCAGAATACAGCTTATCCTTCAGGTTCCGCTCCTCCGAGGTAATCAGGCCCTTCTCGCACATGTTGCGCAAATAAGTGTGATAGGTCTTATATCCCCACGTTACGCTTCCCTGCTCTTTCACCGCTGCAACAATCTGCTTCATGGACTGGGGCTTCCTATCCCAAAGTGCGTTTAAAATGATCCATTCCGAGTCTGTCAGCCGCTTCATTGTTTCCACCTTCTTTCCTGTAATCTGATTCAAGCCTGTTATATAACCGTTTTGTTTCTTTTATACGCCAACCGGCGTTATTACCGTGTGTTCACACGTTTTTCAAATCTGTCGTTAAATCAGAAGAATTATTTGTCTTTAGTATATACGACAGATTTGTTTTTGTCAACAAACAATAAAAATTCTTTAAAATTTGTGACCAGAGCTTGTAATTCTGTCCATAAACAAGATATAATAAAGATTGACCGAAAGGAGAATAACGCACAATGGGAATACAGATCAAGCAAAATTATGTCAACGAGGAAAATGTGCTGTGTTATACCTGCGTGCATTATGGAGTGCTTTCCTTTGCTCCGGGAATGCCGGAGCTTCGTTCCTGCCAGATTTATGGGGATATTGCCCCCGAACTGCTGACAGGGGAAAGGCGCCATTGCGAGCACTTTGCCGTTAAGGAAAACGAGGCTGACTAGATCGTTTTTTGAAGGCATAAAGCATACCTATTCGGTAATCTATTATTTCGTTCGGACGGAATCGGCGCGCAGCGCGTGTCTTTTTCTTGTTTGATACTCCGTGTGTACAGCCGTCGGCATCTGCCAATGCCGGCGGCTGTTCCTTTTGCGTCCAACCTGCAAAAAATTGAACTCCTTTTTTGTATGCCGCCGCCTTTTTGTGCTATCATAAAGAAAAGAATATCCAAATGAAACGGAGAAAAACCATGTTTATCGCTGATTTGCATACTCATTCCAAATATTCCAGGGCTACGAGTAAAGAATGCGTGCCTGAATATCTGGATTTATGGGCGCGGCGCAAGGGGCTTGACCTGATTGGCACCGGCGATTTTACACACCCCGCCTGGCGGGACGAGCTGAAAGAAAAGCTAACTCCACAGGAGGAAGGTCTGTATGTTTTAAAGGATGAGCACAGGCTGAAAGAGACTGTAGGCGGAGATGCAAAACCGCGCTTTATTATTTCAGGTGAAATCAGCTCTATCTACAAGCAGGACGGTAAAGTCCGCAAAGTGCATAATGTGATTCTTCTCCCTTCTATCGAGGCATCGGAAGCGCTTGCACACCGGCTCGAACTGGTGGGAAACCTGCACTCTGACGGCAGGCCGATATTGGGCCTTTCCAGCCATGACCTTCTGGAGATCACGCTTGAAATCTGCCCTGACGCCATTTTTATTCCCGCGCATATCTGGACGCCGCACTTTTCACTGTTTGGCGCTTACTCGGGTTTTGACCGCATTGAAGACTGTTTTTCGGATCTGACGCCGCATATTCACGCGCTCGAAACCGGGCTGTCCTCTGATCCGCCAATGAACTGGCGGCTGTCCGCGCTCGATTCTTATACAATGGTATCGAATTCAGACGCGCATTCGCCCGCCAACCTTGCGCGCGAAGCAAACCTTTTCAATACGGAGCTTTCCTATCCCGCAATCGCAGCGGCGCTTCAAAATCACGATACCGACGAATTTTACGGCACGCTTGAATTTTTCCCTGAAGAGGGTAAATACCATAACGACGGACACCGGAACTGCAAAATTTGCCTGACGCCGGAGGAAACGATTGCCGCCGGGGGGAAATGCCCGGTTTGCGGGCGCAGGATCACCGTTGGCGTGCTGCACCGCGTAGTGGAGCTTGCCGACCGCGAGCCCGGCTACATCCCGGAACGGCACAAGCACTTTGAAAGCATCGTTCCATTGCCCGAGGTCGTCGCCTCGTCCATGGGGATGACCACTGCCAGCAAAAAAGTAAAGGCAGCCTATGAAGATATCATCAAAGAGCTGGGACCGGAGCTTTTTATTTTACGGGATGCGCCGCTTGAGGAGATCAGCCGCAAGGCGGGCCCGGGTATTGCGGAGGGCATCCGCCGCCTGCGCTGCCACGAAGTGGAAATCCATCCTGGTTATGACGGCGAATATGGCAAAATCCTTGTCATGAACAAGGACGACGTAAGCCGTTTTGCAGGACAGATAAGCCTGTTTGAAAAAGAAGAAAAAGCCAAACGCAAGGACGCTTCTTTTGCCGGGCTTCCAAAACCGGTTACACCTTCAAGCCCTGTGCAAAGTGTTCCTTCCCATCCCGCCTGTGACGCGAAGACGCTTTATGGGCTTAACGACGGGCAGTGGCAGGGCGTAAGCGCCACGGATACCGTAACAGCAGTGCTCGCAGGCCCCGGCACCGGTAAAACGCGCACGCTGGTGTACCGCGTCGCTTACCTTGTGGAAGAACGCGGCGTAGATCCGTCCGCCATCACCGCAGTTACATTTACCAATAAGGCTGCCGGCGAGATGCGCGAACGCCTGCAGGAACATTTTAATGACAAACGCCTTGTGAAAGCCATGAATATCGGAACCTTTCATTCCATCTGCCTGAAACAGCTTTCGGAATGGAATAAAAACGTCACAATCATAGATCCCCACGAGGCGCTTTCCATCCTCGCGGATGTACTGCGCGCGTGCAACTGTACCGTTGCTGTGCGCGACGCCATGCAGGAGATTTCGAGGATCAAAAACGGACAGGTTTCACTCGAAAGCGCAGTGATTCCACAAGTGGTTTTTGAAGCATACCAAGCCCAGCTTGAAAAATACCACACAGTTGATTATGACGATATCCTGCTTCAGGCGCTCGAAAAATTTGAAAGCGGCGATCAAAAATGCGAGGCCCTGCTGCCGCGTTTTTCCCAGCTTCTGGTGGATGAATTCCAGGATATCAACGCGGTTCAGTACCGCCTGATCAGGCAATGGGGGAAAAAGAGCGACGCTATCTTTGTGATCGGCGATCCGGACCAGGCCATTTATGGCTTCCGCGGCTCGGATGCGCATTGCTTTGACAGGCTGCGCCGCGATTTTTCATCAGTGCGCGAAATACGCCTGACGCAGAATTACCGCTCCACTCCTCAAATCCTGAGAGCGGCTTTGCCTGTGCTGGGCCACGACGAAGCCTTCCTGCAGGCAAACCGTGCGGACAGCGCAAAGGTACGCCTTTTGACAGCTGAATCCCCGTTTTCCGAAGCGCTTTTTATCGCCAAAGAGATCAACCGTATGGTCGGCGGCGTGGACATGCTGGACGCACACTCCTCTTCCAAAAAACGTGGGGAAAGGGTGCGCGGCTTTTCTGAGATCGCCGTCCTGTACCGCACGCACCGCCAGTCTGAAATCATCGAGGATTGCCTGAAAAAGGAAGGCATTCCTTATGTGGTAACGGGCAGGGATGATTCCCTGTCTGACCGCAGGGTGCGTAGTGCGCTTTCCTTTTTCCGCTTTCTGTGCGATCCCAGGGACAGCGTATCGCTCACCACCTGCCTCAAAGCGGCAAGCGTCCCGCCCGTAGCGGCGCAGGAGCTGCTTTTGCAGTATACTGCGGGGAAGCAGAATATTGCTTCCGCGATTGACCTCATACGCGGCCTTGGCAATATGGAAGGTCTCGCCGGCCTGCTTGAAAAATATGCGCCGCTTGTCCGCAACACAAAGCCGGACGAGCTGATTGGGCAATGGATGGAGGATAACGGTTTGGGCGAGCATTTAAACTGCATGGAACGCCTGCAAAATACCGCACTTTTTTATGACAGGATGCCCGCGTTCCTGCAAAACCTTTCGCTTGGCAGCGAGGGCGATATTACGCGCAGCGGCGCGAAGGTCTATTCCCCTGACGCTGTTACGCTGATGACGCTGCACGCTTCCAAGGGACTCGAATATCCGGTGGTGTTCCTTTGTGGTGTAACGGACGGCACGATTCCCCTGCAAAACGAAAAACACACATGCGACCTGAGCGAGGAACGGCGGCTTTTTTATGTGGGAATGACACGCGCGCAGGACGAGCTTTTGCTTTTGACCGATCCGCAGGAACGTTCCCCGTTTTTAAGCGGCATCCCAAATATCGCTCTTGAGGAAGGCAAGGCCAATCCCAAAAATCCGCCCGTCGGCAAACAGCTTGGATTCTTTTAATCTGAAATACCGGAAAAAGAACCTTTTTCAGAAATAGTTACAATTTATTTTGCCGGTCTAATTCCTCAAGACGTTTTCGCCTTACTTCAAAGCTGCGATGCTCTTCGTTTAAAATTTGTGCTTAATACGCCACATTTTTTAGAGAGGTATTGTTATGAGAAATATGCTTGTCCAAAACGTTAGCTTATCTACAAATTTAAAACGCTTACGGAAAGAATCGGGGTTATCGCAAGAGGCGCTTACTGCTAAAATTAATTTGCTTGGGAGTCTCCTTGAAAGAAGTGCTTATTCAAAATAGAACTTGGAAAACGCAATATAAAGGTGACGGATTTGGTTGCGCTCCACCAGGTTTGTAATGTGGATTTTGCGGAATTTTTCAGAGGGATTAAGCCGCACGAGTAATTACTATTTTGTTTTTTGGAATCATTTCTACAAAAAAAGACCAATAAGTAAATTCTGCTCATTGATCTTTTCACTTTAATCCTGTTTGACAGCTATTCCTTCAGGTTCACTTTCTTATGAATAGCCGCCTTTTTATTTATCCTAGTTGGAACTCCTGATTGCCTCCAGCGGGCTCATCTTCGTTGCTTTGCGCGCCGGATAGATACCAGACACAATTCCCACGCCTACGGCGATTGCAACCGCGCCAAGCGCAAGCCACCACGGGATCGAAAGCTGCACGCCGTTTTGGAAATACATTCCAAGGAAGCTGACCTCCCCGCCGCCAAAGTTTACGATCGCCCCCAGAATATAGCTGATACCAAGGCCAATCAATCCCCCCAGAAGCCCGATCATTGCAGCCTCCACCAAAAACATCAGGTTGATTTTGGGGATGGAAAGCCCAATGACCTTCATTACGCCGATCTCGCGGCTGCGTTCCAGAATGCTTGCAAGCATGGTATTTGCAATGCCAATCGCCGATACGAGCAGCGAAATAAGGCCAATCGCAATCAGCTGCGACTGCTGCCGCGACTGCTCTTCCTGCATCTGCGTAATCCATTCGGTGGGGCTATAGGCCTGGAATCCCATATCCTTGACCGCCGCGAGCACATCCGTCACAGAATCCACATCCACCGCGTTGACATACCCCTGGGAATACTGTCCCTCTTTTACGCCCGCCTGATCCATCAATTTGCGGTTATCCCGTATCAGCTGGTTTGCCGCGGGGATGCTCATATAAATATTGTAGCTTTCCTGGCTGTCGGACTGTTCCAGTATGCCTGTGATCTTTCCCCTGTATTCCTTGGGCTTTGGCTGGTCCGGCGTGGTGGGATCCGGATTTTCGATCAGGTATCCGCTGCCCGGATAATACTTCACATTCATGCCAACCCAGTCTACGTCAGGGCCTGTGGGCTCCTGGTATTCCCCGTCTACGGAGGTCGCCATGGCCATCCCGCCCCCCATGTACATCATTCCGCCCATGCCGGAGGTATCGTTTGGATCGCTAAAAAACTGGCGCGCGTTTGCTCCAACCACAAGCTCAACGTTCGTGTTGTCCGAAAAAACGCTGCCATCCATAAACTTAAAATCCATGGTTTTGGGATCAACCGCCATGACGGACGTATCCGCTTTGTACTTTCCCATCACAATATAGGAGGGTATCTGCATCACGCCCGTTGCGCTTTTCACGCCCTTAATCCCCCTGATCTGGTTCAACTTCGCATCCGTCAGTTTTGCGTTTTCGCCGGAGCCCATCGGAGATATCTCGATCTGCGTCAGGTCTGTACTCTGCAAAATGTTTTGCTTGAACTGCTCCAGGTTTCCAAGCCCCAGTGCAACCATGATGACAATACATGCCGTGCCGATGATAACGCCCAAAACCGTTAGAATGGTACGCATTTTGCGCCGCCACAGATTAGACGCCGCAAGCGCGACTATATCAAAGAATGTCATCGTCGTCCATATCCTCCTCAAGCTCCTGCGCGCGTTTCTTCTTTTTCTTTTTGAGCACGACTACGATTACCACGGCAGCAGCGCCTGCTGCAATCAGAACCCATCCCCACCATGGGAAACCGGACTCCTCCGGCGGAATATCTTCTCCCGGCTCCATGCCGCCGTTATAATCGGGCATGGGCACGAGCTCTGTCGATACCGGTACTTTGATCTCATATTCTTCGCCATACTCATCCTCATACGTAACGACGAAATTTCCTTCCACCGGCCCGGGCTGCACCATCTCCGCCATATCTGCGCCCGCTTCGCCTGAAGCAGCTGCGCCATCCTTGACGTCCCCTTCGTTATTCACAGCCATACCTGCCGGGCCATCCGCACCGCCGATTACAGACATATCGACTCCGGCTTCCATACCTGCCATTGCCATACCGCCGCCGTCCGCCATTCCGTCTTCCCCTGCCGGCTCCATGCCTGCGGTTGGATCGGGCGCGACAGCCGCATAAATGTCCGCTGTTTTTGCCGTTCCGGATTCCATATTCCCAAGGAACGCGCTCGATTCAGGCGTAAGGCCCGGAACGTCAAGCGTTACCGTCACGTTATACAGCGTATTTTTACCCTTGTTATAAAGATTCAGGCTCGCCGAGGTGGAATCCCCCATATATACCTGTGTGGGAAATTTCGGCGGATCGTATTCCAGACGGATTTTCTGGTGCACCTCAACGCTGATTTCATCCGCAGCGGTAAGCTGGGCCGCCTGACTGTCCTCGTAAGCAATCGCAATATCTATTTTCTGCGGCCCTGCCTTTGCGTCGGCACGCGCAATCATGGAAAAACTGAAATCCGCCGTTTTCTGCGGACTGATTTTTTCGATGTAAGCCGTGTTGGTGTTATCGCCGGGCATCAGATCCGTTGTCTGGCTTTTGAACGTAACCGTGATATTTTTTACGCTTGTAGATTTGCTCGTATTGGTAAGCGTCACATCCACCGTAAAACGCTCGCCCGCATTGACCGGATCCGGCGAGATTGTATAATTGCTGATAATCACCTTTGGCTGCGAAGCGGTACCTCCACCGCCGCCACCGCCGCCACTGCCGCCGCCCGTTCCCGGATCTACTGCCGGCTCATCGGGCGTTGGTTCTGAAGAAGGCTCGCCGCCCGGATCTGCCGGGCCGCTTCCATCTGTAATTTTGACAAAAACGGTAAATTCCTGCATCTTGACCGTCCCGTCCGCGATTGGATATTTTGCGGTGATTACCACAGGATAATTGCCGTTTGTCCGGTTTTCCGCAAGCGGCAGGTCGAGATTTACCAGATAAGAATCCCTTGTACTGCCGTCTGCAAGCGAATTGCTTTGCTTTTTTACCACCGTATCATAATTATTGAACACAAACGGGGCTTTTGACGGATCCCCAAGGTTTACTGAAATGTTGACCTCCGCGCCGGCTTTTACCTGCTGCGAGCCGGCCCCATCGATCAGCGGCAGCACGATTTGCGCCTGTCCGTCCGATACCGTGGGACTGTAACCGCCCTGATAGGTATTATCCATACCAGGATAGAGGTAGGTCGCATCGATACGCAATGCCGTTCCGCGGTTTGACTCGGGCACCGTAGCTCCCGCAACCGGGACCATACAGCCAAATGCCAGTAGCAGCACGAGCACAAATACTAAAATCCGTTTTTTCATTTCATTCTTCTCCTTGTGTTCCTAATTCTGCCTGTACGATGGTTTCTGCATCGATTTCACGGCTGCGCGTCTCCCGCTTTGCAACCTTTCCGTCAATAATATGTATAACCTGATCCGCATATTCCGCCTTGCTTGGATCGTGCGTTACAAAAAGCAGCGTAGCGCCCCGTTCCCTCGCGGCGCCGCACATAATATCCATGATTTGTATTGCTGTTGCAGAATCAAGGTTTCCGGTCGGCTCGTCCGCAAAAATAATTTCAGGCTTTGCGATGATTGCACGCGCGATGGATACGCGCTGCTGCTGCCCTCCGGAAAGCTGGTTTGGATGGTTACCAAGCTGCTGCTTCATGCCCATTTTGATCAGAAGCTTTTTTGCAGCCTTGAGACGCTTTGCGCGCGGAACGCCGCGGAACATCAGCGGCAGAGCCACATTTTCAGCCGCGGTCATCGTGGGCATCAGGTTAAAGGACTGGAATACGAATCCAATGTGCTCCAGCCGGAAATCCACCAGCTCTTTTTCCGTCATCTTATAGGTTGGTTTTTTCTTGATGAAAATTTTACCGGCACTCGGATGCTCAAGGCCTGCAAGCAGGCTCAGCAGCGTTGATTTTCCGCTGCCTGAGGTTCCCAGAATCGCGCATATCTCACCCGGCATCACGTCGATATCAACGCCGTCCAGAGCGTGTATCTTCGCGCTTCCCATCCGGTATATTTTTTTTAAATTCCTGGCGGCAATGATTGGCTCCACACCGTATCCTCCGTTGCATAAAAAATCCCCATGGCGATCCATGGGGGCAAAATGAACCCTTTCAATATCACACCCACAGCCTACGTTTTCATTATAGCATAACACCCGTTGATATTGGCTATCATTCCACAAAGTCCTTAAATTATTTTATATGGCATTTGTTTCAAAGTTGTATACAAAAAGGCGGCTTTGAAAATATATGCCGCCCTTTTGAAAAATATTTTTTTATCCGCTCATCCACATGCTATCAGCCGCTTTGGCAGGCTCCTGTCAATCCGGCTCTATCACCAGGCCGCGCCTGTACTTTTCCACGCCTGAAGCCGCCGTAAGCAGAATATTCGAATATGGCTCCACATCGCCGCTCCGCACAATAAACTTTGCATTTTTTCCACATTCTGCAAGTTCTTTTTGCGGCAGCGTACTTATCCTTTGGTTTCGGAATCTTTTTTCCACATAGTCCGGTAATATCCGGTTGTTTTCGAGGCTCTCTTCTGCAATCGCCACTTCTTCCACAATCACCTCGGAAAGGATGGCGTCCACGCAATCCGTGAGTCCCGGTTCCCCAAACCGTATGGCAAGATCGATACATATTGCATCCCGCGGGACTGGAAATCCTGCGTCGCACACCAAAAAGCAATCCGTATGCCCAAGCCCTGCAAGCTGCTCGCACAGCTTCTTATTGATAATTCCCGTTTTCTTCATGCCTTTTCGTTTCCTTCTTTTCAGAATTCGATCAATACCTTCATTACGGTATCCTGCTCGTTTACCGCGCATTCAAACGCTTCCTGCGTTTTTTCGAACGGGAAGGTTTTGCTGATCATATCCTTTACGTTGATCTGTCCGCTTGCCACCGCGCTGATTGCCATAGGATAGATGTTAACATAGCGGAATACGGAAATCACATCCGCTTCCTTGTTGTTCGCTTCCATAAACCGGAACGGGGTTTCTCCATGCACATTTCCCACCATAACAATCTTGCCGCCCGGCCTTACAAGGTCTATCGTCTGCGCCGCTGTTTTTGGGTTTCCCGCAGTTTCGAACACAAGGTCCGCCCCTCGTCCGCCGGTAAGCTCCATCACCCTTTTTTTGACGTCTTCCTCTTTTGCATTCACTGTATTGCCTGCGCCCATTTTTTTCGCATTCTCAAGCCTGTTTTGATACAGGTCTGAGGCAATAACCGTGCTTACTCCCATTGCTTTCAGGGACGCTATGGTCATCAGGCCAATGCAGCCCGTGCCAAGCACGACAGCCGTTTTCCCCAGCTTTGCACCACCCCTGTTTGCGGCGTGCATCCCAACGGAAAGAGGCTCAATAAGGGCTCCTTCTATGGTATCCATATTGTCCGGTAGTTTGAATACCATTTTCGCCGGATGCGAAACATATCTTGAGAGCGCTCCCCTTGTAAAAGGCGGAGCGGCCATAAAATCCATATCGCGGCACAGGTTATACCGTCCGCTCAGGCAATCATCGCATTCGCCGCAGCCTGCCCCGGGCTCAATCGCCACCCGGTCTCCCTTTTTGAGGTGCTTTACGTTCGATCCGACCTCTTCGATCACGCCCCCGCATTCATGTCCCAGAACGATTGGAAGAATGGGGGGCACAATCGTACCCGCAAACGTAGGATCCCTGAAAAAATACGCATCCGATCCGCAAATTGTGACATGCGATATTTTTACCAGAACATCCTCGTCGCCAATCTGCGGCATTTTCGTATTCCTGATATTAATTTTAAACGCTTCGTCTAAAAAAGCCGTCTGGTTTTTCATACTGCTTACTCCTTGTTTTTGGCCCTGCGGACTCGATTATCCTCTTCCGTGCCCCGCGGGCCTTCGGATTATTGGCAGGTACCGCTTCAAAAAACGGTACCTGCACACACACTATTACTTCGCGTATTCGTCAATATTACTGGAATCGATCAGCACATAGTCAATATAATAGTTCTCGTCAACCGTTTTGCCCTGTGCAATCTCCAGTGCAACATCAACAGCCTTGCGCGCGATTCCCTCTACATCCTGGAATACTGTCGCCGTGAGGCCTCCCGCTTTTACAGACTCGAGCGCAGCGTCAATCGCGTCAATGCCAATCACCGGAACCTCTTTTTCTTTTCCTGCGTCTTTGAGCGCGTCATATGCGCCGAGCGCCATTTCATCGTTGTGCGCGACAACCGCGTCGATTTGTTCTCCAAGCTGCAGCCAGTTTTCCATGGTTTGCATTGCAAGGTTACGGTCCCAGTCCGCAGGCTGCGTATGCAAAACCTTGATGTCCGGGTATTTTGCCAGTACGTCGTTGATGCCGTCCATGCGGAGCGTCGCCGCAGAAATCCCCGTCGGGCCTTCCAGTACTACGATATTTCCCTTACCGCCAAGCTTATCCGCAATATACTGCATTTCGATCTGGCCGCCGTTGAAATCGTCCGCCCCAACATAGCAGGATACAAGGCTCTGGTCGGCAATTTCAACCTTAGAGGTCAGCACCGGGATGCCCGCATCCACGCACGCCTGTGCCGCAGGTACGCAGCCCTGCGCGTCGTATGGGCAAAGGATGACGGCGTCCACTCCCTGTGTTGCAAAGGTTTCGCACTGGGATACCTGGTTTTCCGCCGAACCAGCGCCATCCGTCACGAGCAGCTTTACATTGCCAAGCTCGTCTGCGTACTTCTGCATTGCCTCGGCGTATACCGCATTCGATTCATTCTGCATATTGGGGATGGTTACGCCGATTACATATTCGTCCTTTTCCCCTGACTGTGCAGCCGGCTGAGCCGATTCTGTCTGTTCTGCCGATCCTGCGGCACTTTCCGTTGCCGCCGCGCTTGGGGTTTCCCCTCCCGCAGAACAAGCGACCAGCGAAAACGCCAGGAATACCGCCAAAACCAAAACCACTATTTTTTTCATGTTTTCCTCCTGTTATTTGGCTTGTGAGCCTTTTTTTCTGCCTTTCGGCAAATTTAATTCCTATGCTAATTTTTTGCGGTCCATCGTGACCGCGACGAGTATGATTACGCCTTTGATTACCTGCTGGTAATATGACGATACGCTCAAAAGGTCAAGCCCATTGGTCATCACGCCGATAATCAGCATACCGATCATAGAGCCGACGATTGTTCCCGTTCCCCCGGAAAGACTGGTACCGCCGATCACGACCGCGGTAATCGCGTCAAGCTCGTATCCGTCTCCCGCGTTTGGTTGCCCTGTCTGTATCCGCGAGGAAAGCACGATTGCCGCAACTGCTGAAAGCAGGCCTGAAAGCAGGTAAACGAAAAATTTGATTTTTGTGGCGTTGATGCCGGATACGACCGCCGAATGCTCGTTTCCGCCGACCGCGAATACCTGCCGTCCGAATTTAGTGTAATGCAGCAGGAACACGCCGATTACCACCACCACCGCAAAAATGATGACCGGAACCGGAACCACGCCGACCGTTCCTTTTCCAATAAACGTATATGCGTCGGAAAGGCCCGTGATCGGCCTACCATCCGTATAGATATAAGCAAACCCCCTGCCTATGGTCATTGTGGCAAGCGTGGCGATAAACGGGGCGACTTTCATTTTTGCAACAAAGAAGCCTGTAAACGCGCCCATTGCAAGGCCGACCAGAATGCCAAGGAGCACCGCAAATCCTACGGGGAACTGCGAGCCTTCCCTGGCAAAGCTTGTGGCGACGACCGCGCTCATTGCTACGATCGCGCCTACCGAGAGGTCGATTCCGCCTGTAATAATAACGAACGTCATGCCCACGCTGATGATTCCGATGACGGCGATCTGCCGCAGCACATTGATCAGGTTATTTGCGGTGAGGAACACCGGCGACGCGAGCGCGCACGCGATAAACAGTATCAAAAACGCCAGGTATACCGCATATTTTCCAAGTAACTTTTTTACACCAAATTGTTTCAAACTCTTTTCCATTAGTTCATACCTCCCTCGCCAATCGCACATGCCATCAGCTTTTCCTGACTGCATTCATCCCGCAGAAATTCTCCTGTTATCCTCCCGTTGCACAACACCACCACGCGGTCGCTCATTCCAAGAAGCTCAGGCATTTCCGAAGAGATCATAATAATCGTCTTTCCCTCTTTTGCAAGGGAGTCCATGATCTGGTAAATCTCCGCCTTTGCGCCCACGTCAATTCCCCGCGTCGGCTCGTCCATAATGAGTACGTCCGGTTTCCCCATCAGCCATTTGGCAATGACAACCTTTTGCTGGTTCCCGCCGGATAAATTATTGACGATTGTTTCCCTGTCCGGCGCTTTTACGCGAAGTGTTTTCATCAGGGAATCGACTGTCCCCTTTTCCTTTTTCAAATCCATAATGCAGCTCATTTTGGTGATTTGATCCATATATGCCTGCGTTATGTTTGTTTTGATCGAGCCTAAGAGATTCAGTCCGTACAGCTTCCTGTCCTCAGTGATAAACGCGATTCCCTGCCGAATAGCATCCTTTGGCGTTTTGATCTTTACCTTGTTTCCGTTCAGGTATATTTCTCCCGCATCCGCGCTGCGCATGCCAAACACAGTTTCCATTACCTCTGTTCGCCCTGCGCCCATGAGGCCTGAAATGCCAAAAATTTCTCCGCGGTGCACTTCAAAGCTTACGTCCTCAAATTCACCTTCCCGGGTGAGCCCTTCCACCTTCAGTACCACGTCGCTGTTCTTCCCAAATTCCCGGCCGCTCTCTTTGACAAACATATCCTTAAGCTCCCGGCCTACCATCATATGCACAAGCTCTTCACGCGTGATATCCTTTGTGGGCTTTGTGCCCACAAGACAGCCGTCGCGCATCACAGTGATCATGTCTGTAATCTGGAAAATCTCATCCAGCCTGTGGGAAATATAGATAATTGCTTTATTTTGTTTTTTAAGACGTCCGATAATTTCGAAAAGCTGTTCCACTTCTTTATCCGGGATTGCCGAGGTCGGCTCGTCCATAATGATGATCTCCGCATTGACAGAGGTTGCCTTGGCAATCTCCACCATCTGCATCTGGGCAACGCTGAGATCCCGTACACGGGTATTCGCGTCAATATCAAGATTCATATCATCCAGTATTTTTTGCGCCTGCCTGACCAGCTTTTTCCTGTTGATTACCCCGCAGGGCCCCGCTTTTTCCCTTCCGGCGAAGATGTTTTGTTCCACAGTCATATCCGGAAGCATTTCTAGCTCCTGATGGATCATGGATATGCCCTTTTGCAGTGCGTCCGCAGGACTTTTTGCAACAAAGGGTTCCCCATTCATAAGGATTTCTCCGCCGTCCAGGGTATAAATCCCCGCAAGTATTTTCATGATGGTGGATTTCCCCGCGCCATTTTCCCCCATCAGCGCATGTACTTCCCCGCGCTTTACATACAGGGAAACATCGTCGAGCGCCACAACGCCCGGAAATTCCTTTCGGCAGTTCTTCATCTCCAGAATAAATTCGTTCTCACCGTTCATGTTTTTCCCCCTTTCATTCAAGTGCTTTTGAAGCCGCCTGTTATGGCTTTATCATAATTTTCAAAATGTCTTTTCCCTTTTCCATCAACTCCAGCGCATCGGAAAATTCGCTCAAAGGATACGTGCTGGAAACAAGGTCGTCCACCTTGACGATTCCTTCCTCCAGAAACTTCACCGCACGGGGAAAACAATGCGTCTGTGCAAAGGAACCGAGTATCTTCAGCTCATTTTCAAAAATGCGGTATGGGCTGATCGTGATACGTTCGTCATTTCCGCAAACTCCATAAATCACGATCTTTCCGGTTGGCCGGACAAAATTGAAGCATTGCTCGAGAACCTTTGGCGAGCCTGTGGCGTCGACTACGATATCAAAGCCCTTCGGAGCCATATCGATCAGTTCGCCCGTGTGCAAAGAGTAATCGCCCCTGTCCATCAGGACTGTTTGCGCATATCCGTTTTTTTCGATCAGCTCCAGTTTTTTGCGGGAGGAAGCACATACTACTACACGGCCCGCCCCGCCCTGCTTCAAAAGCTGCGTCAAAATAATACCGGTCGGCCCCGCGCCGAAAACCAGAATGTCATCCCCGCACGAAACGTCGATCACATCCATTCCATGCACCGCGCAAGCAACCGGCTCCGCAAACGCGGCCTGCTCAAACGTAAGGCTGTCGCTGATGTGGAACACCTTGTCATAATTGACTGCGACATATTCCGCGAATCCACCCGGTCCATTTACACCAAGGGAATAAAAACGTTCGCAGAAAAGCGGCATATCGCGACGGCAATATTCGCATTCCCCGCACAGTACCGTGTTATCTGCAACCACCCTGTCCCCAACCGCAAACCCTTCTACATTTTTGCCGACTTCGCTGACATATCCCGTAAATTCATGCCCAGGCGTAAGCGGAAAGCGTGAAATAAATTCACCGTTATGGATGTGCATATCCGTACGGCAAATCCCGCACAGCTCCACTTTTAAAAGTACCTGATTGTCCTCGATTTTTGGTTTGCCGATTTCCGTAACGCCAAACTCCCTTGGTTTTTCATAAACGACTGCTTTCATCTCATTTTCTCCTTTTCGTATTGTCATGTCTCGAAATGTAAACGTTTTCATTTTTGTTTAAATAATATTGCCATCATCCTTTTTTACCAGAGTTAAGCATTTGCTTTCATTCAGTTGTGTTTCCTGTGAAAATTTACAGTTAATTCATGAGCCGCAGCGAACGACACGGATACAATCGTGAACGCCGTACAGCAATATTGCTTACGTAACTATTTGATAACTGTAATAAAATGTATTTATAAAAAGCGGTTACTGCCCTATTCTTGCGCAGGAGTTCCTGACAACAAGCTCAGGCTCGATCAATTCCATGGTTTTGTCCACGTCTTTTTTATTGATCATATTGATTATTTTTTTTGCCGCCATTTTGCCAACATCATAACCAAACTGGTTTACCGTTGTGAGCCTTGGATATATCTGTGAAGAGATCGATGAATTGGAGAAGCCCACTACGGAAAGGTCTTCCGGTATTTTAAGCCCGTTTTCAAGCGCCGCGCGCATCACGCCGATCGCCATCTGGTCGTTGACCGCGTGCACAGCGGTAGGGCGGTTTTTGAGTTTGAGCAGCTGGCACATCGCCTGATAACCGCCCGACTCATAAGCATCCTGGTATACGACATATTCGTCCCTGAATGGAATCCCGGCTTCGCGCATCGCCTTTTCATATCCGCGGCGCTTTCGCACGTAGGTCGAAAAATTTGGCGGGGCGCTCACAAAGGCTATGTCCCTGTGCCCAAGATCGAGCAGGTAATTGACCGCCTTGTATGATCCGAGCATATCGTCTGTCGTTATGCTGCTGATTCCCTCGAAATGCTCATACAGGAGCAATACGGGGAGCTTTTTACTCAGCGTAAAGATATGCCTGTTTTTTTCGTCGTCCGTTGGCCGTGTGCCGATAAAAATCATTCCGGCGGCCCGTTTGCTGAGCAAAACGTCGATATATTTTTTTTCGCGCCGTATATTCTGGTCTGTATTACATAAGAAAAAAATATAATCATATTGCTCTGCGATATCCTCTATCCCTCTTAAAATAGGAGGATAAAAAACGTTATTAATATCCGGTAATATCAGCCCGATCGTATAACTGTTGTTTGTGATCAGGCTGCGCGCAATGTCGTTGGGCGTATAGTCCAGCTCTTCGATTGCTTCCTGAATGGCCTTCCCCGTTTTTACCGAGACGACTTCAGGGTTGTTCAGGTATCTGGAAACCGTCGCGATGGATACATTTGCTTTTGATGCGATATCCTTGATTGTAACTGCCATAAAGTATCTCCGGGTACTGTATTATAAAGCTGGTCATTGAAAATGATAACGTTTACATCTTTTACATAATTTATAACATGAATCCTATGGATGTGTCAATACTATTTTTTTATTCTTGCCCTCCTGCGGTCTACAGGATAACAAAAGGGGAACCTGAGCCCCATTCAGCAACACTCAAAACATCCCCTTTTGGCAAATACTATCTCATTCCTATTTGATTTTGCTCAGGCCTTTTTTAATCAGCTTTTTTGACAGTATTTTATCCGCCCATTTTCCAACGCCCTTTTCCACGAGCTTCATCATGAACGGCATCACCGCCGTAATCGCAAGCACGACAACCGCCTGCGGCAGACTGATGGGTGCAATATCAAAGAAAGAACTCAGGAAGATCAGGCACAGGAAAAACAGGCCGATTGCGCTTCCAAAAATAACCTTCCGCGCAGTGGTAAATGGTACGCTGACCTTTGCAACCACCCACATGCCCGCTGCTACCGCAAGCAGCATGCACATTGTGGAAACTGCCGCGGGCGTATAGTTGAAAATCCCGGCGAGGATATTGACCACCAGAATCCCTATGATGACAGATAATCCGCCTGGAAGCGATTTCTTCAGGATGTTAAGCAAAAACCGCTTTTTGATTGGAGCAAAATTCGGTTCCAGCGCAAGAAAGAATGCAGGAAATCCAATCGTTACGAAACTGATCAGCGTAAGCTGCAGCGGCGTAAACGGATAGCTGTTATCAAGGAAGATGACAGTTGCAAGCGCCAGCAACACGGCATATACTGTCTTGGTGATAAACAATGTAGCCACACGCTCGATATTATTAATCACCTTGCGGCCTTCATTTACAATGCCCGGCATTGTCGCAAAATTGGAATCAAGCAGCACCAGGTTTGCAATATTTTTGGCTGCGTCGCTGCCGGACGCCATTGCAATGCTGCAGTCCGATTCCTTAAGCGCCAAAACATCGTTTACACCATCGCCTGTCATGGCGACCGTATGCCCCTGCTTTTTCAGCGCTGTAATCAGTTCCTTTTTCTGCGAGGGCGTAACCCTCCCAAATACATTGTATTTCTTTGCCGCCGCTTCGATATCTTCCGGCGTTTTAAGCGTGGTCGCATCCACTGCGTCATATTCCTTCATTCCAGCACGCCTTGCAACCGCGCTGACTGTGACCGGGCTGTCGCCCGAGATAATTTTAAGCTGTACCTTTTGCTTTTCGAAATATTCCAGCGTCGCCGCAGCATCGTCGCGGATGCGGTCCGTAATCAATAGCAGCGCCAAAGGCTTCATCCCCACTGGCACTTTATTATCGATTACGTCCATTGTATCGCTGTGCGCCAGAACAAGAACGCGGCATCCCTCTTTTGCGTACTGCTCCGTATCGATATCCCCGTATCCCTCAGGAAAAATAAATTCAAACGCTCCCAGAAAGTAGGTTCCTTCCTGCTCAAAGCTGACTCCGCTGTATTTACGAGCGGAGGAAAAGGGTACGATTGACCTGACCTGATAGTCGAACCGCTTCCCGAATTTTTCCACAACCGCGTGGAAGGTGGCGTTGTCGTCCTGCAGGGCTCCCGCCATATTTGCCAATATCTCGTCGATATATTCCGTTTGATCCAGATTGACGACCTTTTCCACGTGCATTTTGCCCTCAGTGATCGTCCCTGTTTTATCGAGGCAGAGCACGTCAACCCTTGCGAGCGTCTCAATACAGTAAAGGTCCTGCACAAGCGTCCGCCTTGTGGCGAGGATCACCGCGCTCGTCGCAAGGGAAATACTCGTCAGTAAAATAAGCCCTTCCGGAATCATCCCTATGAGGGCCCCAACTGTTTTAACCGTATTATCCGCAATCGGCAGCCCCACGATAAGCCCTTGCTTCAGGAACAACAATATCCCGATTGGCACAATAATAATACTGATAACCTTCAATATTTTATTCAACGCCGTGCGAAGCTCGGAAGTCCGTTTTTTGGACGCTTTCGCGTCGTATGAAATTTTGTTGGCATAATTCTCCATACCCACCCGCTCTACGCGTGTATAGGCATTACCGGAGACAATAAAGCTGCCGGAATACAGAAAATCCCCTGCGGATTTTACAACCACGTCCGCTTCGCCCGTAATCAGCGATTCGTTTACCTCCACAGTACCTTCGAGGATAATCCCGTCGGCACATACCTGATCGCCGGGCTTCATTTGCATAATGTCGTCCAGTACAAGGTCTGCAACGTTAATCCTGTATTCTTTGCCGTTGCGCACGACATCCACCTTAGCGGCGACAATTACGGAAAGCTTATCCAGTGTCTTTTTGGTCACGATCTCCTGCGCGATACCTATGATAAGATTCCCCACGACTACAAGCAAAAAGACAAGCTCTTTGATGTAGCCCGTCATAATGATCAAAACGGTAAACACCAAATTCAGCACATTGAAAAAAGTGAACAAATTATCTTTAAAAATCTGGCGATATGATTTTGTTGTGTTGGTGTTAAAATTATTCGTCAGCTCCGCGTCAATCCGGCTCTTGACCTGCTCGTCCGTAAGCCCCATTTTACAGTCAGTCTGAAAACGCTCTTTCTCCCCCATGTCAGTCCTTTCAACGCCCTAATAATATCTTTTATTATAGCATATTTTATTGCCTGGATATGAACCGAAACCAAAATTCATAAAATC
Organism: Christensenella sp. KGMB01412; assembly: GCF_055522415.1. NCBI lineage: Bacteria > Bacillati > Bacillota > Clostridia > Christensenellales > Christensenellaceae > Christensenella > Christensenella sp. KGMB01412. Next base: position 119,391 of record NZ_JBVFVW010000003.1, on the reverse strand, counting down.
CTAATAAAATTACTCCAAATTTTTCATTTATCTTTATATTTTCTTAATATACAGATGCTGTTTTCCAATCCTATTGCCATTCTCTTTGCATATATTTGTAACCCGTTGCCCATAAAAAAGTAGCGTATTTCAAAAAAAATCCATTTTCAAGCGCTAACATCTATGCTATAATAAAACACATCGGAGGCATAGCTCAGTTGGTAGAGCACTTGCTCCACACGCAAGGGGTCACTGGTTCGAGCCCAGCTGTCTCCACCATATGAAGCTAGGTAGCTAATCCGAACGGACTAGCTACCTTTTCTTTGCGCAAAAGCTGATGTTAAGAGGGTTTATGAGGGATGCAAATATTTTCAAGTCCAGTTTGAAAGTAGCAAAAACTCAAATTTCGCATGGCAAAACTCTGAAAAAACCTAATCTGAACCCCCTTGTCCAGTTTTTATAGCCTCAATTACGATTATTAAAGAAGGCTTCTTCCACCTGATTTGGCCTTTTGTAGCGCAGGGTGGCATGTGGTCGCTTCTCATTGTAAAAATCAATATATTCACTCACTTTCCGCTTGAAGTCTATTTCAGACCGATAATCTGTCCTGTACAGTTTCTCCTTTTTCATGGAAGCAAAAAACGATTCCGAGACAACATTGTCATGAGGTTGACCGGAATTCGAAAACGATTGTGTTACGCCCAGACTTTTTAGCAGCCCACGAAAAGAATATGATATGTATGCCACACCACGATCGCTGTGAAAGGTCAGGGAACCAGTTGGATTTCGCAAAGTGTAAGCTTCTTTGAACGTAGCTGTAATAAGCTGAGTGCTATTACGTAATGAAATCCGATGCGTAACAATTTTACGAGAATACAGATCAATAATGACACATATGTAATAGGTTTTATTATTCCAGTTAAAATAGGTAACATCGCTTACCCAAACCTGGTTAGGCTGATCTGTGTTGAATTGTCGATCCAGCACATTCCGTTTTTTCTCCTGCCGTAGCTGCTTCTTATACTCCTTTTTTGCCATATCTCTGATGCTATAAAGCCCCATTTCGCGCATAAGTTTTGCCACGATTTTTTCGCTGCCTGTATGTCCCCGCTCAGCAAGTATAACCTGTATTTTCTTTGCGCCAAATAGTTGATCATATTCATCGTAGACTTCCCGAATCAGCACACGTGACTCTTCCTGCTTTTTCCTCTGAACAGTGTTATTGCGCTTATTACGGAAGATATGATTATAGAAAGTGCCGCGGGGGACCTCCAGAGCTTGACATAGAGTGTACACACTGAAATTCCCACGCAGGGATTCCAAAGCATCCAACTTCTCTTTTAATGGCGAGGAGATGGTGCAATCTACTGATTTTAGAACAGTAATGATACCTTCCAGCTTTTCGATACGCTTCTTCTGTGCGTCAAAATCTCTTGGTGTGAATGTTCTGCCGGTATCGGTAACCGTTTTACAGTAAAGATTGATCCAGAAATAGATGGTGCTCTGTGGGATACCTGCCTTTAAGCATAATACTGCGACAGACGTACCCCGCTGATACTGTTCCACAATCGATTGCTTTTCTGCTTCACCCAATTTTGAGTTCATACAAAAACCTCCAATATTTTATTTGTAGGTATAGTATCGAGTTTTTTAATAAAACATAGAGTAACAAGTGAATTAGAAATGAAGAAAATTCTCTCATCCATAGGGAAGAAAACATGGAAAGGGCTGCAGCTAAAGAAAGGGGCAGCTATAAAAAGTCTCTCCTTTTGGTAGCAGCCTATGAAAGAGTCAGCACGGACAAAGAAGAACAGAAAGATTCCGATATCCATGATCGTGTGGCTTGCCCGATCGAAAATGTATTTACCCCGAAGGGATTCAATTGCATGGATTTTACAAGGGTTCAAGTGTTCACTTAAGAACAATACGGTCACTATCTTCAAATGCGATTCCGATCAATATGGAATAGTCAATCCCTGCGTTGATATAATCATCCATGCTCTGACCCATTCGCGAAAAGCCAAATAACTTGTATGTTTCCCTTTTTAGATCTTCTCGCGTGAGGCTCACCTGATTCTCAAGCACAAACTTGATGGCTTGTGCAGTCTCCTCCTTGCAGATGTAATCCATATTGCGCCGGGTTTCTTCGTTTGCCGGCGGTCTGTACAGGTCATACATCTTGGGATCCTGTCCAACATTCCAGTAAAACACTGTTTCCAATGTTTTGGTGCGCGGCAATTGCATGCGTCGGTATAAGTCATCCATGTAACTATTGATCCTGTTCCCTGCCCGTGTCATGCCCCATGCGTTGATGATGCGCTTTGTGAGCAAGGTACTGCTGATGGGCGCCTCTTGCTGAATGACCTCCGTGATTTGATTCATAACAATGCGCGCATTTTCTGGCAAATAAAACGTCTCTGCAGGCCGGGATACCGGCATAAGCGCACAAACGGTGTAGTTGGGTTGTTCTGACGGTTGGGCTGATACAACCTCAATCCGCTCATATTGCTCAAGTGGCTTTATCGGCGAGGGTACGGCAGCGATAAGTTCCACTGGGGTCCTGGGCTGTTCCAAGGCTCTTTTAGCTGCCGTTACAATTTTTCGAATCTCCTTTTCCGGGCTTTGCAGCCAGTCGAGCGTATACACATGATGAATACTCCAGCCAAGGGAGCCCAATACGTTATCCTGTAGTATGTTGCGGTCACGCGCCGTTCCTGCATCACGGTAGCGTTCGCCATCCAATAGAATGCCAAGCAGGTATTCATCCGGCTCATCAGGGTGTACAATGCCGATATCAAGGCGGTACCGTGAATATCCAATATTTGTACTGACCTGATAACCTATATCATGTAAAGCGTCCGCGATGTTGTTAATAATCGCATTTGTGTCGGCGCCGTCTGCACTTCTTGCTTCCTGCGTATGCAGTGCCTGCTTTCCGTTTTTGGCAAACTCCAAAAAGGCGCGCAGTCCGGCAACGCCTTCCGCACGTGTTTTGGACAGATCAATTTGTTCCGGTGAAAGCGTTGAATAAACGATCATCTTCTGGCGGGCGCGGGACACAGCCACATTCAACCGACGCCAGCCACCAGCGCGATTCAAAGGCCCGAAATTCAGGGTGACTTTACCTTCGGCATCGGGGCCATAGCCCACTGAGAACAGAATCACATCTCTCTCGTCGCCCTGCACGTTTTCCAGATTCTTAATAAATACCGGTTCATTTGCATTGCTGTTCCATTCATCGAGGTCAGGATATCTCGCGAACTCCTCTTGCAACTTGTCATCAATAAGATTTTGCTGCACCGAGCTGAAGGTGACAACTCCAATGCTTTGATTACGGAGTGTCTCATCAGACAGACGACGCACAATTTCTTTCACTACTTCGGTTGCTTCCGCTTCATTTTGCCGTGTCTTGCTGCGGTCATAAAAACCCTTCACAGGGACAAAAATCACCTCAGAAACAAGCGCGTTGGGTGAAGGGAATGTCAAAAGCTCATTGTTGTAATACTCGCGATTGGAAAACGCAATTAGGCTTTCATGCCGGGAACGATAGTGCCACAACAAATAGGTTTCTGGAATGGAGAGCGCCAGGCAATCATCCAGAATGCTTTCGAGGTCTTCCTGCTCAAAATTATCTTCGTCTGTCCGGTTGCTCTCAAAAAAGCTGGTCGGCGGCAACTGTTTTGGGTCGCCAACCACAATCAGGTTCTTACCTCGCGCAACGGCGCCCACGGCTTCACTTGTAGGTAATTGTGACGCCTCATCAAATATTACTAAATCAAACTGTGGATAGGAAGGATCAATATATTGCGCCACAGAAATCGGACTCATCAAAAGGCAGGGGCACAGCCTTGGCAAAAGGTTCGGGATCATGTCAAACAACCTCCGTATAGAGAGGCCGCGCCCTCCGCTACGGATTGCCCGTTTCAAAATTCCGATTTCGGAGGAATCTGCCACATTTGCATTTGTGTTTGGGACTTTGGAGGAGAGTTGCGCTAAAAGTTCTTCGCGCGTAAGCTGTTCAAAACAAGAAGAGGCCTCGCGATAATGCCGGATATTCGTTTCCATCCCGGTGCCACTAAAATTTTGCAATGAAGCATCTGCGGCAATAATCCTTTCAGCGGTGGAAAGGTGCAACGCCCTCTCAAACGCAGCAACCAAATCACTCTCTGATACCAGTCCGCTTTCCAAAGCCTCAACAGCACTTTGCAGCCCCATTGCATCCGCTTCCTGTTTGGCGGAGAGATAGATGCACCAATCTCTCAATTCGTTGAGATTGGCCAGCCAGCCATCAACCATTTGGCACATATGGGAAATCCAGTTCTCACGTGGGGCAAATACACTGGTATCACAAATTCCCACTTCTGTAAGAGCGTGCTCACCCGCAGTTAGCTGCCCCATCAATGTTTGCAGGCGAACATTCATCCCTTCGTTCAATTGGCGGAAAGCAACTGTGTCAGCAAAATATCCCTTGGCCAAAATGGCATCCGCCTTTGCTTTCCCTTCGACAGAAGCACTTGCCGTCACCAGTGTTTGACGCAAGGAGACCGTTTGTGTGTAAATGGCATTGATTTGGTCAAAATTAGCATAGCCATTGTTCCAGACAAACCCAAACCGATCTCCAAATGCTTGGCTATTGTCCCCCACAATTTTCGCATTTAGTTTATATGCAGTGATAGTGTCAAGAATATTCGATATGCTCTGTTTCTGCAGTACAGCAGGGTTTTTACAAAGAGGTCTTAATGATTTGATAACCCGGTTTTGGCCCAGCGCCTTGGGCAGGAACCACTTTCCCGAGGCCGCATTCCACGCAATTCGGGCACCTTCCTCGTCAAAAGACAGCACATCTTCGGTAAAGTCATTGAGCAATTGACCAGCAAGTGCATCGCGCTGTTTTCCATGCTGACATACAGACATGACAAGCTCTTCCATTTGAGAAAGATCCGCGCATTCATATAGCTTTTGTGGAATATATTCTCCTTCAAACAGAAGGGTACAAAGCCGGGCAATGACAAAGCATTGTTCCTTTTGCTCGGAAAATGGCAACGTAAAAAGCGCCGCCAGTTGTGTTACCGTGTCTTTTAGTTCAGTAAGGGTATTTTTATACGACGTTCCACTGTTTCCTATAGCATCCCGCAGCTGTGAGGAGTAGGTTGAAGTACGCAAAGCGCACAAAGGGTTTTTATGCGCGCCACCACACGCCTGCGAGGTTGTGGCGACCTTGTCTAATGTATCTATCCATTGCGCGTGTTTTTGCTGAGTATAACTTTCAACCACCGCTTCGTTTATGGCAATAGACCCAGGCGCCTTAATGTAATTCTCATAAACAGAGATGATTTCATATAAAGAAAGGCCGCAGGCCTGCTTTTTGTGGATTGCCTGCATCGTGGCATTTAAGCCCTTGCGCAATTCATACAGGCGCTCAGCTTCCTGCTCATACTCCTGCGGTCTTTTGAGCTGGCCAATGCCAAGCGTTTCCTCCAGTTGGTTTAGTACATCCTTTTTTCGCGCTTTGTTGGAGTGCAACTCCAAACTGAACGGCCCAAGCCCAATGTTGGACAGTCTTTTTTCCACCACGGAAAGCGCAGCCATTTTTTCTGCAATGAACAAGACCGTTTTCCCTTGAAACAGCATGTTTGCAATAATGTTGGTAATCGTTTGTGATTTCCCTGTACCAGGAGGGCCGTGTAAAACAAAACTGTTTCCCTCACTGGCGGCACAAATGGCAGTTAACTGCGAGGAGTCGGTGCTTGTTGGGATGGCAAGATCCGCCGGCGAGAAGATAGCATCCAGATTGTCCGCTTTTGGAAAACTATCCTTTTGCTCCCATTCTAAGTTGCCAGTCATCAGGCTGGCAACAATTTTGTTTTGGCGCAACTCTTCCGAACGATTGCGTATATCGTTCCACATAATGAATTGCCCGAATGAAAAAATGCCCAAAAATGCCAATGACTCAACGTCCCAGCGGGATTTGTCCATAACCGCCTGCCGAATGATGTTGAATATCAGGCTCAGGTCTACGCCCTTATCGTCTGTAGGTAACGGATCCAGCCCGCTGATAGTAAGGCCAAAATCCTGTCGCAGCATTTCAAGCAAGGTGATATTCATCTGTGGTTCTTCATCCCGGATGCGTACAACATATCCTTTGAGTGCAGATTTTCGTACGATATCCACTGGCAATAAAACTAATGGCGCATACCGGGCTTTTTCTGTTATGTCATTTTCGTACCAGCGCAGGAATCCCAGAGCAAGAAATAGTGTGTTTGCGCCGTTTTCCTCAAGACCTACCTTGGCCTGCCGATACAAGTGAACAATTCTGGCCGCAAGTTCCCCCTCGCTCAAAAATGTGCGCAGGCGGTGATTGTCAAATTCGGTATCCATCATCACATCCAGGATATCTTTTCCTGTTTCAATCTCGAATATCTTCGAGTCTCGCATATTGCTGACCAAATCCTGGGGCATATGCATAATTTGAAATTCCTGCCCATCCGAAATGGCGTCCTCCAGCCGGCCAAGGTGGTTGGTGAGCAACTGAATGGAATTTCTGGTCACCCTGAAATTCAGCAGTGTATTGCGCAGGCTGAGATCCAGCAGTTTGCGCTCCCATACCTGTTGTTTTGTTGTTTGAATCCCGTTTGCGTATGGGAGTTTATCGTAGACTGCCACTTCTCTGGGTGCCGAGGTAATACCATCTGTTGTGTTTTGCCGAAGTTCTGTTTTCTCATAGGACACCGAACCATCCTGCCCTGTAATGCGAAGCGGAATTGGCCGAATGCCACTTCCTCTGGCACGCTTGACATCTACCACCATATCAAAACAGGCAGTTTCCAACTTTTTGGCGGCGGCTCGCTCGGCAGCGTCAAAATCGGCTCCGCTTCCCGCTGTCATTGTGGTGCACTCTACAAGACAAATTTCATGAATCCCCTCGGCAATGCGTTTGCCCAGCAAAGAAGCGTCATCCTGCACGCATTCAGGAAAGCACTCGTCTTCCAGCCAGCAACCTACAAAGGCATGCCCTTCCACACATACTAACAAAGCATTCAGCCCGGCGGCTTCAAGACAAGACGCAAACAGAAGGGTCAGATCCAGGCAGTTTGCCATTTTATCCGTATTGATACTATCGCTTAACCGAATACGTTGCCCCATGATTTCAAAACTTGGTGGTGCCTGGATATACATTATATTTTCTTGCTGAATGGCGCCATAAATAGCAGCAATCTGTTTTCGCACCCGATTTGGATCTTTGCTCTGGTAAGCAGTGAATGAAGGATCGTTATCCCACTTTTCCAAAAACACACCAGCTGCTGCCAGAATGCGTGTAATATATGTATGATTGGGTGTGACAAACGCGGCCAGCATTTCAGGCATAACAGCAGTTCCAGCCCATTGATCATATGCTAGTAAATCAATAGGTTGTATCATTTCCTCCAGTGTTTCAGTTCCAGACGCGACAGTAATATGAAGTGTTCCCGACAGTTTCTCCGTGAGAGAAAAGGTACTCTGAGTAGAAAGCAAGGTTTACTGCCCCGAGACTCAGGTTCCCATCCGAAGGCAACATATCAATATGCTTGTGCCAAGGAATGACGAATTCCGGCGACGAAACTATATTGATTTCAATATTTTCGATTGGTTCAGCTGTTTGATTTTTTATTGTAAATTGCCGTAGAACAGGAACGGCATTTTGTTGCATAGAGAAATTGATTGCCGGAATGAATACCCCATCAAGAAAAATCCGCTCACCCATCTATCGTATCGCCTTTCACATTTTGTTACAATTATAGCATATTTGTCGGAATAGAGTTAGTATTCTTCACTAATGGAATTTAAAAATGTATCCTCCTAGTAGAGTTCAATGAAAAACGGTTGGCAATAGCCACAGTAATTGAATAAAGATAATGTGGAAAACCTTGAACAGTATTGTTCTAAAATATTATAACCAAGCCTTTTCCAGGCGACATCTATTTCGGCAACACATTACATATGCAAGAATAACCCGCTTATATAGCGGGTTTTCTTTTTTCTATACACGTTTCTTACACACGCTTTATGAAAATGATGAAATGATGTGCCAATTGTGTCGCATTGTTCACCTTTATATACGTTTGATCATATGGCGATATCAACGAAACAAGTAATTCGCTTTTACATCCTGCTTGCTTAAATAAATGAATTGTATTTCGCTCCGAACAGTGGGCAATATGCATACGGCAAAAGCAGGTTGTGGCATATCAATCAGAAAACTCAAATGGTTTTGGGAAATTCCCCTGACACACCATTCACTTGGGTCGCTTTGAGCCATATGGAATTGTTTTGCAACATTTTTAGAGAAAAAAAGTGGTATCACAACCTCCGGCTCGTCGGGAAGAGAATAATAAGTTCCGTCCGGCTTTGTGTCGTTTGTACCTAATAGGGCCCAAAATGGCTCCCCCATAACATGTTCATCAGGTAAAAGCAATTTTGAAATTTTGGCGCCAAGCAACTGGGGAATGGTAGGTAAATCATCGATTGTCAAGAGTAAAATCCCCTTTTTCTCTGCATACTGCTTAGCACCTGTTTGGTATCCACTGCGAGCTATAAACACCCCTGCAATATTATTCAAATCGCTTATTTTAGAACCAAAATCCCTTACTTGGCTCACATCCACAGCTTTCGACCAGTCTTTGCATTCTATGGCGACCCGAAAACGCATATTCAGATGATTAAACTCATAATATACATCAAACTCACTCACCAGGCCGGAAAGCCCTTTAATGGAAACATTTTTTGAGACAATGCTATCAAAACTACTTAAATCCAGAAGCGACTGGTAGACATATGCTACAAAACTTTCAAAACTTGCGCCATTTTTCATCAAATTCTCCGAAAACACTTAAAAATATTGTTTATCTGATAAAAAAATGATACTATATTTTTATCATAAACACCATATTTTTATACTGAATTTTATCTTTGTGGGGTGATGAAACTTTGGATATCACTAAAATCGATATTACTAAATTCCGCGATGTGCCACGAAAACCAAACAGATTGAACACAGTTTCGATTAAAGTAAATAGTAAAGGCTCTGTTTGTCTTAGTTCGCGTTTTAGAGCTTTGTTTAATTGGACGAAAATAATGTTTCAGGTAAGCGATGATCCAAGGGATAAAGCCAGTACTATATTGATAAGGCGCTGCGGGGATGATGATCCTGCAGCATACAATGTACCTCGAAAATCCGCAATAACGGCAAGAGAATTCGCTAACGAATTAAAAGCTATGCACGTCATGCTTCCTGTCACCTATAATATGGAGTACGTGAAGGAAATTGAAATGTGGGTTGGAGAAAAGGATCAAACAAAAATACCAAATTCGTCAAAGCCTTCAAAAAAAAAATCCAAGGGCTGAAAGAATTGATGTGGTAAAAAATGGTTGATTATAATGTTAGGTTTGATTTTTTGTTGGATAGATATTGCAAAACTATTTTTGATGCATGCTCACCCTATCTAAAGAAAATGCGGCGTGAAGAAATCGAATCAGCGGCGATGATTGGTTTGTTTTATGCAGATATTACATGCGATGATGAAATGGATTTTAAGACTCACATCTACGATTCAGTGAGCAAAGCATTAGCTTTACAAAAAAAGCGAAATGCATCTGAAATAACTTATTTCTCATTGAACAGGCCGTTAGGATTCGTTTATGAATTCGTAGATATAATCCAAGCCCCTAACTACGATTGGGATTTAGAAATTATGGTGTCCGATTATTTGTCTAAGTTAGCGGGGATTGAGCGCAGCATAGCAATTGATCTTTTAGGTAATGCGGAACTTCTTGATATTTTAAAAGAATACAAACTCTCTTTAAACGTTTTAAAAAGCATCCTTTTCGACATGCAATTAAAGTGGAAATTACTTCATAAATCGTCGGCATCTGGTTCTGTGTAAAGGATTTCAGGGCAGGTATGATTCTCAATACAAATCATGAAAAGTTTCAGCGTTATTTGAATCGATTCAAAAGTGCTGATTTTCTGTCATTAAGAGATGCGGAAGATACTAATGCGTTGTGGGAACGAGGCTTTTTTATTTTATTAAACACACGCCAAATATACCCATCTTTTAGCCCCTCTATATAAACAAAAAGGTGGCTTGCGCCATCTGATTCCTATTTTTGTATAGTCTTTTGTACTTGATAATGTAGTTACACACCAAGTAGAGCGGCAGATTGTTATTTTCCTGCCGTCTACACGCCATATCCTGACACTGATCTGACATCAACATTCTTTCTTTTTCTGATCATAAATAGCTTTAAACTGAATTGTTTTTGTCAACAAAAACAGCCTGTATCAAATGATACAGGCTGTTTTATTTTATGGTAACCGTGTTTACGTCTTTTCTCTATTTACGCAGCGTTATTTTCAAATTGGCTGTTGTAAAGCTCTGCGTAAACGCCGTCTAAGGCAAGCAATTCCTCATGCGTACCTGCTTCGACAATATCGCCGTCGCACATCGTCAGGATCAAATTGGAATTCTTGATGGTAGACAGCCTGTGCGCGATCACAAAGGTAGTGCGTCCGTCCATCAGTTTATCCATAGCCCGCTGGATCATGATCTCAGTACGCGTATCGACTGAGCTTGTCGCCTCGTCCAAGATGAGCATGGGAGCGTCATCCACCATGGCGCGCGCAATGGTAATCAGTTGTTTTTGCCCCGCGGAAAGATTGGCCTTGTCGTTCAGGATCGTATCATAACCATGTGGCAGCGAGGTAATAAATTTGTGAACTCCCGCAGCTTTGCAGGCATTTACAACCTGCTCGTCTGTTACGCCTTCTTTATTATAGATGATATTTTCTTTTATCGTCCCCTCAAACAACCATGTGTCCTGAAGCACCATGCAAAACATATCGTGCACATTTTCGCGCGTCAGCGAATCAATGGGTACGCCGTCAACCTTGATCTGTCCATCCCCAATCTCATAAAAACGCATGAGCAGGTTTACCATGGTAGTCTTTCCGGCGCCGGTAGGCCCCACGATTGCCACCTTCTGTCCGGCCTTTACATCTACGGAGAAATTTTTTATGATCGTCTTGTTTTTGGTATAGCCAAACTGAACGTTTTTAAATGTAACGTTCCCTTCTATATTTTTTAAAACCTGTGTTTTTCCGCTTTCATCCTCGAGTTCCCTTTCTTCCAGAAATTCGAACACGCGCTCGCCTGCAGCAGCTGTGGATTGCAGGGTTGTAGCTGCTTGCGCAATCTGCGAAAGCGGCTGTGTAAACAGGCGTATATACACCATAAACGCTACGATCACACCAAATGTAATGGAGCCATTAATGGCAAGGATCGCGCCCACAACGCACACCGCAACATAGCCAAGATTTCCAATAAACGTCATGATGGGCATCATCATACCGGACATAAACTGGGATTTCCACGCGCTTTGATACAAATCTTTGTTGATTTGATCAAATGTTTTTTTCTCATCCTTTTCTCCATTGTATGCTTTTACAACCGAATGCCCGGCGTAAACCTCCTCGACATGTCCGTTCATTTTACCAAGCGCTTTTTGCTGGCGGTTGAAGTGCTTCTGAGAGTGCGAAATGATCACAAGCATCAGAACAAACCCAATCACCACGGCGACAACCGCCGCTACCGTCATAAGTACGTTGATCGTAAGCATCATGATAAAAGAGCCGACGAACATCGTGATGGATGTCACCAGCATACCGATGCTTTGATTGAGCGTCTGGCCAATGGTATCCACATCGTTGGTCACGCGGGAGAGCACATCGCCATAGCTCGTCTTATCAAAATAACTTAAAGGTACGCGGTTGATCTTTTTCGAGATATCCGTCCGCAGTCTCTTGGAAACCTTTTGCGTCATAGTCGCCATGATAAAGCCCTGAATGTAATTGAATGCGTAGCCCATTAGGTACAATGCGACAAGTGTAAGCCCCACACCGGTGATTGCGCCAAGGTCTATGGCTCCGCCCCCCATACCCGCCGTGATGAGATCTGTGATCTCGCTCAGCTTGCTCGGCCCGATAATATTGAAAACGGAGCCGACGCACGCCAGCAACAGCGCGACGATGATGGCAGGCAGGTAAGGCTTGCAATATGCAATAAGCTTGCCCCATGTTTTCCCAAAATTTTTGGCTTTTTCGCCGGAGCCTACCGACATCCCCGGTCCCCCGCCGATCCCCGGCCCTTTGTGTTCAGTCTTATGTTGGCTGCCAATCTTATATTCGTTATTAGGCATATGTAAGTTCCTCCTCGCTAAGCTGTGAATGGGCGATCTCCTGATAAACGGGACAATTTTTCAGTAATTCCTTATGTTTGCCCATCCCCACGATCTTTCCCTCATCAAGCACAATGATGGTGTCGGCATCTTTGATCGTGCCAATGCGTTGGGCCACGATAATCTTGGTCGTGTCGGCCGTTTTTTGATTCAACGTTTTGCGCAGCTTTTTATCGGTCTTGTAGTCCAGTGCGGAAAAACTGTCGTCGAAAATGAGGATTTCCGGATTTTTGCACAGCGCACGTGCAATAGATAGCCGCTGTTTTTGACCACCGGAAAGGTTTGTACCCCCCTGCGAAACAGCAGCATTGTATCCGCCGTCTGCTTTTTCCACAAATTCTGTTGCCTGTGCTTCGCGCACCGCTTCCTTAACCGCCTGGTCCGAAGCCGGCGGTTTTCCGTTATCTCCATAAGCTACATTGGAGCGTATTGTGCCGCTGAACATTGTAGCCTGTTGCGAAACATAACCGATCTTATTGTGCAGCGCTTCCTGGTTGTACTCTTTTACGTTGCGTCCATCCACAAGCACCTCACCGGATGTTGCGTCGTAAAAACGTGGAATCATTTGTACCAGAGTGGATTTACCGCTTCCCGTCGCGCCGATAAAGGCTACTGTCTCGCCCTTTTTGGCAGTGAAGCTGATTTTCTCCAAAACTGTGCCCTTGGCGTCCGGATAGCGAAAGCTGACGTTTTTAAATTCCACAGTGCCTGTAATGCCGTCGAGCCCGTCTGTCAGCCTCCCGTCCTGTATGGAAAGACCTGTCTCCAATACGTCGCAGATGCGTCCGGCGGCAACGCTGGCGCGCGGCAGCAGGATAAAGATCATTGTCAGCAACATAAACGCCATCACGACCTGCATCGCATAAGATGAGAATACTACCATATCTGAAAACAATACCATTTGTTGCGAGCCCCCCGCGCCACCGATCAGATAGGCTCCAATCCAGTAAACTGCAAGGGTTAATCCTGACATAACGAGCGTCATGGTCGGCGACAACAAAGCCATGATCCGGTTGGTGAACAGGTTTGTTTTTGTGAGTTCCTCGTTTGCCTGTTCAAATTTTTCTTCCTGATAACCTTCAGCATTATATGCCCGCACTACGCGCAGGCCGGTCAGGTTTTCACGCGTCACCTGATTGATTTTATCCGTCTGCTTCTGTACTTTTTTGAACTTTGGCACGGCAAAGATGATGACAACTGCAATCACAATCATAAGCGCGATAACAGCGAGGCCCGTGGCAGCCGTCCATTGCCAGCTTTTGCCTGCAATCTTGATGATCGCCCATACGGCAAGGATAGGAGCCTTAATGATTGCCTGCAATCCCATCGCCACCAGTGTCTGTATCTGCGTGATATCATTGGTGGAGCGGGTGATCAGGCTGGCTGTGGAGAACTTGTTGATTTCTTCCATAGAAAACGAAAGCGTCTTATCAAACTGCAACTCACGAAGTGTCCTCGAAAGACCTGCTGCCACCTTAGCCGCAAAAAATCCGACGACAAAGGATGTTCCTACGCTTCCCAACGCACAGAGCAGCATTCGGGCGCCCTCGGTCAGCAACGCATTCACTGTTGCCGTACCGGACTGAATGAGCGTGGTGATGTTATTCATGAAGTCGGGCAGCAACAGATCCAAATATACCTGCAGCACGATGAACGCAAGGCTGACGCCAATCATCGCCCATTCTTCCTTTTTCAAATATCTCAGTATCTTTAGCATAATTTGTCCTTTCATTCGTTACGATGCTTACTGTAAGCACGCTAACTATATGATTATTTTTAAAGCCACCCTGTAAAGAGACGGCTTTATTTTAGATTATCTTTAATTTTGTCAATCACGCGGAAGAATGTTTCCCTTTCCTCTTCCGTTACGCCTTCAAGCATCCTGTTTTCCATTTCAGCCGCTTTTTTCATCATTCTGGTATGATTCTCAAGCGCCTCATCTGCTATGACAAGCCGTTTGAGCCGCGCATCGCCGGATACTGGGAGCCGTTTGACAATTCCCTTTTGTTCCAGCGAATCAAGCAGGCGGGATACTGTGGATTTACGGATGGTAAATGCTTCCTCCAGATCCTTTTGCACAACTTCCTGTCCGCCGGCCCTTAACAGGTAATCAACCACGCGCACCTGCATCTCTGTTGGGGGACTCGGAATTGGCATATCCTTTGACATTTTTGAAATTTCCCGCATAATAAGATGCGAAAGCTTCTTGATTTCCATCCCAACCGTTTTCGGTCTTGTGTCATTCATTTTCAACCCTCCCCAATAAGTTAGCACGCAAATAGTTGCTATGCTAACAATATAAACCTTTTTCTTTTTCCTGTCAACAAATTATTTGACTTCGATTGCAACGAGTCTTAACTTATAATAACCTCCTGCCAGATGATTTTGCCCGCAAAGGCACGAAATACTATCATAGTGCAAGCGTACTACCAACGGACAAAATATACGTGTCAAAAGAATTGTCAAACAGTCCCGCTACAGCGGGTAAACCAGCGGCAGCCACAGACGATTTCACTTGCCACATGCTTTGCTTTTCTTTATACTGAATATTATATTAGATGACTTGTGAAAGGGGAATTGTATGAAATTATTGCTTCATGTTTGTTGTGCTCCCTGTTCGATCAAATGTATTGAAGCCCTCCGCGAAGAGGGATTGGAGCCAACGCTTTTTTGGTATAATCCCAATATTCATCCCGTTACGGAGTACCGTTCCCGCAGGGACGCCATGATCGGTTATGCAGAAGAGATTGGCGCCGGGCTGCTTTTACAGGATCACTACGGGCTTCGCCCTTTTGTTGAGGCCGTTTCCTCCGACATAGACCATCGCTGCAATTATTGCTACGATACCCGTCTTGGAGCCACGGCCCGTTATGCCGCAGAAAACGGATATGACGGATTTTCTACCACCCTGCTCATCAGCCCATACCAAAACCATGAACTGATTTGTGAAACCGGTGAAAAGGCGGCCGGGCAAAACGGGATTCGTTTTATTTACCGTGACTTCCGCCCATATTTCAGGCAGGGCCAGCAAACCGCGCGCGAACTTGGTATTTATATGCAGAAATACTGCGGTTGTATTTTCAGCGAAGAAGACAGGTATCTTGGGAAGCATAAAAAATAAAAAGATTGCATATGCCAAAAATGGCAAACCAGTATAAAAAAGCAGGAGCCAAAGGCTCCTGCTGAAAATCATTTTTCATAATTCAGATGATCTCGTAGATCATATCGGATATCACGTCCATGATGTTATCATGGCATTTTCCGCATCCGGTTGAGCAATGCGTCTGTTCCTGTACGTCTGCAAACGCGGACTCCACGTCGCTCATGTTTTTGGAATGGCGCAGGGCGTACTCAATATCAGCGAGAGACACCTGTTTACAATTACAAATTATTTTATTTTCCGTGGCCATACAAATTACCCCCCTTTGGTAAATTCACTTATTAATATATAACAGAATGGCACTGATTTCAAACAAAATTCTCGCAGCTTTTCTGCTGCTTATTGAGAAATTTATGTTTCATTCCCCGCAGGAAGATTATAAAATAAAAAGAGAGTAAAGAAAGGAAACGACACTATGAAACAGCTTTTGAAAAATATTGAATTTGAGGCGGCGCTGTCATTTGCAGACCAGGTCGGTTATCTTCCCGGGCAGGTCACAAGCAAAACGCTCGCGCAAAACCCTTATGTGAGCCTTACCCTGTTTGCTTTTGACAAGGGGGAGGAAATCAGTACACATGAATCACAGGGCGACGCGCTTGTAATCGCACTCGAAGGAACTGGCGAAGTTACGATCGACGGGCAGAAGCACTCTTTACAGGCAGGCGAAGCGATTGTAATGCCGGCAAAGCACCCGCACGCTGTTTTTGCTCCCGAGCAGTTCAAAATGTTTCTGGTCGTTGTATTTCCAGTGAAAGAAGGGGATGCGTTATGACAGCCACAGTAGATAAAGACGGTTGCATCGGCTGCGCGTTGTGCGAGAGCGTATGTCCCGAGGTTTTTCGAATGGATGACGACGGAAAAGCCGAAGCTTATGCCGAGGTGACTGATGAAAACAAAGACGCGGCGTTTGAAGCGGAACAAAGCTGTCCTGTCAGTGTGATCGCGATTGTAGAGGACTGATATTGAGCAAAGGAAAAAGGCCCGGCGCATATGCGCCGGGCCTTTTCCTTATTGGTATTGTAACCTACCAAAGTAGGCGGTTGCCAACTGCCAAAGTTTGATTAGTCTGCCTGATGAACGAACATAATGCTGTCGTCATAGTAATCGTTTGCATTGTCTTTGTTTACGAGAACCGTACCGCAGTCAACGTTTGCTTCCACTGTTTCGCCCTTAGCAATTTTCAGAGCCTGCTCAAGAGCAACCTGGCCCATCTTCTGCGGATCGTTTGCAGCTGTTGCAATGTATTTTCCATCGATGATAGACTGTACTGCTTCCATCAGTCCGTCAACGCCGCTGCCAAGAACGTTATCCATACCGTTGTCGAGGCATACGCCCAGCGCGCCCAGGCCCATGTCGTCGTTATGGCCATAAACTACGTCGATGTCAGGATTGGACTGGATCATGTCCTGTGTAGCCGTTGCAGCTTTGGAACGGTCATAGTCGCAGTAAGGAGTCTGAACAACCGTGATACCCGGTTCAGCGTCTACAGCTTCGTGGAAACCAGCGCTGCGTGCTTCCTGCACGCGGTCTCCGCCGCTGCCCATTACTTCAAGGACTTTACCTTTTGCCTGGCCTTTTCCGCCCAGTGCTTCAACGATCTGCTCGCCGACGAGTTTACCCATTTCCTGGTTGTCACGTCCTACGACGCAGTCAACATCGCCATTTACGAAACGGTCTTCCGTTACGATCGGGATTCCTGCATTCTTGCACGCTTCGAGGGAAGGAGCCACGCCATCCGGATCAACCGCGTTGAGGATCAATACCTGGATGCCGGACTGGATCATGTCGAGCACGTCCTGGTTCTGCTTTGCAACATCTTCGTTTGCATCGGCAACAACGAGTTCTACGCCTGCAGCTTCAGCAGCCGCTTTTGCAGCGTCTACTTCCGATACATAGAACGGGCCTGCCATTGTAGCCTGAGAGAAACCGATCTTGATTTTGTCGCCGGAAGCGGGTGTGCTCGCCTCTGCGCTTTCCGATGCCGCCGCAGATGCCTCTACAGAAGCTGATGCCTCAGCGGACGGGGATGTGGATGCCGCAGGCTGGCCACTACATCCGACTGCCAGCATAGCGACTGTCAGGATAACAGCAAACACTACCAAAATTTTTTTCGACATTTTTAATTCCTCCTATGTCTTTTTTATATCGCGCCGTACACTTCGCACGGCAAGCTTTGATTCGTCGTTAATCTTCCTGCTTTGATACAAACAGGTTCAGCAGCAGCGCCGCCACTATGATGATGCCTTTGAATATCTGTTGCCAGTAAGACTGCAGCCCCAGCAGGTTGAAAATGTTCGTAATAATTGCCAGCAGGATTACACCGGCAAAGGTGCCGATCATACCTCCTTTACCGCCTGTCATCGACGTTCCGCCGATAACCGCCGCTGCGATTGCGTCAAGCTCTGCGCCGTCCATGATTGTCGGCTGGGCCGTTGTGAGCCACGAAATTGTCATGATACCCGCATAACCGGCAAGCGCGCCAGAGATCGTCCACACGAGCGTACCAAATAATTTTACGCGAACGCCTGAAAGGATTGCCGCTTCACGATTGCCGCCGATTGCGTATACGCCTCTTCCGAAAATTGTGTATTTGAGGATCAGCGCCGCAATAATTGTGATCGCGATCCACGTAAGCCCCGCAATCGGAAGCCTCATAAATCCAAGATCAATCGAGCCGCCCCCAAGGTAGCAAAACGCTTCGCCACCCGCGAGGCTTTTCAGGCCTGAAATAACCTTACCGTCCGTAGCCAGCATTGCCAGTCCACGGGCAGAAACCATTGTGGCAAGCGAGCAGATAAACGGCTCAAGCCGGGCAAAGGTAACGATGAGCCCCGTTACCGTACCAAGCACCGCACCAACAAACACGCCGACCAGCACTGCCACAAATACAGGAACGCCCTGTACGAGGCACATTGCCGAGACCATAGCGGAAAGGGCCGCAACCGAGCCAACTGAAAGGTCTACGCCTCCTGTCAATATGACGAACGTCATGCCGATTGCTATGATGCCCGGAGCCGCATAGGACAGCAGAATGTTCGAAAGATTCCCCAGCGTAAAGAAGTTCTGTGAAAGGCACGTAGCCAGAATAATGAAAACGATCAGCAGCAGCAGCGTACTGTACCTTTTCAAAAATTGTTTAAACGTCATACCTTGTTTCTGTACTGATTCCATAAAACTACCTCCCCGCCACTGCATACTGCAGAATAGCTACTTCATCTAAATCATCTTTTCCAAAGTCGGCGACTATTTTACCATGGTGCATCGCTATGATGCGGTCGCACACGCCGACCAGCTCCTCAAGCTCGCTCGATGCGATAATGATGGAATGTCCGTCTTCTGCGGCTTGCCTTAATATCTTATAAATCTCGTCCTTCACCCCTACGTCAATGCCCTGTGTAGGCTCGTCCACCAGAAGGATGTCCGAATTCTGCAGCAGCCACTTTGCGAGGATTACCTTTTGCTGGTTCCCGCCTGAAAGGGATACTGTAGGCGTCTTTTCGCTGGGCGTTTTGATCGAAAGGCTGTCGATGTAGGCCTGGCATTCCTTTGTGACCTTCTTATAATTCAGTATGCCCTTGCCTACGAAATCTTTTGCTGCAACCATAATCATGTTTTCCCATACGGGGAGATCGAGCACCAGGCCCTGCATTTTCCGGTTTTCCGGCAACATCCCGATGCCGTTTTTGATTGAAGTGCGCGGATCCTTTGGTTTATGGGATTCGCCATGGATAAACAGCTCGCCGGAATCAATTTTATCCGCGCCATAGATCGCCCGCAGAAATTCGGTCCGTCCGGCGCCAACCAATCCGTACATTCCGATAATTTCCCCTTTGTGGAGCTTCAGGGATACATTATCCAGGTTCTTGTTATTGAAATTCTTTGTTTCCAGAACGACTTCGTTGTCGTTTTCCGTAGTGCTTTCATACCTGCGCGCTTCTATCTTATGCCCGATCATATATTCCACGAGCTGGTCCTGGTTGATACCCGCAAGCTCGCATACCGCAACATTTTTTCCATCCTTGAGGATTGTCACGCGGTCTCCCACGATAAACAACTCCTCCAACCTGTGGGAAATATAAACAATCGTCATTCCCTTTTCTTTGAGGTCCGCAATGGTCTTCATGAGCGTGTCGAACTCGCTTTGGGAAAGCGTCGCCGACGGTTCGTCCATAACAATCAGCTTGGAATCACACGCAAGGCACTTCATCAGCTCCACCAGTTGGCGGGAACCAATACTGAGGTCTCCCGCTTTTGCGTGGACGTCAATATTGAGGTTTAACTGGTCCACGAGCCGCTGTGCAATCCGGTTGGATTCCTTCCAGTCTATTTTCCCGAATTTACGCGGCATATTGTTGATCAGTATGTTTTCCGTTACTGAAAGTTCATTTACCAGAGAAAGCTCCTGGTAAATAACCGATATACCGTTCTTCTTCGCATCCAGCGTATTTCCGTTTTTGAGTTCGACTCCGTCGAACGTTACAGTTCCGCTGTCTTTTGGATATGCTCCGGCAAGGATTTTCATCAGCGTCGATTTTCCTGCACCGTTTGCCCCAATCAGGCAATGGACTTCACCTCTGTCTACCGTAAAGTCAACATCGCTCAAAGCCTGCACACCCGGAAATCCTTTATTGATCTGTTTCATCTCAAGGATCGGTTCAGACATTCGTGCCACCTCCTAATTTCTACTTGTCTTACAGCTAATCAATAAAATACAGCGCATAGCGCAAATATCATAATGTACGCTGCATAGCAGTTTTTGGCAAATGTTGCTTGCGCAAACATTTGATAAACCGCAATCGTTCCACAATACAAATCCGTTTTTACCTGCCATACAGTACCTACACAGCACAGCTTGCTGCCAGAATAATGTAGACTTTTTTGGTCGAGCTGATTTTCAACCTGAAACGCCTGAAAAGGCGTTTTTATTATGCCTTTTTTGCCGACCAAAAAAGTCTACGATTTCGGTCTTTTTTCAATAATTGACTACTTTTGCAAAATCTGCGGCCTTCAGGCTTGCGCCGCCAATGAGGCCGCCGTCTATATCGCTCATTCCCATCAGCTCCGACGCGTTGCCCGCGTTCATGCTGCCGCCATACTGGATACGGATATCCTCGGCTTTTTCTCCATACAACTCACCCACGGCTTTGCGTATTTCACGAATCGTGTTGTTTGCTTCCTGGCTTGTAGCCGTCAGCCCCGTGCCGATTGCCCAAACAGGCTCGTACGCGATCACAATGTTTTCGATATCGTTTGCAAGTACGCCCTCAAGCGCGAGCTTCGTCTGCATCCGAACGATCTCGTTTGTGATCCCGTGCTCCTTCTCTTTCAGGTGCTCTCCCACACATATGATGGGTTTCAGACCTTTTTGTAACGCTTTGAGCACCTTCTTATTGACCGTTTCATCTGTCTCCGCAAAATACTGGCGGCGTTCGGAGTGCCCGATAATCACAAATTCCACGCCCAGCTCGAGCAGGGAATCGCAGCTGATTTCACCCGTATAGGCCCCTGCATCCTCAAAAAACACATTTTGCGCGCCAATCGCTATATTAGAGCCTTCCGCCGCACCCTTTGCGGCAAACAGGCATACGGACGTCGGACAAACCACTACCTGGGCATTCGCGCCTGCTACGAGCGGCTTCAGCTCGCTGATCAGTTTGATCGTCTCCGACGGCGTTTTATTCATTTTCCAGTTTCCCGCTATAATCGGTCTTCTCATTGTAAAATTTCTCCCTCTGCAGCAATTTAACTGAATGCAGGTTATGCAAAACTTACGATAAATCGCTTGCATATGCAATTTATACCAAAAGCCTGTTACCAGCCTTTTGACAAATTGCGATCATGCCTGCCCTCAAATTTCGTTTAAATGTTTTGTGCATTTGTATAAATCAAGATATTTCCGGTAATTCCCGCTGTAAGCCTCGTGAGCCTGCTCATCCGGTTCCACGACCTTTGTCACGTGAACCATATGCTCGCACGCCTGCGGGAAGCTTTCATATTCTCCGCTTCCAACCGCCGCGATCACAGCGCATCCCAGTACGCCCGCGTTTCCCGACTGCTCGGTGAGTACAATCGGCTTTCCTGTTACGTCTGCAATGATTTGCAGCCACAGCGGATTGAACACCACGCCGCCGCATCCGCGCAAACGATTGATTTTGTTTTCCTCTGATTCCATCGATTCCACAATGTTACGCGTGCCATAGGCAACGCTTTCAAGAATCGCGCGATAGAGGTGCGCGCGCGTGTGGCTCAGCGTAATCCCATAGAAAATACCTTTTGCCACCGGATCCTTGTACGGCGTGCGGTTCCCCTGGAAAAAGTCCAGCGCGACCACGCCTTCGCTTCCTGCCGGAATCTTCGCGGCTTCTTCCGCCATGGTTCCGTAGGGATTTTCCCCGCCGACGCCAAATTCGTTCAAAAACCACTTTGTGATCGAACCTGCGGACACCTGTCCACCCTCCATGCAATACATGTCCGGTATAATCGCATCCTTATAAGGCCCCCAGATACCGTCCTTAAAAATTTCCTGGTCTGTCAGCGAAAGATGTACAAAACTGCTGCCCATCACCACGCCCGTTTCGCCGGGATTCACAACCCCAAGGCCAATCATGTTGACATGTGCGTCCACGCCGCCCTGATAGACAATTATTCCGCGGCTCAGGTGGTATTTGTCCGCGATCTCATCCTTTATCGCACCGACCGGCTGCGCCTGCCTCAAAACGTCCGTATCCGCTTTTTCAAAAAAATCCGGAAAACCGATCGCCTCAAAGAAGCTTTTATCGTAGCCGCCCGCTTCCTCCACAAAATTCGATTTGCAGGTAGCCTGGCTGACCGACGCGCACCACCGCCCGGTAAAATGATGGTTGATATAATCCTGCTGCTCTACAATCCTCTCGGCTTTTTCGTAGACGTCAGGCCTGTTTTCCTTGAGCCACATCATCTTGGGAACGATCCATTCCACAGACACTTCCTTGCCGCAGTGCTTCAAAAGCGCGTGCCCTGAGGCGTTGATCCGCCTTGCCTGCTCTACGGAACGGTTATCCATCCACAAAATCGCATCTGAAAGGTATTCGTCCTCATCGCTCATTGGAATGACTGTGGAAGAGGTTGTGCAAACCGCCATTGCCTTGATGCCGGAAAAAATTTCCGCTCCAAGCTTGTCGTAGCATTCGCCGATGCTTTGCTCCATCTTCTCCACCCAATCAGCCGGAGATTGCTCTGCCCAGCCAGGTTTCGGATATGTTGTTTGATACTTTTTTTCACTGTAATTCAGAATGTTGCCCTGCTCGTCGGTAACGCCGCATCTGACTCCCTGCGTACCAAAATCAAGGCCCATAAAATATGACTTTGACATTTTCCCCACCTTGCTGTCCGGTAAATGGCTTTTCCCCAAAAGCCATTTACCGTTTCATATTATCTGGAACAATTATAATTCTTCTTTGTTCAACAAATGGCTCAATAGCAGTTCTTTACAATCGTTGCGTTTCCTGTCGGGCAGGTCTTTTTGCACGCGCCGCAGTTTACGCATTCATGTCCCGTACCGCCGCCGCTCACAATCGCCGCGCCCGAGCTCGTTCCAAGCCTGCTTGCTCCCGCTTTGATCATCTTCACTGCGTCGTCGTACGTTTTCACGCCGCCAGAGGCCTTTACGCCGATTTCCGGGCCAACCGTTTCCCTCATCAGCTTCACATCCTCAGCTGTCGCGCCGCCTGTAGAGAAGCCCGTGGACGTTTTTACAAAATGCGCCCCCGCAAGCTTGCTCACCGCACACGCCTTTACCTTTTCTTCATCTGTAAGCAGGCATGTCTCAATGATTACCTTTACGATTGCACGGCCCCGCGTCGCCATAACAACGCCCTCGATGTCGCGTTTTACGAGCATCCAGTCGCCGGATTTGATTGCGCCGACGTTGATCACCATATCTACTTCCTTCGCGCCGTTGTTTGCCGCGTCAAGCGCCTCGTTTGCCTTGGCCTCCGGCGTGCTTGCCCCCAGTGGGAAGGCAATAACACAGCACGGCGTTACGCCGCTGCCTTCAAGATAATCCGCTACGAACTTAATATAGGACGGATTGACGCACACGCTTGCAAAGTGGTATTTCTTCGCTTCGTCGCACACCTTACGGATGTCGTCCAAAGAAGCCTGCTGCTTCAAAAGTGTATGATCGATATATTTTGCCAGCGATGCCGGGGAGTAATCGCCCTGCTCTGCGCCGGAAGGCTGGCTATAGTATTTTGCACAAACCTGTTCGGTAACCTGTTTTATGATTTCATTGATATCCATTGTGGAACCTACCTCCTTGGGCCGGCGCGGCGCGCCGGCGCTTCGTTCTTTCTTTATCTGATCCGGTTTTATTATTTATTTGTCAAAATTTTCGCCGTGTGGCAGGAACAAAATCTTATTGAAGAAGAACCCGCCTTCTTTGATTTTCTGGAAAATCGCCGGTGCGTCGTCAAGCGGAAGCTTATGGCTGAGCATCGGTTTTGCCGTAATTTTGCCTTCTTCAAACAGCTTTAAGGATTCTGTCCAGTCGTAGCCCGGGAACGGATCTGTAAAGGAGTTCCACGAACCAATCAGGGAAATCTGCCCCCTCATGATGTTGTCCACTTCCTTATCCCCAAGGTTGAGGCCCTTATGGGAAATTCCCACGAATACAACCCGGCCCATTTTTCCAGCTGAATTGATCGCGTTAAGCTGTGCCGGCGGAGCGCCTGTAAAATCTACAACCACGTCCGCCATCTCGCCGTCCGTAATCTTTTTGATCTCTTCCACCGCATCCTGCTCTTTGGAGTCGATGATATAATCCGCGCCGCATTCTTTTGCAACCGCAAGCTTTTCCGCACCGAGGTCTACGGCGATCACCTTATCAGCGCCAAACACCTTCGCGCACTGGATGGCAAATAATCCGATCGGCCCCGCACCGTAAATACATACGGTATCGCCTTCCTGGATATTGCCGCGCGTCAGTCCATGAATCGCATTTGCGCACGGATCTGTCGTCGCTGCGTCCAGATAATCCACGTTATCCGGCAGCTTCATCAGGTTCTCTTCAGGAGAGCACACGTATTCAGCCATTGCGCCGTCCCTTCTGGAACCGAAATAATCGTAATCTTCACACAGGGAATAAATTCCCTTTTCGCACCATTCGCACTTATGGCAGGGCATCAGCGGCGGAACCGTTACTCTGTCGCCCACCTTGAAATTTTTGATATTTTTTCCTACTTCTTCCACTTCCGCGGAAAATTCATGTCCGATCGTGAGAGGCGCGATATGTGCCCCATAGGTCAGTACGCGCGGGATATCCGAACCGCACACGCCGCACGCCATAACTTTTAATAAAACCTCGTCGTCCGTAGGTACCGGCTTTGGTACGTCTTCCACCCTCAGGTCGCCGGGTTTATACATTCTAACCGCTTTCATTGCTTTTCCTCTCTTTGTATGTTTTTAAAGACCTTGATGACTTCCTGCGCTGTAATCTCATCCGTATAAAATCTGTTGATAATACCTCCGCGCAGCGCGCCGATGATGGCCTTTACCTTTTTTTCGCCCACCGCTACGCCAATGCGGACTTTTTTACTTTTGATGTCCTCTGTTTTCAGGCCAATCGTCCGGTCTATCACCGGTTTGCTGACCTGTTTGCCATTGATATCAAAACATCTTCCGGCAATATCGCCCACCGCGCCAAGCGCCATAATTTCGTCAAAATCCTCTTTGGAATATGCGCTTCTCGTCCGCAGCACCGATTCATAGGAAACCGCGCCCACGCTTACAATCGCCAGCTGCGATTCATGCGCCAAATCCATTACGTACTTCACATGGGAATCCATCTGGATTGCCTGAGCGATACGTTTGTTGTCCACTACCAGCGGAACCGGGAGCAAAAACCCCTGCGCCGAAAAAAACTGCGAGAACTGCTCTACGATCTGGCTTGATTTTGTGGAGCTGATATCGCCCGCCACAGAACCGTTTATCAGAACAACCTTGGAACATTTTTTGGTGTTCGGTATGGTCATGATCGTATTTGCGAGCTGCTCCATCGTGGTTCCCCATGTAACGCCGATAATATCGTCAGGCTTTACGATTTTACAGATATCGCCCGCTACGGATTTACAGGTATCCTTAAGCCTGATATCCGCGTCTTCCGTATAGGTAGGCGTAATGAATACCTTATCCAGGTCGAACATCCTGTGGAATTCATTTTCCAGCGTTTTGACGGATTCGACCGGATAATTGATCTGGAATTTCACATAACCGTTGTCCACCGCTTTTTTGATCAGGCGGCATACGGACGATTTTGAAATAAATTCCTCTTTGGCGATCTGCTCCTGGTTCATTCCCAGCTCGTAATACTTTTTGACCACGCTGATCATCAGGTTCAGCTCGTTGTTCTCGATATCTTTTGCCACTGCTTTCGCTCCTATTTTGCGCCCAATGCTTCCTGTGCTATTTTGACCGTAGCTGTGAGACCGATTCTGTCTGCTCCGGCACAGATCAGTTCCTGTGCCTTTTCCAGCGTTTTTACACCGCCGTCTATTTTGATTTTTACGTTGTTCCCAAGTATTTCCTTCGCGAACCGGATGTCTTCCACATCCGCGCCCTTGCCGCTCAGCACATTTTGTATTTTCACAAAATCCACGCCGCACGACCGTGCCATGTTAAGCACCGAAACCTTTTCATCGTCCGTATACACGCAGTGTTCAAAAACAGCTTTTACCTGCGCCTTGCCCTGCGCGACCGAAACGATCTCTTCCAAATCCCTGCGCGCATCCGACATCCTGCCGGACTTTACCGCCAGGATATTCATCGCAACGTCAAGCTCCTGCGCGCCGTTTTTGATGCACTCGCGCGCTTCAGCCGCCTTTGCGGCAGCAGACATCGCCCCATGCGGAAAACCAATCGCCGCGCATACCTTTACGCTCGAACCCCGCAAAGAGTCTGCGGCCTCCGATACATAATACGGCGCGACGCAAACCGCCGCCACGCAGTATCTGCGCGCATTGGCGCATTCCTCGCGTATCTTGTCCACGCACACGTCGGGGTTCAGCAGGGAATGCTCAAGCTTCGAAGGAACCTCAAACGCATCGCAGCACATATCCGTAATCACGGTGCTCACCGTGCTTTGCGCATGAACCTGTTCCATGACCTCTTTTATAATTTTGTCTATATCCATGCCCTTTACCCTTATCAGTTGAGCCTTGTCGTCTTGCCATCGTAGGTGAAGCTGTCCAGAACCCCGCATATCGTAACATCAGCGATAATATCTTTGTCGAGCAGCATATTTGCCGCGCCGCCGTCAACATTAACCAGAACGGTGTCCCCAACGCCCGCCTGCCCCGCGTCAAACGCAATCAGGCGGTTGCCGTCCGGCTCCCCGTTTTCATCCAGATATTCGATAATCATCAATTTGTAGCCGTAATACGACTCATCCTTGATGGTGGAAACAACATTCCCTACAACCCTTGCAATTCTCATGCGGGTCCCCTTATTTTTTCGGCAGGATCATTTCCACGTCGTTATGCGGGCTCGGAATTACGTGTACGCCATACAGGTCGCCCACGCGCTTTGCAGCCGCAGCGCCTGCATCCACAGCAGCCTTCACTGCGCCAACGTCGCCGCGAACCATGACCGTAACGAGTCCGGATCCGATCTGCTCCTTGCCGATCAGCATTACGTCAGCCGCTTTTACCATTGCGTCAGCCGCTTCGATAGAGCCGATCAATCCCTTTGTTTCTACCATTCCTAAAGCCTGTTTTTCCATTTTGTTTAACCTCGCATTTTTTAGTGATTTATAGTTGTTCCCTATATTGATCAATGAATCCCACGATTGCCGCGTCCGCGGGCGTATATTGCTTGCGGAACATACGCGCGGCCTCCTTGGATCCGATCAGATATACAAAGTCTCCCCGGCCGGCCTGCCTGGTTGCATCCGCCGCCACGATCATCTTCGTCTTTTTCCCGTTCTCTATGAGCCTTACCACCAGAAGCGGGATATTATTCAGATTTTCTTCCTTGACCGTCGCTACGACGCAGCCAACCACTTCGCCCGTATACATTCGTTTTGCTTACTTTCCCGGTGTAACCGTTGTTTTTGCAACTGTAGGCAGGATCGATTCCACATCGCCGTGCGGGCTTGGAATGACATGTACTCCATAGAGGTCGCCTACGCGCTTTGCAGCTGCAGCCCCCGCGTCTACGGATGCCTTCACCGCTCCTACGTCGCCGCGAACCATAACCGTTACGAGTCCCGATCCGATCTGCTGTTTTCCGATGAGCGTTACGTTTGCAGCCTTTACCATTGCGTCAGCCGCCTCGATTGCACCGATGAGTCCTTTTGTTTCTACCATTCCGAGTGCTTCTTTTGACATTGCTATTTATCCTCCCAGATTTTATATTAGCGATTTGATTATATCAGGATGCGGCGAGGGTATTACTACGCTCCCCGACATCAGTCCCTGAGCCTGTTTAATGGCTTTCGCCGCGTCTACAGCGGCTTTCACCGCCGCCACTTCGCCTGTCATCGTAATAAACGATTTCCCGCCAAGCCCGCGCCCAAGCCTTATTTCGATGAGGTCGATGTCCGCTGCCTTCACCGCCGCGTCTGCCGTGATGACCGCCGCGCACAATGAAAATGTTTCCATCACGCCCACCGCGCTTACTTTGCCGATTTCGCTGCAGGCGTTGATTGCCCGCGGTACCTGCTCGTGTATGCCGGAGATGATGACGCTGTCGATAAGCATTGCCCCTGCGGACTTTGCGCCCGCCTTCACGCTTGCCTTCACCGCCGCAACGTCTCCCGTCACGATCACAATATATTTTCCCGCACAGACCGGCTGTGCCGTTACCAGCTCTACGGAAGCCGCTTTGAGCATGGTATCCCCGGCCTCGATTCCTGCCGGTACGCTTACGATTTCTACCATTCCCAGTGAGTTCATGCTTTGGTTCCCCTTATCTCGATCCAGTCGTCCGTGACCTTCGTAACCGTTCCTGTGATGCTCGCATGTATTTTTGCCCCCAGGGCCTTTTCCCTGATATCCGCGATCATCGTTCCCCGCTTTACCTGCTGCCCTTCGCTTACCACCGAAACTGCCGGCGCG
This sequence comes from Christensenella sp. KGMB01412, assembly GCF_055522415.1. NCBI lineage: Bacteria > Bacillati > Bacillota > Clostridia > Christensenellales > Christensenellaceae > Christensenella > Christensenella sp. KGMB01412. Next base: position 90,891 of record NZ_JBVFVW010000003.1, on the reverse strand, counting down.
CCTACGTGCATTTTGAGCGGAATCCTCACCACATCCGTCCTAAGCCTCGATTGCTGCATCGGGGCCGGCACGTCGAACTCCTCGATGCCCAGCCGCGATATAATGCGCGACACCGGAAGCTTTTTGGTATCAAAGCACGTATCAACCGTGGTGAATACTTCTTTTTTGGGTTTTACCCCCGCATTCATCAGCTGCGCCTTGAAGCGCTGCATTATTTTGGAGGGCTTCAGGCCGAAGTTGCACGCGTAATAGGTGCATATCCCGCAGTCGCAGCAGGAAAAGATTCCATTCATGCTGTTCCCGATGAGGTCTACCCCGTTGGCCACCGCACGCATCGCCTTATGCGGCGCTACGTTGAGCCCCAACGCATTCCTCGGACACATCTGCGTGCACATGGAGCACTGGCAGCAAACTGCCTGTATCACCTGCACATTCATGCAGTCGTCCTTTTTCTGTACCAGCGGATGGTTTTTGGGAATTGCAAGCAGCCCGCCGGTCGTCTTTGTGACCGGAACATCCGCTGTATCGCTCATCCTGCCCATACACGGCCCGCCAATAACGTATACGCAGTCATCTGTCGTGCCGCCTGCCGCTTCAATCAGCTCCAGTCCTGAAATACCGATTGGAACCTTCAGCGTGCGCGGATTTTTTACCGCTCCGCCCACGGTTACAAACTTATCTGTGACGGTTTTGCCTTCCAGCGCCCGCGCGATCTCTGTCAATGTGCTCACATTGCACACCACAGCTCCCACATCCAGCGGCAGTCCGCCGGTCGGAACCACGCGCCCCGTCACTTCGTAGACGATCTGCTGTTCGTCTCCTGCGGGATAATAGCTGTTCATGATGTGCAGCTCCACGTCGTCCGCGCCCTGTATCGCTTTTTCAAGCGCCGCGATTGCATCCTTATAGTGATCCTTGAGGGCGATCACGCCCTTCTTTGCGCCGGTCTGCTCCATTACGGCAAGCAACCCTTCGACCACGCCGTCCGCATAATACTGCATCACCTGCTGGTCTACCCGCAAAAGCGGCTCGCACTCCGCGCCGTTTGCGATCACATATTCCGCCTTACAATTTACTTTTACATGAGTCGGAAATCCCGCCCCGCCCGCACCTACGATGCCGGCTTCGCGGATTTTACCTGCAATATCCATTTCCTGTTATCCTCAAATGATCCGCAGATCGCCTTTTAACACACATCTTCTTGCGCGGGTAAAGGTCTTTGCGCTTGTCAGCCCTTCGCCCGTCGGCGTCGCAATCGTAAGCGTCGCATAACCCTCTCCGCCGAATCCAAGTCCCGAATAGGAGGGCGCATTTTTTACAAAGATTGTCGTATTCATTGTCGATGCGGCCTTGGACATATTGCGGATATTGGTTGAATGGATGAGCGCCGAATGCTGGCATCCGCGCTCCGCACGGAACGCCTCGTCCACAGCCTCGTCAATATTCCTTACCCGTACCACGCCCAGCACCGGCATCAGCATCTCCACCGTGACAAACGGATGGTTTGCGCTCACCTCGGCAATCACGAGCCGCGGATTGCCGGTATAGGATACGCCAGACTCCTGCATGATGTAGGTTGCGTCCCTTCCTACAAATTTCCGGTTGATTACATAATGCCCGTCCTTCAAAACAAGCACTGTGTTCACAATCTTGTTAATGTCCTCGCCGCTTACGCGGTATGCGCCGTTTTTCTCCATTTCGCTCATCAGCTGGTCCGTGATGTTATCAAACGCGAACACCTCTTTTTCGGCGACGCACAGCACGTTATTGTCAAAGCTCGCGCCGTCTACGATATCCTTAGCCGCCTTGGGAATCACCGCCGTATCGTCCACGATGACCGGAGGATTCCCCGGGCCTGCGGCAACGACCTTTTTACCGGTCTTCATCGCCACTGCCACAACAGCCTCGCCGCCTGTGATCGAAAGCATTTTGATATCCCTGTGGTTCATGATAACCTGCCCGCTTTCGAGGGTAGGCTCCTTCACCGTTGTAATGAGCGTCGCAGGGCCTCCGGCCGATACGATCGCCTCGTTCAGAATCCGCATCGCTTCCTGTGATGCCCGTTTTGCCGCCGGATGCGGGTTATATACAACGGCGTTTCCCGCCGCTACCATGCTGATTGAATTATTGATGACCGTTGAGGTCGGATTGGTGGAGGGCGTGATGGAGCCGATTACCCCAAACGGCGCCTGTTCCACGATTGTAAGCCCGTCGTCTCCGCTGAACGCCTGCGTGTGCAGGTCTTCGATGCCCGGCGTTTTTTTCGCCGCAAGCTCGTTTTTCATAATTTTATGCTCTACGCTGCCGTACCCGGTTTCTTCATGCGCCATTTCCGCAAGCTTTACGGAATTTGCAAGCGCCGCCTCGCGCATTGCCGAAACAAGCCTTCCACGCTGCTCGAGCGTCATGGTCATAAGCTGCTTTTGCGCGCGTTTTGCGTTTTCCACAGCATCGTTCGCATCGTCGCACATCCAGCTTCCGCTGCAGGCGGCCCCGGCTGTTCCCGTGCCGATATTCCTTACTGTTTCTTCTACGATTTGTTTGATTTGCTGTTCACTGAGCCCCATTTTTCATCCCTCGGTTTCTTTGTTCAAACTGTTTATTTATTTTCGTTATAGCGTAGTCACAAAAGAATGAGACAAAATATTTGTTGAAATTCTTTTGCTGACGCAGCATGCAGCCTGCATTGCTGTCCTGATCTTTCATTCAAAGGGCTGCAAACTTCTCAAACACCCTTTTACCGTCCACATCCACAGAATCGATGATCGCCACGATGGACTGGTCTACCGGCTTGCCGTCAGTAATCGCCGTCTGCCGCGACGAGCTGCCGCCCACGCACATCACGATTTCCCCTTCGCCTGCGCCTACGGCGTCAATCGCCACCATCAGGCTTCCCTTTTCCTCAAAGGTTTCAATATCGATCGGTTTTACGATCAGCAGCTTCAGCCCCGTAAGCTTATCTGATTTATTGGTGCTGACCACCGTTCCTTTTACTCTTGCAATCTGCATTGTTTAGCTCCTAATAATTTAAGTCTACGCCCAGTTCCTTTGCCTTGTCCTTTGCCGATGGCGTGATGATCGCATCAGCGGCGCACAGCACCTGCTTTTCCTTTGTTTTGTATGCCGCTACCACTTCGTTTTCCGTTACCAGCGTCAGGCGCTCGCCATCCTTTGCCACAGAGCATTGATAACTCAGCACCTCCACGCCCATATCGCCAAGCGTTTCAATCACTGTAACGATCTTTTCAAAGAAGGTGTTGCGTTTGAACCGCGGCGGCTTGAAATCCAGAAGCACGCTGACCTTCCTGCCCCACAGCAGCGACCTCATGACGAGATGCTCGATAAACCCGTCGTCATTGCCCAGCGCGATATTGGATAGCAGCCCCACCTTCGGCGTCATCAGCACTACATTCGCACTGCCGGCAACCCTTTCAAGGATGCTGTCCTTCTCCTGCTCTTCCGCGTTTAGAACGCGGCTCCCAATGGGTGTGAACGACGTTCCAAACGTAATAAACTGCGCGTCCTTTCCATAACGCGTATGGATGGTTTCAAGCGCTGTTTTCGGGGACGGGATAAAGGAGGAAACAATCACAACCGTCCCCGATACGTTCTCGTCAGCCGGTTCCAATTCCTTTAACCGGTATAATACCTCTTGCGTTATTCGATTGATCAGTGCGTTTAGCTCTTCTCTGCTCATTCTATAATTTCCAGAATGTCCCCATTTTTCAACCCTGCGGCATTTGCTTCGTCCACATCGAGGTGAACCTCCATTTCATGCGCGTCGCCGCTGCGTACCAGTACGTTTTCAAAAACAACCGCACGCTGCCCCTGAGACCGCAGCGAAACGGTCTGCCCGTCGCGAAGGCCAAACGCAGCCGCCTGCTGCCCGGACAAATGCAGGTGCCTTGCAGACACCATTACGCCCTGCGCGAGCTCTACGCTCGCACGCTCGCTTACGAGCGTGCCTCCCGGCGTTCCCGCGGTGTCTCCTGACATGCGGATCACCGGCTTTATACCAAGCTTGAAGGAATCCGTAATGGAGATTTCCACCTGTGTTTCCTTTCTTGCCGGCCCCAAAACACGTATTTTTTCAATTTTGCCCTTCGGCCCCACAAGCGTAAGCGTCTCTTTGCCCGCAAACTGGTTTGGCTGGGAAAGCGGCTTTACCGGCGTAAGCTGGTAACCTTCCCCAAAAAGGGTATCGATATCTTTTTGGCAAAGATGCACATGCCTGTTTGACGCGGCGGCCGGGACATAGCGTTTTCCCGTTTTTTCCTTTACCGCTTCCAGTACCTCTGTGCGTATCTTTTGTCCCAATTCCTGCTGGTTCAAGTGGTTTCCCCCGCCTCTTTTCCTGAAAAAGGCAATACGAAACAAGCCTGCACGTCAATTCTATCTTCCGGCGCTCTTCTTTTCATATCTGTTTGCTTTTCAGGATCGTTATCTTTGCATAAGAGTTTGAATGTTTACTTCCTTGATTTTTTCTGTCAAACCCTTTGTTGTCTACTACCAAAATAAGTCATTGGAGATTGAAAGTCAACCGGTTTTGCACAAAAATTCAAATTATGAAATTTATTTCAAAACGACATTTTATTTCTCTTTTCCTCATGAAATTTATTTCACAGCTTGCGAAAATCCTAACAAACTTATTTCATTTTTGTAAAAAAAGGATATCTTTTCAAAGCGGCGAAAGCTTCTTCGCCCCCCTGTCAGGATATCCTCGTTCTTTGCTGTATTCGTTTCTTTCAAACCCGACGCTCCCAAACTCCAGTGGTTTCAGATTCCGCGGTATAATGCCGATGCGCCGATCATCGGCGCCCTGCTTCCAAGCTCTGCCGGCAGTATCCTGAATTGTTTTTTCCGCGTCCAGGCCACATATCCCTGCCGGTATACCTCGCGCTCGAGCGGAGCTACCACAAGCTCTTCGTGAACGCACAATCCCCCGCTGATAACGACTGCCTGCGGCGCAACGAGATTCACAAGCGCGGCGATGCCAAACGCCAGCTTGTCTACGCAGTCCGCAATTACTTCCTTTGCCGGTTCGTTTCCCCCGTAAGCAAGCTCAAATACGTCTTCTGTACGCTCTACACCGGAAAACGCATCCGGATAACGCTCCTTTGCTTCAAGCAGGATTCCCGTTCCGGAGCTGTAGCGTTCCAGACACCCCTGCCGTCCGCACGGGCAGTCCCTTCCGCCCGGCACAAAAACGGTATGTCCAAGCTCTCCTGCCGTTCCAAGGCCTCCGCCAAAAATCTTGCGGTCATAGATGAGCCCGCAGCCAATACCCGTTCCAAGCGTAATGCAGGCGATGCTGTCATAATCTTTTCCCGCTCCGAACAACGATTCCCCCAGGGCAGCCAGCCATGAATCCTGTGACAAAAGCACCTCGCGCCCCAGCTCCTGCCTGAAATATTCTCCCGCGGGTACGTCCACCCAGCTGATGTTGGGGCAGTATTCCACAATCCCTGTTTTTGTGTTGGTCGTGCCCGGAACTCCCGCGCCGATAAAGCCGATTTCCCCGAGCCCGATCCCGGCGTCCCCAAGCATCTTTTTTAGCGCCCGGGCGATTTCACCAATCATTTCTTTGGGCGGTTTTGCCGGTTCCATCGCTATCTTTTTTTCTGCGTGAACCGTTCCCTGCCCGTCTACCACACCCATCAGTACCTTTGTCCCGCCGATGTCGATTCCAATATTTTTCTTCATTCCGGTTCCGCCTGTCATGGATAGAGTTTGATTTGATTAATTTCCGTCCACGGGATGTCCGGCGTGGTTCCATGGTTACGCACAAGCTCCACGCGTACAAACTTTGCTTCCACGGGCTCTGCGAGCTCCACCGTCTGCCAGCCTTCCGCCTCTTCCGTTTCCACCTGTGCAATCAGCTTCCAGTCTACAGATTCGATATCATCCCCTTCGCGGCGCAGCTTTTTATCCACGTCGTCGTTTGAAACATAGATATTGATATCCTTCGCCAGCTCCTTTAGAATGCTGATTGTAACCCCAACATTACGGAACAGCCTGATCGTTGATATTTTCTGCGTCTCCCCCCAGAAATCAATCACCAGGTTCGCGGGGCCCATGGTATTTGTGGCCCACGTACCTCCATTCCTTTCGTTGTCGTCGCTGATGGCGTTGCACACCCAAAAGGTCGGATCCTTTTCTGTGTGGCTCGCCCATACCACCTTCGTATAATAAGAGCCGTCGCGTCTAACGCCTACCGGCAGCATTTCCTTCATTTGTCTGTCCTCCTTATTATGATTCGATTTCCATTTCTACATACCATGTAAGGGACGTATTTGCATATAGCACGCTTTGCTGTCCCCGTATCCGCGCAACATCCGGCCTGTCAAAGGGCGCGCTGCACGGCTCCAGAAATATGTTGTAAATGTCACGGAACCCTCCCCTGTTCTGCAAAATTCCCAGATAAGGAATCCGGTCTGCCGGGAATCTCATCGTGAGCTTTGTCCCGTCAGGATACTTAATTGCACACCAGCCGTCCTTTAGTTTGTTTTTAAAATAAAACTTTTCCGACTCGTTTTCCGGTTCGCCCATAACGCTCATATCCCTTTGCTTTCCATCTTTCGTTGTAAAAACAGGGTAAGAAAACTCGTCTCCATACACGCCGATTTCCCCTTTGCTCGAAAACACGGCGATTCCAGTAGTGCAATCCTCAGGCACAAAAAGCCGGAGTCCCGGCTCGCTGACAAGCATTGTGTGGCCCGCCCACAAAAAATCCATATCAAACGCGCTCAGGTTCGTCGCCTTGTAATCGATCCGCAGGCAGTTTTCGCGAACCAGGCTTACGCGTTTTTCAAACAGGTACGGCAAACGTACGCCGTGCATTTTGAACGTAGCGCTTTCTCCTTCTATTTTTGTATCGCAGGCAAGGTTCCACACCTCGCCGTGATCCGCAAGCTTCGTTCCCTGCCACGGAAAATTTTCGCAGTAGCAAACGTCGATGGTTGGAAACATATCGTCCATCCCGCAGCATTCGCCGTCTACGTAGCTGCCGTCGAAAGGCACCCTGCGGTAGCTTTCCTCCGGGCGCTGAACCATAAACTGGCGCCGTCCGTCCGAAAGGTAAGCGAGGTTTGCCCCTGTGTCCGGCAAAAAACGCACTTCCAGCATTCCATTTTTTAAAACAACCGCACGCTGGTCTTTATAGCTTCCTTCATAACAGGGCATAGCGTTTCATCCTTTCCGGTCACGTTCCTCAGTAAATGCAGATATCCCCGGGCGTAACCATATCAAGCCTGCAATCCGGCGCATATTCCGGGAAGGTATCGAGCGCTTCAATCGGATTTCCAAGGTGCTTGGGAAACGTCCAGAAATGGTGGGGAATACATACGCGCGCATGAAGGTCGGCTGCAAACTGAGCCGCCTCTTTCGCGTCAAGGTTCCCAAACGCACCGTTGATTGGCAAAAGCGCTACCTCCGGGCGCAGGGCAACCGCACCCTGTAGCCGTGCAAGGCTGTAGGAAGTGTCGCCCGAATAATATACCTTCGTAAAACCAAAATCCAGCAAAAGACCGAGCGCCTCCGGCGATAGCTCGCCATGATCGCAGTCCAGCGTTTTCAGTTTAAATTCACCCAGGTCGTAGCTCTTGTTTTTTTCAATGCAATGGATACCGTCCGTTTTGATCCCCGCTTTTTCCGCTTCTTCAATACATACGCGGTTTGCATAGCATTGCGTTTTTCCGTTTCCAAGAAAAAACGGCAGCGCTTCCATATCAAGGTGGTCTCCATGCTCATGGGAAATCAGCAGGTAATCCGGCTCAATTTCATCCGGTTCAAAAAGCGGCGCGGACAACCTCTTAAACGCAAGCCCTTCCTCTTCACGGAACAGCTTATACACATAATCCGTAAGGTACGGATCGATCAATATCGTTTTTCCGCCTGCCGTTTTGAGGAGGAACCCCGCCTGTCCGATCCATACGACGCACACGCTGCCCGGTTCTACCTTCAAATTTTTTATTTTCTCTGAAAATCTCATTGTCACACCCGCCTTATCGTTACCCCCTGCAAAAGGCTTCCCTTTATGCAGGGAAAAAGCAGGACGGTTACGCCCTGCCTGGAGGAATTTCCCTTGTCGTTCGGTTAAAACTTCAGCAGAACTTTAATCCTGTCGCCATCATTTTTAATGACGCGTTCAACTGCTTCCTGCGCATCGTCAAAATCATAAACCGCCGAAATAAGAGGCCTGAATGAAACCTGCTTGTTCCTCAACAGCTGTATGATGCCCTGCATACTTCCGCCGGTTCCCGCAACACCCAACAGGTTTACGTCGTTTACGACAAATTTATCGATGTTGAAATCATTCAAATTCTGCTCGAAAAATCCCAGGATGATCACGTTGCCGCCGCTTTTGACAAAATTGGCTGTGTCTTTGAACATCTGGATATTTCCGGAGGATTCAAACACCGCGCACACACGTCCTGTCGGCGTGATTTTCTTAAGCTCTTCGGCGATGTTCTGCGTTGCGGAATTCAAAAGGTAATCCGCACCCATCTGCCTGCCGATCTCAAGCTTGGAATCCCGTCTGCCAACCAGGATTACCGTGCATCCGATTGCTTTTAAAAGCCCTACGCCCGTAAGCCCAATCGGCCCTGTTCCAATCATCATAACGATATCGCCAAAGCCTACGCCGCTTTTGATGATTCCCGCCATTGCGATGGATGCGGGCTCTATGAGCGCCGCCTCCTCAAGATCTATGGAATCGTCAAGCTTATAGGTGCTTCGTTCAGGCATTTTCATGTATTCCGCAAAGCATCCGTCGTAGGTGTTAATCGTTCCAACGCTCTTTCCATTCGGGCAATGCGCAAAATCGCCGCTCCAGCAGGTAGGGCAGTCAAAACACGGAACCCCGTTCTCTGCGATCACATGGTCGCCGGGCTTAAGCGTTTTTACCTCGCTGCCCACCTCCACGATTTCTCCTGACCATTCATGCCCTATCCTGATAGGATATTTTGCCATACCCTCTCTCACAAATGTTGTATCTCCTGTGATCAGGGCTATGTCCGTGGCGCATATTCCCGCATAAGCGACCTTTGCCAGGATGTCTTTTGGTCCCAGTTTCGGCTTGTCAACTTCCACAAATTCCGTTACACCAGGTTCTTTTGCTATAAATGCCTTCATTCAAGTTACCTCTCAATCTGTTGTATGCAAATGTCTTTCTTAAAAATCTCTTGCGAAGCCGCAAGTCCAACCACCGTCAACCGTGAGAATATTTCCCGTCATATATGTCATTTCATCTGAAGAAAGGAAAATCGTGGAACCTGCGATCTCATGCGGTTCGCCCGGCCTTCCAAGAGGAATATGCGACATCATGCGGTCCGCCTTTTCCTTATCGGCATAGAAGAGCGCCCTTGTCCCTTCAAACATAACAGAACCCGGGCATATCCCATTCACAAGGATCCCATCGGGCGCAAGCTCGATTGCCATTGCCTTCGTCAGGTTTACAACGCCCGCCTTTGCCGCAGCAAATGCGCACTGGTAGCGGAGCGGCACCAATCCAACAATAGATGCAACATTGATAATCCTTCCGTATTTACGTTCCGCCATATGCCGGATAATTGGCCCGGAGCAATAATACACGCCTGAAAGATCGATATTAATGATCCGGTTCCAGTCCTTTTCGGCAAATTCCTGAATCGGCACGCGTCCCTCCGGTCCGACGTTCACGCCTGCGTTATTTACCAGGATATCTATTTTGCCAAATGTGCCAAGCACGTCCGCGCACATTTTTTCCATGCTCTCCTTATCAGAAACATCTCCCTGGAAAAATTTTGCGTCGCCGCCCATATCCCTGAGCGTTTGTACAAATTCTTCGCCGCGTTCGGCGTTTACATCCACAACCGCCACCTGGGCGCCGGACTTTATATAATATTCGCACATTGCGCCGCCGATCGCTCCGGAACCACCCGTTACGACCGCAGTCTTTCCTGTTAAATCAATATTCATACATACTCCTTCCAGGCATCGCGAAAGACGCCTGCGTTTATTAAGCCATGATTCCTGTTCACACCTGTACGGCGGACGGACACAGCCCTTTTGCAGATAAGGCCCTTTTACACAAGCAGTACGTGCAACAGGGCCTGTTCAGTTTTTCCATTGAAATCGAATGATTTGTTTGAATGATAATTGTAATGCTGCAAATGCTTTTAAGGAAGTACTAGAGGATAATGTCGTCTTTCATCTGTTCCAGAATTTCGGAAAACAGCGACAGGTTGCTTCTGAGTACGATTTGCGGATCGAGCAGCACGATGTCTTCTTCAAACCGTCTGCCTTCTACCATATATTCGTACAAATAGCGCACAGCCAGCCTCCCCTGTAAAAACGGGTTCTGGAAGATGGTGGCATTGATAACGCCTTCGTCCATCAGGTTTACGATATCCGGAAAGACGTCGGAAGCCACGATTGTCATGTCGTGTCCGTGTCCCAGCTCCTTAAGACGGTTACAGAACGTTACCGAGTTCGCCGAGCTGAAATAAATCGCTCCCAGGTCCGGATGGGCTTTCAGGATTACTTCCACCAAATCGTACGCATTCTGCAACACGTCGTGATGCTCGTATACCCCGGCAAACCCCAGGCCGTACTTATCGATGTCCGATACGAAGCCCTCCACCGTTTTCCTGTGGACGAGCGAGCTTACCTGCCCTGTCACGAGGGCTACCGGACGCGTTTTATCCGGCATCATATACCCTATCAGCTCCGCCGCCATCTTACCGGCGACTTTACCGTTGTTCTGCACCGACAATATCCTGCCTGAGCCTGTAAGATCCGACGTTACGGTCGCGTAAATTTGCTTTGGATTTACCGAAAGCTCCTTCACAACCCGTGTCACCGCCGCCTCGTCAGAGTTCGGCAGGATCACGACTCCATCGTAATCGCTCTGCCCTATTTCGTAAAGGCGTTCGAGAAAGGCATCTGTTTCTTCGCCTACCATTTCAATAATTTCGCCATAAACTCCGTAGTCGAACAGGTCTTCAAAGGCTTTCCTCGCGCCCCGCGCCACCTCGGCTACAAAGCCGTGTACCGTTACAGGCAGCAATACCGCTATTTTTTTCGGATTCCTCTTCAGGGACGACGCTGTTTTGCTGGGCCGATATCCCATCTTCTCAGCAGTTTCAACCACGAGCTTTCTTGTCTTGTCGCTCACATTTGCTTTTCCACCAAGCGCCCTGTTTACCGTTGCCGTGGATATACCCAATTCCTTGGCCACATCGTAAATCGTAACCTTTGTCTGCAACATCATGAATCGTCCCCGCCCTTCGCATTTGCTTCTTACGTCTTTCACCACCCGCTTTCATTTCTTCCAAAATGTAGGTATGGTGATATTATTCATCATACCATAAATCCATGCCCTTTCAATATACTCAGCAGGATTTTTCGATCTCTTATTGCTGTTTCTCAAATGATTGTGCAAGCAATCTTTGCAGGAAACTGCCATGCAGCAAACATTTTTTATACGCACATCGTGCGCTATGATTTGTTAATATGCTGTTAACAAATCATAGCGATTGATTTTTCAACGTTAAGCTTTGATTTTCCTGTTTTGTTTATACATATCGAATAATACCGCGCCTGCCAGAACCGCGCCGTTTACCGCCTTTTGCATGGTAGACGGAATGCCGATCATTACGAGCGCATTTTCCAGGACGTACAACAGCACCACGCCGATGAGCGCGCCGATCGCGGAGCCCTTGCCGCCGGCAAGGCTGACGCCGCCAACCGCACATGCCGCAATCGCACGGAATTCCCAGCCATCGCCACTTTGCGGTAGCCCGTTGTTCGCGTCGATCGTAAGCAAAACGCCTGCAACCGCTGCGAGCACGCTACAAATAACATGCGCCGTCATGCGTACCTTTACCGTCTTGATACCTGCCAGCGCCGCAACCTCCTGGCTGTCGCCCGTTGCCAGCAGGTGCCGGCCCCAAAGCGTCTTTTTCAACACAAAGGCCGCTACTATAAAGAGTCCTATCATAATCCAGAATGGCCATGAGACGCCAAGCACCACCTGGTCTCCCCACGCGCCAAGGTCATAAGGCAGGTCTGTCAGCGGATACCCCGCCGTAAGCAGGAAACGAAGCCCCCCGGCAATGTAGAGCGTACCGATCGTCGCAACGAAGTCCGGCATGCCGACCTTTACGATCAAAAGTCCGTTCAGAAGCCCGAAGCCCGCGCCTATCGCAAGAGCGATAATCAGAGCCGGAGCCCAGTGCATCCCAAGGCGCATCATGCAGAAGGGGAAAATCATTCCCGCAAAGCCCGCGACACGTCCAACCGAGATATCCACCTTTCCGGTGATCAGCACGAACATAATACCCAGCGCGCAAATCCCCTGGAACGGTGCGTTTTTCAGTATTGTGGTGAAATTGCTCACCGTCATAAAATCCGGATTGATAATTCCTGTTATAATAATCAGGGCCACCAGCGGAATTACAACGCCGAACTCGTCCGTGTGAACGATTCTTGACCACAGTGATTCTTTCTTGATTGTTAATTGTTTTTCCATATCATTCACTCCTATCCCCAGTAGCGCTTATTCCGCAACACTTTTTGCTTCCATTTTGTCGCGTACGATTTCAACAAGCACCGCTGCGATCAGAATGATACCGATAATAACCATCTGGACATTCGACTCAACGGCAAGAGCCTGAAGCGCATTGTTGAGCACATTGATAAATAAAATACCGATCAGAAGGCCGACCATCGATCCTTTGCCGCCTGCAAAGCTGATTCCGCCGATCGCGCATGCCGTAATCGTCCTGAATTCCATTCCGATGCCGGTCTCAGCCGAAGCCGCGCTCATTGTGATCGCCGAGAAAATACCGGATACCGCTGCAAGTACGCCTGAAAGGATATACACGCCCCATTTTACTTTTGTGACGTTGATGCCCGCCATCAGGGCCGCGTTTTTATTACCGCCCACGGCGAGTATTTTTGTTCCTGTTTTCGTGCAACGCATCAATATGAACAAGCCGATATAGATTGCGATAAAGATGAAGAACATAATGGAAAGCCCAAGCGGTTTTGCAATCGCAACGTCGATCCAGAAATCCGGCAGCGGACCGATAGGCGTTCCCTGCGAGATCGTCAGTCCGACGCCCTGCGTAATAAACATGGTTGCGAGCGTTGCGATAAAGTTCACCATGCCAAGCTTTGCAACCAAAAGTCCATTGATGAACCCGACGAACGCGCCGGCTGCAAGGCCGATCAGAACGCATAAGAACGGATTCAGGCCCCACCAGACTGCCGCTGCACCAAACATAATGCCATTGAAGCCCGCGGCGCAACCGACGGAAAGGTCGATTTCACCGCTCATCATGACGACGCTTTGCCCAAGGGCCGCCGTACCGATGAAGATACAGGTGGTGAGTATTGCCTGAACATTTCCCAGCGATGCAAAGCTTGGTTTAGAAATACCGGTTACAATACAAATAATGATAATCGGTATCGCAATGCTAAACGCCGGGCTTAAAAATATTTTTGACGCTTTTCCCGATTTGCGGGTATTTAATCCTTTTTCCATAGTATGACTCCTTACCTGAGCTAAAATTCCTTAAACGTCGATACAGCCATTTCCATAATCCTGGAGTCTGTGGCTTCACCCTTCTTAAGCTCTCCGACAACCCTTCCTTCCGCCATAACAATGAAGTGGTCGCTCATAGCCATCAGCTCGGGCAGCTCCGACGAAATCATCAACACCGCGTTGCCCTCTTCGGCAAGCTGGTTGATGAGCTGGTAGATTTCATTTTTAGAACCAACGTCGATTCCTTTTGTAGGCTCGTCCAGAATGATCAGCTTTGGCTCTGCGTTGAGGCAGCGGGCAATTACGACCTTCTGCTGGTTACCGCCGGAAAGCGTACCGACCTTTGTTTTCAGCGACGGTGCTTTGATGTGCATTTCGTCAAAGTAGCGCCGCGAACGCTTATCTTCCTTTTGCCCGGATATAAATATCCCTGCGGTAGAAATTGCATCCAGGTTGGAAACTGCGATATTCTTTTTGATATCCCACACAAAATTGAGGCCGTATTTTTTGCGGTCCTCGCTTGCAAGGGCAATTCCCTGATTTACTGCGTCCGTTGTATTGCGTATTTTGACGGGCTTGCCGTTCATCGTAATCGTACCGGCGCTCGGCTGGAACATGCCGTAAATTGCGGAAACAACTTCTGTGCGCCCGGCGCCGACAAGTCCTGCAAGGCCGACAACCTGGCCCGCACGGACTTTAAAGGATATGTCTTCAATGAGGTTCCTGCCCAAAATATGCGGATGTGGCACTGTAAGGCCGTTTACCTCCAGCACGACATCCCCTATCTTTGCGTTTCTTGCCGGATACATGTTGTCCATTTTACGTCCGATCATATCCGCGATAATTTTTTCGGTCTGGTATTCCGCCTTTTCAAAGCTGCTGATATTCTTGCCGTCGCGCAGGATTGTGACGCGGTCTGTAAGCTCCAGAATTTCCGCAAGCTTGTGCGTTACGAAAATAACGCTCGTTCCCTTTTCTTTCAGGTGCCTTACCACTTCAAACAGGCTTTCCACGTCCGCTGCGGAAAGAGAGGTGGTCGGCTCGTCCAGAATCAGTATTTTGGGCTGGCTGGAAAGTGCTCTTGCGATCATCAGCATCTGCTGCTGGCCGATAGAAAGTTTTCTTACGTCTGCCCGGGGATCAAGGTTAATTTTATTGCTGCTGAGTAATTCGCTTGCCCTGTTGAAGAGTTCCTTGAAATTAACCGTTTTCGCGTTCTTGTTCCCAAGCCCAAGATCACTCATATAGATATTTTCAGCAACGCTGAAATTATTGAGCACATTGATTTCCTGCGGTACAAAACCGATTCCCAGGTCAATCGCGTCCTGCGGGCTTTTCGGCTCCACCACTTCGCCGTTTATCTTAAGCGTGCCCGTGTAGCTACCGCTTGGGTAAATGCCGTTTAATATTTTTAAAATGGTTGATTTTCCCGCACCGTTCTCACCGATCAGTCCAAGAATTTCACCTTTTTTTGTATTTAAACACACATTATCGTTTGCGATTACGCCCGGAAATTTTTTGGTTATATTAATCGCTTCGAGTATGTATTCTCCCATGATCATTCTCACTTCCTTATAGTTACTCATAAAGCCACAAAAACTTGCTCGACAATGCAGGGTTACTATGTATAATGATTTCTGATTTTGCTTCCTGCCGCACCCTCCCTGCGGCGGGAAGCGGTATCCCCTGGTATATCTTTTATTTTTGGGGGGGACATGCCGTCCCCCCTCTTTTTTGATCCTGCAGCGATTTTACTGAATGCAGTTTATGCAATACTTACGATAAATCGCTTGCATCTGCAATTTATATCAAAAGTTTGTAACTGGTCTTTTGACAAATTGCCATAAGCGTTTATTTTCCTCTTTTTCCCGTTCGCGGCCGTATTACTGTTCAAACCATGTTTTTACTTCGTCGATATAGCTCTGATAGGTTGCCGGATCGGATGCACCACTGCCGCCAACATACACGATTGGAGCTTCAAGGTCTGTCCATACAGGTACTTCTTCACCGCGGAACAGCTTGTCGAGGTTTTCCATCGTCTGGAAAGCTTCTTCATAGAGCGGCTGATATACGATTCCGTCGATTTTGCCGTCGTTGAGGTAGCCAAGGTTCTCTTCTGTGATGTCCATTGCAACCAACACCAGGTCGTCGTCGGATTTTCCAGCTTTCTGGGCCGCTGTGGACCAGGAAGCAGCACCGCCGCCCGTTGTGGAGAACGCGCCTACGAGGTCGGGATTCTTCTGGATGATCGCCGCGTTTACATTTGCAGCCTGCGTTGCGTCAGAGCCCTCGAGCTCAGCGTCGAGAACCGTGATCCCATCCAGGTTCAGTTCCTTCATGCGTGCTGTGAATGCTTCTGCAGCAGCATTTTCCGTCGCGTTCTTTGTGTTCTGTGTTACAGCAATTTTTCCCGTCTTTCCTTCCAGTCTTTCCGCCATGAAATCCGCCACATCAGCGCCGTATTTCGCGGGATCGCAAGCCATGTTAAAATCAAGGCCATCTGGTAATGTTCCGTCATCCTGCACAAACTTGAAGTGAGCTATGCCAACCTTAACGCCAGCAGCCTTCATCTTTTTGAGCGTAGGGAAACAGGTGTCGTCACCACGCCACAGCATCAGGCCCTTGCCGCCCTGGGCAGCGAAGGTATCGCAGGCCGTATATACTTCGTTCGCATCCGCGCCCTCCGTACCGATAACCTGTGCGTCAGTGTAGCCCAGCTCTTTTGCAGCTTTCAAAAATCCAAGCTGTACCATTCTGTGAACAGGATGGTTCTTGGAATCCATCGCAATCGCTACCGGATATTCAGCCGGATTGATGTCGTTGCCGCCGCTCGATGCCTGGGATGCTTCAGCCGATGCTGATGCTTCCGCTGACGGAGATTCAGAAGCTGCCTGTGAAGGCGATTCTGATGCCGCCGGCTGGGCGGAGCACGCTGCGAATACGGATACACACAGCATAATTGCGATTACTACGCAGAGCATTTTGGTCATTTTCTTCATTTACAAATTCCCTCCTAAGTTGTTATATATAACATGACAATGCAACTGAATTTTTTTGCACCGCCTGTTTGACGCTCATCATTGCTGATTGAGGCCCCGGTTATCCCATGCGATCTTACCGGCGCGCCTCTTCACTTTGATGTCTTTTCCCCATATCTTTTTTTGAGGGGAAACGGTTGGCCGTTTCCCCTCAATCATTCTACAGATAGTGTTGTGGTTCCATGCCATTTATTGCTCGAACCATGTCTTTACTTCGTCGATGTAGCTCTTGTAAGTAGCCGGATCGGATGCTCCGCTGCCACCAACATATACGAGAGGTGCGTCGAGGTCTGTCCATGCCGGCACTTCGCCGCCGCGGAACAGTGTGTCAAGATATTCCATTGTTTTGAAAGCTTCCTCATAAAGCGGCTGATATACGAGAGCCGCAACCTGTCCGTCTTCCAGATACTTCAGGTTTTCTTCCGTGATATCCATCGCAACGATTACGATTTCGCCATTCTCTTTTCCAGCCTTCTGAGCTGCCGTAGACCAGGAAGCGCTGCCGCCGCCCGTTGTAGAGAACGCGCCTACGAGGTCAGGATTCTTCTGGATGATCGCCGCGTTTACATTTGCAGCCTGTGTCGCTTCTCCACCTTCCAGCTCCGGTTCAAGAACCGTAATGCCGTCCAGGTTCAGTTCCGCCATGCGTGCCGCAAACGATTCGGCAGCTGCATTTTCCGTGTTGTTTTTCGTGTTCTGTGTGACGGCTACTTTACCGGTCTTGCCTTCCAGTTTTTCCGCCATAAAGTCTGCTACCAGCTTGCCGTATGCAACCGGATCGCACGCCATGTTGAAATCGAGTCCTTCCGGCATTTCGCCATCTTCCTCGATCAGTTTAAAGTGCGGGATACCAACCCTTACGCCCGCTGCTTTCATTTTCTTAAGCGTCGGGAAGCAGGTGTCGTCGCCTGACCACAGCAGCAGGCCTTTTCCGCCCTGTGCCGCGAAGGTGTCGCATGCCGTATATTGTTCGTTTACATCCGCGCTCTCTGTTCCGATAACCTGCGCGTCTGTGTAGCCGAGCTCTTTTGCAGCTTTCAGGAAGCCGAGCTGTACCATTCTGTGAACAGGATGGTTTTTCAGCATCATTGCAACAGCAACCGGATATTCAGCCGGATTGATGTCATCTCCGCCGCTTGCCGCCTGCGAAGCCTCAGCCGATTCCGCGGGCGCGGACGCCTCAGCCGATGCAGACTCGGAAGCAGCCTGTGAAGGCGATTCGGATGCTGCGGGCTCAGCCGCGCAGGCAACGAATACAGATGCGCACAGTAAAATTGCCATTACCATGCAGAGCAGTTTGGTCTTTTTTTTCATTTCAATTCCCTCCTAGTATTTTTTGGTGCATTAAACATGACAATGCGATTTTCTCTTTTTCGCATTACCTGTTTAAACCTTAATTTTTATTGGAGTTTGCCAGACCTGATGAATACACTGCTGCAAATATCCATAATATGTTGCCGCCTTCTAAGCTTCCCGTACTTTTTATGGATATCATAAATTTTGTTTTGTAAAAGCGAGACTGTTATTCTTCGTCGATTGTCTTGAAGGATTTCCCCCAAGCTTCTTTCCTTGCAAAATATACTTCGTTATATTCCTGCCGCGACCAGAAGGTCATCAGCACAAATTTCTCATCGTTCATTGTGTTGTCTATATAATGGAACGTTCCCGGCGGGATGATAATAAAATCGCCCGGCACTACATGATAGCAGGTTTCGTCGAGCCACACATCTCCCGTCCCGCTTACAATATAATAAATTTCCGTCTGCTCATGCACGCCGCCGGCAGTTCTCTGCCTGGCTTCCAGCGTTCCTTCGTTGACGTTGATTACTTCGCAACCGGCAACCTCGTCGCCAATCAAAAGCTTTGACGAATAGGTTTCATCACATATAAAAGGCTTTACATTTTTGGAATTAATGAGTCTCCCCTGTGCCATAATAAAATTATCTCCTTGTGGAAATCTTCTTTATATCTTTGTCCGCATTGCCTGCAGCTTTTCACGGGCAGTCGATATCCTGTTGATTGAAATCATCAATACTTGTTTGAAATCATGTAAAAAATGAATTTGCATTTGTAATAATGTAACCGGTTACAGTAATTATAGTATCACTATTCTTTTGGCCTGTCAATAGATTTCAGAAAAAAAGTAACCGGTTACAAAAAATCATGTATTCACCCGATATTCCGCATGGTTGTGCGGAATATCGGTTCAAGGGCTAATACAGGATCGCCGCCTGTCCCCCGAGTTTTTTGAAATCAGGCTTCACTGTTTTCTCGGTTGGGATAAGCTGTTTTATTTCCAGGCCATTTGTAAGCTCTGCAAGCTTTTTTGCAATCTCGTCTCCAAGCTTATCCTGCGCCACGCTGTCCCCAAGGCTCTCGGCTACGTCGGCCAGTACGAGATCCGCGTTAAGGGAAATATACCGGTCTTCCGCGGCAACCGCAAGCAGCTCATCGTCATTGAATCCCATCTTTTCTTTCAACTTGTTGTTGTAGTCCTCCAGGTAGTCATAGTTTACCTGCGTAAACTCTTCCTTTGCCCGCGAAAGGGCATCGTCGCGTGAAAGCGCGTCATCACGGGATAGCGCAACCTGGGCAAGCGCTGCGTTTTCTATCAGCTCATCAAGGTAATCCTGTTCGGACAGCTTTTCTGCTTTGACCTGCTGGCCCTGCTCTTTGAGCAGTTCGTTCGCAATCTCAGATCCGATCTCCTGTTGCGCGCTGTAATACTTCAAGAGGCGGTAAGTGATTGATATATCTCCAACCTGCGCAACCACCGCGTCGTCCGCCACGCCGTCCCAGGACGCCCCGCATCCCGCAAGTAACGCGCACGCAAAAATCATTGTTACCAGAATCAATGTAAATCGTTTCATATGTCCCCTCATTTCCTATTGCAGCTTATCAAATGGTTTCACTTACATTTACCACAACCGCTATGCAGCGCAGGTTATTATACCTGCGCTCTTTGCAACGTTTCATCCGTTCGCTGTAAAAAGCTTTTCCTATACGAGCTTATCGATCTCCTCGCGCAGAGGCATGGATGGCGCGGTTCCAAATTTCTGGACAGACAGCGACGCAACCATGTTTCCAAATTCCGCCGCGGCAAATAAATCCATGCCCTCCGAAATCCCCGTCACGAAGCCGCCGTTAAAGGCATCGCCTGCGCCCGTCGTATCTACCGCCTCCACAAGCCGTGCCGGAACCATACGCGTTCCTTCCACCGTGCTTACAAATACGCCCTGCTTTCCCATTGTAATAATAACAGAGGGAATTCCCCAGGAATGGAATACATCCGCAGCAGCTTTCGCTCCCGCTTCATCCGGTACTGCTACGCCCGTGAGCGCCTCCGCCTCTACCTCGTTTGGCGTTATAATATCTACCTTCTGAAGCGTTTCCAGCGATATTTCCCGTGCGGGAGCCGGATTTAAGACTACCATCACGCCTGCGCTTTCTGCAATCCCAATCACCTGTGCAAGCGCCTCCATATTGACCTCGAATTGTGCGAGCAGGATATCCGCATCCTGCAAAACCACGCGTATCTTATCGATATCAGACTGTGTAAAATTGGTGCAGGCTCCTGGAATGACCAATATCTGGTTCTGTCCTGTCTGCTGGTCCACGCAGATGAGAGCAACCCCGGTTCCCTTTTCCTCATCCACCAAAACATATTCCGTATTGATGTTTTCCTTCCTGTAAAAATCCGTAGCGAGCTGGCCAAATACGTCACGGCCTATTTTTGTTACAATCGTAATATCCGCACCTGCGCGATGCGCCGCAACCGCCTGGTTACTTCCCTTTCCGCCCGGTCCAATTTTAAACTCGTCGCCAAACACGGTTTCCGCCGCTTTTGGCAAATGCTCCGCAATACCGGTCAGGTCAGCAACATAGCTTCCAAACATAACAATTTTTTTCTTTTTCATATCATAGCCCCTTGCTTCATGTTTTTTGGTTGTCGTACATTTTTGTACATACAAAAATGTCCAAATATTCCTCATCATTCCATTTCAGGCAATACGAAACAAAAGTAATCGCCCAAAACGCATACCGGTTTGCAACATTCACTTTTTTACATGATTTCAATCAGATTCATTCAGCAGGTGCTGAGTCGTTATTTGATGGTCTCTATTTTATTTGCATCTGCCATTTACAATAATTCAAATAGCCTTTAAAGTCAATCTGTTTTGAAAGATATTGTCAATCAGGAAATTTATTTCAATATCAGGAATAAAATTCGCACCTTTTTTCATTTTTTGAAATTTATTTACAGACGTTGCTGTAATCGACTTTTTCCGCCCTTCATGCTACAATACAAATAGAAAAATGATACGATCGGGAGGAATATTATGCCAATCACAAATGAGACGCTACGTTTTCTGGCAGAAAACAGATTCCACAACAGCAGGCAATGGTATTTGGAACACAAACCGGAATATCAGCGTTATGTGCTTGAACCGTTAAAGGAGCTTTCTATTCGTATGGCTCCTAAAATGCTGGAAATCGATCCTCAGTTTGTGACGGAGCCAAAGGTGGATCGAACCATTTCCCGTATTTACAGGGATACGCGGTTTTCGCATGATAAATCGCTGTATCGCGAGGTGATGTGGGTATGTTTTGTACGAAGCAAGAAAGAGCACGGAGACCTGCCTGGTTTTGTATTTGAATTTTCACCGCAGGGTTTTCGTTACGGCTGCGGATATTACGACGCTCCTCCAAAAACGATGGAAGCCATGCGCCAACTGATTTTGCAGGACGATCCCTCTTTCCGCAGAGCCAAAAGGGCCGCATCCAGACAGGACGTCTTTCAGATGGAAGGCGATTTCTACAAACGCAGCAAGGCCCCCGAGGCATCAAAGGCGCTTCGCAACTGGCTGGACCGCCGCAACATCGATTTTATGTGCAATAGTACGGACGCGGACGTTTTATTCTCCGACGGCCTTGCCGATAAGCTTACTTCTGATTTTGCTCTTTTGAAGCCAATTTATGAATTTTTGTGTAAAGCAAGCCTGATGTCCCGCGATTCTTTTTGATTGATTAAAATTCGCCGGGTTTTGTTTAAAGTCCTGATTTGTTGGTATGATAGAAATAAGAATACCAATAAAGGAGATGTTTCATATGGCAGAACTGACACCATTTGGTTCGCGTCGTCACGGACTCTCGAGAATGAATACTTTTGACGACCTGGATTTTTGGGACAAAAGCTTTCTGCGAAACTTTTTTAACGGCTCGGAAGGCTTCAGCAACTTTCGCGTGGATGTAAGGGACAAAGGCGATCATTATGAAATCGACGCAGACCTTCCCGGTCTGCACCGTGAAATGATTGACGTCACAATCAACGACGGAATGCTCACAATCAGCGCTGATATGGATGAAGAATCCAAAACGGAAAAGAATGATTATGTCATCAACGAACGCAGGACGGGGCGCGTATCGCGTTCTTTCTCCGTTCCCGATGTGAAGGATGATGAAATCACCGCGGAATATAAGGATGGCGTTTTAAAAATCAATCTTCCCAAAAGTACAGAGGAAGAAAAAAAGTCCCACAAAATCGACGTCCGGTAAACCGGAAACAAAACAAAAGCCGCGGCACTGCCGCGGCTTTTTTATGCTTTGACTTACTTAATTCAATCCACGTATTTCATTGAAAGGAAAAATAACCGCCATTGCGTGCCCGACGATTTGTTCATGTTTAATCGGCCCCACCATACGGCTGTCCATCGAATTGGCGCGGTTATCTCCCATGACAAACACCTCATCCTCCGGCACGACCACCGCCTCCATGTCCGCATACGGCGCAGGGCTCACATAATCCTCGCTGAGCGCTTCCCCATTGATGTAAACAACGCTGTCTTTGATCTCCACCGTATCGCCCGGAAGTCCGATTGCGCGCTTAACATAATTGTTGTTTGTTCCATCCGAATAATGGACGATGATAATGTCCCCGCGCTGGGGCATCCCCGCATAACGCGACACCTTTTCCACCGCGAGGCGTTCGTCCGTGTGCAGCGTCGGCTGCATAGACGGCCCATCCACCATTATAATTTCAAATAAAAACGCCCTGACCAGAAATGCGACGGCCACTGCCACACCGATTGCGATCACCCAGCCCCAAACCGCTTTCTTCTTTTCCGTCCGCGCTTTTGTCCTTTGAGTCCTGCTCTTCATTCTCCCCATTCACTTATGCCTGCTTATCTTTTATTTCGTGATACTATATGATTATATCACACAATTTTGTCATGAATGTAAACAAATGATGAAAAACGCCGCAAATTGCGGCGTTTTGATCATCCGATGCTGATTGATTCCGTTTATTCCACCGTAACGCTTTTTGCAAGGTTCCTCGGCTTATCCACATCGCAGCCCTTTTGCACAGACATATAATACGCAAAAATCTGCATTGGAATAATGGATGTGATCGTCGCTTCAAAATCTACAGTATCCGGTATGATCACCAATTTATCCGCAATATCCTTCACAAGATCCTGATAACGCTCCTGCGTGATCACCATAACCACCGCGCCGCGGGATTTCACCTCTTTGACGTTGCTGACGCATTTCTCAAGCAGGTCTCCCTGTGTGAGCGCCGCGACAACCAACGTTCCCTGTTCGATGAGCGCAATGGTTCCATGCTTCAACTCTCCCGCCGCATATGCTTCGGAATGGATATAGCTGATCTCCTTGAGTTTGAGCGAGCCTTCCATGGCAAGCGCGTAATCAAGCCCCCTGCCGATATAAAAAACGCTGTGCTCCGTAAAATGTTCATAAGCAAACTTCTGTAAGAGCTCTTTGTTTGCAATCACCTGCGCGGCCTTATCCGGCACGGCCTGCAGCTCCTTTACATATTTCAGGTAATCCTCTTTTGAAATCCGGCCTTTTGCATACGCAAGCTTCAAAGAGAACATATACATGGACATCAGCTGGGTTGTGTACGCCTTGGTGGACGCAACCGCAATCTCCAGCCCTGCGCGCGTATAGAGTACGCTGTCCGCCTCGCGCGCAATGGTGGAACCCACCACGTTTGCAATCGCAAGAACATACGCACCGCGTTTTTTCGCCTCGCGCATTGCGGCAATCGTATCCGCCGTCTCGCCGGACTGGCTCACGATAATCACAAAACTGTTTTCGTCCATAATCGGCTCTTTGTAACGGAACTCCGACGCGATCTCCACCTCGACCGGCACGCGCGCAAAGCGCTCCATCACATATTTCCCAACGCAGGACGCATGGTAAGCCGTTCCGCAGGCAATGATCGTGATTTTATCGATATCCCTGAGCGTTTCATCCGTCAGGTTTATTTCATCAAAACAAATTTCCCCGTCTTTCACACGCGGATTGATTGTCTCAGCAAGCACGCGCGGCTGTTCTTCAATCTCCTTGAGCATGAAATGCGGATAGCCTGCTTTTTCCGCCTGGGATACGTCCCACTCCACCGTAAACAACTCGCGTTCAATGGGATTGAGTACTTCGTCGTAAAGCTGCACACCGTCCTTTTTCACGACGGCAATCTCTCCATTATTCAGGAAATACACATCGCGTGTGTATTCAAGAAGCGCCGGGATATCCGATGCGATCAGGTTTTCGTTTTCTCCCACGCCCACAACAAGCGGGCTGTCTTTGCGAACCGCGACAATTTCCTGCGGAAAGCGTTCGCTTACAACGCCCAGCGCATAGCTTCCCTTCAGCTTGGAAATCGCCTGCGCCACAGCATCCTTCAAATCATCCTTTAAATAGTAATCGATCAGGTGGACGATTACCTCAGTATCCGTATCCGAAACAAACTGTACTCCTTTTTTGGAAAGCCACTCGCGCAGGTGCATATAGTTTTCAATGATCCCATTGTGCACGATTGCGAGGTCTCCCGCGCTGTTTGTATGCGGATGCGCATTGATCCTGCTCGGCTCGCCATGCGTCGCCCAGCGCGTATGTCCAATACCGAGCGTATGCTCGGACACCTTTCCGTTTACCAGCTTTTCAAGCTCCGCAAGTTTTCCTTTTTCTTTATATACCGTCAGTTTCCCCTGATCCAGATATGCAATTCCCGCGCTGTCATAACCACGGTATTCCAGCTTCTGCAACCCGCCAATCAAAACGGGGATTACATTTCTGTCACCAATATAACCAACAATTCCGCACATGAATTTTCTCCTGTCCTGTTTTTGTAAAAAATAAAATCATTTTCTATTATATCTGATTTCATACAAAAAGAAAATAGAAAAAGAAACGCATTTCTGCGTCTCCCTTTATTTCTGTTATTATTTCAGCCTTTGCTCGATCAGCCTTGCCACGGCAACCGCCTGCTTTGTAATCGCATCCTTATCCTTGCCTTCGATCATCACCCGCACAAGCGGCTCCGTACCCGACGTCCTTATGAGCACGCGTCCCTCGCCATTGAATTCCTTTTCAAGCTTTGCGATTGCGGACAGGATTTCTTCGTCCTTGTCGTAATCATGCTTCTTTTCTTCGTTTACCAGCGCGTTTACCAGTACCTGGGGATAAATGCTTACCGGGCGCGCAAGGCGCGCAAGCGGCTTATCCTCCCGCTTCATGACCGACATCAGCTGCACACCCGACAGGATTCCGTCGCCTGTCGTATTGTGGTCAAGAAATATGATATGCCCCGACTGCTCGCCGCCGAAATTATAGCCGTTTGCAAGCATCTCCTCCAGCACATAGCGGTCACCCACGCCTGTGCGCTTCAGATGGATCCCGTTTTCTTTGAGCGTAGACTCTACGCCCATATTGCTCATCACCGTTGCGACGAGCGTATCCTTTTTCAGCATCCCGCGCTTCTTAAGGTCCATCGCACAAATCGCCATAACCTTATCCCCGTCCACGATACCGCCATGCTCATCCACCGCTATGAGGCGGTCGGCGTCCCCGTCAAACGCAAGCCCCACATCCGCGCCAAGCTCGGAAACCAGGCGTGAAAGCTGCTCCGGATGCGTTGAACCGCAATTTTCATTGATATTATTGCCATCCGGCATATTGTAATAGGGAATCACCTCAGCGCCAAGCAGCTTGAAAATCCATGGAGCGACTTCGCTGGACGCGCCATTTGCGCAGTCGAGCACAACCTTGAGCCCGTCAAGGCTCACATCCGTACTCTCTACCACGAAATCAATGTAATCCTGCGCGGCTTTTTTGAGTCGCACCCTTCGCCCGATCTTTTTGCCGGTTGGCTGGGGCACCTCTTCCGAGTGGTTCATGATAATGTTCTCGATACGGTCTTCAATTTCATCGGCCAGTTTATAGCCGTTCGAATTGAAAAATTTGATTCCATTATATTCCACCGTGTTGTGGGAGGCGGAAATCACAACTCCCGCGTCATAGCCGGAATGCCGCGTCAAATAAGCAATCGCCGAGGTTGGCAGCGTACACGCGACCACCGCTTCCGCGCCTGCCGAACAAATTCCTGCCACCAATGCGGATTCAAGCATATCTCCCGAACCGCGGGTATCCTTGCCAATCAGTATTTTTGCGCTGTGTATTTCATTCGTAAGGCAATACGCGCCCGCCCGCCCCAAATCATAAGCGAGCTTAGAGGTCAATTTTTCATTGGCGATTCCTCGAACGCCGTCCGTCCCAAATAGCCTTGCCATTCAATTCTCCTTATCCAAAACAATACTTTTATTTTACTGGTTTGCCCTGCTTGCCTGCAGCACGCAATCAATACCGAGGCTGTTATCCGCCGCGACAGCTCCGTCGGCAACTGCCGTTACGATCTGGCGCATCCGCTTGGTGCGGATATCGCCCGCGCAGGAGACGCCCGGCAGGTTTGTTTTACAAGATTCATCCGCCTTGATAAATCCGCCTTCGCCAAGCTCGACCTGATCCTTCACAAGATCGGTTTTTGGCGTTTGGCCCACCGCAATAAAAATACCCGACACAAAAAGGTCCTTTTCCTGTCCGGTATTCACGTCCTTTACCGTAAGGCTCTGCACCGTATTCTCTCCATTAATCGATTCCGGCACGTGGCTCAATACAAATTCTATGTTGTCGATTTCCGCAGCAGCGTCTACCATTCCTTTGAGCGCACGGAACTCATCGCGCCGGTGTACGATATAAACCTTTTTACAAAATTTTGCGAGATACAAAGCATCCTCAACCGCAGTATTTCCGCCGCCGATTACCGCTACGTCGCGTTCCCGGAAAAACGCCCCGTCGCATGTCGCACAATAAGAAACCCCCGCGCCGATAAATTCGTCCTCGCCCTTCATCCCAAGCTTTTTGGGAGTCGCGCCCATTGCGAGGATGACCGCTTTTGCTTCATAGGTGTTTTTGAGCGTCGTAATCTTCTTGACCGGCTGCTTCAGCTCAAATTTTGTGATCTCTTCCGTGATGATCTCCGCGCCCAGGTTTTGTGCCTGCAGTTTCATGCTGTGCGCGAGCTTTGCTCCGGTTACTTCCATTTCAAATCCCGGATAATTATCGATTACATGGCTGATCGCCATCTGCCCGCCCGCAAACGCGCGTTCCAAAACAAGCGTTTTGAGCCCGCCCCTGCACGCATATATGGCAGCAGTAAGCCCCGCCGGCCCCGCGCCTGCAATAATCACATCATATGTCATCGAAAAACCTCCTCGAAATAACCTTTCCATATCATATCATAATTCATATATAAACACAAAAAAACAGGACGTGTCACCCTTTGTTTTTCTTTTTGCTTTTGTGATATTTTCCCGGCGCTTTCTCCTGCAAAAATGCGGCGAACGCCTCCGGCGATATCCCTGTAATCTGCTCCCTTGGAATCAGGAACGCTTCCGTATCGCTGATAAACAGATAAAAGGCTTTTCCTGTCTCGTAGACTTCCGACAGCCTGTCATAGGGGAACTCAGCGAGCGTTTCGCGCCCCTCTTCCTCGTCGTCCTCGCGCACTTCCATCTGAAGCGGGGTAAACGTATATTTCTGCGGGCTTTCTACCGCGGCCTGCACAAGCTTATACTGCCTTTTGGGCTGCGTCTGTGTCACAGTGATAAAACAGGACGCAAACGCCGCGATCACCGCCAAAAGCAAAATCAACGGTACAATACCCATCATATTATCGAGCAGCGCATAGTTACACACCGCAAGAACCACCGCTGCTCCAAGTACAATGCAAAGCACCAGCATATATTTGGAAAAAGCGTTCATTTTTCCTTTTACGCCCTTCTTTTCAAACAGTGTAAACATCCAATAATCCCTGAACACCTGAAAATCCGTTTTTGTTGTAAATTTGATCTCTTCCATTTGCACCCTCCGATTCTTTTTTCATTTTACATCAAAAACGTATGAAAATCTATCGCGCTGCGATGTTTTCCCACTTATTTTTGCAGCGCGATTTTACAGCAGATTGGATAAACCGCTCCCGAAAATAAATTTGTTCATAAAAAATTCACAAACCGACGTTCTTGTAGCCGGTTTTACAAATTGCTATCATAAAAAGGAATGATCATACCGGCGTCTATGCGGACAGGGGGAATGAACGATGTCGGAAACCAAAAAACTGCTTAAAAAGCATTCCACTGCGAAGCTGATTTGTAAAAACACGCTTCTTTTTTTATTCAATATCGCCTTTGTCTGGGTATACCAGATGATTTTTGGGCCGGCTAACATCCTGCCCGGCGTTGCCGTATGCGTTGCGGCTACGATGTTCCCAATCACAGATTTTGGTATCAGGCCGCTGACCATGGTTTTTATTACGTTTTTATTGTTCCTTGGTTCCGGGCTTACGGCGCAGCTCGCGCTTGCTTCACCCTTAATTGCGCTTCCAATCAACTTCGTCTTTGTTATGCTGATCATGCTGCTGACAAGCGAGCCTTATCAATTAAAGCCCTTTATCTGTTTTCTGCTTTGCTTTATCTTTTCGCAGGCAACGCCCGTACCCTGGAGCGAATTCCCACTCCGTATGGAAAGCCTGCTGATCGGCTCTGTTATTGTTTGTGCCGCAACTGTCATCTGGTGGCGCAAAAAAGGCTACGGCAAAAATGCACGCAGCCTGAAAGAACAGGTTTTGCTCAGCAGCAAACGAAAAAGCCTGATCCTGCGGATGTCTGTCGGCCTTGCGCTTGCAATGCTGATCGGCATGGCCTTCCATCTGAAAAAGCCTTTGTGGATCAGCATCGTCGTCATGTCCCTCACGCAGCTTGAATTCAGCGAGACCTTCCTGCGTATCAAATACCGCGTGGTCGCCACTTTGATCGGTTCCGCCGTATTCGTGATATTGTTCCAGATCCTTGTCCCCGCGGAATTCTCCATGCTGCTGATCATGTTGTTTTGCTACCTGAGTTTTTACACACCCGAGTACAAATACAAACAAATCGTAAACGCGATCTGCGCGCTCAATGCCTCCCTTCTCCTGCTCAACACCCCTGACGCAATCGAGAATCGTTTCCTTTGCCTGTTGTCTGGAATCGGCATTGTGCTTTTACTGATCCTTCTGCATCATGTCTACCAAAAGCTACGCCACAGGCCGGTGCAAAGGCTTTTAAACAAAGGCGCCCCAAGGGATACGTCTTCCGCTCAGAATCGTCTTTGCCACGCAGGCTCACATGAATAGCGCTTCTTTTTCCTTATACGCCCGGTTTTACATACATAACGTCTTCCGGGTATTTTTTGATCGATTCCTCCCATTGCTCTTTTGGAATATCTTCAACCGAGACTGAGACAAATTCCTTTTCGAGCTGCAGCTCCGCCGCAACAAAATCCTGTACCTTAACGGCCAGCTCCGCCTTTACCTCCCGGCTGCGTCCGGGGAACATCGTAATCGCAATATGTGGCATAGCACTACCTCCAATTTTTTACAGCTTTATTCCAATTCTTTCCAGCCACGTGTCCACTTCCCCGCGTGCCCGTGCGCTTCCGTTTCCATAAATTTCGAACCCGTTTAAAACCTCGGAATCAGGACATAGCTGCGCGATATCCCGGGCGACATTTGCCATCCCTCCGCCGCCATGCGTACAAAAAGGAACAACCGTCTTTCCCGCAAGGTCCGCTTCATCCAGGAAAGACGCAACCGGCGGGGCGATCGTGCTCCACCAATTAGGCGAGCCCACAAATACCATGTCGTAATCCCCCACATCAATCGTGCTGCTTAACGCGGGCCTGTAGCCTGCCCGTATTTCCTGTTTTGCCTGCTCTACCACCGCTTGATAGGCCGTTGGATAAGCCTTTTCAGGCTCTATCGCAAGTAATGTGCTTCCCGTTTTTTCTGCGATCAGCTCTGCGATTTTTTTCGTGTTTCCGGAGTGGGTATAATAAACAACCAGACTTTTTTTTGACATTTCAATTTTTCCTTTCCTGTTATCATCAATTTAACGAGGCCTTCTTCCAAACAGACCAACCTCAACCAATTCCCCTGTCGACAAGTGCATCTGATATACCATCCATATTGTCTCCATTATTTTTTGATCGATTGCTTTTCCTACAGTTACTCTACACCCTGGAGTCCGCTCCAAGTCAAGAGGTTTTTCATTATTTTATGTTCCATGGATATTTTTGGTAAAATCTGTCATTTGCTGAAGCCATCACTGACGCGGAAAAAACCAAACCCGCCGGAAGAACTTCCGGCGGGTTTTTTCTTGCGTTTGATATATTTGCCACATGTTTTCAGAGATTATTCGCTTTGTTCCTGATGCTGATAAAAGGCTTCAAGATAAGAATAGCCTTCCTCGCGCAATGCGTCAAAAATGGCCTTCCCGGTTTCCGCCTCGGAATAGGTCGGATCGCCGAACAGCCCGGTTTTCGTTTCCTGCAGCCCCCATGTGGATACCGGGCCGCGAAGCTTGCTGTTGCAGCGAATCGCGTCTACGTTGGTGTATTTATCAGTCTTTACGAGCTCGGGACGCACGTGCAGCACACAGGACGTCTCATATTCCCCGCCGTGAATGTCCCCGGCCGGATCCTTTTTGATTTCGTTGTACTTTTTGCCTGCAAGCGCAAACGGGTTGAGCACCATAATAAAAATATTATATTCGTCCGCAATTTTCCGCATTACCGTACGTAGCAGGCAATCGTGGTTTCCGTGGCAATCGAGCAATACAATTTTTTTGAATCCCATTTCCACCGTCGATTTTACGATATTGTAAATATAATCTGTAAAGGTGTCCGGATCCACATTCGGACATCCCGGCCATTTGCGTACGATCCCCATGGAAAATCCATAATAAATTGTACGCATCACAAGCGCGGGTATTCCTTTTTCTTCGCAAACCTCGCCAAGCACCCTTCCAAATTCCGTTGCGATGATCGCATCCGTTTCTACGGGCAGGTGGCTTCCATGTTCCTCGGTCGTACCCACCGGAAGGATCACAAGCGCATTTTTTTTGCGGTATTCATCAATTTCTTCCCATGTTTTTTCTCCAAAGTAAAACGACATCTTTTTTCCTCCTGTAATTTTAGTTATATGATAAAAAACTGTTTTTCGGTTTGCGGCTTACTCCCACAGCCTGTCGTAAAGCTCCATATAATCGTCATATTTTTTTTCGTAGCGCCTCATAAGAATCTCCTCCGGTTCAAAGGCGTGCGAGACGCCGACGAGTTCCCCGGCCGAATCCCTGCCGTAGCTACCCTGCGCGATCCCTGCGAGCATTGCCGCGCCCGCGCTTGCCGCTTCTTCTGTAGAAACCTTTCGCACCGTTTTTTTCGTAATATCCGCAATGATATGGCACCAAACATCACTCTTGGCCCCGCCGCCGAAAATCCTGATCTCTGCCGTTGGTTTTTCCTGCGTCTCCATCTGCGAAACGATTCGTTTTATTTCGAATGCAACCCCTTCCATCAGCGCGCTGACAAACTCACCGCGCTTTGTATGCAGGCTGATATTATAATAATTCCCGCAGGCATTTTTCTTATTTCCCACTGAGCTGTCCCCGCACAAATGCGGATGGAAAAACAACGGGCTGCAAAGTGCCTGCTGCGCTAAAGCGCTCATCTGCCCGTAACCGCAATCCGGAAACAGGGTGTCCTTGAGCCAGCGCATTGCGCCCGCCGCCGTATCGACTACGCCTTCCGCAATCCACATTCGAGGCGAAAGGAAAGAAAATGAAGGCGTTTTCCGCGCCGGATCAACAAAGGGATAATCGTAAATTTTTTCGATGGCTCCTGCCGTACCAAGCGACAATGTGATCACATCGCCGGCAATCCCGGCCCCAAACGCGGCGCATTTCTGATCCTGTCCGCCGATTGCCACAACCACCGATTCCGCAAGCCCCAGCTCCCGTGCGACCTCGCTTCGAAGCGTGCCCGCACCCTCGCCGCTCCAGCGGATATTCGGAAGCTTTGACCTGTCTATCCCTTCCTTTTCGAGGATTTCGTCCGACCAGCCCTGTTTTTTGATATCATACAGGAGCGTTCCGCCCGCCATCGTATGGTCGGTCAAAAATTCGCCGGTCAGCTTCATCACCAGGTAATCGTGCGGAAGTAAAAAGCGGTAGGTACTGTCGTAAAGCTTTCTCTCGTGCTTTTTCATCCACATAAGCTTGGGGAGCGTATAGGCCGCCGCCGCAGGCTTGCCCGCAAGGTCAAAAATCCCTTCCGCGCCAAAATCCGCCTCGATTTTTTCCGCTTCCTCCTGCGCACGCCGGTCCAGCCAGCTAAACGCATTGCGGAGCGCATTTCCGTTTTGATCCACCGGCACAACGGAAATACCCTGCGTGCTGATGCCAATCCCTTTTATCGTTTCCGCTGGAATCCCTGAACGCCGCAGCGCCTCGAGAATCGTTTTCTTTGTAAGCTCCCACCACAGATTTGCGTCCTGCTCGATGGCGAGGTCTGAGAGTGTGATGAGCGGATACTCATAGTACGATTCCCCAACGATTTGAAGCCGTTCGTCAAATATCAGGCTCCTGCACCCTGTTGTTCCAAGATCAATCGCTATCCATGCCATTTTATTACCTGTCAAACCTTTCGCATACAACGCCCGGCAAAAACCTGCACGCCTTTTCGAGGATATCGGAATAATTCCCATACAGGCACGATACGTGGTGTACGTAAGGCCCTTCGATCAGCCTGCGTTCCCATTTGGGCCAGTCGTCCACCTCATACCAGGTGTATACCTCCCGCGTCTGCGGCCCGTCGATTGCCTTGCCTTCTCCCGTGCCGATCCGGTATTCGCCGTTATTCCCGTCAAAGCGGCATACCGTTAATTCCCCGTTTTTAAGCGGAAATTGAAGGCTTGTAGCCGGAAGCGATTTTAAAATCCATGGCTCCCTGATGCTTACCTTTCCCTTTTGCGGATCGCGCAGGGACGGCGGCGCCGACGCATGCCACATCAAAACGGCATTATCGTTTTGTGGATGACGGATTGTGAACTCCGGAAAAAACGACGGTTCCCTGCCATTCGCCGCGGCTTCGATGATAATTGAGCTCAATGCCCCATGAATATCTGTTTCGGCCGCAACCGGGATACGCTCCTCCGCAAGCGCGCCGCCAAGGCCGGAGCCCTCGCCCATATCTACCGTAAGCGAATCAAAATTCTGGATTGCATAAGCGTCAATCCCATTTTGCTCCGCCATCTCAAAAAGCTCGTCCTTCATGGCGAGGCTTGTAAGCATTCCCTGCTCCGCAATATTTCCCGGATCAAGCCATTTGCGTATTTCCCGCAGCTCTTCCTCGTATTTCTTCCCGTCTTTTTTAAGCCGTGTGCGGTAACGTTCGATAAATTCCACCATATCAAACGGATATACCTGTACGCCAAGCTGGTTTAGCAGCCTTGCTTCGTCAATGACCGTACACCAGAAAAACGGAATCCGGATCCCAATCTGCCCGATCCGTGCTGTTTTTACAGCCTTTACCACGCGCACCGCGCCCAAAAACAATTCCATTCCACGCCGGAACGCCCCGTCTTCCACACGGCAATTTTCGATATAGTCGAATTTCACGCCCATTGTATGCAAAACCTTGCTTGCCGCAAAGCTCCCGCATAACGAATCCCGCAGGCGCGAACCATCCGCAAGCGGAGCCCCGTCCCGCGGCGCCCACAAAAGCACCGGCACATCCAGCTCCCTTGCGGTAATCCCTGTCGCATCCTCCGTTCCAAAATTACAGTGCGGCATAAAAAGCGCGTCAACCTGTTTTTCCTTTAAATACGCCACGACTGCCGCAGCCTGGTCTTTGGAGCGTACGAGTCCATCCGGCACGGCTTCCTCAATATCTACATAATCCACGCCCAGTTCGCGCAGCTTATCCATAACCGCATTTTTTTGTACCTTTGCGTCTTCATGCGAGAATGCAAATTTACCAATCGGGCAAACTCCCAGCCTGCATTCTTTATGATCAATCATATGGCACCTCTTTTCCTTTGAGAATCACCTTCAAAAGCTCCAGATTTTCATCCAGAAAAACAAAATCCGCATCCTTGCCCGGCGAAATGCTTCCCACCTGCGTAAGTTTTATCGCGCGCGCAGGGTTTGAAGAACAAACGCGGAAAATATCAGATACGCCAAGGCCGGTATTGTTCCTGAAATTTTTAGCGACCTGATTCATTTTGAGCTTTGATCCAAAAATCTCACCGTCCACGATGTTCACCTGCTCGCCGTCATCCCTGCCCGCGCAAGCGTCCGTAACGCCCACTGCACGGCTTATGCCAATCGTTTTGAGTACAAGCCTTGTCATATCCGGCCGCATATGCACGCCCTTTTCGTCGTTGATCATTTCACAAAGCAGGCTGTCGCACAGCATTGCCGCATGATCAAAGGATACCTCGAGCGTTCCGCCATACCTTGTGGGCGAGATAGCGCAGCCCGTCGCATTCGTAATATGGGTGCAGATTCCCGCGCCCATTTCTGCCATTTCATAAACCCGCTCCGGCGACGCTTCTGAATGTCCAAGCGATATCACAATACCCGCATCGAGCGCCGATTTGACAAACGGCTCGATTCCCTCCACCTCGGGCGACACCGTCCACTGGCGGATCGCGTCGCCAAACTCTTTCAGGTACAGCTCGTGTTCCTTTGTTTCAGGTGTTCGCGCATTGCTTGCCGTTGCGCCGTATTTCTTTGAAAGGTAGGGGCCTTCTATGTGGATTCCGGCGATATTTCCCGGACGGCCTTCCAGCATCGCCCGTTTGATCTTTTTGCCTCCGGACAGAATACCGTCAATCCCAATATTGTGGTACAGCGTGCATACAAGCGAGGTCGTACCGCCGTGAAGGTGATGGAGCGCCATTTTTTCCGGCTCTTCATGGCACCAGTGTTCCCCGCCTGCATGGCAGTGGATATCTACGAATCCCGGGCCAACATAGCACCCGCGCGCATCGATGATTTCCGTATTGCCCTGCGGAAGCCTCCCGCAGTTTTTCCCCGCTTCGACAATTTTTCCATCTCCGTACAAAATAAACCCGTCGTTTATGATTTCCTGTTCGGTAACGACCTTTGCGTTTACAATCGCTTTATATTCCTGCATTTGCATCTCCTGATCAGTAGCCGCCCAATTCGTCGCACACAATCGGCGCGGCAATCTGTTCGCTGACATAAACGGTCGTCGGCCATAATTGCAGAATAGAGCTCGGCACCTTTGGCGTAACAGGCCCGTGGAGTATCAGCCGCGAAACCATTCGCTGCCAGGAAGAAAAGGTTCCCATCGTGGTAAGCGAATGGATTTCAAGACGGTTTCTCGCATTTTTGACATCGCGTGGCCCGATTGTCGCAGCCCTCGGCGGAACATTTGCAAGGTCTCCGGACCATCCAAAGCACCCGTGGAGCGAATTCTGTGCTACCGTGAGGGGATGCAGCGTCACAACGCGCGCGCCATAATCCAGATATTCTTCCAGCGAATCTGCCGCAAGCTCAGGCACGTCAGGATCGACAAAGGCAATATGCCCCGCCCATCCGGGCCCGCTGTAACAAACATCCGCTCCGCCTTCGCCGACATCCTCAAGGATTTTCGTATAATCCTTGATGGTTTCGTTACTGTGGTAATGTACGTTTTGAGCGGGCATACGCAGCTCTTCGTCGATATTTCCCACGAAATACTTCATCATGGAATGCCCAAAACCCGCCTGGTAAGAGAGCGGCGCAATATTGCCATCCTGATCCGCCCACTCGTCCATGGCGAACAAATGTACGTTGCGGCAATCGATCCTGAAGCGGTTCACAAGCTCCGCAACCTGGATATAGACTGCGGGACACGGATTCGGAACAATCATGACGCATTTTTTATCCTGCTCGTCGGATTCCTTCATACGCATTACCATATCCCCTACCCAAATGCTCGTAGCGTCCGGAACGATTTTGATTTTAAAATCCGGGTTGGAATGCTGCGTGATTTCTTCCCTTGTCAGGTTGCGTACCCGCTCCAATACTTCCCTGTCGCGAAACGGTACAAACGCCGCCGGTTCAAACAAAAAATTTTTTTCCATCTTTTTTCCTCTTTCTTCTTATCATATTTTGACCGTGCCAATTCCCATCATGGCCGCGAGTGTTTCCAGCTTGCCTGCATAATCTCCATAGCACACCGCGAAATGCTGCCCGGCATAATGCCGGATCAGGTTTTCCATACTTCCGTCAAGAAGGATATCGAGGGCCGGCATATATCCCTGTCGAAGCTGCGTTAACTGCCCCATTCCGGTTCCATACAACAGATGGTAACTGCCGCAGTCTTCCACGAGCCGCAGCAACGTAACTTTTTCCGGCCTCATTACAAAGCTTGCCTGGATTCCATGAAAGCCGTCGTGCGGCATAAATTTCCTGATATGACGCTGCCCAAAGCCCATGGAAAAAGGCAGCATTCCACAGGAGGAAATTTTCAGCACATTTCCTGTATGGTTGATGGCGTCCCCATATGTTACCACCTGCCCGGACAGCAGCGAAAGCATCATCATGGAAACCGTGCACAGCATATCTCCCTCGCAGGACGCAACGACGCCTTCATCCGCAAGCATTCCAACCGGCACGCATGGAACCGCCCGGTATTCCTTTGAAAATTCGTATTGGCATTTGATATTGAACGCATCCCATTGCCGCTCATAACAAAGCTCCCTGAGCGCAAGATAGATTCCCGCTGTTTTCAAAAGCGCCTTCTCACTTACACCGGTGCAAATTTCCCCCGCTTTACCTATCTTCGCCGCGCCATTCAAAAGCGCTTCCCTGCCATAGTCCTGTGCCCTGCCAATGACGGTATACGCGTCCATCTGCTCTACCTCAGGGCCAATTTTTGTCCTCAGGAAGAGGTGGTCGAAGGTACCGGGATATATATTCATAGAGCTGTAACCAATCAGCCCTATTTTTTGTCTTTTCAGTAATTTTTTTGCCCGCGCCGCGCAACAAAAATCAGTTATTTTTTCCTGCGCCTGACTGTCTTCCGGAAGCCCCAAAACGTCCTCAGATACATATCCGGCCCTTGTCATAGAACCTTTAAACATCGCAAACGACACATACGAGCCTGTGCTGCACATCTGCCCCTTTGCTTCAAACATGGGCACGCCCCACAAAAGCAGCGGCAGATGCTCTACCTCCCGCAAAACCGCCATCGCGGCGCTGCATTCGATCCACGAACCCAGAAACAGGATCACTCCGTCAAGATCCTGCCCGCAAAGGGCGACTCCCGCTTTGATCCCGTCTTTAAAATCCCAGACATACTCCGGCGCAAGGACAAGCTCCACGCCCGTTTGCCTTACGGTATCCACCGCATTTTGAAATAAAATTTCAACCGTTTCGTCCAGATAATCCTTATGGCATAAATTGACGATTCCGATTTTTCCCATCGTATTTTTCATGGTACCTGCCCCAATCAGGATTCTTTGCTGGAACCCGGAGGAACGGACAATCCGTTCCTTTCCCGGTTTCCAAAGAGTATAAGCGGTTAGCTTTCCCTTGCTGCAATAATCGACTCCCAGTCATAGTCCTTGATGGTTTGTGCATCCAAAAGCTGAGAGTGCGAAAGCGTGTCCTTTTCAACGGATTCGCCGTTCAGTATTTTTACAACCGCTGCTACCGTGTCTTTTGCCTGCTGCTGCGGCGAGCTTGTTGAAAATGCCTTGAGTATCGCGTCGTCATTCGCAAGCGCTTGGAATTCCTCTTCGCCGTACGCAGAGCCAACCACGATGATATCGTCGCGTCCTGCCGCTTCGATAGCCGCTTTTGCGCCCGCGCAGGTGTCAAAGTTTACGCCAAATACGATCTGTACGTCAGGGTTTGAGGTCAGGATGTTTTCCATTACGTTCATGGAATCCGACCTGCTCGCCTTGCCGTCCTGCTGGGAAACGATTTCTACGCCGGGCAGCTCTTTTACTTTATTGACAAAGCCGTTCACGCGTCCGCCGCATACGATGGGGGACTGCGGAAAATCGATGACAGCTACCTTGGCTTTGCCGTCCAGCTTTTCATTGATGTAGTTTGCCGTCCAATCGCCCACCATGCCGCCGTCTTCTTCGTAATCGAAGTTTACCGACGTTGAAACCTTATCCGTCTCTGCCTGGTTATCGAACACAACAACCGGGATACCTGCGTCCACAGCCGCTTCGATGGCCGGCACCAGCCCTGCCGGATCGCATGGAGCGAGCGCGATTGCGTCCACACCCTGCTGTACAAAGTCCTCAAGCTGCTGCGTCTGCTTGGAAGCGTCGCTGTCTGCATCCTGGATGATAATGTCAAGGCCCGCATCCGCCGCTTCTTTTACGAATGAAGCGTCAAGGTCCTTGTAGTATTCATCCCTGCGATAGAACAGCGATACGCCCAGAACCGGCTTTCCGCTCTTCTCACCATCCGCGCTTTGCACTGCCGCGGCACTTTCGCTTGTCTTTGCCTCCTCCGTGCCATCCGCAGACGGCGCGGGCGCTTCCTGGGACGAGCATCCCGCCAGAAGGCAGGTTGCCAGCAGTAAAATCCCAAGGATTACCGCAATTTGTTTTTTCATTCTCATTTTTCTTCCTCCTTGTATTTGTTTGGGAATGCTTCCCCAAAATTGATCTTTATTGAATCGCGTATTCCAGTATTCTTTCCTGTGTGGCTTCTTCGATGTTAAGTTCCCCTGTAATACGTCCGTCGTGCATCACGATGATTCTGTCGCACACGCCAAGAAGCTCCGGCATATCCGACGATATCATGATGATCGCTTTGCCCTGCGCCGCCATATCGCAAATCAGGTTATAAATTTCAGCCTTCGCGCCAACGTCGATTCCCCGTGTCGGTTCGTCGATGATCAGGATGTCGCTGTCTGCGTTGAGCCATTTTGCAATGACCACCTTTTGCTGGTTCCCGCCTGATAAATCCGCCACCTTGCGGACTACGTCCGGCGTTGCGATATGAAGCTTATCCACATAATCCCATGCCAG
The DNA here is from genome assembly GCF_055522415.1 of Christensenella sp. KGMB01412. Taxonomy (NCBI): domain Bacteria; kingdom Bacillati; phylum Bacillota; class Clostridia; order Christensenellales; family Christensenellaceae; genus Christensenella; species Christensenella sp. KGMB01412. The sequence continues at coordinate 52,085 of NZ_JBVFVW010000003.1, read as the reverse complement.
CTTTTCTTCCTTATGGAACGAGAGCATCCGTGAACGTGTGATGGCGTCCATATTTGCCATCGATACGTTTTCCCTGATTTTCATCTCGAGGATCAGCCCCTGAAGCTTACGATCCTCCGGTACAAGGCCTATTTTGTGTTCAATGGCATTGGGTACATTTTTAATGTGGTATGCTTTCCCTTTGACCGTCACATTGCCTGTTGCGTTTTTATCCGCTCCGAACAGCGCCCTCGCCACCTCTGTACGGCCTGCGCCTACAAGTCCTGCAAAGCCTAATATCTCACCGCTGCGCAATTCAAAATTGATATCGTGCAGTACGTCCTTGCTGGAGAGGTGTTCCACCTTCATGATGGTTTCGCCGATATTTACCTTTTTCTTGGGATATTCCATTCCCAGCGTCCGGCCCACCATCAGCCGTATCAGCTCTTCGCGCGTCACGCCTTCAACCGGCATGGTTTTGATATGTTTGCCATCGCGGATTACGGATACTTCGTCCGCCAGTTCAAATATTTCTTCCAGGCGATGGGAAATATAGATGATGGTGATGCCCGCTTTTTTGAGATCCCTCAGGATATCGAACAACAGCTCCAATTCCTTTTCAGTCAACGTCGCCGACGGTTCGTCCATAATGATCAGGTCTGAGTTGAACGACAGCGCTTTACAGATTTCGACGATTTGCTTCTGCGCCACGGAAAGGTTGGACACCAACTCATCCGGATCGAGCGGCATTTTGAGCCGATCGAGGAACTTTCGGGCCTCTTCGCGCATTTTTTGCATGCTCACGCCAAACTTTCCCATAATCGGCCGCCCGAGGAAAATATTTTCTTTTACAGTGAGCGATTCAACGAGCTTTAGCTCCTGATGCACAACACTGATGCCAAGCTGCTGCGCCTCCAGCGGGCTTTTGACCTCCATCGGTTTCCCATTGAAGGTGACAGAGCCGGAATCGGCGATATAAACCCCTGAGAGTATTTTGATCAGCGTCGACTTTCCCGCGCCGTTTTCACCGACCAGAGCATGAAAGCTTCCGCGTCTGATATCAAAGCTTACGTCGTCCAGTGCCTTTACGCCCGGAAATGCCTTTGATATGTTCTGCACGCGCAATACATAATCATTTTCGTTCATGGTGCGACCTCCTTATCTCTTCTGCTTTCTTTTGACGGAATATACGTCAAAGGCGATTGCCACAACCATTACGACGCCCTTTACTACCTGCTGATAGTATGAGTTTACGTTAAGCAATGTCATGCCGTTTGTGAGCAGGCCTACCAAAATCGCCCCCAATAACGCTCCCAAAACCTTTCCCCGTCCGCCGGTGATCGATACGCCGCCGATAACCGCTGCGGTGATCGCCTCGAATTCCCAGGTAAGGCCGCCGTTTGGCTGGCCGGAATCCATCCTGGATGTCAGGATCATACCGGCTAACGCTGCAAGCCCGCCGCAGATAACATAGGTAGTAATCTCTACTTTTTTGTGCTTGATTCCGGAAAGGTGCGCCGCCTCCGGATTTCCGCCGATTGCATAAATCGACCGTCCAAACTTCGTGCGCTCTGATACGATATGAGCCAAAATGGCTACGATTACCATAATAAATACAGGCCAGGGAAGCCATTCAAGTCCGCCGACATAGCCCCTGCCAAGGAAGGAGACCTCCTCCGGCAATCCGGAAATCGGATAGGCCCCTGTGATAACGTAGGTCATGCCGCGGCACACGGATTGAGTCGCCAGCGTCGCGATCATTGCAGGGATACTCAGCTTTGCCACCATCAGGCCGTTGACGATTCCAATCCCAAGGCCTACAAGCGCTGTAAAAACAAACGCCAGAACCGGCGGTATGCCGTAATTTACCATAAACATCGCAAACAGTACGCCAGTCAATCCTACGATAGCGCCGATTGAGATGTCGATTCCCGCGCCAACCATAACGAAGAAAATTCCAACCGCCAAAATTGCGATCATCGAAATCTGTCTCAGCACATTTACAAAATTTGAAACCTGAAAGAAATTCGGCGATGCAAATGACAAAATGACAATCAGCGCCAACACCGCATAGATAATAGCATACTCCCTGAAAAATCCTTTGATCTTACCCAGTACCCGGGAACCCAGGCCCGCCTCCATCGTTCCTACTGTTTTATTCATCCTTCTTCTCTCCCGTCCTTAATGTGTTTATTGGTCTTTTGTTTTGATAGCAATTTGTCAAAAGGCTGGTTACAAGCCCTTGGTATCAATTACATATGCAAACGATTATCGTAAGTTTTGCATAACCCGCATTCAGTTATATCGCTGTAGCACCCTCAGAACGCAATGCGTTTCGCTGCCTTCAGGGCATTGAAATTCGTATCGAAAGCCGTAGCGTTCCACTACCCGGCGATACAGGATATCGCAGTGCCTGCAATAATTTTCGTACGGCGTTATATGGCTGATCTGATTGAGCCTGCCCTTGGACGGGCAGTCGTGCATATCGATCTGAAAAACGCCTTCGTCCTCATCCAGCGTCATTGTAAAATCAGCGGATTCTTCATTGAGCGAATGGGCCCAATATTCAAAGCATCCTCTTAAACCGTTCTTTTGGATCGCCTTGCCAAGCCGCGGCTCCACATAATTGTCTGATACATATTCCCAGTATTTTTGAACGCCTGCATATCCTTCCCGCTCTTCAAGAAAGCGGAACAGCTCGCTGTAGGCAGGGATAAATTGCGTACATGAAATCACAGGAAATCACTTCCTTTCCGTTTAGCCCACTGGCTCTTTATTCATTTTTATTAAGAATCTGTTACCGCATTTTCGCGATATGGATTATTTTGTTTCTGAAAACATCCTGAATTGTGCAGCGCCGCTTTGCTCGTCATATTGGATCAGCTCAAATTGGACGCCTGCGTTCTGTGCAATCGTTTCATACAACACCGTCGTCGTATCGATATACCATTTTGATGGGGTATGCCCGCTTTCTCTCATAAAGGCAATGGCGGGGCAGGCAGTGATCGTAACTTCGATTTCATCGTCGCTGCGCCGTATTTTCAGCACCCCGGGCGCTTTTTCTGTTTCGTACAGTTGTTTTAAATACTGCTCCAGCGCCTGGAAGCCTTCCTCGCGGATTTGATTTGAAAGGGGCGCAAGGTAGTTTGCCGTATAGTTCCTGATATATTCCCGCACACCGTCGTCGCCATAATGTTCGCCTACATAGGATATTCCAAGGTCGCAGGAGATATGAAAATCCTTGTGGAAATATTCGTTGTCCGCACTCCTTCTGGTCATTACTTCTTTTGCCAAACAGTTCTCACCTCTTTTCCGCACCTTTGAATTGTTACTTTTATTATAGTGGGCATGAAAAAGGATTAGAATTGAATAATGTAATATTAATATTAAAAAACAACGATTTTTCATTAAACGAAGCTAAAACAAAATCAATTATATAATATTTCATAATATTTTATTTACAAAACCGACAGTTATTGTTATTATTAATTTATCAATATTTGTACCAACGCAGCTTTTTATGGCACTATTACTATTTTTGTACCGGCCTTACCGGACCGCAACAGTGTATTTTACAGTTTTATCTTTATTTATGGTGAATCAATGAAGCATTGGTTAAAAAGGGGCAAAAAAGCAGCTGTTCACTTTTTTGGCAATCTTAGCCTTAAAAAAAAGCTGTTTATTATGATGATCTGCGTTTCCGTAATTCCCATCACAATTATCGGTATCTATTCCTATTCCCTCTCGCAGGACAGCGTTTTGAAGGCAAAGAGCGCAGAATCGCAAAACCTGCTTAAAAACATACACAGCATAGTGCGGAGCCAGATTTACGACGACCTGATCTACCAGTCGATTGAAATTGCGCGGGATGAAAATATCGTAAGCTTCATGGAACGCAGCGTTCCGGCAGACTCGCATTCCTATCCGCAGATACAAAAGCTTCTCATTACAGGCACGTCGAATCCATATACAAATTTTTTATACCTTTATGGAAAGAACGGCCTGCATTTTTCCCGTACGGAGGGCATCGATTCTGCGATATCCGATATCGCCGCCAGCCCCTCTTTTTCTGAATTTGAACAAAGCCCGGCGCTGACCTATTACGGCCCTGTCATACACATTGGCCAAGCGCGCTACAAGACCTTTGCACAGAAGGTATTTGACAATACAAACCAAAAAGTGACCGGCTATGTTTTCTCAGGCGTCAATGAAAAATCGGTAAAGCGTTTGGTCAATGAAAATGATTCCTCTGCGATTGGAACGATTGTACTGATCGATCAGGATAATTCCGTCTTTTCCAGCACGCAGCCGGGCTCCACGCTTGCCCTTGGCTCGCTGATTTCTTCGATTCCCGCAGATAGTCCTGTTTCCGGCAGGATCATAGATTTTTCAGGAATCAAATATCTCGTTAATTCCAACCCGGATACAAATTCCAATTATGGACGCTATCTGAGTATTTTACCTGTCTCTGAAGCGACGCAGACAAACAGCGGCATTATCAGCCTCACCTTTATGCTTGTGCTCACCATTATTTTTATTGTCTTCCTGCTGGCAATCATTTTGTCAAACTCCTTTGTGAACCCAATCCAAAAGCTCGCGCAGCTGATGCAAAAAGCAAAGCTGGGTAAAATACAGACGCTTACTCCCAAATATTATGATGAAATGGGTTACATCATGCGTTGCTATAACAATATGGCGGAAGAGCTCAACCATCAGAACTATTTGCTTGACCAGGGCAGGAAAAAGCAGCGCGAGCTGGAGCTAAAGGCATTTGAGGCACAGATCAAGCCGCACTTTTTGTATAATACCCTATCCACAATCATCTGGCTGATTGACCGCGGGCAAAACGAAAAAGCCGCCGTTATGACACATGCGCTTTCGCAGATGTTCCGAATCAGCACCAGCCGCGGAAATGAAGTGATCCCTATTTCAAAGGAAATGGAGCATATCAAATATTACCTCGATATTCAGATGATACGCTATGAGGGCGACTTTGTCTATCAGTTTGACGTCGAAGAGCAAATTAACGACTGCCTTGTAATCAAAATGATACTGCAGCCGCTTGTGGAAAATGCGATTTACCATGGCGTGCGCGGAAACGACAACGGCGTCATCGCAATCCGCGGACGGCTTATGGGCGACCATATTTTGCTGGAGGTGTCTGACAACGGCGGCAATCTGGCACCGGAAAAAATGAAGGAAATCAATCACCGCCTCTCGCATCCTTCCGTACAGGATGCGCGGCTTGGCCTGGGCATCGTGAATGTAAACGACCGTATTAAATGCGCGTACGGTGATGAATATGGCCTTCATTATGAAATCGAGGAATCCTGGACCGTCATCAGGATCAGGATACCAATCGTGAGGGGGAATTAATGATGATTAGTTTACTGGTTATTGACGATGAAACGATTATTCGCAATGGTTTGGCGGAAAGCATTGGAGAGCTTGGCCTGTTTGATTCGATCCTGTGCGCAAAAAATGGACTTGAAGCCCTGGAGCTGTGCCGGGAGCATTCCTTTTCGGCCATGATTATTGACCTGATGATGCCTAAAATGAATGGCATGGAGTTTTTGAAGGCCTTGCAGGATGAGAATCCCAATGGAAATTTTTCGCAGTCTGTCAAAATTGTTTTATCCGGATACGACGATTTTTCATTCGCTCAGGAAACGATAAAGTACGGCGTTGCGGAATTTATCCTGAAACCGCTCGCCCCGGCGCAGATACCGGAAATAGCCTCCGATCTTTTTACAAAGGCCTCCCGGCACAAAAAAAACATCGAGACGATCTCGAATATGCAGCGCACGCTGGACCTGCACCTGCCCGATATCCTGAGCGTATTTTTTCAGGACGTTTTTTCCGGGCGGCTCAGTACCCAGGAGATTCGTACCAAATGCAAAGAGCTTTCCCTCCCCTTTGACGGGCGTATATTCCAGGCGGCAGTGCTTACCATATCCAAAATATCTCCAACGACAAATCTTTCAGCGCGCCTTTCCCGTGAAGAGCTTTTAAAGCATATGCCCGTCCAAAAGGTAAAGGACGCGCTGGCCTTTCTTTTCCCCGGGCAGGCGGATTACTTTGCTTTCCCTGTCCAGGACAAAAAGATGGCGTTCGCGTTTTTTGCCCCCGACAGCATTGCAACCGAGCTTCTTGGCAAACTGACTTCGTATTGCAGGACGGAACACGACCTGCTTCTGATATCAGGGATCGGAATGGAAGCAGACTGCATCACAGAACTGCGGACTTCCTATCTGGAGGCATGCTTTGCCTTGCGCTACAGCTCGTTTGACCGTGGCAGCCAGCCGTCCATGAAAAAGATATCCGATGTGCGCAGGTATGCCAGCGCAAACCTGAATTTGAACCAGATCATCGACCTGCACGTGAATTTAAAGCTTGGCAACAAAAAGCGCGTCCATGCGCTTCTCGAAGAACAGCTTCTTGCGGTGGGGGACGATCCTCAAAGCTGTAAACCGGAAAGCCTGCAGGCGCTCATCATGGGCGTTGCTTTCGCCTGTATCAGCGTATTTGGAGAAATTAATGTCGAAGTCAACAACAAATACATCAACGATTATGAGGAAATGCTCAATTATGATTTAAAGGTAACCGATAAGGAGGAATGCCGCGTCCAGATATTCCATATGATTGACCAGGTGCTTGAGTATACCAAAAACACGTCGTCCGGCTCGGGAAAAAAATTGCTCGAACAGGCAAAAAGAATAGCATTTGCCGAATATTCCGACAATATATCCATTGCGGGCGTAGCAGAGCGGCTGGGCGTAAGCCGAAACTACCTTGGCCAGCTCTTTAAAAAGAATGAAGGAATTTCTTTTTCTGAATTTGTCAATAAGGTGCGGGTTTCAGAGGCGCAAAATTTGCTGAAGGATCCGAGCCTGAAAATTTTTGAGATCAGCGAGAAGGTCGGAATCAACGATCCTTACTACTTCAGTCTTATTTTCAAAAAATATACGGGCTGTTCCCCTTCAGAGTTTCGAAAAAAGATATAATGGCTTTCTATATCAAAGCGATCTGTTTTCGCTCTGCTTTCATTCTATTCCGTGGCATTCTTGTTCATTCTATGCTATATTTTAAGTAGAAGTTTATTTTTCCATAATAAAATGGTGAAGGAGTAGACAATGATGTCTGATTTCAGCAACTTGAATGCCGACAAGCGGCGAAAAAAAATATTGGATATCCTGAATGAGGAAGGCAAGGTGAAGGTCAGCGAATTAAGCCAGATATTTTCGATTTCGGAAGTAACGATCCGCAATGACCTTGCGGACCTTGAAAGGGAAAATGCGCTGGAGCGTGTGCACGGAGGCGCGATTCCTTCTATGCGTACCTATTACAGCATGAATTTTTACGAACGGAAAACAAAGCATGCCGAAGAAAAGCACCGTATTGCTGCGGCTGCCGCTGATATGATACACGACCGGGATACCGTAATGCTCAGCTCCGGCACCACTTCTTTTTTTATCGCACGTGAGTTAAAGTCAAAAAAGCACCTAAAGGTAGTTACAAACTCCGTCAATATCGCGACTGAAATGAGCGACTCGCCCTACAACCAAATTATATTGCTTGGCGGTAATATCAAGTTTCCGCATTCCTTCACCTACGGGGACGACACGCTCGTCGCGTTGCGGAAATATAAGGCTGACGTCGCCATCCTTTCCATAGACGGCGTAAGCGCAACGGCCGGAATCTCTATCCGCGATTTTGAAGAGACGGAAGTAAGCAGGCTGATGATCGAACGCTCCAAGTATTCGATTGCCGTTACGGATTTCTCAAAAATAGGCCAGGAGGCCTTTTCCCAGGTTGCGGACATTGACAGCATCGATTACCTGATCACAGATACGAATGCGCTGCCCGCTCATCTGGAGAAAATTGTCAAAAAGGGCGTGAACGTGGTGACTGTGTAATATAAAACCGCGCGCACCAATAGAAACGGACTTCATTCGAATGAAAAGGGCTTTGGAATTATTTCCAGAGCCCTTTTTCCTTGTGTTTTTTACGCATTCAGCATCTGGCCCACGGCGCCGCCCGGATGGATAAGCGCAAACTGTTCCAGTTTGTAGTCCGTCTCCTCCATGATCGCCACCTGCAGCGCGTCGAACAGTGCCACCAGCGCGATTACGCTCGACGTTGCCATAATGTCGTAACGGTCGCTTTCGTGATGCACGTCCATCTTCAAAAATACATCCGCCTGCTTTGCAAGCGGCGAATCCGGGTTTTGCGTCACTCCAATGAGCTTTGCCCCCTTCTTTTTGCATACGTCGATCAGCGGCAGCAGCTCCGCCGTTTTTCCTCCCTTGGAGACCACTACCATTGCGTCTCCCTCCTGCACCACTCCCATGCCGCCGTGCATCCCTTCCGCGGGCGAGAGGAACACGCCGTTGCGCTCGATACACGAAAGCGAATGCGCGAACTTCTTCGCAGCAACTCCCGTGCCGCCGCTGCCCGACGTTACGATTTTATTTGCCTTGCTGAGGATATCCACCGCCTGCCCAAACTCCGCCATTCTTACGATTTCAGCAACACGCGCCACTTCTGCGGCTTCGATCTCTACAGATTTCAGTGCAAATTCCAAACTTTTGTCCTTCATTCCAATTTTACTCCTTTTGTTTTTCTTTCTTTTTTAGTTTAATATATTGTTTTTATAAAATCAATCATAAGTTTTTCGAAATATTTTTATTGACGTTTTCGAAAGTGTATGTTATGCTGCAACTATACAGGAAAACATTCGATGCATTGAATACACTTTTGTAAATTATCTCACTAAAACAAAATGGAGGTCTCAGTATGTATAAGGATTTCTCTATTAAACCGCCGTTTTTTGAAATTGGCCCGAAAGCGTATCTATATGGCAGGGATGTTTTGGAGCTTGCGCTCGCAGCCGAGCGAGCCTCCGAAAAATATGACGTCCAAATCATATTCACACCGCAATACACCGATATTCCTTTGCTTTCGAATGAAACCAAAAGACTGCTGGTTTTTGCCCAGCATATGGATGCGCTATGTGTTGGACGCGGCCTTGGCTCCGTACTTCCGGAGGCTGTAAAAGCAGCCGGTGCAAAAGGCGTTATGTTAAACCATGCGGAACATCCCCTTGGCCTTTCTGTGTTGAACCAGACCATCAAACGTGCCGATGAGATTGGGCTTGCCACTATCGTATGCGCCGATTCCCTTGAAGACGCAAGCGCTATCGCTCATTTTGCGCCAAATATCATTGTCGCAGAGCCGACGGAGCTGATTGGCACAGGCAAGACAAGCGGACTGGACTACGTCCTTTCTACCACGAAAGCAATCAAAGACGTTAACCCTGATATCCACGTCCTGCAGGGCGCAGGCATCAGTACGCCGCAGGATGTATATGATGTAATTTACGCAGGGGCAGAGGCCACCGGCTGCACAAGCGGCATTGTGAAGGCGGATGATCCAATCGGTATGGTGGATGAAATGATCCATGCCCTGCGCGACGCATGGGATGCGCGGCACAAAGCATTCTGAAAACAGCCAGATATTCAGCTGCGCGACGCGCAGCCCACAAATAACAAGAACAAAGGAGAGTAACAAAATGAAAACTTATCGCGAAACAATCGACGTACAATCGAACGGCCTGAACCCCACATTCCACGACATTACGGCCGAGGTGAAAAAGATATTCGAAAACTCCGGCATTCAAAACGGGATTTGCGTTGTCTATTCCCACCACACAACCTGTTCTGTCATGACGCAGGAATGCTCGCACGACAAAACCTATTTTGGCCATGAATTCCTGCAGCAGGATTTGTGCAACATTATGGAAAAACTGATCCCTACCTGCCGCTATGAAGGACAATATATGCACCCGGGCCCCAAGCACATTGAATTTGCAATGAGCCTTGGAACAGAGGAAGGCGAATGGACGAGCCTCAATACGGAGGCGCATCTTCGTTCCGTATTCTTTGGACGTTCAGAAACCATCGTCGCCTGCGACGGCGAGCTTGATTTGGGCGATTTCGGTTATGTCTATTTCATTGACTGGGATCAGGTACGCGCCCGTAAGAGAACCGTGGACGTTCAGATTATTGGTGAATAAAAAATTGCGCTAAAAAAACACCTTGCCCCGGGGCAAGGTGTTTTTGTTATATCATGTGTGTCTTGTTGTCTCTCAAATCAGTTTTATTTTCACTATTCTTTATCCAGCCATAAAAAGATATTCCCAAATAATTTCCTGTAGTAAGGCCAGCTTAAAAACTCCTCCGACCCCCAATGGAACGTACAGTCTGACGCAAATGCAAAGCTCCTGCCTTTTCCAAATTCCATTGCCGCCATAAACGTATCCCCGTTGATCGTCGCAATTTCATCCGCAGTTTCTTTTGCCCTTACCTTATTATACCCCAAAAAATAAGGCCATTTTTTATCGTCTATCCCTTCCAGCACCGGATGGCCGGGCAAGGTAATTTCCGGCCTTACTCCCTCCGGGTGTTCCATTCTGTCGTCATAATGAAGTATTTCCACCGGTAATACTTCCGCCAACGGCGTCATCGCATAGCGGGCTTTGTTCCCGATTCCCGCAAAGCTCAGGTAACCGCCTATCATAACGAGTCCTCCGCCATTCATTACGTATTCTTTGCAGGCCAGCAGACGGTTTCCTTTCCGTTTTCCCTGAAGCTGCATAACCGGATCGAGCATCAGGGTGTTGCTTCCAATGTCGCTCAGGGCGATCGCATCATATTCGCCTAACTGTTCTGCCGTTTCCGGAAAACTGTACTGCGCAATGTGGCTGGGCATATATTCCACTTCAATTCCAGCTTCGTCAAGCGCGTCCAGTACCAGCCCGGCAGTGGTTTGCTCCAGCCTTCCCAGGTCAACGCTGTCAAAGCCTTTGATATGCGTTTCTTGGACGGTCCATGATTCCCCAACAAATAATATTTTCATATCCTGCATCCTTCCAGGGCTTTTACTTCCCCAAATCCGATTTTAACACATTTTTTAGAAAAACGGCCGCCGCCTTAATATCCCGGTCCAGCTTATCGTTATCGGCGTGGCCGGAAAGATCCCTCCACAGCTTAATATCCGAGCCGACCGTGCCTCCCGGCATCACAAAAGGTTCCATAACGATATAGCCCTGGTAGCCGATATCATGTAACGCGCGGCCAATTTCCTTCCACGGCATACTGCCCTTCCCCGGCACCTTCCGGTTCGCTTCACCAGCATGGAAATGCGCCAAATGCTTTCCCGCCTTCCTGATCGCGTCCGGAAGATTATCTTCCTCGATATTCATATGGAACGTATCCAGCAAAAGCTTTACGTTGTGCCTATTTACCTCTTCCACGTACCGTACCGCCTCGTTTGTATCGTTTACCAGATATTGTTCAAAGCGGTTCAAAGCTTCCACGGCGATTACAATACCGTATTGCACAGCATAGTCTGCGAGTTCCTTCACGCTTCGGATGGATATTTCCCACTCCTTCCGCTTTTCCACAGGTTTTGAATAGTCCGCCGGCCAATAGGAATGAACCGTTCCTCCGATTAATTTTGCGCCCAGTTTTCCCATCGCGTCAAATAACCGCTTCATATAATCCATTCCAGCTGTGCGTACCCTTTTATCCGGTGAAGAAGTACTGAATTCCTGCGGAAGGCCGATCCCGCAGGTAATGACGATATCGTTTTCTTCCGCCTTTTCCCTGAGCGCGGTAATCCCGTCGTCTTCCATATTCATGAGTCCCCCGCCGGAAATTTCGAGCACATCCAATCCCAACCTTTTATATTTCTCCACATAAGGCAGGAATGCTACATCCCATTCCTGTTCCCAATATGCAAAATACGCGCCTATTTTCATAAGGTCACCTCCTATCCTCCTACAAGGATCAGTGTTTGCCAAAATGCTCCAACAGGCCGCGCGTCATTTTCTCGCGATCGAGCTTCAACCCTTCTGCCGCCAGCAACGCCGCGCCGATAACGCCCATGTCCTTGTCCTGATTGGAAAAAATCAATTTCAGATTCCCTGCCGGAAGCGGCTTCCTGGTGTTGTCCCATATAAACTGCTTCAGCATATCTTTTGGAAACCCCGGCATATCCACAACGCCGCCACCAATGACCACGCAGGCCGGGTCAAAAATATTTATTTCCGTGGCAATGGGAAGCGCGCACGCCTCTACAAATTCTATGAGTCGCTGCTGTGTCCCATGCTCTACAAAAATATCGCCAATAAAGGTTTCCGGGTAGTATTTTTCCTGTATCCTTTCAAGCGCGGTTCCCGAAGCATAGCACTCCGCACAACCTCTTTTTCCGCAACCGCAAATAAGGTCTTTCTTATAGAATGGGATATGTCCGATCTCATTTGCGGCGCCGTTTTTTCCTGAGAGATATCGGCCCATAATGCGGATCGCCCCGCCAAAGCCGGTGCCAATATAGCAACCGATCACGATTTCCTCATCTACGAGCCCGTTCATCAGGATGTCAAACGCCAAAAGGTTATCCACATCCTTATTCAGGATCACCCGTGTTCCCGTCAGCTTTTCCAAATCGTCCGCAAGGTTCAGGCCGTCCAGCAAATGGGTCCCTTTCGCATCCTGCAGGTTTGGTACAGAAATTGTACTGCGCCTGTCCTTGCTGACCGAACCCGGGATTCCAACCGATATGCACACCGGCGTAACGCCGGTTTCCTTTCTATACTTCGTGATGTACCCGGCAAGCGTTTTCTGGACGCATTCACCCCTTGTCAAAAAGCTGCTTGGCGTAATTTTTACGTTTGCCACTCTTCCGCTTGTAGAAACGCAGCCTATCCTGAAATTTGTCCCGCCGATGTCGATCCCGACAATCCATCTTTCCTCTTCCATACGCTATCCGATCGCTTCCGCAATATCGCGTTCCATAATCTCCCATGCTTTTACAAGATCAGGGTCGTTTCCAAACAGTCCGGACGAACCCACTACGAATATCTCGGCGCCCGCGTCATACATTTTTTTGTATGTCGTTTTATTGCACGATCCGTCCACCTGAATTTCATAAGCATAGCTTTTTTCCTGCTTCAGGCGTTTTGTCTGCCTCATTTTTTCAAGTGATTCCCCTATAAACCTCTGCCCTGCAAAGCCGGGGTCTACTGTCATAAACGTAATCACGTCCAACAAATGGATGTAAGGGAATACCACTTCGAGCGCCATACCCGGATTGATATAAGCGCCCGCCCGCGCGCCCTTTGATTTGATATGGTCGATCAGGCGAAACGCCTTGCGTTCCACGACGTCCGGGGCGAGCGTGACTATCCCCGCGCCCGAATCAATGCAGAGATCCACGAGGTCTACGTCCGTATTATCCACCATCAGGTGCGCGTCCATCGGGACATCCGTGATCTCTTTCAACTGCTCCATAAAGCAGGGAGCCAGACATAGGTTCTTCACGTAATGCCAGTCCAGAATATCGATGTGCAGGTAATCCGCCCGGTTTAAAACCTTCATTTGCTCCTGCACATTCATCATATCCATACACATCAATGAAGGAGAGATTTTTACTTTCATGTTTATTTCCTCTTTCTGAGCAACAGGGTATCAAGCGTTACGGCTGCAATGATCAGGATTCCCATTACCACCTGCTGGTAGAACGAATCCACGCGCATCATATTCAGGCCGTTGTTAATCAGGCCTATAATCAAGCCGCCAACCACGACGCTCCAGACATTTCCTTTCCCGCCGAAAAAGCTTGTGCCGCCGATTACAGCCGCAGCAATGGCAAAAGTTTCGTATCCGCTGCCCGCAAGCGGTTCTGCCGCTCCCGTCTTCGCCGTTATAATCAGGCCCGCGAGCCCCGCGCAGATGCCGGAAATCATAAACACGATCAGCGTGTGCAACTTGATATTGATCCCCGAATACCATGCCGCCTCTTTATTTCCGCCAAAGGCATAGATGTTCCTGCCCATCTTCGTATGCGCCGCAATAAACCACAGGATCGCGGCTACTCCTATAGCAATAAAAATTGCCATGGGAATCTGCCCTCCCACGCGGTAATTTACTACCTCTTTAAAGCTTTCCGGGAACCCGGACACAGACCGCGCGCCGGATATAACCATAATAATCCCACGGAAAATCCATTGTGTGCCAAGCGTAATAATAAACGGATGTACGCCCGTAAGGTTTACAAGGCTTCCATTGATCGCGCCAAGCAACGCTCCGCCGAGCACCGCGCCAATCAGGATCGCCGACCACACCGGCATACCTGCCTTCATCATAAGGCCCATCCATATCCCGCACAATGCCATTACCGAACCGATCGAAAGATCGATCCCCGCGATCAATATCGCAAAAAACACGCCCAGGCCAATTAGTATTTTATCCGTGCTTTGATAGACAATGTTGATCAGGTTCGCCGGCGACAGGAAGTTGCTTCCCTTTGGCGCGATGATGGCAATTACCACCATAAGCATAAAAAATATGATCAACGTCCCAAAGCGCGCCCAATAATATGCAAAATCCTTTTTTGCCGTAAGGCTCTCCGCTTTTCGACTGAAACTATTCATTGTAATCTCCTCCTTAGGTAGCAGCAAGTATTATTTTTTCTTCGGTCGCCTCTTCGCTGCTGAATTCCGCCTTGATCTCCCCCTCGTTAAAAACGAGGATCCTGTCGCACACAGCCAAAAGCTCAGGAAGCTCGGAAGACACCATAAGTACTCCTTTTCCTTCGTCGGCAAGCTGGCGCATGATCTTGTAAATTTCGCTCTTTGCCCCTACGTCGATCCCGCGGGTCGGTTCGTCAAAAATCAACAACTCCGCATTCGCCGCAAGCCACTTTGCAACGATAACCTTTTGCTGGTTGCCGCCAGACAGCTCGGTAATATTCTGATAGACCGACGTGCACTTTACATTGAGCTTTTCCGCCGCCGCGCGCGCCTCCTCCTGCTCCCGCCTTGCATTCGAAAGGCCATAAATCCCGCCCCATTTCGAACTTTTGAGCGACTGCTCCATCGCAATGTTTTTCCATATTTCAAAATTATCAAAAAATCCCGTTTCACGCCTGTTTTCGGTTAGATACGCAATTCCTTCCTTCACCGCGTCGTACGTGCGCCTGATCTCAAGCTTTTTCCCATTGAGGGAAACGTCTCCCGTTTCCTTTTTTTCAACGCCAAACAGCACATTCATAAGCTCCGTGCGGCCAGATCCCACCAGCCCCGCAAATCCAAGTATTTCATATTTGCGCAGATGAAAACTCACATCGTTTACTTTTTTATCCTGCCGCGAGATGTGTTCCGCCTGGAAGATGACCTGTCCGTGCGCGTCCGTCTTTTTTTGTCCGCTTAAATACTTGTCCTTGAGTTCGCGCCCCACCATCATCGTAACGATTTCTTCTTTGCTGGTGATATCCGCAACATTCTTCGTTCCCACATATTTTCCGTCTTTGAGAACCGTGATTCGGTTACCGATTTGTTTTACTTCATCAATTTTATGTGAAATGTAAATAATTCCGACTCCCTTCTCCTGAAGGGAACGTATGATCTTGAACAAGTTTTGTGTTTCGTCGATCGTCAGCGATGAGGTCGGTTCGTCCATAATCAGTATTTTTGTGTTGAGTACCAGCGCTTTTGCGATCTCTACCAGCTGTTTCTCAGAAATCGGCAGATCTTCCACCATCGTTCCCGGAGAGCGCCTAAGCCCAACGAGCTCCATCATTTCTTTTGCTTTTTTGTTGATATACTTAAAATCGACCACCGGCAACCCCAGAAGCCTGCGCTGCGGCAGCCTGCCTACAAACAGGTTTTCCGCGATAGACAATTCATCGATCACGCTCAGCTCCTGATAAATGATGCTGATCCCGCTTTCCTGTGAAATTCCGGGCGTAAGATGCTGGTATGTTTTGCCATGCAACCTAATCTGTCCGCTTGTGGGCGTATAGATCCCGCTGAGTATTTTCATCAGCGTCGATTTGCCCGCGCCGTTTTCCCCCATCAGGACGTGTACCTCGCCCGGATAAAGATCAAGGCTCATATTGTCCAGGGCGACGACTCCCGGAAATTTCTTGGTAATATGTTCCATTTCTACCAGTTTTTCCATTTTTGCCTCCCGTCTGTCCTGAGAATTGGCCCCCTTCCAGAGTCCTGTAAAAGGGGGCGCATCATTCTCCGGTTACTTTATTTCAGATTGTCTTTCGTGTATAAAATGGAATCAATATAGGTCGGTTCCGGAGCCTGTCCTTTTGTTCCCGCATTTCCGTCCCTGACTGACTGCAGCAATTTTTCAAAAGCCGTCTTTCCGATCATCGCCGGGTCCTGCGCTACCGTGGCGGCCATTTTGCCCGCCCTGATCGAATCGTACGCCTCATCCAGGCCGTCCGTGCCGACTACGATACATTTTCCTTCCAGGCCGGAATTTTCAACCGCTTCCTGTACGCCAAGCGCCATGGTATCGTTACAGCAGTAGAAGCCTTTCAGGTCCGGATTCTGGCTGAGGATATTGGTCGCGACGTCAAGCGCCCTGTTCCTGTCCCAATCCGCCGGCTGGCTGTCCACAAGCTCGATTCCTTCCGCCGATTCAAATGCCTCCGTCGCTCCCGCTTTGCGGTCTTCACCAGCTGCCGAACCTGCTTTTCCTTCAATAATCGCAACCTTTCCACCGTCCGCGCCGATTTGGTCAATGATGTATTGTGCGCCTTTCTTCCCTACATCCTTATTATCCGTTGTAATAAAAGCCGCCAGATAACCGCCAGACGCTTCAAGGCCTGCTTCGTCGATCGGCTCGTCAAGGTCTACAACCGGGATTCCCTTTTCCGATGCTGCCGCAATCCCTTCCACCAGGTTCGTCGCGGAAATCGGTCCTACGCCTACGCCGTCGTAATCGCTGTTAACAGCCGTCATCAGCTTATCAAGCTGCGGCGTGGCTTCATCCTCAGAATTCATCGCGTCAACAAAAACGGTTACGCCCTGCGCTTCCGCTTCCGCCTTAATCGCATCCGCAATCGCTACATGGAAGGGATTCGAAAAGGTTTTCAGTATAAAATAGAGACTGACGTCCTCTGCGTTGCCGTCCGCCGTTCCTGTGCCCTGCGCCGCAGATTCACTTGCGCCAGCTGATGCTTCAATCGTCTGCGTTGGTTCCGTGTTTGTCTCCTGCTGCGCCGGCTGCCCACAAGCCATAAGCATCGTAGCGCACAGTATGATCACCACCGTCAATGCAACCATCGTTTTTACTTTTTTCATTTGTTTCCTCCTAATAACTAATATATTTTTTCCCTTGGGAAAACCAAATTCATATTTCCTGCTCCAACGAACAGATCATATCCACCCGCCGCTGGTGCCGACCTCCTTCATATTCCGTACCGAGCCATTCATCCACAATCATTTTTGCCGCGTCAGGCCCTACCACGCGCGCGCCCAACGCCAGCATATTGGTATCATTGTGCTTCCTGCTCATCCTCGCGGAATATGCTTCGCTGCATATAACGCAACGTATTCCTCTTATTTTGTTTGCCGCGATTCCCATCCCGACGCCGGAACCGCAGATCAAGATCCCACGTTCACATTCCCCGTTTTTTACTGCCAGGGCAACCTTTTCTGCGTAGATTGGATAATCAGTACGTTCGGGGGTATGCGTCCCATAATCCTTCACCAAAAATCCACACTTTTCCAAATGTTCCTTTATGATTCCTTTTAATTCCAAGGCCGTATGGTCGCTTCCAATTCCTATCATCAAAACTTTCTCCCTCCTAACTATATATCGATGCGTTAGGTAAACGATTACTCATTTTTAAAAATTGTTTCACTATTTTTGAACTGTCACATTATTTTTTTTTAAATTTATTGGTTTCTGTTTTTTTTCTGTAAAATTCAACTGTTTTTTACATTTTGAAACTGGCCTGTTTACTTTTGGTATTGCTTATTGATGATTGAAATGATTAAACTTTAAATTTATTAGGTAAACGATTACTCATCGATGCTATAAATATACTACTTTTCATTTTGCTTGTCAACAATTTTATTTTAACATTTCGTAGTTTCCCTGCGAACAAGCTTTACGGGAAGCCTGTAACGTTTCTCCACCTTATCGTCTGCCTGCAAAAGGCGCAGCATCACATTTGCCGCCATTTCGCCCATTTCTTCCATAGGCTGGTGGATCGTGGTAATGGAAGGGGTATTATGCCCGGCGGCCGTTACATCGTCAAATCCGACTACCCTTACGCCGCGCGGCGCGCTGATCCCCCTGTTGGAAAGCGCCCGTATCGCACCAAGCGCACTGATATCAGTATAACAAAAAATCCCGTCAAAGCTTTTCCCCTCGTCGAGTATCTGGTTAACGATATCGTAAGAGTCCTTGAACGTAAGGTTTTGAGCATAGTAAATGTTTTCATCGCTCTGCATTCCATGAGCGGAAAGCTCGTCTTTTACCCCGCGCAGGCGCTCTTTTTTAGGCGAAATTTCCCGCTTCTCGAAAATAGAGATGATCCGTTTACATCCGCTGTTCACAAGCTCCCTGATTGCCATCCTGCCGCCTTCATAGTTATCCGACTGTATCAGGTAAAACTGGTCGCTTGTGTCTTCCTCGAGCGCCGCCGGCATCCTGTCCACATAAACCCTCGGAATCTGCCTGTATAAATCACCTTCGTACACGTGCTCAGAGCAGACAAAAATGACCCCGCTGATGTGGTTTGCACGCATCAGTTCCAAATGCCGCTCCTCCAACGCCTTTTTTTCATTTGTATTACAGATAAAAGCGGAATAAGACTGCTTAAACAATGCTGTCTGCGCCGCCAGCGTAATACGCGAAAAAAACTCGTTGGTAATATCCGGCACGATAATACCGATCGTCGGTATCTGGTTTGTACGCAGCCCCTTGGCAATCATATTCGGCACATAATTATACTGCCGGATCGCCCGCTTGATCTTATTTTCGGTTTCCTTGGAGTATCGTCCCACATTGTTGATGACGCGTGAAACGGTCGCAACAGAATAACCTGTGATTTCGGACAGCTTTTTTATGGAGATTTTCTCGCCATTCTCGCCCATTTTTTTCCCGCTTTCTGAATTTTCAGCCATAATGACATTTTAATTTTTTTTACTTCCTTTGTCAACGACACAAGGCGTTTTCACCCCCCCAGCTGCGTACTGAGGCCCATGTCGTCAAAAAATTTTTTCATCTCCCAAAGCTCGTTTTTATCCATGGAAGGATACCCTTCATACGCATATTCCCTGCCCATATCCCGGTATTTTCCCAAACCGAACTGGTGGAAAGGCAGCAAGTGCGCCTTTTTGACGCCAAGCTCCCGGAAAAGCCTTCCATATGCAGCCCAATCCTCTTTTGTATCGTTAAGCCCGGGGATCACAGGGATGCGCGCTACCACATCCTTCCCCTGCCGGAGCGCATACTGCAGGTTCTCCAAAATCAGGATGTTATCCTTCCCTGTCATGGTGAGATGCTTTTGAGGGTCGGGATGCTTTACATCAAAATACAGCAGGTCGATATACGGCAGCGCTTCCCTGAAAAACGCGCTATACCCAGAGGTTTCCACCACAACGTGGATTCCTTCCTTTTTGAGTTCCCCGAGCAGGGCCATTACAAACTCCCGCTGCATCAGTGGTTCCCCGCCCGATAGCGTCACGCCTCCGCCTGATTTGTCGTAAAACGGCTTATCCTTGCGGACTTCCCGCATCACTTCTTCCACCGTATATTCCCGGCCCTCCACGAACAGCGCGTGCGCAGGGCATACCTGCACGCAGTCCATACACCGCGTGCATAATTGCCGGTCGATCCGCACCTTCTCAGTTCCTATTGATAACGCGCCGCTTCCGCAGGCCGCAATACACCTGCCGCACAAAATACATTTAGTCCCATCGTATGCAAGCTCCACCGCCCGCTCCTGCGACTCTGGATTTGCGCACCATTTGCAGCGCAGCGGGCATCCCTTCAGGAAAACGGTAGTCCTGATTCCGGGGCCGTCATGAATGCTGTATCGTTGAATATTGTAAACCAGCCCCTTTTTTTCCTGTTCCACCTAAAGCGTATGCTCCGTTCTTTCAATAATATCATCCTGCGTCTCCCTTGAGAGCACGTTGAAAAACGCGCTGTACCCGGCCACGCGTACAATAAGGTCCCTGTGTTTCTCCGGATGCTCCTGCGCATCGAGCAGGGTATCCTTCGATACGACATTATATTGTACATGGAATCCTTTCAGCGTATCAAAAAAGGTGCGGAGCATCAGGATCAGCTTTTTGATATCGCGCTCCTCTTCCAGGGATTTCGGATTTAACTTTTGATTCAGCAGTACTCCGCCCGTAAGCTTAATCGTCGGAAGCTTGGAGATGGATTTAAACACCGCCGTCGGGCCGTTTACATCCGTCGAATGCGTAGGAGAGCATCCTTCCGCAAGGGGTTCCCCCGCTTTCCTTCCATCCGGCGTAGCGCACACGATTTTGCCTTGCGGAACATTGGCGGAAATGGAAGACGTCCCCGCGTAGTATCCGCCGCCGATCGGCCCCCTTCCATAGCGGGTATTTTTATACTTTGCTATCTCGTCAATATATACCTCATAAGCATCCGCCGTCAGCTGGTCAACATAATCGTCGTCATTTCCAAATTTTGGCGCGTCATAAAGGAGCATCTTCCGGATCCGTTCTCCTTCTTCCCCGGCAAAATCGCTGAGCAGGGCCATCCAAAGCTCCTGAGGCGTTATCTTTTTCTCTTCAAATACCAGTTTTTTGATTGCCGCCAGCGAATCGCCAATATTTGCGATCCCAACCTGCAACGGCCCGATGAAATCGTAAACCGCGCCGCCCTCTTTGAGCGTCAGTCCCCTTTTGATGCAATCCTGTACCAGCGAAGAGCAAAGCAGGTCCGGCACCTCTTCTTCCAGCGCAAGATCTGCACAGTTATCAAGGATCACGCTATACCTGGTATAATACTTTACCGCTTTTCTCCATGCCTCCCAGACCTCGTCAAAGCTTTTCATGTCCGGGAAATATCCGCCGCCGTCATACACCTTTTCCCCCGTAGTGACATCCACGCCATTGTTAAGGGTGATCATCAATATTTTAGGGAAGTTCATAAAGTTCATCCCAGACGTCCGGTACCCGAATTTTCCGGGAATGGATACCTCGATACAGCCGATCGAGCAGTAATTATATGCGTCCTCTTTTGCCACGCCCCGTTTGATATACGAATCGATAATGATTTCATCATTATTGAAAGAGGGCATGCCAAAACCCATTTTGATCATCTGCACACAATCGTACATGAATTTGTCGGATATCCCTTTGTGATACCTGACGGATAAATTGGGCTGCGTCAGGTGTAGCTGCGCGACGCTCTTTAAAACAAGGAAAGATAACTGGTTAACCGCGTCCTTTCCATCCTGCGTCTGTCCGCCGATACACACATTCTGGTAAAGCGGGCTTCCTGCCGAAAACTTGGTATGCGCGTCGCTCCTGATCTTATTGATCGTAAAAGTTTTCAGCCAAAGATTTTCCAGCAGCTCCAGCGCTCCCTCCTCCGTCAACGTTCCTTCTTCCATTTCCCGTTGAAAATAAGGATACATGAACTGGTCAAACCTGCCGAAAGAAAGGGAATGCCCGCTCGACTCGATCTGCAGGATCAAGTGCGCGAACCACAGGGACTGTACTGCTTCGCGGAATGTCCGCGCAGGATATTGCGGCACCCGCCTGCAGACCTCCGCAATTTCCAGCAATTCCTGTTTGCGCACCGTATCCCGTTCCTGTCCCGCCATTTCTTCGGCAAGCTGCGCATACCTGTTTGCAAAGGCAATGCACGCATCGATCGTGATAATGACCGCTTCATAAAAATATTCTTTTTTCATTTGGGAAAAATCGCTCATGTCCACTTTTTTCTTCGCGGCAAGCGCCTCTTCCCGGATTCCCTGCAGCCCGCACCGCAGGAGCTTTTCATAATCCACCGCCAGATGCGCGTCCCCCGCAGTGAGGTTTCCCTCCACCTTGATAATACCAATGTCATAATATTTCCTTGCGAGCGGGGGCATCAGGGCAAGCCCTTTATCTTTTACTGTAATTCCTTCCCAAAAAGGAGCGATCTCCCGTATTTTTTTCTTGTTTGCTTCCGTAATAGTGAACCGGTCCCCGTTCCGTTTTTCCCATAGGTCCAGTTCTTCCACGACCCAGTCCATTGCGTATTCCGGGAAGATCGGCGCCGCCCGATTCGCACTTGCCTGATTCCCGACAATAAGCCCCTCCTTCTCAATATAGATCGTCATATTCCTGAGCACATGGTCGAGCGCAAGCGCACGTTTCAGGACCGGCCTTTTTTCCTTGTTTGCCTGGTAAGCCTGTGTCGTAAGCACCGCTCGCTCTGCGCATACGGTTGGCTGTGTATCCATGATATCCTCGCGCATCCGTGTGATTCTTCCGTTTGGTTTTCCAAAATATTCCATTCTGCACCTCCATTTATCGTATCAAGCAACCGATCAGTACAGGAGCTCTGCCGCTCCAATAATTCCAACGTCCTGTTTCAGTTCCGCTATCTTCAAAAATACTTTCTGGTCCTTCTGGTGGTTATACCGTTCAAAGGTACGGTGTATCCGTTCAATGAGCGGCTGGCCAATATTCATCATGCCTCCTCCGTAAACATAGCAGTTCAGGTTGAGCCCGATAAAAAAATTGTAGGTATACACTCCCATATAGTATCCGATTTGATCTATCATTTCTGTTGCCAGCGCGTCGCCCATGGCAAACGCTTCATTGATATGAACAGCAGTCAACTGATCGAGGTCCCCGTCCACCATGCCGGGAAGTACCGATTCCCGTCCGTTTAAAATCGCGTCCTTTGCGTGCTTCACGATCATCGATCCAGAGGCGTTACTCATAAAGCAACCCCTGTTTTCACAACCGCACATCACTCCCGCATCCAGTGTGATCAGCATATGCCCTGATTCGCCCGCGCCCCCATAAGCGCCCCTGTAGATCTTTCCATTCAGTATAAAACCGCTGCCGATTCCCGTGCTGACCGCTGTATACAGCATATGGTCGTAGCCGCGTCCCGCACCGTATTTGTGTTCTGCGATAGCCGCGATATTGGTATCGTTATCCACAACGATCCTGACTCCCGGGAAACGCTTTTCAAACGCTTTCCTTGCCCGAAAATGATGCAAGTTTGGCATATTGCTGGTAAATACCACTTCGCCTTTGTCAAAGTTTACATACGATGGAAATCCCATTGCGATTCCACTGAGATCGCTTATTTTAAGCCGTTGACCGTCCAAAATATGGATCACGTCCCCGACAATTTGTTCTTCAAATTCCTTTGGCGTCGCGAGTGCGTTTGTTTTTGTTTGATTACGGTAAACGATTACTCTATTGTTATCAAAAATTCCGTAGGCGATTTTTGTGCCGCCAATATCGATTCCAATCCTATATTTCATACTTTTCACCTGAAAATTTGTTTTTTTGTTTTTTAAATGAGCTTGTTTCTTTTGTTCTCATTATATAATCATCTCCATTGATTGTCAATTCATTTATTTATTCTTTAAAATTCCATGTAAAATGTCTTATTTTTCTTTTATATAGCATTGTTAAACGTTTACTCTTGTTATATAATCTTTTGTAGTGGAAAAGGAGGTATCAATATGAAATATGGAACCATAGGAACCGGATGGATCACACAGGCCTTCATCGACAGCGCAAATACGATGAATAACTTTGAACTTGCGGGCGTATATTCGCGCGATATTTTACGCGCGCGCAAATTCGCCGCGAAAAACAACTGCGCCGTCGCTTATGACGACCTTGAAAGGCTTGCAACGAGCGACATCGACCTCGTCTACATCGCGAGCCCGAATTCGCTGCATTATAAACAATGCAGGCTTTTTCTTGAAAACGGCAAGCATGTCATATGCGAAAAGCCGGCAGTTGTTTACCCTGATGAGGCGCGCGAGCTTTATCATATCGCGGACAAAAATCACGTTATTTTTTTGGAAGCGATCATTATGTTACATCAGCCGCAATTTCATACTGTTAAAACGTCCTTAAAAAAAATAGGCCCCATCCTGAGTGCGCGGCTGGATTATTCCCAGTATTCAGCAAAATACCAGAAGTATCTGGAAGGAGAAAATCCAAATGTTTTCAACCCAAAATTTGCATCAGGTTGCATGATGAATCTGGGAGTTTATATCATTTATACTGCACTCGGCCTTTTCGGGCGGCCGGATGAACTTTTTACCCAGGCGCAGCTCCTGGACAGCGGCGCGGATATCAGCTTCTGCAGCATCTACCGTTATCCGGACAAACTCGTAACGCTTACAAGCAGCAAAGCCGGCCAAAGCTATCTTGGCTCTGAAATCATGGGAACTCTGGGCACCATGACCTTCGGCCTCGTTTCCAATTTTACGGATATTACGATTCATTATAACAATGGGACGACAGAGCGGATTGCGGACGATGTTCCAAGACTTACGCTTATGGCAAATGAAATCCGCGACCTGATACGATATATTGAAAAGCCGGAGGAAACGTACCATGAATATACCTATATCCGCGAATTGTGCATTGCAGTATCTGAAGTAACCGCACAGATGCGCAGGCAAGCCGGCATCATCTTTTCCGCCTGAGCTATGGATATCGTAGTCTTATCCCGGCGTATTTCCTTACAAAAAACCCGCCGTCCAACTGGACGGCGGGTTTTTTGATACAATAATGTTTGTTCGCCTGATTAACGCTTGGAGAACTGTGGAGCTCTTCTTGCAGCCTTCAGGCCGTATTTCTTTCTCTCCTTCATTCTCGGATCGCGCGTCAGGAACCCTGCCGACTTAAGCGCGCCGCGAAGTTCCGGCTCCGCTTTGATCAGCGCCCTAGCAATGCCGTGACGGACAGCACCGGCCTGACCGGTATAGCCGCCGCCCTTCACCGATACAAATACGTCGTATTTGCCCATTGTGCCTGTTACGACAAACGGTGAACGAACCAGCATCTTCAGAGTCTCATATCCAAAAAATTCTTCGATATCTCTTTTGTTGATCGTAATCTCGCCTTTGCCCGGCATGATGCGGACTCTGGCAATCGATTTTTTTCTTCTGCCTGTTCCCAGGAACTGTTCTTTCTTTGCCATTTACTACTTCCCTCCCTTTTATAGCTCTATTGCTTCGGGCTTCTGGGCCGCGTGATCGTGCTCTGCGCCTCTGTATACGCGCAACTTCTTGAGCATTTTGCTACCCAGCTTGTTTTTAGGAAGCATTCTTCTTACAGCTTCATAGAAAGCAAATTCAGGCTTTTCCTGCATCAGGTCCCTGTACTTTGTTTCTTTCAAGCCACCCACATATCCTGAGTGCTTGTAATAAATTTTCTGGTCCAGCTTCTTACCCGTTAATACGAGCTTTTCCGCATTGATCACGATTACAAAATCGCCTGTATCAACGTGCGGGGTATATTCCGGTTTGTTTTTGCCGTGGAGAATGTCTGCAACCTTACTTGCAAGTCTGCCG
This sequence comes from Christensenella sp. KGMB01412, assembly GCF_055522415.1. NCBI lineage: Bacteria > Bacillati > Bacillota > Clostridia > Christensenellales > Christensenellaceae > Christensenella > Christensenella sp. KGMB01412. Next base: position 26,705 of record NZ_JBVFVW010000003.1, on the reverse strand, counting down.
AATACCTGTCCCTCAGCATCGACAACATACCACTTTTGCTCAACTTCACCGGGTTTCGCCATATATGTGTTCATTAGGCTTTCCTCCCATGGTATTGTAATGTAATTGGCGCATTGCTTCCTCTTTTGAAAGGTCCCAATTTTCAAAACAAAAAACATTGCTTTGCGCCAGCACAGGGCTAATTGTGCATATAGGCGCATGAAATATTTTACGCAAAATTCCGCATAATGTCAAGCTTTTTCATGAATTTCTTCCCATGCAGGCATTTATTTTCCCTGCCGTTGACAAAAACATATTCAGGTAATATACTACCTTATAAAGGTAATACATTACCTACTTGGAGATTGGAGAACCGCCGCAATGACAATCCCTTCCACCATAGACAGCAGGCATGCAGTTTTTGGCAGCCTGTTTTTACTTTCCACTAAGCTTGAGGCAATCGGGAATGATTTTCTGGATGAGCTGACAGTAAAGCAATGGTTTTTTCTTGCTGTATTGACAACGTTCTTCAAAGAGCCGCCGACTGTAGGCCAGCTCGCAGCGCAAATGGGTAATTCACATCAAAATGTAAAACAGCTCGCGTTGCGCCTGGAGGAAAAAGGCTTTATCGATATCAGGAAGGATACGTCCGACCGCCGCGTCCTGCGCATCGTGCCTCTGGAAAAAGCGCAGGAATATGAAAAGCTACATCACGCAAAAAACGAAATCTTCCTGAAAACCCTGTTTGAAGGCTTTTCGAGTACCGAACTAAAAAAATTGCAGGACGGATTGGCTTCACTTTATGAAAATTTACTGCAAATGCAAGGAGAAAACAAATGAAACAAATCGTCGTTGTATATCGCTCGAAATACGGCAGTACGAAAAAATATGCGGAATGGATCGCCCGGGAGCTGGGTGCAACGCTTTGTACCCAGAAGGAAGCGTCTTTAAAAAGCCTTCTGCAATATGATGTAATCATTTATGGCGGCGGCCTTTACGCAGGCGGTATCGCCGGTTTCCCAAAGATAAAAAAGCATTTTCCGGGCTTCACCGGAAAAAACCTGGTTTTGTTTGCCGTCGGTTCTTCTCCCGCGTCGGACGAAGTGGTAAACGAAGTCAAAAAGCATAACCTGACAACAACCATGCAAAACATCCCTCTTTTTTACCTGCGCGGCGCGCTTGATTATGATTCCATGACTGCCAGGGATAAATTGCTCATGAATATGCTGAAAAAAATGCTTGAAAAGCGCAAAGCTACCGAAAAGGCCGATTGGGAAAACGGGCTGCTTGCGCATTTTTATGAAAAAAATGATTTCACTGATATCGGCAATATTCAGCCGTTGGTCGAATACGTAAAGGGCCTTGAATAAGGTCCTGTTTTATATTACAGCTCAATATAAAACAGAACGATATCCTCATAGCTTCCGTCCTTCATCAGAAAGCCGCCTTTTACTGTGCCGATCACATCGAAGCCAAGCTTTTTATACAGCCTGATTGCAGCCGTATTGGATGCGACCACAGCATTGAACTGCAGGATTCGAAAGCCCAGTTCTCTGCCTTGAAGCAGACAGTCCCTGACCAGCTGTTCACCGATGTGCAGGCCGCGGCAGCCATCCTTTACAGCGTAGGAAGCATTGGCGATGTGCCCGCAGCGTCCGACGTTATTGGGATGGAGGATATACAGCCCCACGATCTCTCCAAAACGCTCCGCCACACCGGTGTAAGACTGTGCGGCAAAAAACTGCTCCGCTTCCGCTTCGCCCATGGGCTCCATCTGGGGGAATGCGTTTGCTGCCTCAACCACACGATTCCATATTTCTGTCATTTCTGTCAGGTCCTGCCGCCTGTATTTACGAACTGTAACTTCCATTTTCTTTCCCCAACATAGCGCTCAATAAAAAACTTCTACCAAAAACAGTCCCTGTGCCTGCGCTGTCGCTCCCGCGAGCGTCCTGTCCTTTCGTTCGATTGCCGCCCCTACCTGCTGTGGTTCCATCTTTCCCTTGCCAACGGCAATAAGCGTCCCTGCAATGATCCGCACCATATTATACAAAAATCCGCTTCCATAAACATCGATATGGATATACTCGCCATGCTTTTCCACCTGCACACGCTCCACAGTACGCACCGTTCCCTTGATGTCCGTACCCGCCGCGCAGAAGGCCGAAAAATCATGCGTGCCTTCGATATATTTTGCAGCCTTCTGCATGCTCCGGAGCTCGAGCGGCACCGGCACATTCATGCAATAAAGCCTGCTTAAGGCGCTCTTCTGCCTGACATTATGGATGATATAACGGTAATGCTTGCCCTTGGCGCAAAAACGCGCATGAAAATCCCCATCCGCCTCAAAAGACCTTTTGATGCGGATATCTTCCGGCAGCAGCACATTTAACACATAAGAAAACTTATCTGCGGGAATATCCGTCTCCGCATCGAAATGCGCGACCTGGCAAAGCGCATGTACGCCCGCGTCCGTCCTTCCTGAAGCGTGGACGGCTGTTTGGGTTCCAAGCGTTTTTTCCAGCGCCTCCTCTATTTTCTGCTGAATGCTGACGCCGTTCTTTTGTATCTGCCAGCCGCAGTAATTTGTCCCGTCATATTCAATGTGCAGAACGACTCTCAAGCTTTTCTCTCCTATAAAAAAACCATCATCAATACGCACGACGCCGTGCAGATAACGAGCGACCACAGGTCGATACGTCCAAGCCTGAGGGTTTTCATTTTTGTCCTGCCAATATCGCCGCGGTAACAACGGCTTTCCATGGCAAGCGCAAGCTCATCCGCACGCTTGAATGCTCCCACAAAAAGCGGCACAAGAAGCGGGATCATGTTTTTGGCTTTTTTCAGGAGATTACCGCTGTCAAACTCAGCTCCACGCGCTGTCTGCGCTTTCATAATACGGTCTGTTTCCTCTACGAGCGTAGGGATAAAGCGCATGGCGATGCTCATCATCATCGCCATTTCATGGACTGGGAATTTAATCTTTTTCAGTGGCTTCAGCAGGCTCTCCATCCCGTCTGTCAGCTGCATTGGCGACGTTGTAAGCGTTAAAAGGCTGGTTGCGATAATAAGCAGCAGCAGCCTGATTGCAATAAAGATGGCTTTCTCGATCCCCTGCACGGAAATATGCAGGATTCCCCATTCCCAAAGAATTGTTTCGCCTGTGTAAAAGAAAATATTGAGTAAAAACGTAAATATAATAATAAATAATAGCGGTTTGATGCTTCGCAGGATCGTTCGGACGCCAACCCTGGAAAGTGCAATGATGATTCCAAACAGGATCGCCAGCGCCAGAAATCCATAGTAGGTACGTACCACAAATACGGCTACCAGGAATAGAATGGCAATTAAAATTTTTGTGCGCGGGTCCAGTCTGTGGACGACCGTATCGCCCGGAAAGTACTGGCCCAATGTAATGTTTTTCAGCATTTGCCGCCCTCTTTATAATGGTTCATGATATACGAAACCAATTCGTCTTTTTTGATAATGTCATCCGGCGCATTCCAGCCGCGCTGTTTTAGCAGGTACGCCGCCGTACGCGCCTCGCTTGCCCCCAACCCTATTTCACGGAGCCTATCAAGGTCTGAGAAGACCTCCTTTGGCGTGCCGTCCGCATAAATCTCGCCATGCTCCATAGCGATGATACGCGAAGCGTAATCGCACAGTCCGTCCATATTATGCGATATCATCAGAATCGTGGTTCCCTCGTTGTTGAGCCTTTTGATCAGCTCCATAAACTGCTCACGCCCCACAGGATCAAGCCCTGCAATCGGCTCATCGAGGATCAGTATGCCCGGTTTCATGGCCAATACGCCAGCGATTGCAACCTTGCGCTTTTGTCCCCCGGAGAGATCGAAGGGAGACGACTCTTTGATTTGCTCCGGCTCAAAGCCAACAAGGCGCAACGCATCGTCTACCGACTGGTTTACTTCATCCTCGCTCATGCCTACCTTTGTCGGCCCAAACGCAACGTCTTTGCCGACGTTTTCTTCGAAAAGCTGGTATTCCGGATACTGGAATACCACTCCTACCGTCCGGCGCAGCTTTTTGCGGTCATAGCCGGAGGCATTGATATCCTCACCATTGATCTCGACTGTCCCGCTCGTCGGTTTCAACAGCCCGGCAATCTGCTGGGTAAGCGTGGACTTTCCGCAGCCTGTGTGTCCGATTATCCCCACAAACTCCCCATCTTCCACACGCAGGTTGATACCCTTCAGCGCATGGACCTCAAAGGGCGTTCCTGTCATATAATAATAGTTTAAATCTTTGATTACAAGCGGCATAATTCATCCACCAATTCATGCAGCGTGACCGGGCATACGCCAAGGTCAATCCCATTCTTTTTCAGATCCTGATACACCTGTGTTGCCAGCGGCGGCATCAGGCCCGCCTCATCGAGTTTTTCCTGGTGTGAAAACACCTCGCGCGGTATACCCTCGTCAGTAATAATGCCGTCGGTCATTACAAATACCTTGTCTGCTTCCGAGGCCTCTTCCATATAATGTGTGATCAGGATGATCGTCTTTCCCTCTTCTTTGTTGAGATACTTGATCGTATCCATGACTTCTTTGCGTCCCTGTGGATCGAGCATCGCCGTAGGTTCGTCAAACACGACGATGTCCGGGTGCATTGCAAGTACGCCTGCAATCGCAACCCGCTGCTTCTGTCCGCCGGAAAGCATATGTGGCGCACGTTTTTCAAAGCCTGTCATGCCAACCGCCCCGAGCGCCTCCTGTACGCGTTCCTGGATTTCTTCCTGCGGCACGCCGAGGTTCTCCGGGCCAAATGCGACGTCCTCCTCCACAATGGTGGAAACAATCTGGTTATCCGGATTCTGGAACACCATACCCGCATTCCTGCGGATGTCCCACACATTTTTCTCATCGGACGCGTCGAGCCCCACTACAAAAAGCGTGCCTTCCTGCGCCTTCAAAAGCACATTGATATGTTTTGCAAACGTTGATTTCCCGCTTCCGTTATGCCCAAGCACCGCCACAAACTGGCCCTTTTCCACAGTGACCGAAACGCCCCTGAGCGCATCTTTTGGCTTTTCGCCTTCCATAACGGGGTAGGAATATTTTAAGTTTTTCGCATCGATGATGTTCGACATACTACCAATCCTTTTGTACTCCCGGGAAACCAAAAGAAGGAACTTAAGACACCTCTTTAAGTTCCCCCTCCCAAATTCTTACTTTGCGGTGTGCGTTATTACACCAACTCCAAAATGACAACCTCCGCCGCGTCTCCGCGTCTCGGTCCCTTTTTGATGATGCGTGAATAACCGCCGCCCTGCCCTTTGTCCTTTGCACGCTGTGCGTACTTGGGAGCGATATCGCGGAACAATTTCTCCACAACCGGCATATTTACGTCACCTGTACGTTTCCTGTAATCGTATTTGCTTTCCTTTTCCTGCTTTTTCTCAGGAACGTTATACAAATATGAAATAATCGCACGGCGTACAGCCAGCTTTTCCGGCGAGTCGTTGACAACCTTTGTTTTCGTGCCGTCGATCGTCTTTTCTACCTCTACCGTATTGTCATATTGCCTGATTGCTTTTGTAATCAGCTTTTCCGCAATTCTCTGCGTTTCTTTCGCACGCATCATTGTCGTTTCTATCTTGCCGTTCCAAAGCAGCGAAGTCACAAGGCCGCGAAGCATCGCTTTTCTCTGGTCGGAAGGTCTGCCTAATTTTCTCATAGCGTTTTTATACCTCCGTACATTTTGTTACAGAAAATCAGTCTTCCTTGCGCAGCGAAAGCCCCAGGGCCTCCAGCTTCTGCTGAACTTCTTCCAGTGATTTTTTGCCCAGGTTACGCACTTTCATCATTTCCTCTTCGTCGCGCATAATAAGCTCTTCCACTGTGTTGATCCCCGCACGCTTCAAGCAGTTGTAGGAGCGTACCGAAAGATCCAGTTCCTCGATCGTGATTTCCAGTATTTTTTCTTTTTTGTCTTCTTCTTTTTCCACCATGATTTCCACGTCGCTTACGTGATCTGTCAGGTTGATGAACTGCGATAAATATTCGCTCATGATTTTCGCAGCCAAAGAAGTTGCTTCATCGGCATTGATGCTGCCGTTTGTCCAGACTTCAAGTGTCAATTTGTCAAAATCGGTGATCTGTCCGACACGCGTATTCTCTACTGCAAAATTTACCTTTGTTACAGGAGTGAACAGCGAATCCATCGGAACCTCGCCGATCGGCGTATTCGCGTCTTTATTCTTATCCGCAAGGACATAGCCTCTGCCTTTTTCCAGCATAATCTCCATATAGAGATTTGCCGACTTATCGATCGTCGCGATGTGGAGGTCTGGATTGATAATTTCCACTTCGGAATCCGTTTCGATATCTGCGGCAGTGACATCCTTGGGGCCTTTTGCATTGATAATCAGCTTCTTGGGCTCATCCGTATACATTTTCGCACACAGGCCCTTTAAATTCAGCACGATATTCGTTACATCTTCATGTACGCCCTCAATGGTGGAGAATTCGTGCAATACGCCGTCTATCTTTACGCTTGTTACTGCAACGCCGGGCAGACTAGACATAAGGATACGTCTCAAAGAATTGCCGAGCGTCGTTCCAAAGCCTCTTTCGAGCGGCTCCATGACAAACTTGGCATACTTCTTGTCTTCACTCATGCTGACGCATTCTATGTTTGGTCTTTCTATCTCAAGCATATTGTAACCTCCCTTAAGAATGAGCTACGCGCACGCGCCCATAACGCGTGCAGGTAACCTGATACTGCGTAATAAGCAGTCTGGGATACACAAGGTGTATACCGGGATCTCATTATTTGGAATACAACTCGACGATGAGATGCTCCTCGATCGTGAGGTCGATGTCGTCTCTTTCAGGCAGGGCAACTACCTTGCCGGTAAGCGTAGCGACGTCAAATTCCAACCATTTCGGAAGACCTTTACCGCCCTCTTCCTTGAGCGTTTTGAAGTACTCCTGCGAAGCGGATTTCTGAGCTACCGTAATCACATCCCCGGCTTCCACCAAGTAGGACGGAATATCAACCTTGTGCCCATTTACCAGGATATGACCGTGCATAACGAGCTGGCGCGCCTGTGCACGGCTGTCGCCGATGCCAAGGCGGAAGCACACGTTATCAAGACGGCGTTCCAGTAATTGCAGCAGGTTCTCGCCCGCTTTACCCTTCATTTTTGCAGCAATATCAAAATATTTTCTAAACTGGCTTTCCAAAATACCGTATGCGCGTTTTACCTTCTGTTTTTCACGAAGCTGCGTACCATATTCAGACATCTTTCCATGTCTTCCTGCTCCATGCTGTCCCGGAGCGTTGGGGCGCAGTGTGTAAGCGCACTTCTGGGAGTAGCATTTATCTCCCTTCAGGAAGAGCTTTGCTCCTTCCCTGCGGCATAGGCGGCAAACCGGTCCTGTATATCTAGCCATAATTCGTTACCTCCTTATACCCTTCTGCGTTTTGGCGGACGGCATCCGTTGTGCGGAATGGGCGTCACGTCTTTGATCAGCGTTACTTCAAGTCCTGCTGTCTGCAGTGCGCGGATCGCGGCTTCCCTGCCGCTGCCCGGGCCTTTTACAAAAACTTCTACAAACTTAAGACCATGCTCCATTGCGGCCCTTGCAGCCGTTTCGGAAGCAACCTGTGCAGCAAAAGGTGTGCTCTTTTTGGAACCACGGAAGCCCATTGCCCCGGAGCTCGCCTGCGAAAGAGCATTTCCCTGCATATCTGTCATTGTAACAATCGTATTGTTAAAGGAAGAACGAATATGCGCCTGGCCTTTTTCAATGTTCTTCTTTTCTCTGCGTCTTCTGGACACTTTTTTCTTAGGTGCAGCCATTTACGAATTCCTCCTTACTTTTTCTTACCGGCAACTGTTCTCTTCGGTCCCTTGCGGGTACGAGCATTCTGCTTCGTGCTCTGACCGCGAACAGGCAGGCCTTTTCTATGACGGATGCCGCGATAGCAACCGATTTCCATCAGGCGCTTGATGTTAAGAGATACTTCTCTTCTCAGGTCGCCTTCTACTTTAATGTTTTTGTCGATATATTCCCTGATTTTGGAAAGATCGTTCTCATCGAGGTCTTTCACTCTGATGTCAGGATTTACATTTGTCTCAGATAAAATCCGCTGAGAGGTTCTCAGGCCGATCCCATAAATGTATGTGAGGCCAATCTCTACGCGTTTGTCTCTGGGCAAGTCTACGCCAGCAATACGTGCCATACTTTTTTAAACACCTCCGTGAATTATAAGCGGGTTCGCCGCTGCTACTTTTTTGTTTTTCCAAAAATGATGATAACTGGTTAATTATACCACATTATCTGTGTTATATAAAGCTTATACGTAATATTCGCACACACTTTTCGCGTTGCAAATCAGCCGCTCGTATAAACGTTATTTTCCTTAGCCCTGTTTCTGCTTATGCTTTACGTTCGGGCAGATTACCATTACTTTCCCTTTTCTCTTGATGATTTTGCATTTTTCGCAAATGGGTTTTACCGATGGTCTTACTTTCATCTTAAAAGCCTCCTCTTTTTCTTGCAATTATATAACGCACACGGCCTTTTGGCTTACGCCTTTCCACGCCATGTGATCCTGCCTCTTGTGAGGTCGTAGGGTGAGAGTTCCACTGTCACTTTGTCGCCGGGCAATATGCGGATATAGTGCATACGCAGTTTCCCGGAGATATGCGCCAGTACTTTGTGTCCGTTTTCAAGCTCTACTTCAAATGAAGCGTTTGGATAGGTATCTGTTACGGTTCCTTCCACTTCGATTACGTCGCTTTTAGACAAATTCACTCCTCCTTCTGTGATTCCATTGCGTTCTTAAGCGCGCTTCTCAGCTCCGCGTCGAACACCTTTTTCCCTTGTGTGAGCTTTTCCTGAATGTTTTCAAGAACCATTGGCTGTAAATCCAGGTGCTTAAGCTTCTTTTTCTTTGGCTTTGCAAGCCGTCTCAGGCCGCCGTCGGCAATGAGCACATACGGGCTGTCTATCACTCCCACGATCAGGAACGCACGTCCTTTGTCCCTGCCTGATCTGCTGAGCACGACTCTGCCTATTTCCACGGGGTTGTTATTTGACATATATATCCCACGCTTTTCTTATTTACGGCGCTGTAAGGATTTCAGGCCCGTTTTCTGTGATCGCTACGGTGTTTTCATAGTGGGCGGCCATACTGCCGTCCGCGGTCTTCACCAGCCATCCGTCATCCGTCCACTTGATCCGGTCCGATCCCAAAGTCACCATTGGCTCTATGGCGAGCACCATGCCCACCTCAAGCCGTGGATTCGGCCCGCGGAACGTATAATTCGGGATTTCCGGCGATTCGTGCATTTCACGCCCGATCCCATGGCCCACAAGCTCCCTTACAATTCCCATATCGTTTGCAAGAATTACTTCTTCAACCGCCCTGCTGATGTCTTTGAGGCGGTTTCCTTCGCGCGCCTGCTTTGCTCCTGCAAAGAAGCTTTCGCGCGTTACGTCGATCAGCTTTTGCTCGGTCGGCGTAATATCTCCCACCGCCACGGTGCGCGCCATATCCGACTGCCAGCCGGAGAGTATTGCGCCCATATCGACACTGAGGATATCGCCGTCCTTCAGAATCTCCTTGTCCGACGGGATGCCGTGCACCACGCCATCGTTGACCGAGGTACAGATGTTCCCCGGGAAGCCCTGGTATCCTTTGAAGGAGGGAATTGCTCCCGCATCCTCCAGATACTGCGCTACGATCCTGTCAAGCTGTCCGGTCGATACGCCCGGGCGAACCTGCGCAAGCAGTTCCTGCATACAGTTGTATAACAGCCGCCCGGACTCGCGCATCAGCGCGATCTCCTGCGGCGATTTGATATTGATCATATTTTTTTCAGTATCTCACAGATATAAGCCGCTTCTTCGTCGATGGGCATTGTCCCGTCTACGTTGCTGACTTTTCCGCGTTTTGCGTAAAAATCAATGAGCGGCGCTGTCTGCCCCTCATAAACTCTGAAACGCTCACGAACCGTCTCTTCGTTATCGTCTGCACGCGTTATGAGCGTGCCATTGCATTTATCGCACTTTTCAGATGCGTGGCTTTTTGTGCTGTATACCGCGCCGCAGTCCGGGCATACCCTTCGTGCAAGCACACGGTTTACGATTACCTGAACGTCAACCTCAAGGTTTACAACCGCATCAATCGAAGCGATTTGGTCAAGCGCTTCCGCCTGAGCGACCGTTCTTGGAAATCCATCCAGCAGCACGCCTTCCTTTGCATCATCCTGCTTCATACGCTGGCCCATCATATCAATGATCACCTGATCCGGCACCAGAGCGCCTTTATCGATATAGGACTTTGCCAGCGTTCCAAGCTCGCTTCCCGCTTTCATCTCAGCACGCAGCATATCGCCGGTGGAGATGTGGGCGAGCTTCATTTCTTTGCCGACTATTTCAGCCATTGTGCCTTTTCCCGATCCGGGAGGGCCCAAGAAAATCACGTTCATGGTAATTCCCTCTCTGCTCTTTTGAGAGCATTATGTCGTATTTGCATAGAGCAAATGAGATGCAGGCAGTAGGATGTTCCCGTTTCCGCTTCGCCTGCGGCTCGCGCGCTCTGCATACCTTCCGCTTGCTGAATGCTCCGCATTCAGAGCGTCAGGCATCACGGACATCCCTTGCCGGGGCAACGTTGGCCGAACCCAAGGTTCGGACGCTGCTCCCTAGTTCAGGAAGCCTTTGTAGTGCCTCATCATCATCTGCGATTCCAGCTGTTTGGTTGTCTCAAGCGCAACATTTACCATGATCAGCAAACTGGTTGCACCGAAGATACTGGTAACGCCCGTCGTAAATGTAAACAGTGACGGAACCGCCGCAACAACCGCAAGGAAAATTGCGCCAAACAGAGTAATTCTGGAAAGTATCTTTGCCAGGTAATCAGACGTGGGCTTGCCCGGCCTGATACCCGGAATAAATCCGCCGTTTTGCTGCAGGTTCTTACTCACATCCACAGGATTGAACGCAATCTGTGAATAGAAATACGAGAAGAACAGAATCAGCAGTGCGTAAATCACACCATAAACGATCGTTCCCGGTCCTGCGTACAGCTGATACCACTGATAGAATCCGCTTTCCGGCCAGAACTGACCGATCATGCCCGGAAGCATCAGGATCGTTACCGCGAAAATCAAAGGCATAACGCCGCTTTGGTTGACCTTCATCGGGATGTGGGTGGACTGTCCGCCGTACATCTTCCTGCCGACAACACGCTTTGCGTACTGCACCGGAATCCTGCGTTCCCCAAGGTCCACAAACGTGATACCAAGGATAATGACAAACGCAAGGCCCGCAACGATCACCACCGACCAGAAGCTCGTCTCCCCGGATACCACTGCGCCGCCAATATTTTGCAGCATATTCGGTACGCGGGAGATAATGCTGATAAAGATCAGCAGGGAGATACCGTTTCCAATACCATGCTCTGTGATCCGCTCGCCGATCCACATGATGAGCGCCGTACCCGCTGTGAGGCAGGCGATGATTGTCACATACGTAAACCAAGTTGCATTCGCTTCAACTGCTTGTGTGCCAAGGCCAAGGAGAATACCAATCGCCTGAACAAGACCAAGGATAACGCCGAGGTATCTTGTAATTGCAGCAATCTTTTTCCTTCCATCGTCGCCTTCCTTGGCGAGACGTTCCAGTCTTGGAATTGCAACCGTCAGAAGATTCATGATGATGGATGCGTTGATATACGGAACGATACCAAGCGCAAAAATCGTCATATTACCAAGCGCACCGCCTGAAAACAAGTTCAGGAATCCAAGCACGTCATAGCTTTCTACCTGGGTTGCAATGAAATCTACATTTACGCCAGGAACCGGAATGAACACACCGATGCGATAGATGAGCAGCATCAGAAGCGTGAACAGAATCTTTTTTCTGATATCCGGCATCTTCCAGGCGTTTGCAATGGTTTTAAACATTATAACACCTCGATACTGCCGCCTGCAGCCGTAATTTTCTGCTCAGCCGTTTTGGTGAACTTTACAGCCTTTACGGTCAGCTTCTTTTTCAGTTCGCCGTTTCCAAGCACCTTGAGTCCGTCACACGCTTTTTTGATCATACCGTTTTCAAGAAGCGTATTTACGTCCACAATCGCACCGTCATCCAGTTTTTCCAAGTCGGAGACATTAACGGTCGCATACTCTTTTGCAAATATATTTGTGAATCCTCTCTTCGGCAAACGCCTTGCAAGCGGCATCTGACCACCTTCGAATCCCGGACGGACACCGCCGCCACTACGGGATTTCTGGCCTTTCTGACCTCTTGCGGAAGTTTTACCAATCCCTGATCCACATCCTCTGCCTACTCTTTTGGGTGACTTTTTCGCACCCTCCACAGGGCCAAGTTCATGTAGTTTCATAGGCTTCCTCCTTATTTTGTCTCTTCAACCGATACAAGATGCTTAACCTTGAACACCATACCCCTGATGGGCGCGTTGTCCGGCCGCACAACTTCCTGACCGATCTTACGCAAACCGAGGGCTTTTACCGTGTCCTTCTGGTTTTGCGCATAGCCAATGGGGCTTTTTACAAGTTTGATCTTTAAGTTCATAATAAGCCTCCTTATTGCAGCTGGTCTACGCTGATGCCGCGCAGGCGTGCAACCTGCTCCGCGCTTCTCAGCTCTCTGAGACCTTCAAGCGTCGCTTTTACACAGTTGATCGGATTGTTTGAGCCCTGTGATTTTGTCCTGATATCTTTGATACCGGCAAGCTCCAGCACCGCACGCGCGGGACCGCCCGCAATAACGCCGGTACCTTCGGCAGCGGGGAGGAGCAGAACTCTTCCACGTCCGAATTTTCCGATTACCTCATGAGGAATCGACGTTCCCTTAAGCGAAACAGTAACCATGTCATGCTTTGCAGCCTGAACAGCTTTCCTGATTGCTTCCGGAATTTCCGTCGCTTTTCCCATGCCAACTCCCACATGGCCGTTTTCGTCACCAACAACGACCAAAGCGGAAAAGCGCATATTACGACCACCCTTAACCGTCTTTGCAACACGGTTGATCGCCACTAATTTTTCTTTTAAGTCAAGAGTACCTGCATCAATCGCTCTATCTTTCTGCAATGTCCGTACCTCCTATCAAAACTTGAGGCCGGCAGCCCTTGCGCCCTGCGCAACCTGAGCTACTCTGCCTGTATAGAGATAACCTCCGCGGTCAAAAACAACTTCGCTGATCCCCGCTGCCGAAGCACGGCGTCCTGCAAGCTCTCCCACCATTTTTGCGGCGTCGGTCTTTGTCGCCTGCTGGCACTTCTCCTTGATTTCAGAATCCATAGAGGAAGCGCTGCAAAGCGTATTGCCAGCGACATCGTCGATAAACTGAACATAAATATTGTTCAGGCTTCTGTAAACATTCATCCGCGGACGGCTTGCCGTTCCGGAAATCTTGTTGCGAATTCTCTGATGGCGCTTTTTTCTAATTTCATTTCTGTCTTTTTTATTAATCATACTGCTCTTACGCCTCCATTACATACCCGTTTTACCAACTTTGCGGCGGATATATTCGCCTTCGTACTTAATGCCCTTGCCCTTATAGGGTTCCGGCGGACGAAGCGAGCGAATATTCGCTGCGCATTGGCCAACTGCCTGTTTATCAATTCCTTTGATGATTACGCTGTTGGGGTTTGGTACCTCAAACGTGATGCCTTCCGGAGCTTCCACTTCTACCGGATGAGAGTACCCAAGGCCAAACACAAGTTTTTTGCCCTGAAGCTGTACCCTGTAGCCGACTCCGACGATCTCCAGATTTTTCTGGAAGCCTTCGGAAACGCCCTTTACCATGTTCGCAAGAAGCGCACGCGTAAGTCCGTGCAGCGCTTTGCTTTCCTTTTGATCGGAATCGCGCGTCAGCACGATCTGCTCGCCTTCCTGCTTGATCGTGATCTTATCACTGAATTTTGCTTTCAATTCGCCATTTTTACCCTTGACAGTCACTTCGTTTCCCGCAGTGGTCACGGTCACGCCGGAGGGTAAATCGATAGGCAATTTTCCTATTCTCGACATTTTCTTAACCTCCAACTACCAAATATAGGCGATTACTTCTCCGCCAACCGCTTCACGGCGCGCCTGCGCGTCTGTGATGATGCCCTTTGACGTAGAGATAATAGCGATTCCAAGACCGTTTAAAACACGGGGCAGCTTGTCGTGCCGCGCATACACCCGAAGGCCCGGCTTGGAAATTTTCTTCAGGCCCGAGATGACTTTTTCGCCGCCCGGTCCGTACTTGAGTTTAATTCTCAGCGTACCCTGTACGCCGTCATCTATAAATTCGCAGCCTTTGATATAGCCCTCCTGGAGCAATATCTGACCAATTGCCTTTTTCATATTGGACGCAGGTACTTCTACAACATCGTGTTTTGCAGTAAGACCGTTACGAATGCGTGTCAGCATATCTGCGACAGAATCTGTTACCGGCATATTGTTTCCTCCTTGTTTTGTCCTCGTGGTTAAGGCTAACGGGGTTCAGGTTTCCCTGCTTTCCGCAGCCCGCCCTGCCGCCGCCGCAATTCGCAGCGCCCGCAAGAGCAATTATTACATTACCAGCTCGCTTTTTTCACACCCGGAATCTGACCGCGGTATGCAAGCTCCCTGAAGCAAACGCGGCAAATGCCGTATTTTCTCAGCACGGAGTGAGGCCTGCCGCAAATACGGCATCTCGTGTAATTACGTGTAGAGAATTTCGAGCCTCTCTGCTGCTTTAAAATCATACTTTTTTTAGCCATGATAACCTTTTTCCTCCCTTAGTGCGCAAATGGCATACCCATCTGGGTTAAGAGCTCTCTTGCTTCTTCATCGGTTTCCGCCGTCGTTACAACGATGATATCCATACCGCGGATCGCGTCTACCTTATCGTACTCGATTTCAGGGAACACAAGCTGCTCCTTGAAACCCATAGCAAAATTGCCCCTGCCGTCAAAGGATTTTGCGGAAAGTCCTCTGAAGTCACGCACACGCGGGATTGCAATGCTGATGAGCTTATCAATAAACTCATACATCCTGTCGCCGCGCAGTGTTACCTTAGCGCCAATCTTCATTCCCTCGCGCAGCTTAAAGTTCGCGACGGATTTCTTTGCATATGTAACCACCGGCTTTTGGCCTGCGATAACCGTTAAATCCTCCACTGCGGAGTCAAGGGCCTTCGGGTTATCTTTTGCTTCACCAAGCCCCATATTGATTACAACTTTTTCGAGCTTGGGTACCTGATTAACGTTTTTGTATTCAAACTTCTGCATCATGGCCGGAACGAGTTCCGCCTTGTATGTATCTTTTAATCTTGGCATATCAGATAATTACCTCCCTTCACTCACAGCGATGCGCCGCATTTTTTGCATACGCGGATCTTTTCGCCATCTTTAACTTCATGCCCTACTCTCGTTGCCTTTGAGCACTTTGGGCATACTACCATTACATTGGATGCGTCAAACGCACCTTCCTGCTTGATGATCCCGCCGGGCGTCGTCTGATTTTTCGGTTTTTTATGCTTTGTCAGCATATTCGTGCCCTCGAGGACAACCTTACCCGCCTTGGGCTCAACCTTCAAAACCTTAGCCTGCTTTCCTTTTTCTTTTCCGGAAATCACAACTGCGGTATCGCCTTTTTTGATTTTCATTGCCATATCTCCCGTGACCTCCTTAAAGAACTTCCGGAGCAAGCGACACGATTTTCATATAATCCCTGTCCCTGAGCTCCCTTGCAACAGGCCCGAAAATACGCGTACCCTTGGGCTGTTTGTTCGCGTCGATAATGACCGCTGCATTTTCATCAAATCTGATATGAGAACCGTCCTGCCTTCTCACTCCTGAAACGGAGCGTACGACAACGGCTTTCACCACGTCTTTTTTCTTAACTACGCCGCCGGGCGTCGCAGTTTTCACAGATGCAATAATCACATCGCCGATGTTGGCTGTCTTTTTAACACTGCCGCCCATCACGCGGATGCACTGGATTATTTTAGCGCCTGAATTGTCTGCAACCTTTAGGCGTGTCTCTGGCTGTATCATCCTGACTCCTCCTTTGCGCGCCTCCTCGCCGAGGGGACGCATCATTCGTCTTTATTTCGCTTTTTCTACAATCTGAACCAGTCGCCATCTCTTGTCTTTTGAAAGCGGTCTTGTTTCCATCAGCTTAACCGTATCGCCCACGCCTGCTTCGTTGTTCTCGTCATGCGCCTTAAGCTTATTTGTATAATTGATGGTTTTACCGTACAAGGGATGCGTTTTCCTGCTCTTTATTGCAACGACAATCGTCTTGTCCATTTTATCGCTCACTACCGTGCCGATTCTCTCTTTGCGGTAACCTCTTGCTTCTTCACTCATCTGAAGACGTCCTCCTTAACTTACTCCGCCACTTTCTGGCTGTTTAGCTCCATTTCCTTTAAAACCGTCTTCACCCTGGCGATGTCCTTCTTCACAAACTGGATGCTGGAAGGATTGTTCAGCTGGCCAGTTGCGAGCTGGAACCGCAGGTTAAAAAACTCAGTTTTCAGATCGCTTAATTTTGCGATCAGCTCATCTTTTGTCATTTCACGCATTTCGTTAGCTTTCATCCTGCTCACCACCTGCCTCGTTATTTAGCTGCTTGATAGCAAACTTGCACTTGATTGGAAGCTTATGCGCCGCACGGGTGAGTGCCGCACGCGCCGTCTCTTCCGAAACGCCCGCCAGCTCGAACATAACCCTGCCCGGCTTTACAACTGCCACCCAGTACTCCGGAGAACCTTTACCGCTGCCCATACGTGTTTCAGCGGGCTTTTCCGTGACCGGCTTATGAGGGAAGATTTTGATCCAAACCTGTCCGCCCCTCTTGATATATCTTGTCATGGCGACACGCGCCGCCTCAATCTGGTTGCTCTTAATCCAGCCCGGCTCCATAGCCACAAGGCCGTAATCACCATAGTTGATCGTATTTCCGCGCAATGCCTTGCCCTTCATACGTCCCCTGAACTGTCTTCTGCGCTTAACCCTTTTTGGCATTAACATTTTTTCTACCTCCTTCCACTGTCGAAGGTTTTGCTCTATCCTTTAAAGGATTCCCTAAAATCTCGCCTTTATAAATCCACACCTTTACGCCAATCTTGCCGTAGGTAGTGTTTGCTTCCGCAAAACCGTAGTCGATGTCCGCCCTGATGGTCTGCAGCGGAATGGAACCTTCATGATACTGCTCAACCCTGGCGATTTCAGCACCGCCCAGGCGTCCGGAGCACATGATCTTAATTCCCTTTGCGCCCGCCTTCATCGTCCTGCCGATGGACTGTTTCATCGCACGGCGGAAAGAAATACGCTTTTCGAGCTGCTGCGCAACGTTTTCTGCAACGAGCTGCGCGTCAACGTCCACTCTTTTTACCTCGATAATATTGACGGCAACGTTTGTGCCTGTGAGCTTCACAAGGTCTTTCTTCAAAATCTCAACGCCTGTGCCGCCCTTGCCAATAACGATACCGGGCTTACCCGTAAAGATATTGACCGAAATTTTCTGAGCTGCACGCTCGATCTCGATTTTCGAGATACCCGCGGCATACAGTTTTTTCTTTAAAAATTTTCTGATTTTATCGTCTTCCACGATGTAATCGGCAAATTTAGACTTTTTTGCTGTCCATCTGGCATCCCAGTCTTTAATAATACCAACCCGAAAACCATGGGGATGTACTTTCTGACCCATCGTATACCTCCTTATTTGACCTGATCCAAGATTATTGTGATGTGGCTCGTTCTCTTACGGATGCGCGACGCCCTGCCCTGAGCACGGGGTCTGAACCGCTTGAGCGTAGGACCCTGGTCTGCGAAAACTTCCGCGACGAACAGCGTATCTGCCGAGAGGTTCATGTTGTTCTCCGCATTGGCGATCGCGGAATTCAGAACCTTGCCGACAGGCTCTGTTGCGCCGTTTGGCGTATTCATCAAAACCGCCTTTGCGTCTGCCACCTGCATACCTCTGATGAGGTCAATAACCGCCTTCACCTTTCGGGAGGAAATGCGAACATATTTCGCAACGGCTTTTGGTCTTCTGTCTTTTTCTTCTTGCCGTTTCGCGGCTTTTTCTCTTTGTCTCGTAGCCATGAATTGTTACCTCCTTCTTGGTTATCTGGACGATTTTTCGCCCGCGTGCCCACGGAACGAACGTGTGGGTGCGAACTCGCCGAGTTTATGTCCGACCATGTCTTCTGTAACATAGACCGGAACGAATTTTCTGCCGTCATGAACGCCGATTGTGTGTCCTACCATATCCGGGAAGATCGTGGAGGGACGCGACCATGTTTTCAGCACTTTCTTTTCGTTCTTTTCATTCATCTCCTGAACGCGCGCCAGAAGCTTTTCATTTATAAATGGTCCCTTTTTTACTGACCTACTCATATCTGCAAATTCACTCCTTCAATTATTTAGCGTTTCTGCGTCTTACGATAAACTTGTCTGACGGGTTTTTCTTCTTGCGAGTCTTATACCCGAGAGCCGGTTTACCCCAAGGTGTCACAGGGCCCGGACGTCCGACAGGTGATTTACCTTCACCACCGCCGTGCGGATGGTCGTTCGGGTTCATAACGCTACCGCGAACTGTGGGACGAACACCCATATGGCGCTTTCTGCCTGCTTTACCGATGTTGATGTTTTCCTGATCCACATTGCCAACCTGGCCGATCGTCGCTTTCGCGCCGATGAGGATCATTCTGACTTCGCCGGAGGGGAGTCTCACCTGAGCGTATCTGCCCTCTTTTGCCATCAGCTGTGCGGCATTGCCTGCGCTTCTTACGAGCTGCGCGCCTTTGCCGGGTTTTACTTCCACATTGTGGATCATCGTGCCGACCGGGATTGCCGAGAGCGGCAATGCGTTGCCGGGCTTGATGTCCGCCTCTGCGCCGGAAACAATCGTGTCTCCCACTTTGAGGCCGACAGGAGCGATGATGTATCTCTTCTCTCCGTCAACGTAATGGAGCAGCGCGATGTTTGCGCTTCTGTTTGGATCGTATTCGATGGTTGCAACCTTAGCCGGCACGCCGTCTTTGTCGCGTTTGAAATCGATGATCCTGTATTTTCTCTTGGCACCGCCGCCCACGTGTCTTACCGTGATCCTGCCGTGCACATTTCTCCCGCCTGATTTCTTGAGCGAAACGAGCAGTGATTTTTCCGGAGTCGTTGATGTAATTTCCTCAAAAGCCGAAACCGACATGAATCTTCTGCCCGGAGAAGTCGGGTTGTATTTCTTAATAGCCATAAATAAGTAACCTCCCTGCCGCGCTTACTGTGCCATGCTTTCGAAGAATTCGATTGTCTTGGATTCTTCGGTGAGCGTCACATAAGCTTTTTTTGTTTCGGGCCTTCTGCCCTCCGTGCGTCCCTGTCTTTTCAGCTTGCCTTCCTTGCGTGAAGTGGTAACCGCTTTTACCTTCACCTCAAAGATTTCTTCTACCGCAGCCTTGATCTGCGTTTTGTTCGCTCCTTTTTCCACTAAAAACGTGTAGGTTTTCTTGGGGATAAGGTCGTAGCTTTTCTCTGAAAGAATGGGTTTAATGATAATATCATGGATATCTTTCATTATGCGTACACCTCCTCGATTGCCTGGATCGCGTCCTTTGTTACGATGAACTTGTCAAAATTCAGGATGTCGTACACGCTCAGCGTGGAAGCCATCGTTGTTTTTACGCCCTGAAGGTTTGCAGCAGCGCGTACAACGTCTTCATCCTTGCCGTTTGTGACGATCAGCGCTTTTCCAGCCTTCAGGCTTTTCAGGATCGTTACCATTTCCTTCGTTTTGGGCGCCTTCATTTTGAGGTCTTCCATCACGATGATATCCTTATCTGCAACTTTCTGTGACAGCGCGGAGCAGATTGCAAGCGCGCGTACTTTCTTGTTGAGCTTCGTGGAATAATCCCTCGGCTTGGGAGCGAATACAACGCCGCCGCCCGCCATTTGGGGTGCGCGAATCGTACCCTGGCGCGCCCGGCCTGTGCCCTTCTGCCTGAAAGGCTTGATGCCGCCGCCGCGCACTTCGCTGCGTGTGAGCGCAGACTGTGTGCCCTGTCTCCTGTTGGCCAGGTGTGCAACCACTGCGTCGTGCATCACTGCTTTATTTATCTCTACGCCGAAGACTTCGTCTTTGAGCTGGATCGTGCCAGCCTCTTTGCCGTCGGTCTTATATACTGATACATTTGGCATAATTACTTCCTCCTTTTCAAAGCGGTCTTAAAGCGACTTAACGCTTTTTTTGATTGTTACAAGGCCGCCCTTGGCACCGGGAACCGCGCCCTTGATTAATATCAGGTTTTTGTCCATATCTACCTTTACGACTTCCAGGTTCTGGATTGTTACCTTATCGAAGCCGCCGCGTCCGGGAAGGCGTTTGCCCTTCATAACTTTACCCGGGGATGCGCACGCGCCCATGGAACCGGGGCGTCTGTGGTATCTGGAACCGTGGCTCATAGGTCCTCTGTGCTGGCCCCAGCGGGCGATTACCCCGAGGAAGCCTTTTCCCTTTGAAATACCGGAAACGTCGATCTTCTCTCCTGCTTCAAAGATATCCGCCTTGATTTCCGCTCCCGCTTCGAGGCCTTCCGCGTCGTCGCCGCGGAACTCGCGCAGGTAACGTGTAGGCGTTGCCTTTACTTTGCCAAAATGACCTTTTAAGGGTTTGTTGACGTTTTTCTCTTTGATGTCTCCAAATCCCACCTGCACTGCATTGTAACCGTCTGACTCTACCGTTTTCTTCTGAACGATAACGCAAGGGCCGGCTTTTACTACTGTTACGGGAACGACTCTGCCGTCTTCTGTGAAGATCTGAGTCATACCGATTTTTTCACCCAGTATAGCTTTCATATCTTTTCCTCCGTCTTATCGCTTGTTTTACAGTTTGATTTCGATGTCCACGCCAGCAGGCAGATCGAGGCGCATGAGCGCGTCTGTTGTCTTAGCGTTTGCTTCGAGTATGTCGATCAAGCGTTTATGTGTTTTGATCTCAAATTGTTCTCTGGAATCCTTATATTTGTGCGTCGCACGCAGGATCGTGATGATCTCCTTCTGCGTGGGAAGCGGCACAGGGCCTGAAATCTTAGCGCCTGTACGTTTTGCCGTATCCACAATTCTCTGAGCGCTCTGATCGATCAGGTTGTGGTCGTAAGCTTTGAGCTTGATTCTAATTCTTTGGCTTGCCATTTGTTTACTCCTCCTTCTGATTCACGGCCTGAGCCGCGTTCGCTGACACACATAGCCGTGTGTGTCGTTTCGCTTTTTTTGGACAGGGCGCGTGTTCCTTTCGCATTCCTGTCCTCTTTTGGAGCGTCCGGATCAACGTCCGGGCGATTGTCGGCGGGAACTATCCGGTGGCTTCCGGTAACCTCTCGCTTCATCCCAAAAAATACGCATATAGCGCAACGTACTAAATTATACAACACCAAACCCGCGATTTCAAGGCTTTTTTTCAACTTTTTTCCGCTTTTTTCAAAAACGGGAAAAATAGTGGTTTTATGAAATATTACGGCACAAGATATGGTAAATGGTATTTTTCGCTTTATTATTGACATATGTTCATAATGTGCTATACTGGTTTCATAAAGAGCATATGCTCATAAAACGAGGGACAGTTATGGCAAGACCAAGAAAATGCAGACGCGTATGCAGTATGCCCGTTCAAAACCGCTTCTCCCCCATCGGCGACGTTTCCCCTTCCGGCGCGGAGCCGCTTGTGATGACTGTGGAGGAATTTGAAACGGTGCGCCTGATCGATTTTGAGAACCTGACACAGGAGGAATGCGCGCAGCGGATGTCTGTGGCCCGTCCTACGGTCCAGAGGATTTATGACGGCGCGCGCAAAAAGCTCGCAGCCTTCCTGGTTGAGGGACGCGCGCTCCGTATTGAAGGCGGGGATTACAAGCTGTGCAGCGAAACGGAACGCCCGTGCGGAGCGCGCGGTTGTCCGCGTCACAGCGGCTGCCCGCGTCATGGCGCATAACCGCCCCAACGAAAAGGCAGGCCTTTTTACAGGCCGAAAAAACATACTATTATATATAAAGGAGAAACACCATGAAAATTGCAGTAGCCAGTGAAGAAAAAAACGTATCCGGACATTTTGGGCATTGCTCAAATTTTAACATCTTTACCACGGAGGGCAAGTCAATCACCAGCAGCGAAAATGTAGTAAGCCCGGGGCACGACCACAACCTGATCGAATTTTTGGCAGACCGCGGAGTAAACGTCATCATTTCCGGTGGTATGGGCGCGGGCGCGCGCGAAAAATTTGATGCAAAGGGCATTGAGATCGTAACGGGAGCACAGGGCGTTGCAAAGGATGCGGCGCAGGCTTTCCTTGACGGTTCGCTCGTCTCAGACGACTCGGTGTGCTGCAGGCATGAACATGCGCACGAATGCCACGAAAAGTAACCCTTCCCTTCCAACCTTGTACAGATCGCCGGACGATACATCCAAAGGATGTGTGCCCGGCGTCTTTTTTACATTAAAATCCTGTCATTTCACGCATTTTCGTTGTTTCCCGTAAAATGCAATGTTAAAATAGTGGTAAGTCTCGAAATATTTTTGATAAAACAATAAGGAGATATTCATGTCGAAACAAAATAATCCGGCGCTCACGCTCGATGCCAATGGAAAGTCATATTTATATGGAAGCCATCTTTCATGCGGCTGCGTGCCACGTTTTACAGTAAGGTTATCCGGGCCGGTGGACGGCAGTGCGCTGCAAAGGGCAGCGGATCACGCGTTGGAGCGCTATCCCCAGATGGCGGTTGGCGTTGCACAGGATAAGAGCAATTACTTTTTCATTCCGATCGACCTGCCTGCGCCCGTATTTGAAGGCAACGGAAGCGTTGTGCGCCGCATGGGTACGGAGGATACCAACGCTTACCTGTTCTGCATTTCCTACGAAGGAAACACCGTCCATGCCGACTGGTTCCATGCGCTCGCCGACGGTCTTGGTTTTATCGTATTTTTGAAAAGCATACTATATTATTATATGAAGGAAACAGGATTGCCCGTTGAAAACGACGGAAGCATCCGCGATGAAAGCACGTCCTTTGAAGAGGAAGAGGCCGAGGATGCGGTTTTAAACAAGTTGCCGGAAAATGGACGAGACGCATATCCAAGGTTTCCCGCTTACCGTGTGCCGGACGTTTCCACCTCAGGAGATCCTGAGGATACTGTGGTACAGATACGCCTTCCCTTCCAGAAGCTGCGCGGCATTGTAAAGGAATACAAGGCAAGCCCCGTCACATTCATCTGTCCGCTGTTTTCAGCGGCGATTTATGAAAAGCATTGCGCTGACGGCGAATACGAAACGCCCATCATTGCGGCGATCCCTGTAAATATGCGGCCCTATTACCCCAGCAAAACAACGCGCAACTTTATTTCCTGTGCGGGGATTCCTTACGACAAAAAGATGAGCGGGCTTTCATTTGAGGCCATTTTGAATATCGAAAAGGGCCTGCTTGATTTCCAGACGCAGGCGCATGAGCTGGCCTACGACGCAAAGAAAAACGCTGTCGAAATTCTCGAGTTACTTGATTCCGACCTGAGCGTTGAGGAAAAGTGCAGGATTATGGCCGAGTCAATCGAGCAGACCTCCGGCCAGACGACCTATATCATCACAAATTTAGGCAAAATTTCCTTTCCGCCCTCTATGGAACCATATATTGAAGAAATTTATCCCTGCCTGCCTACCGCGCTCAATCCGTTCACGCTGGCTGTGGTGTCGTACAATGACGAGCTTGTGATTAACGTCGCACAGCGCCATACGGATACGGATGTATGCGAGCGGTTTATCAACATACTGAACGAACTTGAGATACCCGCGTATATTTCAAAGGTATTCAATTTTCACACCATGCGCTACGGCGCATAAACAGAAAAGAGCGGCTCCATGTGAACCGCTCTTTTTTTGTGTGGCGTTTATCTTCCGGTTATTGACGCTCTTTACCGGCGAGCTTTTTATTGAGGTCCATGAAACATCCTATTTGCTCAAGGTGTGCGGATACATATCCTTTCCTGTAGGCTGTTTCTTTTTGGAGTTTTAAAAGCTGCTCAAAGCTGCTGACCATGATATCAAATTCATTTAAGTGGTAGGACTCCAAAAGCGGACGCACCCTGTCGTGCGCGTTATGGATGACAGAGCACAGGAAACAGTATTTTTTATTTTTGTTATCTTCACAATTTTCGCAATGTTTTCTAAACATAGCACTTTGCTCCCACCGGTATTGGAATATTGAAAAAATAGAAGTAGTATGTTAGAGTAAGAGAATACAAGCAGACGGATGATAGATGTGACAGTCCTCAATCCGTCTGCCTGTGCGAAAGCGTTCCGCCATACCCATACCCTACCCAAAAGTCTGGCGGTTGCTTTTCATTAAGCATAGTATACTTTATATTTATCAAGTAGTCAACAATTATTTTACTTTCTTGCACGAAAGTATTTTATTAGGAGCAGTATCAATGGAAATATCCGAGAGAATATTACTTTTGCTAGAAGAAAATAAGATTACTGCTTACGAGGTAGCCAAAAATTTAGAATTATCTGAAAGTACTTTTAGCAAGTGGAAAAAGCAGCCTACATCAGGAATCAGTATTGAAGCTATTGTTAAAATTGCCGACTATTTTGGGGTGACTTGTGATTACCTTATTCGCGGCGTGGACGATGTTTCAGAAAAAACCCGTCAGGCAATGGCGCTTCTGCCATACAAGGACTTGATTTCTGCTTTCAGAAGCGCAGACAAAAAGTCCCGCAACATCGTCAATACCGCGCTCGACCTTCCAATCGAAAAATAACGTCATTCAATAAATCGAGGGCAGGCATACAAAACGCCGTCCTTCGGAGGCGCGCCGTACAGTTTGAAAACCAAAACCATATACAGCGCTCTGCATCCGCCTGTTAAAACAAATAAATCACAACGAGAAACGGCTTCTCAAGCTCCTCGTTGCGGCATTTTGCACACCTGCCGGCGAGCGTACGAAAAATCCTTGCATTATTGGTTCGTACAGCGCGCGCCTAAATCTTAACCATGCTTGCCAAGGCTGTTTCCGGACATTGCCTGCAGGTGGTTTCTGGAGGGCGCTTTTCCCTGTTACTCATTGCCTCGCGCCCGTAAGCAGAGCGGCGTACCATGTTGAATTTTTTGATTGTACGCCGCGACCACGCAAAGGCAATGCCTGTAACAGCTATTTCAAATCCACAATAGGCACATGGGCATCTGCCGGAAAGCAGCCCCATCCCAAATTTTAATGAAAATTGTTTTGCTTATACTGTTTTTGCTTATCTATGAAAGGTAATATTATTTCAAGGGGGAATTTGTGGCATGACGGAATTGAACCCTATGTTGCTTGCACTTGCAGGCACAGGCGTCACTTTTGCAGCAACCGTAATTGGCTCTGCGGTGGTTTTCTTTTTCCGCGGGGAGATCAATCCAAAAATACAACGGGTATTCCTTGGCTTTGCGGCAGGCATTATGATTGCGGCATCCGTATGGTCATTGCTTATTCCGGGCATCGAAATGGCAGAAGAGCAGGGCGTTATTGGCTGGATTCCTGCTGCGGGCGGGTTTGCGCTCGGCGGCCTGTTTTTATTTGCGCTCGATCACCTGTTGCCCCACCAGCATATTGGCAGCGATAAACCGGAAGGGATTCGCGCTCATCTTGGTAAAAGCACAATGCTTGTTTTTGCCGTAACGCTGCACAACATCCCTGAAGGGCTTGCGGTTGGCCTCGCGTTCGCCGTTGCCGCAGACACGGGCGGCGACGCGGTTACGCTAGCATCTGCGATTGCCCTTGCAATCGGCATGGCGCTGCAAAACATACCGGAAGGCGCGGCAATCTCCCTTCCGCTCAAAAAGGAAGGCCTTTCTAACGGTAAAGCGTTTTTATGGGGTGCGCTGTCCGGCGCGGTGGAACCGATTGCCGCAGTGATCGGCGTGCTGCTCATCGGCTCTATTACCGGAATGATGCCGTGGCTGCTCTCTTTCGCAGCGGGCGCAATGATTTACGTAGTGGTAGAGGAACTGATTCCCGAGGCACATCTGGGCGAACACTCGCATTCCGGCACCGCGGGCGTGATGGTAGGCTTTATCGTCATGATGATTTTGGACGTAGCGCTTGGGTAACACAATACAAAACGAAAAACCGGCAGGCAGGATGCGGCAGCCCAAATGGCTTTTCCTATCCCGCAGGCCGGTTTTTGTTTATTCCGCCTGGTTTTCTATTTTTTCCTTAGACTGATCTGCAATTTGCTGCAGCGTGTCTTCAGGCTTTGTCTGCATGTACGTGTCGATTGACGCAATCATACTGTCGATTCCTTCGTTTTCCGTACTATCTACGCCGTCTTTACCGCTGATCTCCGCAAGCACCGCCGCTGCCGCAGCGCGTTTTTCCTCCTGCGGCGCATTGTTCCACTGCTCCCCTGTCCAAACGAGGTAATTAACCGTCGGTGCGGGGCTTGGCGTAGGAGCCGGCGTGGGCTGCACGGTTTCCGCAGGCGGCGTGCTTTCAGCCATGGCAACGCTTTCAGCAGGCGTGATGCTTGCCGACGGCCCGGTCTGCGGCTGCTCTTGCTGCGCACATCCCATGAGTATTGCGGTACAAACCATTACAGCCATACATATACTGGCAATCTTTTTCATTTTTCATTCCTTTATCAGCATTTTTAACAGAAAAGAATCGTACGCTTTGTTGCGTACGATTCTTTGTGCTCTTACTCTGCTGTTTCTTACTATCCGGTT